>NZ_CP023676.1:1871250-2495001 GCF_003030305.1 Cutibacterium acnes | reverse complement strand
TCCACCACCTGTTCTCTAGAAGTTGTCGAGAGTTGTCCACACAGTTTTCCACAGTCGGTGTGACAAGCTACCCACGATGTACCACTCCCCTGAACGCTAGTGAGTCCTTGGCTCATCCGCAACCGGTTTGAGTGGCTTGCCAAGCGGGTCAAATGACTACACAAATGTGGTTTCATGGGTGTCACTTGATGGTCTGGCGGCGCAGGGTCATCAGTTTGCCGATAGCGACTCCGACAACGTAGAGTTGTTAAGTCGCTGTCTTCAGCGTCTACTTCCCCTGCGCCCATCCGGGCGCCCCGGAGGGACCGGCTCGCGTCGATCCCCCGGGTGATCCCCAAGACACAAGGGAGAACATCCCCGTGAAGCGCACTTTCCAGCCCAGCAATCGTCGTCGTGCCCGTAACCACGGCTTCCGTTCCCGCATGAGCACTCGCGCTGGTCGCAGCATCCTCGCTGCTCGCCGCCGCAAGGGTCGCGTCAACCTGTCGGCCTGAGTTTTTATGCTGCCTGCCCGGTCGCGGATGCACCGTCCCGGTGACTATCGTGCCGCGGTCCGCGGAGGCGTCAGGTCGGGTCGTCCTACTCTTGTCGTTCACGCCGGACGACACGCGCAATTCAGGTTCGACTCAGCTGATAAGACCGAGTTACCCACAGCACCTGTGGGTAACTGTGGTTCTGGTGAACCATTAGTGTCAACGACGACTTCCCGATCTGACCTTGACGTTACGCCGCGGGTCGGTTTTGTCGTGTCCAAGGCCGTGGGCAATGCCGTGACACGTAATCGGGTCAAACGTCGACTGCGTCACCTCTGCCGTCCTCTCGTGGATGAGCTCGAGGATGGCACCGTGGTCGTCGTGCGAGCTCTACCGGCTGCAGCGACCCAACCTGATCGGGTTGCCAAGGATCTCGACGGGGCATGGCACCAGGCATTGCGGAAACTGCGATGATAGCTGCGGCGATTCCCTCACGGCACCCGAACGACGACGGTGGCGTATGGGCAACGATGCGGCGTTTTCGTCCCCTTACCTGGCTAGCTATTGGATTTGTCAAAGGGTGGCGAGCCCTCATCTCGCCGCTCTACGGGGATGTCTGTAAGTACCAACCCAGTTGTTCGACGTACGGCCTGCGGGCGTTACAGGTGCACGGGGTCTTTCGCGCGACGCCGATGATCATCTGGCGGATTCTGCGATGTAATCCATGGTCCCACGGTGGGTACGACCCAGTGCCGGGCACCCCCGAGGCAAGGCAATGGCGTGAACTCCATCCGGAAACTGCGCGCTCAAAGAATGAACCGATTCACGATCTGACGGACGATAATCCCAGGGATCACGAACCGGCCCTACGAAAATCCATCCCCGGATACACCGATCCGGGGAGTACCCACACGGGTACCCCTTCCCACACCCGAGGTGAGAACTGATGCTCAACCCGCTGGTCATACTTAGCCTGGGCGGCGCCCTGCACACGATGGGTCACGCCATCATGGTGCCGTTGTACTGGGCAGTGTCCGGCCTGCTCGTCCTCTTCCATTACCTGTGGTCGCCGCTGTTCGGCCGCGACTCCGGTATCTCGTGGACGTTAGCCATCGTCTGTCTGACGATTTTCATTCGTTTGCTGCTGGTGCCGTTGTTCGTTAAGCAGATCAACTCTGCGCGATCGATGCAGCTTATCCAGCCGAAGATGAAAGCCATCCAGGAAAAGTACGGCGACGACAGGGAACGTGCCGGCCAGGAGATGATGAACCTCTACCGCGAGGAAGGGGTCAACCCGGCGGCGTCCTGTCTGCCTGTGTTGTTGCAGATGCCAATCTTTCTAGCGTTGTTTCGTGTGCTGGACGGCGTTTCCCGTGGTATCCCCCGAGGTCACTTCTTCGCTAAAAACCCTGGCCTGATGGAATCCCTGCAACATGCCAAGTTCTTTGGCGCTGAGTTGGCTGGTCGGTTCCTCCCCATGAACAACGGATTCGGTGGCACCCAGGTCGTCGCTCTTGTTCTCATCATCATCATGGTGGCGACGCTGTTCTACACCCAGCTTCAGCTGATGCGGAAGAACATGCCTCCGGAATCGCTAACCGGCCCCATGGCCCAGCAGCAAAAGATGATGATCTACCTCTTCCCACTGATGTACCTGTTCAGTGGTGTGAGCTTCCCGATCGGCGTCATGCTCTACTGGTGTACCTCGAACCTATGGACGCTAGGCCAGCAGGAAATCCTTATCCGTAACAACCCGACACCAAATACCCCGGCCTACATCGATTGGCGCGAGCGCATGATCGCCAAAGGCAAGGATCCCGACGAAATCGAGCGTGCTCGTCGCGAGAAGCGGCGTCGCAAAGTTGTTGCCCCCACCCCGGTAGCCACTATCGAAGATAGTGAGAAGCCGATGGTGGCCCGCCAAGGAGTGACCCGTCAAACGGTCCGCAAGGATGCCAGTGGTGGTCGTCAGGTGGTCCGTCGCCAGCAGCCTGCTAAACAGACGCGAGCCCAACGTAAGAAGTAAAGACCCCTGGGGCCTGTCCCGAACCATGAGTTGATCTTTTGAGAGGTAACAGATGAGCGAAAGCAGCGAGCGCAGTGAGGAGCTCGACGTCGATCGAGTCGAGGATTGCTGCAACCTCGATCCTGAGGAGATTGAGGCTGACGACGTCGAGTCAGAAGATTCCGATGACAATGACAGCGACGGCGCTGAAAACGATGACGAGGAGACCGGCGACCCTCTAGATGAGGAGGGTGACATCGCAGCCGATTACCTTGAGGAACTCCTCGACATCGCAGACCTAGACGGCGACATCGATACCTATGTGGAAAGTGGCCGAGCCCACGTTTCCATCGTCACGGATTCGCAGACCCTAGTTGGCAAAGATGGCAAGGTTCTGGAGGCTTTGCAAGAGTTGTCGCGGCTGGCCGTTATGACTGAGGTCGGGCACCGTTCCCGCCTCATGCTTGACATCGCCGGGTATCGGGAGTCACGTCGCAAGGATCTCGTGGTCTTGGCGACCGAGGCGATTCAATCGGTTAAAGAGACCGGCGAACCGGCTCATCTTGCCCCGATGAATCCCTTCGAACGCAAGATCGTCCATGATGCGGTCGCCGCAGCTGGGCTCGTCAGTGAATCTGAGGGTGTCGAGCCTAAGCGCCATGTGGTTATCACCCAGGAGCAGTGATGAGTGATTGAGGAGGGCCCGGTGAGTAACCGGGCCCTCCTCTTTGTGCCAGTCTTCTTCGCGTCTGGTGTTAGCTGTCCCCGTCCGTATGCCCAACGGATGGCGACCGCAAGGTGTGTTGAGAAGTGGCAAAGTTGGGCTGACAACGTCGTTAGACGTGAGGCGGTTTTCGTTGGAGACGAGATAATCACGGCGTTATAGTTTGAAGAGTGCCGATCTCTGCTCGCTCTATTTCCGTCTCCACGATGCTTGAGTTCATTGCGGCTCGAGGGTCAGCCTCCTTCCTGCAGACCCCCGCATGGGCACGGGTGAAGTCAGAATGGCGGGGTGAACGAGTAGGTTTCTATGACGGTGACGAGCTCACCGGCGTTGGACTGATCCTCTACCGAAAGCTTCCCAAACTGCCCCGTTACTTGGCTTATCTGCCGGAGGGGCCGGTTCTCGACTGGTCTCGCGACGATATAGCCGAGCACTTCGACGCGCTGGTGACCCACGTCAAGAAGCGTCAAGCTTTCGCGGTACGTATCGGACCGGCCGTCGTGCACCGTATATGGGGAACCAAAACCATCAAAACCGCTATTGCTGACGACAACATCACCTCGTTAACCGAGGTTGAGCCGGACATCGTAACTCCCGAAGGGGAACACGTCGTGTCGGTACTCAAGCAGGGCGGATGGATCACTGACGAAACCGGTCACGGGTTTGCTGCTGGTCAGCCGCAGTTCAACTTTCAGCTTTCGTTGCGCCACGAGGACGGCACTCAGAAATCCGAGGACGAGCTCCTCAAGGGCATGAATCAGCTGTGGCGGCGCAATATCAAAAAAGCTGCCAAATTTGGCGTTGAAGTGAAACTTGGCACCCGTGACGACCTGGCGCGTTTCCATAAGGTCTACCTGGAGACTGCTGAGCGCGACGGATTTACCGGTCGCCCGCTGGAATATTTCGAGCATATGTGGGATGTTCTCAATGCTGAGGAAGAAGGCCGTATGAAGGTCTTTCTCGCTGAACACGAAGGCGACGTTGTTGCTGCAACTACCTTTGTTACCGTCGGTGAGCACGCCTGGTATTCCTATGGCGCATCGACCACGGCCAAGCGGGAAGTGCGTGGCTCAAACGCCATCCAGTGGGCCATGATTCGCACCGCCAATGAGGCTAGATGTGCGGTTTACGACATGCGTGGCATCGTCGCTGGCGTGGGTGCTAACGACCCCGAGATTGGCCTCATCCAGTTTAAGGTTGGTAGCGGTGGCCAGGCAGTGGCCTTCCCGGGTGAGTGGGATAAGCCCATCAACCCGATCCTCTATAAGGCTTTTGACCTCTACATGAAACGACGCTGACATGCTTAAACTCATTATCGACGCTCAACGGTGGCGCAACCACCTGACGGCCTTTGCGAAGTCCTGCCCCGGAATCGTGCCAGTTACGAAGGGGAACGGATACGGCTTCGGGCATGAGTTGCTGGTTCAGGAGTCCCAACGACTAGGAATCGACATTCTTGCCGTCGGGGTAGCCCAAGAGGTGGCGTCGGTCCGTCAGTACGGTTGGGACAAAGATGTCATCGTCCTTAATCCGTGGCGCCCTGGCGACGAAGTAGCCGCCGGCCTGTTGAATGATCCCAAGGTCATTACGACGATTTCGCGGCGTGAGGACATTGCTGCGTTGCGTGACCTCGCGCCGAGCGCGTCGATTTTGGTCGAAGTCGAGACGTCGATGCATCGACATGGTGTTCCGGCCGACGAGGTGGCGGCTTTAGATCTCGACGGTTTTGACCTGCGAGGCTGGACTATCCACTTGCCGTCGGGGGCATCTCTGGACGAGGGCCGTGAGATGGCTCGGATTGTTAAGCAACATCCGCTGGCTTCACGAGGTATCTGGTTTTCCCATCTCAGCTGTGACGATTACATCGCGTTATCGAAAAAACTGGATGTTCCAGTGCGGATGAGGGTCGGTACTCGCCTGTGGTTGGGGGATGCCAATGCTTACCGTGTAACAGGGACTGTCCTTGACGTCCGCTGGCTACCGAAGCGGACTCCAGTGGGTTATCACCGTGTCAAGACTCATGCGGACGGATACATCGTTGTAGTGTCTGGAGGAACTGCGCACGGGGTCGCGTTATCTGCACCGATCTCAGCTCGGTCCCTACGCCAGTGGTTGATTCCTGGGGCCGAGGCCCTGCAGCAAATGGTGGGACGGGTTATTAGCCCGTTTACTATCGCGGGGAAGAAGGCAGTATTCGCTGAACCACCGCATATGCATTCGTCTTTGGTTTTCGTGGGTGGACCTGGGGAACCAACTCACGTTGGCGACGAAGTGCCGGTGAATGTACGCATGACAACGGCGACCTTTGACGAGATTTCGCTGGTGTGAAGTTGGAAAATGAGGTGGCTGTCGAGCCTTGTGACGGTTTCGAGGGCCCGATATGTTTCTTCCCCGTGATTGTGTGTCTTATCCCTGTGTTTGTCTGTCAGTAGGGCTGGCGGGCAGGAGTGTAAGCCTGTGACTGTGTGTCTCCTACCCCTATGTTTGCCTTCTCCCGCTGTTGGGTGAGTTGCCTCGAGGATGAGATGTGTTGGGCAAGTGTGGTTTCGGAGCTGTGTCACGGTTGAACGGGAGGATATAGATATTGGACTATATGTCGACAAAACGAGAAATCGATGAAGATGTGTTTCACGTGGAACGTGAAGTTGGGGCTGACCGGGTCATGTGAAAGTTCGGTCTGACTAGGCCTGAAGCATGTGGGTACATGGTGTGAAGGGTCGGTAATGAGGTTGTTTCGTAGACTAGGGATGTCCGTCGCTGTGAATTTCTGTGCTGGCGGAGGCGGGTAGAGTTGGCGAAATCCTGTGTGTACGCAAGTACTGTTAACGTTTGAGATTGTTGAGCTCGCACGTTGTGTGAGTGCGGCGACGTGATATCGGACGTGATAACGGCGACGTGATAATGATTGCTCGTGGCGCGGGAGCTGTTGTATTCCTGTGACGTCAAAGGACGTGTGTGATGTCAAGGCATATGACGGTGTGCCGTTGAGAATCATCAGCAAATCCCAGTAGAGACTGCCCTTAGACCCGTTGATTCGTGTGAGCTAACTCGTTGAACCTCCGCCAGCTTTACCCACCGACCCTACTGAGCCGCCACAGTGAAAGCACTCCAGTGGTCGGTGGTGGACAGCTCATGGTTACCAAGAACGCTTCTCATGAGGAGTCATCCTGTGAACTGGTGCGCCGTGGCTGAGGATCGGGCTGGAGTAGTGGTGCTCTTGTATGGAACCTGGTCAGCGATCAGTTAATCGGATTAGGTCAGTGAAGGGGGTTAGGTCAGTGAAGGTAGTCCCCCAACGCGATGCGAAGAATGTCGTCATGGTCGAGTTGAGCTAGCGAGGAAGTTGAGTCTTCTTCACTCATATTAGACGGGCAGCGTTGCTGAGAGCGCGAGAAAGCGAACCCAGTTCTCAGCCATGTCGCGAGATCGATGGAGTCTCGCCGCAGAACTACGTTGCTGAAATTCCCGTGTGTACAACTAGTTGAATACCGGTGGTATCTCGATGGTGGACGGTACTTCCTGGATGAGGCGATAATCCCTAAATCTATGGACTGCGTTTGACCTCTCTTGTCGAGGGTCATGTCTCCTCCCGTGGATCCGCATTCTGTGTCTTGAGTTCGTATGTTCTTGGGGTTCGCATGGTTCAAACTGGAGCTAGGCAACAGCCGTGGCAAGTCAGGGCTGGCGGGGCTATCGGGAAATTGCCAACCAGGTGACGCCTGGTGCGACTCCTGACCAGACTTCTACGGATCACGCTAACGGTCTTCTGTCGTTCGTCGTCGATAGTGACGTCTTGTTGCACGCCTACCTCAAGATGACGGACATGTTGGACGGGCGCCGATGTTCGGCGCTGGACTCGTGCGGTTGATGTTCAGCTGACTTGAACTTCCAGATGGACGCTGTTGTGATCACGGTGCTGAGTTCGGGAAAAGATCTCTCGGCGTTCTGGTTGTTGTGAATCGACTGGTGCGTTGGTAAGGCAATGCCTGCATTGGTCGGTCGTGGGAAAGTGAGCATGGTCAGGCTGTGATGGTTGGTGCGTCGAGAAGGCGCGAGCGTGCCGCCCAGGTGCTCGTGGTAAGGGACTGTTGAGATGAATGCCGGGCTGTTTCGAGTTGAGCTCAAGCTAGTGGTTCGAGCCTATCCGCTGTGTAAGCCGGGAGACGCCCCTTAATTTCACGCGCCTGTGCCCCGATATGGCCTGTCTGCTGTATGGTTCGGAAGACGTGTGTGGGGCTGACTAGCTGCTGTAGTTCTGGTGAATACACGTAGGAAAGGCGGAGTGAGGCGCCAAGCATGGCAGGATGTTCGGTATGACCTTGGTGAGTGACGATGCTATTGCCGACAGGCTGTATCGGGATAATTATAAAACGATTCGGCAATATGTCGATATATTGGTATCACGCGGGGTCGATTGGGGTCTAATTGGCCCTCGGGAGATTGGCCGACTGTGGGAGCGTCACATCCTGAACAGTATTGCTCTTGAGAGTTTGATACCTGAGGGTTGCCGCGTAGCCGACGTTGGAAGCGGAGCCGGATTGCCGGGTATTCCTTTAGCTATCCTGCGACCTGACCTCGAGATGACCCTCATTGAGCCGATGCTGCGCCGTTCGAATTTTCTGACTGAAGCACTTGACGAGTTGGGCTTGGACGATAGGGTGACCGTCGTCCGTGGCCGAGCCGAGGATGCTGATCTGCACGTTGATGTCGTTGTATCACGTGCCGTGGCAAAGTTAGCTACGTTGATTAACTGGACGGCAGATCTGATCGTGGAGTCGGGCAGTCTTCTGGCTCTGAAGGGGCAATCGGCTGATGACGAGGTCGTCAAGGCGAAGAAAGAGCTTTCAAAGCGACGTCTGTCTGCTGAAGTACTGCTGATCCGAGCTGATCCGGCCGCCGACGTGACGCGCGCAGTTCGAGTACGTCGTGCGGGTAAGTAAAAATGTGAGATGTTGCTGTAGGCGCTAGGTCAAATCGCTTGCATCATGGTCTCGGTGATGGTTCCGGACGGAGCTTGCAGCATGTCGTCGAAGTAAGTGACCGAGGCGGCATCAACGCATGTTGAACATGAATATCGGCCGGGCGTGGTGTCCAAGGCGAGGTGCATCGACGTCTGTAAGGCCGAAACTTGGTGAACCCGCTGGTGATATCGATCGATAAGTCGGATATTGGCCCCGGCGTTTGTGATAGATGATGTCAATGCTGTAATCGTTGCTTGTGAGTTGAGGTCCCGGCGAGTGGTGCGGCTACCATCAACACGCGGGCAGGGCACCAGCAAGGATGGCGGCAGGTGATCGTAGCGACACCAGCGGTGTGCGTGAGCTTGGGTGAGCTAGGACGCTCGTCCGTACCGATCATATGGGTACGGACGCTCGTCGAAGGCATGGCACTTGGATGACAGACCGCGCGTAGGAGAATGTGGTGTTTCACGTGAAACAGCGTGGTACGTCTCGCCAGTTCAGCACTGCGGGATAAGAGTTTTACGATGTCCAAGAACTGCGCGGGATGACAGGCAACAGACGCGTCATCAGTGGAAGCCTGAGCGAAAGAACAGCGAGACATCAGTTCCTAGCGTGGGACGACACACCGCCGTGTGTACCTTCGAGCAGACATACGGAGTGATCTGGCCATTACATCCAGGCGAAGGTGTGCTGATAGGTTGCCGGTTACGTATATAGCAGCCCGTCGGTTGGCGTGCTCAAGCTAGCAATTGACCTGAACTGGTGGCCCGACTGGCGGCGTCGCGGTTTTAAGTGAAGCATCCGAGTTCGAACGTCTGTGCTCGTCCGGTCGCAGGACAGGGGGTAACGATCTGCAACTAGGTAAGGACGTGCAATTGGCATGATGCGCGGAGTGAGCTGATCATGGGAGGCTTAGCATGTCTGAGCTGACGACGAACCCCGGTCAAGAGCAAGACACGACCCCGCCTCCAATGGTGTTCAACCCGACCCCGAGGCAATGGGGCTTCACCCGGTCATGCGTTCAGTTATACGGTCGTAGGATGTCGACGGCTCGGTGCAGCAGCCTTGGTTGAAGCAGGGGCCGAATGTCATACTATCATGATCAAATCGGCGGTATGGTCGGTCGAGTTGAGGTGAATTCACCGAAATATCGTCCAAGAATTGTGTCCAACACGTTCGGTCAACGCGTTAGCGGCCTGGTGACAGAGCTCGTGGAGGAGCTAGGCGCGTAGGTGGATACCAGGAGCCGTAACATGCTTCTACTGAACTGGTTGGACAGACGAGGCCAAGATGTGACCCGTTTCCCCTTTGTGGGTGCGTGCGGTTGGCGACGCCGTGAACACGCTTGGTGACTGACGTGAGCTCCAGACTAAAGACTCGTGTGGGATTGGTGTGGGACCAGTCGCATGAAGCGGTCACGCGCGCTTGATGCTGCTGCCTGCCCACGAGCTATTTCAGCGGGCCAGCCCGGCCGGTATGTTGGCTGCAGGTAACCGTAGGACTGGGGTTTAACGGGGCGGCTGTGTTTCGTTTTGACTCAGGCACGTGGATAATGGCGTGGCGGTTCTATGAACGTGACGTTGATGGCTGCAACGTTGTGTCGATGAACGGAGGATCAGCGCGAGGTATGGAAATCTGGGCTGTCCACCGGTGGGAAGCGGTTATCCACAGGCTACTGCTATCAACATAGGTAGTTATCCACAGCTGCCGGATGACTCTGGCGCTGAAGGATGTGGCCGGTAAAGTGACCGAGTGTCAGTGTTTCACGTGAAACGTCACTCCGCTCGCGACTGAAAGGATGCGCATGACCAACGAGGTCCCCATCTATGACGGAGCGCCCAAGCGCGCGGCATTCGATAGTCCCGATGTGCTCGAGGTCGCGGAATCTTCTGCCGATAGTATCGATGGCCCGGCGGCACCAACCGTGCCCTTGACTCTCCCACGTCCAGCGTCGCCGAGAACTGTTGTGGTGGCCAATCAGAAGGGCGGCGTTGGCAAGACGACTACTGCAATTAACTTCGCGGTTGCGCTGGCTATGAGTGGACTCAAGGTGCTCGTAATTGATACCGATCCACAGGGTAATGCTTCGACGGCGCTTGGGATCGACCACGAAGCGGGAACGCCAGGAACGTACGAAGTTCTCCTAGATGAGGAGGACATTGGTCTTGTCGCGAAGCCAAGCCCGGAAGCTCCGGGTCTTGAAGTGGTCCCAGCCACGATCGACCTTTCCGGCGCTGAGCTTCAACTTGTAGACGTGAAGGGGCGTGAACGCCGCCTGCGGAAGGCGTTGCGGAAGTATTTGAAGAATCATGACGTGGACTACGTGATTCTCGACTGTCCCCCATCACTTGGGCTTTTGACCCTCAACGCGCTGGTGGCTGCCGACGAAGTGTTGTTGCCAATTCAATGTGAGTACTATGCCCTTGAAGGCGTCACGCAGCTGATGCGAACGATCGAAGCGGTTCGGCATGCGATGAATAAAGAGCTCCGTCTGGGATCGATCCTCATGACAATGTTCGATGGTCGAACACGCCTCTCTACCCAAGTGGATGAAGAGGTTCGTACCCACTTCGCACGTGAAACGATGTCAACGCGCATACCGCGGTCTGTCCGAGTTTCGGAAGCACCGAGCTATAGCCGTAGCGTTTTGACTTACGAGCCGACATCAGCGGGGGCAGTTGCGTATCGCGAAGCTGCTGCTGAGTTTGCAAAGCGGCACGCGTGCGATGAGCACAGTACAAACACCAGCGGTGTGAAGCACCCCGATGCTTCTGACACTAAGAAGGGATGACAGTGGCAGCCAAGCACAGCGGTTTAGGGCGGGGTTTCGGAGAGTTGTTTCAACGCACGGATCTCGATGATGATGACGAAGAGCGCGTTGATGACGCTAGTACTGACGGCGACGCGATAAACGAACGTGTTGGAGGCTCTCGGCTCGAGCTCATCTCCGTGGATGAGATCTCTCCGAACGCGCGCCAACCGCGTAAAATGTTTAACGAGGAAGAACTGACCGAACTCTCTGAGTCTATCCGGGCGGTCGGAGTTCTGCAGCCTGTAGTTGTGACCCCAGCCGACAACGGCTACGAACTCGTTATGGGTGAGCGTCGGTGGCGTGCTGCTCGCAAGGCCGGCCTCGCAACGGTTCCTGCGATCGTGCGCACCACGGCGAGCGAGGACATGCTGCGAGATGCGTTACTTGAGAACCTCCATCGCGTGCAGTTAAATCCTCTTGAAGAAGCAGCCGCTTATGAGCAGATGCTCAACGATTTTGGATGCACTCAGGATGAGCTCTCTGAGAAGATCCAGCGTTCCCGGTCACAGATTGCGAACACCATCCGGTTGCTCAAACTTAGCGCGGACGTGCAGAAACGACTTCTTGATGGTGAGATCACCGCTGGTCACGCTAGATGCCTTTTGGCGATTGATAATCCTGAGGTACAAGTCGGCACAGCGAATCGCGTCGTAGACGAAGGTTTATCTGTACGCGCGACTGAAGAGCTGGTTCGTCAGACTTTGGACGATACGACAGAGGTTAAGCCGCATCAGCGGAAAAAACCCGGTCGGGATACTGAGGCCGTGAAGCTGGGAGAACAGCTATCTCAGCGGTTCCGTACCGCAGTCAAAGTGCGGCGCCGTAATGGGAGAGGCACCATAACCTTCCCATTCAATGATAATGAAGAGCTAGAGCGACTTATCGACATATTTTCTGACTGATGAGGTAAGACACTGAACGCGTTCGGCCACGGAAGAGAGCGTGGCCAAAGGCGTCACGCCGAACCCTGGTCGCGGTCGGACCGATGTTGCTCGCAATGGATACGTGCGTTAAGGACGGGAGTAGCTCGCAGCGGTCGCTAGTTTGCGAAAAACAGTGCGTTGTGTGAGCACGCTGCTACACGTCAAAGGTTTGCTGCAATGAGGTGATGCCTGGAGCACAGTACCGGAGTAGGTAGCGGGAGAGTACATACAACCCGTCACTCAGTTGGTGCGCCATGATGAGCCCAATAGTCTTTCGCGTCATCAATACGACAGTTGACATCCTTACGAGCGAAATACTCCGCGACGAAGGACAGGAACGGAATCGTTCCGGCCAAAGCGATGATGAGCAGGCGGGTTAGTGGCCAGCCTGCCTTGCGTCCCAACAAATAGGCGGTGATGAGTAGTACGGGGTAGAGCCATCCGTGGGAGATTCCAACCACGTTGACCATCGTCGGCCTGCCCGCCGCGTACTTGAGTGGCATCGCTACACACACGAGAACAATCAAGAGTGTTCCCACAATGTACGCCATAACGCGGTAGCAGAGCAGGGCTTTGCGAACCCCTGAGATGTCATCAGGCTCGATCCATGGCTCTGTTTCAGTCTCGGCGGTAGTCTCAGAGTGACGGGAGTCCGTCGAGTGGTCGTGGGCCGCATCGCCAGCGCGAGTGTCGTCAGAGATGTTGTCAGGTGTCATATAAAAGTCGTCACTGGTCACGTCGTCGCTGTGTTTCACGTGAAACAGAGTACTGAAGCACGTCAACTGACGCTGCATCGAGCAGGCCGTCATTCCTTATGCTTGCCCGCTGCGCGGGCGAAGGCGAGAGACATGGCAACAGTAAAGATCGCAAAAACCCACCATTGCAATGCGTAGCCGCGATTACGTTCGCTACCGTCACCCTTCGGGAGTACTGGTTGTGCTGGGGCGAGCCCCTGAGCGAGCGCATTTTTCTTATCGAGGGTCAGGGTTGCTGGTACCAAGGGTTGGGGCCACGTCTGGGTCAACACTTCCAGCCGCAAGGAGGGGAGCACGGCAGCCGGCATCTGTGAATTTCGGCGACCGTCATCGGCTTCAGATGCCGCGAGCACACCCGTCACTGTTATAACGCCCGTGGGCGCAGCAGGGACTCTCTCGCCCTTCGAGAGCTTGCCGCGAACTATGGCCATCGTTTCCCCGGAGGTCAATTTGATTCCCGTTACGACGCGTACTGGCCACGATGTGCCTATCAAGGTTGTGGTCGACCGTTGGAACGTGCCCGTCACCGTCACCCGGCGTCCGTACTGGGCCATGACATCGGCCTTCTTAGGAGCCTCATTCCAGGTGATTACTGGACCGTTGATACGCGCCTGCGTCGAGTCGTCACGTTGGGACTCAAAAACGTTCATCTGCCACAGTCCGAGGAAGACCATCACACTGGCAAGGACGACGCCGAGCAAGACGACAGATGCCTGCTTGACGCGCACGGCGTGGCGGGAGCCCTTCATGTGCACACTGTCAGCCATGGTTGCGAGCGACGTCATCGACGAGTCGAGAGCACACCTCGCCAAGGTCTAGACCGGCGGCTTTCATAGCCACGGGTACGAGCGAAGTAGCTGTCATCCCGGGAGCAGCACCGGCCTCCAAGAAAACTGGGCGACCGGACTCGTCCACGATCGCATCGACACGAGATATCCCGGAGAAATCGAGCTCCTTTTGCACGACTCGGGCCATCGCCGTCGCGGTTTGGGCCGCTGTATCGCTAATGTCTGCAGGAGCTGTTAGTCGTGTCTCACCACCGGTGTACATCGCTGAATAATCATAAACACCACCGACAGGGCGAATCTCGACGGCTGGCAGCACACGCGTGCCTTCAGACGTCGTGATCATGCCTATTGCGAGCTCAGTGCCCACAATGAATTCCTCGACTACAACCATGTCGTCATAGGCATAGGCGTTCGCGACGGCCTGAGGAAGATCGTCGACGCCATCGACTTTTGTGACGCCGAGGCTTGAGCCCCCACGTGCCGGCTTAACGATGACCGGAAGGCCAAACTTTTCGGCGATCGAACGCATGACCGTCTGAGCGCCAAGCTCACGGAAGACGTCATGGGGTAACGCGACCTGCTGTGGTGTGACGATCCCGGCTGCGGCCACGGCGCGAGATGCGATGGACTTATCGAAAGAGATACGGCAGGTTGCTGGACTGGAGCCCACATAGGGGATGCCCATGAGCTGAAGTACTTCAAGAAGGGCACCATTTTCGCCAAGACCACCGTGCAACATGGGAAACACGACGGCACCGTCGTTGGCACGCAAGGTCTCAATGAGTGCGGAGTCAATATCGGCTTCCACGACTTCGTGTCCGACCCGCCGCAGCGCTTGTGCAACGGTGCGACCCGACTTCAGAGAGATATCGCGCTGGTGGCTGAGTCCTCCGGCAAGGACGACGACTGGTTGCAACATGCCCCCATTCAACCAGTGCCAAGACAATGATGGCATAACCGACCCTCCCCGTATCTATAAGACAATGGCAGCAACGTGGGAGCAGCTTGGGAAAGCGTCCGCCTGAGGCGTGGTTGAAGCACGCCGGGCCGATGCTCACATAGTTATCAAACTGCGCCCGCCATAGAAGTGAGCAATAAACGACAATTGTTTGAAACAAACCCGCTACGGGGCGAGCTCAAAGTCGCTCCCGGCAGCTCCTTCTTCCATATATAGCTAAGTCGACATAACGTTATATCTATAGAACGCGAATTGGAGTCGCATCGCTGCAGGGTTTGATCCCTGTCAGAATCACGCCAAGTTCGGACCAGGCCCCAAATCGCGGGAATGACGCCGCTCGTCAGCCAGCCCGAACGTCTCGGCGATTTCCAGCTCTTCACGCATCACACCAGCCAGTCTCTCGACACCGACTTTGATGCGCTCAGGAGTCGGGTAACAGAACGACAGGCGAATATTGCGCTGACCACGACCATCCGCGTAGAACGCCGTCCCCGGCGTATAAGCGACAAACTTCGTCACAGCTCGAGGAAGCATGGCGGCAGAATCGATCGCTCCCGGCATCGTCAACCAGACAAAGAACCCGCCAGATGGGTGAGACCACGTCGTCCCCTCAGGCATAGTCTCAGCCAACGAGGCCAGCATAGTGTCACGACGGATGCGGTACATATTGATGAAGCTATCCACCTGGGCACGCCAATCCCAATGGGCCAGGTAGCTCGAGACAGCAAACTGGGAAAAGACCGGCGGGCACAAGGTCGCCGACTCCTGGGCAAGAACCAGTTTGTCGCGTACGAACGACGGCGACAGAACCCAACCGATGCGGAAGCCTGGCGCGAATGTCTTGGAGAAGGACCCCAAGTACACGACGTTGTCGGGATCCATCGACTTCAACGTCGGCAGTGGATCACCATCGAGGTTGAGTAACCCGTACGGGTTGTCCTCAACCACCAACAGATCCAGCTCGTCAGCCACCGCTAGGATCTCCCGGCGACGCTCGGTGGATTGCGAGATTCCCGACGGGTTCGAGTAGTTAGGAACCGTGTAAAGGAACTTCACCGACTTGCCGTCTTGACGCGCTGCAGTCACTTTCTCACGCAGGGATTCCGGAACCAACCCGCTGTCGTCCATGTCGACGTGAATGACCTCAGTTTGGTACGAGGCGAAGGTATTGAGCGCCCCGACATAAGCCGGCGACTCGGCCATAATGACGTCGCTTGGGTTGCAAAAAATGCGCGTGACGAGATCCAGGCCCTGCTGAGAACCACACGTGACAGTGACGTCATCAGGGTCTGCGACGAGCCCCTCAACGGCCATCACCTCGCAGATGTGCTTGCGCATCTCAGGTTCACCCTGCCCCGACCCGTATTGCATAACGACAGTGCCGCGAGTATCAACGAGCTCCTTCAACGACTCACTGACGACGTCAAGAGGGAGGTCGGCAATGTTAGGCATACCACCGGCTAAGGAAACGACCTCGGGGCGATTCGCTACCGCGAACAGGGCACGGACGGGAGAGGTTTTCAATCCCAGGGAGCGGGTGGAATACCGATCGTGGAACTTGTCAAAGGTGGTGTCGACTCGGCGGTCGGTAGCAGCGTCAGCGGCCTCGTGAGCAGCAACGGCGGCTTTGACGCGCACGCTATCGGTCGGAGGAACAGGTTGCCTGGTGATGTGGTTTGTGCTGCTCACCCTCCCACTGTGCCCCACCGCAGACCCGGAAATCTAGAATGACACTCACCCAGGTGTGGTCTATTTCACCCATCGGACGTCACAGCGGGGCGCGGTGAGGAGCCGTCGTCGATCCGCTGCAGGGCGCATCGGGAGGAGACATTGTGCGAGTCAGGCATTTGACAACGCTGAAGCGGGAGGACACCCGAATTCTGGGACCCGCCCCCCGACTGCGGCAATGGAAAATTGACCCTGACAAGGCTTTGCCAGAGTGGGCTGATGAAGCTTGTCAGCGGTGGGGATTCTTTGGGGTCGCAAGTCGTCACGGGGACGAGATCGAGGGCATCCTGCTCGTCGCTACTGAAACCTGTCTTCCGCCAGACCATCCGATGTCGAAAATTCCCCGCACACCTGGGGCAGCGGTTCTAGTGGGCTTTCTTCCTCATCGGAGTGACGCTTCTTGGGGGAGAGTGCGGACATCCTTCCTGGCAGCTCGCCTACACGGATCCGTGCCGGTCATTGAGGCTGGTGGCGTTATTGGACCATGCACCGATCCTCGTATCGCACCCGTCACCTGGTTGGAATCGTGGGGATTCCAGGAGGTTGACCCTATGAGCGCCGGAGCGATTCGTCGCATGAGGTTAGACCTGCGGCGGTCAGTTAAAACGGAAGAGAGCTGGATAGAGCGCTGGTTTGGGTGGTTGCGCGGCAACGGGTTAGTTCCAGCTGATGTTGGACGATTGCGATGGCCGATGAGTTTGGCCCGCCATGATTACGATGCCCCGGCGACCGTGGTTCAGACCAGCACGCAGTCCCCACAGCAAGCTATGCGAGAGCCACTGACCTGGTAATAGAGGCAACAGCTGCGGCGGTGAAAGCCCGGTCCGGCAGTGATACCGGGGCGTGGGTCGACCATAGCCAATATCTCTGTGGCGACGTCGATGGCTGCCTGGCGTAAATCTGGGCGACAGCGAGTCACCATGATGACCGAAGTGCTCACTGCTGAGGCTAGGTTGTCCCAGGCGACAATTTTGCTCAACCCGGCGGCGATGAAGGCACGAGTGATCTCTTCAACCGCTGAACCGGTGATTTTCGCTGGTCCCGGTTGCCAAGCTACCGACACGGGAACCGGAGCAAGAGGCACATCACGGAACCAGAGGTCCGCGAGCCTGGGGAAATCAACATCGTTGCCGAGGGTCCGGGCTGCGACGACCGGAACCACCAACCTGGCGACAATTCCCAGTTGGGTTGCCGACAGTGCGACACGATAGGCAACCGGGCCATCTGCGGCAGGGACCTCGTGACCATGGCCCGCCTTTCCCTCATGGCGCTGGGTCAGGAGAGCCTCGTGGGTATGGTTGACACGGCGGATGAGGGTTTCGGGAGCGATGAGCTGAATCGCCGGAAGCCAGGAACCAGCGGGGAGATCGCTCGGCCGGTGATTTTCGACACAGACCCACTCGTCGAAACCGGCTGTAGTGAGATCAATGACGTCCACACCCCCATAGTGCTGCCTCTCATGCTGCTTCGCGAGTCCAGTGACAAGGGATGAGGTGCGAAAAATCCCGCCACGGTGAGGGGCGAGGCACTCAAGTGTTGTGACCCCACCCGAGGCGGGATTTTCCGTCACAAGGATCCGGCGCCCAGATTGTGTTCAGGGTTTAGAGATCCCGGATACGTCACGAACGGCCCGGGATACCGGGAACCAGGGACCTGGGTAACAGACGATCGGCCCCAGGTGATGACACGCGGGGCCGACCAACCTCAGCGGAAGTTGACCTGCCGACCAAGAGTGCCCACCAACTGTTGGCGGTACTCAGCCGTCACGGCGCGATCGTGGAACTTGCGGACTTGATCCAGACGGGCCTGGACGTCAATTTCCTCGCAGGCGGACGCGTTACGCGGATCAGCCATGAACTGCTCAAGGTGGGCGATTCCTCGCTCGGCGCGCCGCACGGCTTCGGCCTGCTTGGCGTCGATACGCTCGGCGTACCAGTCGGAGGCAAGTACTGACTCGCGGGTGAACATCTCCCGCAACTCGGGATCGTCAAGAGTCCAACCCTCCGAGCAAACTCCATTGACCATGATTTCCAGCAGAGCCCGGATGGGCGGTACCGCCAGCGAGACCGTCCCGTCGTCGAAATAGGCCTTAGCTACTCGAGCGTGAGTAGTCGAGATCGTTCGCACCGAGTCAGCGAAGATGTCGGCGTCCTGAAGTTCCGGACGCAGCATCTCAGGGGTGAAGACGGTGTCGGGGTGCAAGAAGATACGCCCGAAATAGGCGCGCATGAACTTTTCCGTCATGCGGTAGCCCAGACGGGAGGCGAGAATGAGTTCGCCATCTTTATCGTAATCTTCCAGCTTCTCCAGATAGCCACCCTCGATAAGGGTCTTGGCATCCCTCTCGGCTGGGGACATCCGGCAGAAGATTTCCGGGACGAGCAGGGAAATGTCGTGGGCGACCTCAACCTTCGGGCCGATGAATCCGGCCGAAGATAACCAACCATCATACCCCGATAGCACGAAGGACAGGAAGGACGAGTTGAGGTCGAAGACCGCTGGCAAGGCATTGAACGGTGCCTTCGTCAGGGCTCCCTCCGAACCGGCTCCCGTCGTCGAAGGACTCTTACCAGTCATCGAGGAGATGAACTCCATGAATAATTCCGGCAGCTCCATGTAGTGCAGTGGGTTGTACGCACACAAGGCCGGGATTTTGCCCTCGGGCGGGTTGTTGCGACGCCCGGCGGCGACCACGTCGACCGGCAGGGGCAGCGGTTCGTCGATCGGCAGTCCGTGATACAGGTGGCTGGCAAGATTGGCGATTGCGGTTTCGCGCGGCTTGGCAATGTCTGGACGCACCTGCAAGTAGCGTGGGTTGCGCGAACGCACCCCGTCGATAAGACGAGGATCGGCGCTGGAGACGACGAATTTTGGCTGCTCCGAAGGGTCGGAATCAGCGAAGTTCGACAGGAAGGTGCGCATCGGTGGGGTGAACTTCGAGAAGGCCACCACGTCGTCACGCATTGCCCTGACGTCCTCGCGGGTCAGCGGCTGGTAGTTCGAGATGAACAAGTCCGTCCCGCTCATATCACGCTCGGTTTGGGTGTCGTACCCACGGTAAATGGCGTCGTCAGGGCGCTGGAAGAGCAACGCTTCGCAGTTGGCGACGACTTTGCGCGACAGACCTTCAGGGCCGGTAACTACGCCCGGAGATGTGACGATTGACGCTGTCATGTCATCCTCGGTTTGCACCTTAACGGCCGGAGCGTAATCGTGGCGCAGGGTGAACAGCCGCCACGAGCCGTCGGGCTGGAATCCCACGCGCGCCATACTCACCAGCACCTTCTGGCCGTCGAGACGGACCATGTTGCCGTGGCGACCATTTGTGGGGGCGACGCTGAAGTGGGAGCGCCAGTCATCACCCCATTCCGGCTTGTAGTAGCGCTTGATGGTGAAGACCAGCTCCTTGCGGAAGGCCGGAATCGAGTTGATCCAATCGTTGTACCAGTCGGTGAAGTCCGAGGATGGGGTGAGGAGCTTGATGACCGAACCCACCGAACGCTCCGTCGAGAGGACCGGACGATGGTCGATGCCGTTAAGCTTGGGATCGGCGAACCGCGTCGAGTAGTCCCGATGCAAGATGTCATCGACGGCATCCATGTCGGCCTCGAAATCCGGAGAGTAGGCATTGCCCCACAGGAAGGTGTCCGATATGGCCTTGGAAATCTCCGACTTCCCACCACCGGATACCGTGCAGCACTTATGTAGAGTCGTCGAATCGCCGTAAGTGCCCTCGAGGTACCACTGGTCGTCAGCATCGTTGTGGACCATGTGAATCCGGTAGCCGGCGGGGGAGATGTACTCGGTGTCAGCGCGCATTCGGATCGAGTGGTCACCGTTATCCCAGCTGACAGTGCCGTCACGCAGGCTGAACTTGGTCCCACCCGGCACCAGGACGACGTCGTCGATATCGAGTACCCGGGCCTGGCCGTCGCTAAGCATCTCGAAGTGGTCCGGATTGGCCATAACGACGTCGGAAACCGTCTGGTCGCAGACTGGGGTGGCGTATTCCTGGCCCTCGTTGTGGGAGATGTAGGCGCGGGCGCCGCCGGAATGCTCCTCCTCGGCCAGCCCGAACAAGTTAGCTGAGTAGGAGATCTGGGTCTTAACCTCCTTCTTGCAATAGCCGAAGTAGTTGTCGGCGACGATAGTGAGGATGACCCCGGACTCGTCACGGGCACACAGCTTGAATGGCTTGCCCTCGTTGTAGAGCTCAGACTCGTCAGACCAGCACATCCCGTCGCGACGCTGACGGTCGGTTGCCTGGTCGACATGGGGCAGACCGAGGTCTACCTTACGGATGAGGTTGAGATGCGGGGCGAGGATGATGCAGCCGCTGTGGCCAGTCCAACCCGACGGGGCGAGGGCCGAGTCGTTCACGGGCAGAAGGGGATCGCCACTGTTACCAAAGATCCCCTCCACGAAGTCCAGGTTGGAGACCAGCCCGCCGGGGGCGAAGAACCGAATCTCCATGCGGCGCTCGGAGACGAAACCGGGCACTTCGGGCACCACCAGGGGCCTCAGCAACAAGGAAACCCAGGTGTGGGCCTGGCGGTCGACCGGTTGGGTAGAAGTGTAAGGCAGCAGGGTGTGCTCGGGTGGGGCCTGGAAGGCAAGGTCGAGCAGACGGGCGAAGACGTCGATCGGCACGGCCTTCTTGTCGTCGGGGATTGCCAGTCCGCCCTCGGCGACGTGGAATACACCAGCAGTGGTGCGACGGTCATTGCGGGGATTGTGTAGGACGCCGTTGGCCACTCGGTAACTCGAGACAAGGTCGGAACTGAAATCGTCGCCGTCGACGGGTAGCGAGAGGGCCCGTGCGAGGCCGGGCTCGTCAAGGGTCAAGGTGGTGTCGGGCAGTCGGGGGTGGACGGAAGAGTCCTCGCCCAGGTAGCGGTCGATGAATGCCTGAATACGGCGGTCGGCCGGGCAGAGGAGCTCGGGGAGTTCCCTCCTCAGCTCACGCTGCCGGGCCAAGACTGGGGCGACAACGTCAATGTAGGAAGCGCGCGCAGCCGTCGGCAGTGGCAGACCGTTGAGCGCCAGTCTTAGATTCACGGAATCCATGTGAGCTTGAGTGACCATAGAACCAATTGTGCCTGCCATCGAGTGGTTCCCATGGAGGAGTGGCCAGACGGGCAAGCGGTCCGGGCGGGGGTGGGCGTAAGGGCGCTCGCTCTCACGCCCACCGGGTCTACTTGTGCGGACGTTACTGCGCGACGCCACGCCACCTCTTGCGCAGGTGGAAGGCGGCCGACTTGGGCTGGCGATCCCGGGTGAAGATGCCCTTTCGGTTGCCTCCGACGCGCATCGTGCCACTGGTGGTCGCGAAGTCCGCGAAGTTCCAGATGTGCTCACCGACGATGGCGTCGAAAGAGTCGAAGACCCGCTCGTTCATCTTGAGCACTTCGACCTGGTACTCCTCGCTCCATGGCTGGGCGGGGATTTGGTGCAGACCGGGCATGGTGTCGGCGCCGTATTCGGTGATGATGATCGGCTTGTTCTCGCTGGCCCAACCTGCCATCTCTTCTCGCCAGTGACGCTCAGCGGCGGCCAGGTCGCCAGTGTCGACGTACCAGCCATAATAGCGGTTGAGCAGCAAAACGTCGGAGTACTGCGATACGCGACACTTTCCGAACGGAGCGAGCATGACGTTGACGAAACTCACCGGACGGGTGGGGTCGGCTGCGCGTGCCACGTCGAAGAGGGGGAGGAAGTAGTTTTCGGCGGCTTCAGTCTCAGACTCTGGCTCATTGGCGATGGACCAGATGATGACGCTGGGGTGGTTTTTATCTCGAGCGATAAGGTCTCGGATGACCTGGGCATGAACCTTTTGGGTCTTGTCATTGATGGTCTCCGCGGAGAAAGTCGGGTAGCCCTGGGCGCCAAAAATGCCGCCACCCAGACCCATGTTTATGCCGACAGCAGGGGTTTCGTCGATAACGAGCAGACCATGACGGTCGGCGTAGTCGAGGATACGCTCGGAGTAGGGGTAATGGGACGTGCGCAGCGAATTCGCCCCGATCCACTCTAGACAGGCGGCGTCGCGCAGCATGAGGGCATCGTTGTGGGCCTTGCCGATGGTCTGGTGATCCTCGTGCATGCCGAATCCGGTCAAGTGCACGGGCTCGCCGTTGACGAGGAGGCGGGCGCCGTCGACACGGATAGTTCGGACGCCGAAGACCTGCTGGTAAGTATCGATTACCTGATCACCGTCGACTAGGGAGATTTCGGCCTCGTAAAGATACCCGTGGCCTGGCTGCCAGAGATGGACCGACGGGATGCGCGCATGGGCGTTCGCACTGGTTCCCCCAGCGACCACGTTGCCCTCGGTGTCGAAAATTGTCACCCGAGTCGTTAAAGGTTCAGCATCGTGCAAAAGAACCGACCAGGTGACGATTCCGTCATTTCCGTCAATGTCAGTGGTGATGGTGACGTCCTCAATGTGGGCCTGGGGGCGGCGACACAGCCACACGTCGCGGTGGATGCCGGCGTAATTGAAGAAGTCGTGCCAGTACTTCTGCTTCGGGCCCTCGGGAGAGTCGACGATAATCCCCGGCGGAATGGTCTGGAAGGACAACCGATTATCGACACGAACCGTGAGCCGACATTTTTTGCCCGCGCAGACATGATCGGTGATATCGGCTTCGAAAGGGAGGTACCCGCCAACATGTCTGACGACCTCGACGTCGTTGACCCAGACGGTGGCGGCATGAGTCGCAGACTCGAAATGGACGACGACGCGATCATCGGTCCAACCGCGCGGAATGCGAACCTCACGTTGGTACCAGACTGGGCCAACGTGATCGCGGGCGGCGGGATCAGTGGAGAGATCCTGGTACGACGCCGGAACTGCCATCTCGGTGCACGTGGGCAACGGTCGAGTGAACCATTTCTCTGTCTGGCCGCGGTCCTCGGCGTCGAAGGCAAAGTCCCACATCCCCGACAGACACTTCGTGTCCCGGGTGGCGGTGTCCTGTGGTCGCAGCATCATGATCTCCTTCCGGTTGTGGCGTTTGGTTTCTAGTCCTGGGCGGCGTCGGCTACGACCTTGATGGCGCGGTCATCTCCTGGGCGAAGAGCGAAAGCCATAGTTCCCCATGACGGTTGGTAGTCACCTTCGACATGAGTATGAACTATCACCGTGGTGTCGGTGTGATCGGCGGACCAGGTGAGCCAGTACCCATGGCCCTGGTGGTAACCATTGGTATGGCCATCGTCGTCGAAGAAAAATCCCTGCGAATGGCCGTTACCGTCAGGAAGGTAGAGAACGATCCTGTGTGGGGAGTTTTCGACCGTCCGCGTGGTGATGATTTCCCCCGAAGGCGCGGGCAACTCACACTGTGGGATCCCTGCCCCAGCGCACACCAGCAGTGGCAGGCGGTCTAGTGGGGCCTCGAGGGTGACGGTGCCTGGGTCATGATGGACGCCGGTGTCGAACTCAAACCAGCCGTCGGAGACGTGAGGGAGGGTGACGGTTCGAGTGGTTTGGCCCTTTTCGACGACGGATGCCACCAACAGGTCGTGGCCGAGTAGGAAATCATCGGACTCCTCATGAAGCGTGTCGTCGAGGCTGAACACCGGGTTGACGATGGGTTCGCGTCGCTCCGCCGCCAGATATGACAGGGTGTACAGGAATGGGATGAGGCGGTAGCGCAGCCGGATCATCTCTCGGACGATGTCGGTGATCTCGGGGTACATCCAGGGTTCATTGACCGAACCATCGTTGTGCCAGGAATGGATCGTGAAGCGCGGATGCATTACGCCGTTGGCCACCCAGCGGGCAAAAAGCTCCGGGCCGGGTCGGGCGGTACCGGCGAATCCGCCGACGTCGTGGCCGAAATTCACTAGCCCAGACATGCTCATCCCTACACCCATCCGGGTGTTGTACTTCAGGGTGCGCCAAGAGGTGGAATTGTCACCACTCCAGGTCTGGACGTAGCGCTGCAGACCTAGCGGCCCAGACCGAGAAATAAGGAAGGGGCGTTCGACAGGGGCAGCCTCGCGTTGGGCTTCAAAGGAGGCGCGGCTCGTGAGAAGGGCCTGCACTGGGCGAATGCGGTCCAGCTCGACAGGGTGACCAAAACCGTCACAAATGGCGTCCTCTGACCACAATTCGTACTCGTTGTTGTCGTTCCAGGTGGATTCGATGCCCATGTCGATGAGCTGGTGGCGGACGTTGCCTTTCCACCACTGCACTCCGCGCGGGTTGGTGAAGTCGACGTTGCCGCCGTGACCGCCCCAGAACATCGACGTCGCCGGTTCCCCAGTCCGGGAGTTGGTGACAAAAATCCCCGCCTCTGCCACATCGCGGTAATAGGGGTGCGTCGTCAGTAGGGCTGGTTTGATATTTGCCGCCAGGTGGAGGCCGGCGTCACGAAAGTGCCTCGTAGTGTCGGTGGGCTGGGAAAATTTGTCACGGTCCCAGGTAAAGACGTAACGGCGCGAGCCGATGGTGGTGTAGCCCGACGAGAGTTGAAAGGAGTCGCACGGGATCGCATGCTCGCGCAACAGGTCGATGAACTTCAGCAACTGGCAGGAGGCGTCGGGGGCGTCGGTGTAGTGCATTGTCGAGCCCGAGTAGCCCAGCGCCCAGCGCGGTAGAAAGGCCGGGTTGCCGGTGAGACGCAAGATCTGCGGGGTGAGGTCGCAGAGGTGGTCGGCTGTCATGACCCAATAGTCGATGTCGCCGTGGTCGGCTTGCCACGAGGTGAAAGGACGGTGGTAGTTGTCGACTTCGGCTCCCAGATTGAATCGCGATGCCGACAGGTTGTCATAGAAGATCCCGAAGGCACCGTTGGCGGTGCGGGTCATGAGGAAAGGCACGTGTTTGTACAGGGGGTCGGTGCTGCCGGCGTCATATCCCAGGGCGTCCAGGCACCTCATGTCGAAGATACGTCCGGTGCGCTCCAGGTCGCCCGATTTCTCACCGAGGCCGTAGTAACGGTCGTCGATGTTGCGGACTCTGTGGTGGGCGACCCGCCCGGTGTGAGTCCCGATTTCATAGGCCTAGGCCCCGGTGGGGCGATCTTCGCTGACGGTGACCCAGTCGTCAGCCCGGCGCTGCCAGGTCATCCGTAATGGGCAGTCGCGGATGATGACTCGCAGCGAATCGGTGCCAACGATGAAGGACTTCTCGTCTGGGTCAGGGGAATCGACCGGTTCGTCAGCGTAAACCCCGGAAAACTCCGGGTGACTAGCAGTGTCTTCGGCGCTGGCGGTGACAGTTGTCGTCACCTCCATGTCCTCGACGGGCGCGACATCGCGAGAATTGCCCGCCCATGCCGGGGCAGGGGAATGGTCGAGGAGGTCACGGGGCCCCAGTCCGGTCCGCGGGGTGGCGTTGGAACCGAGGCTGATGCTCCAGGTCCGGTCGAGCTGCGGATCGGCGGCGTCGAAAATTCGCACGTGGGCGATGGAACGCGTCACAAATGTGACGGAGGCACCCCATCGCTTGTCAATTTTCAATTGGATACCCGGCGAGGTTGTCAAGTGGTCGGTGATCCGCATGAGCGTGTCCATGATGTGCCTCCGTTATGGGTCAGGAGTTTTGCTCGGCCTGTACTGCGTGGCGACGAGCCAACTCGTCGGCGTTGGCGACCACCTTGTCGCGGGTGAGCGGGTAGCCCAGCATGAGCAGGGCAGCGCCGAGGCAGCAGATCGTCGGGATGGCGGTGGCGAGCGTGTACAGGTGATTGACGACGGACTCCGACTGAACGGCACCACCTTGGGAGGAGGACTGGTAGCCGATCATCGTCAGCATGGCTCCGCCGATTCCACCGGCAATGGCCTGGGCAAGCTTGCGGGCGAAGGAGTTCACGCCATAGATGACACCGTCTTCACGCTCCCCGGACATGACCTCCTGGGCATCGATGACGTCGGTAATGAAGGCCCACACCATGAGGTTGAACACGCCGGCGCCAAGTGAGCCGAAGAAGAGGTCAACAAGGAAAATCCAGGGGCTGTGGGTGTGGATGATGAGCATCAGACCGTACATGGCGGCGCCGAAGAATAATGCCACTGCTGCCGATTCTTTTCGACCGAAATTCCGAACCAGGGTCTGCGCGAAAGGAACTACTAGAATAACAGTTGTGAAATTGAATACTAGGGCAATAGACATCGCAGTCTTATTCTGGAAATAATCATTGAAAAGATAGGTCAGCGTGATACCAGAAAGATTCTGGTTGATGACGACAACGATATCAATAAGGACCAGCATGACGAGGGCTTTATTGTGTGCCATTTCAGAGAACATCTTGCCCAGTGGGACGCGCTCCGTCTTGTCAATTCGAATACGCTCGACGGTCAGCATCGTCAGACCGATGTAGCAGAACAAGCCAAGGACGGCGAAAATAGCCGCTCCCGTAAAGAATCGATGCGGGTTGATCTGATGAGAGTTGCTGCCGTACATAATAAGCGGCACGACATAGCTAACGATGGCGGCGCCTGAAGCCGAGCCAATGCTCCGTGCGGTGGATAGCGAGGTCTTGTCGCGCGGCTTCCCGGAGATGGCTGACGCCATGGATCCATAGGGGATATTGACAAAGGAGTAGAAGATGCCCCAGGCCAGGTAGGTGACGAAGGCGTAGACCACACGTGTCGTCATGGGAAGGTGGCCGGCAGCTGGCAGAAAGAGGAGAATGGCGGAGGCAGCAAGCGGAAACTTCATGCGCATGACCCACGGGGTGAAGCGTCCGCGTTTGGTCATCTTCGAGTTGTCGATAAGGCGGCCGACCATGATGTCGACGAAGGCGTCAACGAGACGGGCAGCCATAAACAATGCTCCCACCAGCGCCGCGGCAAGACCGAAAACATTGGTGTAGAAAATCATGAGGAACGAATTCACCAAGTTGAAGGTGAAATTGTTGCCCACATCGCCAAGCGCGTAGCCAATCATGTCGCGAATATCGAAATCGCGAGCATTCACCGCCTTAGCCTTCTGGCCTTTCGTTGTGATGGTCGACATTGACAACCCTCTATGCTATTCAAGGCTGCGACGATTATCGTCACAGCATTGTGGACAGGCAGCATCGCCTTGTCTAGAGATTCGCACCGGAGTGTCAAGGATTGCGATGTTTTGCCATGGTTTGCACCCTGTGTATTACGGGCCTGGATCAGGTAGGTTGGCGATAGAATCAGACCATGGGTGTAGGCGAGGAGTCCACCGCACCGGTTACCATTAGCGACGTCGCGCGGGCTGCCGGTGTTGCTCCGTCAACTGTCTCTCGGGCCTTTTCTCGTCCGGGGCGGGTGAGTGTCAAGACGTCAGAACGGATCTTTCAGGCCGCTCGGAAGCTTGGTTACCGTCAGGATGAGGTGCCGAGAGTTTCGACGAGTAGGACGTATCACCTCGTCGCAGTGTGCGTTGCCGACGTCATGAATCCGGTGTTCGGGGCTACCGTCAAAGGGATTTTCGCAGGTGCCCGCAAACGCGGTTACATGGTCGTCCTCATTGACTCCAACGAGTCATCCGAGATTGAGTCTGAAACCACGAAACGATCCTTGGCTACTGTCGACGGTTTCATTTTTGTCGGTTCGCGCATGTCGGACGCCGGTTTGCGGCACCTGGCCGGGATCAAGCCGGTCATGACGGTCAACCGTAAGGTTCCAGGTGTGTCATCGGTGACACCAGCATCCGATGAAGGACTCGGGGATGCTCTCACCCATTTAGTAAGCGAAGGACGGTCCACAGTGACGTATCTCGCCGGGCCGACAGCGTCTTGGCAATCGGGGGTGAGGTGGCGCAGTTTGCTTGAGCGGGCTCGCCGCGACGGCAAAGTCACAGTGCATCAGCTTGCCTGCCCGACACCCACTATCAGGGGCGGCATAGAAGCGTTCGATATGTGGCGGGCCCATCCGACCTCCGCTGTCATCGCCTACAACGATCTCATCGCGATCGGATTCATGCGTCGAGCAATGGCCTGTGGCCTCAGAATTCCTAACGGCGTCGCCGTCATTGGGTTCGACGACATCCCGTTCTCAGCCTTGGTTTCGCCGGCGTTGTCAACGGTTCGCGTCAATCAGTTCCAAATGGGGGTTGTGGCCGTCAATCGGCTTCTCGACATGGTTGAGAAGCCGAGTCATCATGAGCGCCAGGCACCCAGCGAGGACGTTGTCCCGGTGTCCTTTATGGTGCGGGAATCTGGATAGCTAAGCGGGGCAAGTGACGGCAACTCGTTCCGGGTAAACCCTGCAAAGGGGCACAGTGAACGTCATGTCAACGCCGACTCTCACCCTCTCCGAGGATCGTCTGCTGCCCCGCGAGTCCTCCGCTTTGGCTGCTGCGCGCGAAATTTACCGATCCACGAAGGGTCTGCCCATTATTTCTCCTCATGGACACGTTCCGGTGTCATGGATCGCCGACGACATGGCTTTCTCTGACCCGACGAGCCTGCTCATTACCCCCGACCACTACGTGAATCGGCTGCTGCATGCTAATGGCGTCGATCTTGAGGACCTGGGTGTTGGGCGCAAGACGATGAGCGAGGAGGACAACCGAAGGGCCTTCCGGATCCTATGCGAGCACTGGCGTGATTTTGCTGGAACAGCGATGCGTTATTGGCTCGTTGACCAGCTTGTCGGCATTTTTGGCATCACCGAACGACCCAGCCCTGAGAACGCTGATCGCATCTACGACACCATCGCTGAAAGAATCGCCCAGCCGGATTTCCTGCCCCGCGCTCTCATGGACTCCTTCGACATTGCCTTCATCGCAACCACCGATGATCCTTGCGACGATCTCGACGGGCACGCTCGACTGGCTGCCGACGAGACATTCACCCGTCGCGTTGCCCCCACCTTCCGCCCAGATAAGTACCTGGAACCGGCTGCCGGAGGCTGGACGGGCTTGCTTGCGAGGTTGTCTGAGGTAAGTGGTTGCGATGCGACGACGCTGGACGGGTTTACCGAGGCAATGGAGGACCGGCGCGCTTACTTTAGACAGCACGGCGCGGTGTCCAGTGACCACAGCCACCGCGACTTAGGCACCATCATCCTTGACCACGATCGTGCGGCGTCGATTTTTGACGCCTCGGTGGCAGGTCGGGCCACTGTCGAGGAGATGGCCCTCCTTCGTCGGCATCTTTTCACCGATCAGGCGAGGATGGCCAGCGAGGACGGCTTGACGATGACCGTCCATCCAGCGGTGCACCGCAATCACGACACCGCCGCGTTCCATCGATTTGGCGCCGATATTGGTTCCGACGTTCCGGTGACGCTGGAAGTTGTCGACTCCCTTCACCCCTTACTCGACAAATTTGGCAACACGGACCTCAAGCTGGTCGTTTTCACGATCGATGAGACCCTTTATTCACGCGAAATCGCTCCCTTGTCCGGGTGGTATCGCAGCCTCTATATCGGTGTGCCCTGGTGGTTCATCGACGCACCCGAGTCGGTGATGAGGTTCAAACACGCCGTTACTGAGATGGCTGGGTTCAGTCGGGTGAGCGGCATGATTGACGACACTCGTGCTTTTTGCTCAATTCCGGCGCGTCACGATATGAGTCGGCGCCTTGATGCCGCTCACCTCGCCGAGCTGGTGGTTTTGGGCAGGCTTGACCTGGATGAGGCGGTTGAGATAGCTCATCGGCTTATTGTGGAGCAGCCCACTCAGGTGTTTGGTCTGTGATCCGAAGAGGATGTCATGAAGCTTGATCTCGATGCACTTCATGGGCCCGCGTTGGCGGACGCTGGGCTCGCCTTACCCCTCTTTGACGTGGGGGAGATGCGTAGCCAGGCCCATGATCGGCCGCGATGGATGCATATTGGGCCAGGAAATCTGTTCCGTGTCCACATCGCTCGGTTAGCCCAGGACATTATGAACTCCGGGGCTGAGCAGTGCGGCATTGCCGCTATCGCGCCCCGCAATCCACAGCGCCTCGATCGCGGCCTCACGGACCACGATTTGCTGACCCTTGGTGTGACCTCCCACGCCGATGGTCACACCGACTTCGGGGTCATAGCGTCGATCAGCGAGGGGCTGGCCTACCGACGAGATGACGATTTTCGTCGCATCACCGAGATTGCCTGCGCCGAGTCCCTGCAGTTAATCACCCTGACGATCACCGAGAAGGGGTATCAGCTCAACGGCTACGACGGTTCCTACCAAGACGCTGTTGTTGAGGATCTGGGGCGCGACCCCGAGTCTGATCGTATGTCGACGGCAATGGGTCTTGTCACCGCTCTGCTGGTGCGACGTTTCCACGCTGGGGCGACGCCGGTGGCCGTGGTGTCCTGTGACAATTTCTCCCACAACGGTGACATGTTGCGCACCTCGGTGCTGACGATCGCTGCGGAGTGGGAGAAACGAGGCGTCATCGACCACAGGGTTGTCGAGTGGATTGCAGAAAAGGTTGAGTTCCCGATCTCCGTGATCGACAAAATCACCCCGGCCCCGTCCCAGAAGGTTGCCGAGCAGTTAGCGGCAATGGGGCTTGAGGACATGGGGATCGACCCCGACGTCGAGGTGGCGGGGTTTGTCAACACCGAGCCGGCTGAGTACCTCGTTATTGAAGATCGTTTCCCGAATGGGCGTCCGGAATTAGAGAAAGCCGGGGTTTACTTCACGGATCGCGATACCTGCTACCGGTTCGAGCGAATGAAGGTGACGACCTGCCTTAACCCGCTCCACACTGCTCTAGCCATTACCGGGGTGCTGCTACGCAAGCCCACTATTGACGAGGCGATGAAAGACCCGGGTTTAGCGGGTTTAGTACACTGTTTGGGGTGGCAGGAAGGGCTCCCCGTCGTCAGCGATCCGGGGATTATTGACCCCAAGGAATTCTTGCGCGAAGTCGAAGAAGAGCGTTTCCCGAACCCATTCCTTGGTGATACCCCGAGTCGTATTGCCACCGACACCTCGCAGAAGATTCCGATCCGATTTGGTGAGACCGTGAAGTCGTATCTCGCTGATGACTCCCTTAAGGTTGCGTCATTGCGGGCGATCCCGTTCGTTTTCGCCGCCTGGTGTCGGTACCTTATGGGCATTGCTGACGATGGAGAACCGGTAGAGCTGTCCTCCGATCCGCTGCTTGGGCAGCTGGAATCTGTTGTGTCAGGTGTTCGTTTTGGCGATGATGATTCCAAGGTCATCTCCCCCATCCTTAGTCGTGGAGATATCTTCGGCGTAGACCTGACGATGACACCTTTATCTGACGTCGTTGAACGATTTTTTATCCGCCTAACAGCCGGTCCAGGTGCCGTAAGGTCGGTTCTGGATGAGGAGTTTGCGTAATCATGAAGATGACGTTTCGATGGTATGGTGCAGAAACCGACCCCATCACGTTGGAGAATATCCGTCAGATTCCAGGAGTCAGCGGAATCATGGGCGCGATGGACTGGATTCCGGTCGGTGAGATGTGGTCTGATGAGGAGATTTCTTCTTACGTCCGGAAAGTCAATGACGCTGGTTTGGAATGTGAAGTCATTGAATCGGTGAACGTCCACGAAGACATCAAGCTTGGTAAGCCGTCTCGTGACATTTACATCGCCAACTATTGCAAGACCCTAGAGAATCTTGCCGCCCATGGTATTAAGGTCGTTGTCTACAATTTCATGCCGGTATTTGACTGGCTACGCACCGAACTCTTCCATCGTAACGAGGACGGCTCAACCTGCTTGTACTACGACCACGAGGAGCTTGTGGGTCTAACTCCGCAAGACATCGTCAAGGCCACTCTGGATTCGTCGGCCTTCCCACTACCCGGATGGGAGCCCGAGCGGCTGGCCGATCTCGATGAGGTTATGGCCCAGTACACCGACATGCCCCGGGATCAGCTGCGCAATAACTACCGCTACTTCCTTGAGGGAATCGTGCCGACCTGTGAGAAGGTCGGTATTCGGATGGCCGTCCACCCTGATGATCCTGCCTGGGGCATTTTCGGAATTCCGCGTATCGTGCACAGTGATTCTGACCTGCAGAGGATCGTTGATCTGGTGAATTCCCCGGCCAACTCACTGTGCGTGTGCGCTGGATCGCTAGGTTCGAATCCCGACAATGACGTGCCGGCCATCCTCGCGAAATATGGAGATATGGGACGGGTTGCTGCCGCTCATGTCAGAAATGTGAAGTTTCTGGGGTCGAAAAAATTCAAGGAGGCCTCGCATCTTTCCAGCGACGGGTCCCTCGATATGTATGCGATCATGAAGTCTATTCACGATCATTGCTCGAATTCTTATATTCGTCCCGACCACGGTCGGATGATCTGGGGTGAAACGGGTCGTCCTGGTTACCCGCTATATGACCGTGCTTTGGGAATCACCTATCTCAATGGCCTGTGGGAGGCTATCGAGAAAGCTTCCGCGTATTGAGCCTGAGCACCACGGGAGATGACCGGATGTCCTCCGCGGTCGTGCCGCATTTGTGGGATGAAGGCCGTTGACGAGGGCAAGTTCGGTCGCCTGCTGACGGTGAGGCTATGTCGTTGGGTGCTGTGGCGCTGGTCGCGGGTTGAGTCCTAGCCGTCGGGTTTCCTCTCGTCTGGGCATCTAAAACCCTGCGGCCTCCACGTTCGGATCCCTGTCACTAGGATCGGTTCCGGGATGGCGGGCTATTACCGGCCGCCGTGACGACGGGAGAAGTGGGTGAGCAAGAAGGAAGGTGCCCCCCGAGGTGGGCCTCGGGCGCGTCAGTTCGCCATCGCGGAAGCGGTCGTCCGGGCCGGGTCGGTGAGCGTCGAGGACCTCGTCGAGTCAACCGGCGTCTCCGCTATGACGATCTACCGTGACCTGGCAATCCTCGAAAGCAGCGGCGTGCTGCAACGTCACCGGGGGCGAGTTGTGGCCGTGGCTAACGGTCTGCACGAGGCCGATGCTGCTTTCCGTCTGGAGCAGAGCTCTTCCGATAAGCAGGCCGTCGCCGAGCTGGCGAGCGACCTCATCGCTCCAGGCAGCTCGATCATGCTCGATGACTCCACTTCCGGGGTGTGGGTCTTGCGTTCCCTACCTGAGCACACCCCTTTGACGGTGGTGACGAACTCCCTGCTAGTTGCCAAGGAGGTCATCACGACCAGCTCTGACAAGCTCGTCGTCACCGGAAGCGAGTATCAGTCTTGGGCGCAGTCCCTCATGGGACCCGCCGCCGTGCGCATGATCCGCAGCATGCACGCTGACCTGTGCTTCCTGTCGGCGTCGGGGATCTTCGAGGCAGGTTGCTATCACCCGTACCAAGAGGTTGTCGAGGTGAAACGGGCCATGCTGGAATCAGCCGAGACACGCGTCCTGCTGCTCGACCACACCAAGTTTGGACGCCGTGCTCTGTTCAAGTTCGCAGATCTCACTGAGTTCGACCATGTCGTCGTCGACGCACACACTCCGCGCGGGATCCTCAGTCAGCTTAGCGATCTGGGTGTCCACCTCATGGTGGTCGAGACGTCTGCATCGAGATCCTGACCCGAACGGACGCAAGATCGGTTTAGGCCCTTGATCTGACGTCTGGATGGTATGACTCCCGATGACATGGTCGTCGTCGACAGTGAGGGCAAGATCATCGAAGGGGACCGGGGACCGGCCTCGGACACGGCCTCTCACCTTTATGTGTATCGCCGGCGTGATGACATTCGCAGCATCGTCCACACTCACTCCACCTTTGCTACCGCGTGGGCCGCCACCGGTCAGGACATCCCGTATTCCCTGGCGGCCGTTGCTGACGAGTTCGGTGGGCCCGTACCTTGTGCTGGTTATGCCCACATTGGCACCGAGCAGATCGGGGAGCAGGTCATGAGGTTCATCGACCAGTGCCCGGCAGTGCTTTTGAGGAAGCACGGTGTCTTTACCGTCGGGGCCTCCATCGAGAAAGCCCTCAAGGCGGCCGTCATGGTGGAGGACGTCGCACGAACTCTGGCCTACGCGACGATGATCGGTGACATTTCGTCGCTGCCGCAGTCTGAGATCGACGCCAACCATGATCGCTACATCAACCGTTACGGCACAGCGACTGCGTCCACCGGGGTGACCTCCTGATCGCCTCAGTCGCGATTCCTTATGGTCGAAGTGTCACAGCGCCAAGGGTTGCGAGGAGGATCCTTCGCGCGTCACGGATAGGTGCAAGGTGGCACAATTCACATTTAAATCCATCACTTTTCACATAACCGATGTTAATATGAACGTCATGAGTCGTTGTTGCTCGCAGTTGCGAGTGGGACTCCCCACTACACGGCAGCGAGACATGGAGGAACCATGGGACTAAGGATCGTTGTCGCCGCTGATCCGGCGGCAGTCGAGTACAAGGATGTCGTCAAGGCTGACCTGGAAGCGGATTCGCGAGTCGATGACGTTATCGACGTCGGTGTTCAGGCTGGTGACGACACCCTCTACCCGCACATCGGCATCAAAGGAGCTCACGTCATCAAAGATGGAAAGGCCGATCGAGGAATCTTCTTCTGCGGCACCGGGATGGGCATGGCCATCACGGCCAACAAGGTGCCAGGCATTCGCGCCTGTACCGCCCACGACTCCTTCTCCGTAGAGCGGCTCATCATGTCCAACGACGCCCACGTGCTATGCCTCGGCCAACGCGTCATCGGTCGCGAACTTGCCCGTCGCTTAGCCCACGAGTTCATCGGGTACACCTTCGACCCGAGTTCCCACTCCAAGGCCAACATCGATCTCATCGACGCATATGAGTCAGGTGCTGGGGAATCCGCCCCTGGCAACTGCTGATACCGGGTGGTTCAGACGTGCACCGGCGCACGCTTGAACCACCCCACCCCTGGGCCAACGCCTAGGGTTGCCCAGAAATGCCGCACCCGTCGCTGCGTGCGGATGACAGATCGCGGGACACCCGCCCTCACAAAGGAACATCGATGTTCACCACCTCTGTCGGAGTCTTCGTCTTCGGACTCCTTGCCACCATCGCCGGCGGTGCTGTCGGAGCTGCCATCGGCGGCAACTACGCCTTCGTCCTCACCGGCTTCTGTGTGCTGGCCTCCTGGGGAGTGTTTGCCGCAACCGGAAACACCTTCGGCTTGGACTATCTGGCCTTTGGTCCCTTCATGGGCCCGCACATCGCCTTTGCTGGTGGCGTTGCGGCCGCCATCTATGCTCGGTACCGAGGGCATCTGGGTGACGGCAAAGACGTCAACACCCCGCTTGCCGGCATCGGTCACCCCGACATCCTCTGCGTCGGTGCCGCCTTCGGTATTTTCGGCTACTTGTGCCAGATCGGCATCTCAAACATTCCGTGGTTCGGCAAGCACACCGACCCAGTCGCCCTGACGGTGCTGCTGTCCGGACTGTTGGCCCGTCTCATCTTTGGTGGAGTACCCGGCAAAGGACTGTTCCACGGCTCCCTGCACAACCCAGAGCTTTTCCACGAGAACGCCACCAGTTTCCCGGCCAAGATCAAACCGGGCCCCAACGGACGGTGGTTGGAATGGCAGGAAAAACCCAGTCAGCTCCTTACCATCGGTTCACTGTTCGGCATCTTCGCCGGTGGCGCTTCTCTTTTCCTGGCCGCCAACGTTGGCGCCTACCTGACCACACGGGGACTCGCCAACAATCTGGCTGCTGCCAACGCCAACAGCTTTTGCTTCGGCATTTCAGCTGTCATTATCCTGTTCCTCATCACTAATCGGAACATGCCGGTCCAGCATCACGTGACGAACATCGCCGGCTTGGCTGCGGTGCAGTTCTTCCCGCTGCTTATGGGCAAGACCCTCACCACTTACCACTGGACGTACACGTCCTCGTGGGATTCCCACACGTGGGGTATGGCCACGGTTGCCCTGGTCATTGCCGCATTCTTCGGTGTCTTCACCGCTGGCCTCGGCGAGTTCTGTGCCCGCCTTTGGTACAACCGCGGCACCAGCCATATCGATCCGCCCGCCGCTGCCATCTGGCTCGGTAACACCGTGGTCGTCTCGCTCGCCACCCTGTTCTCGTGATCTCGCTTCAGGAGTAGCAACCATGCATGACGTCATCGACATACCTACTGATTTCGCCCGGGCCTACGTGTTCGACATGGACGGCACTATCTACCTCGGTGAGCACCTACTGCCGGGTGCTCGCCGCATGATCGAGGAATTGCGCCGTCGTGAGATCCCAGTGAGGTTTTTGTCGAACAACCCGACCAAGGACCCGGACCAGTACGTCGACAAGCTCACGAGATTGGGTCTGCCCACGACCATCGAGGACATCTCCAACACGGTCGTGACGACAACGCGCTGGCTGGTCAACAACCACCCCGACGCTAAAGTTTTCGCGATCGCTGAGGAGCCCCTCAAGCGGAGCCTACGTGAGGCCGGGATCGAGCTGTGTGAGGACCCCGAGAAGATAGACATCGTCATCGCTTCGTATGACCGCACCTTCGACTACCGCAAGCTTCAGATCGCCTTCGACGCCATCTGGTTCCATAAGCGGGCATTCCTCATCCAGACCAACCCAGATCGGTTCTGCCCCTTCCCTGGCGGCCGTGGCGAGCCCGACTGCGCTGCCGTAACCGCAGCTATCGAGGCATGCACGGGACAGCAGTGCAAGGTCAGCTTGGGCAAGCCGTCGCCGGTGATGCTTACCGAAGCCCTGTCCGGCCTCGACGTTGACCCGACAGACTGCGTTATGGTCGGTGACCGGCTGCAAACCGACATCCAGATGGCCCTCGATACCGGAATGAAGTCGGCCTGTGTGTTGACTGGCGAGGCCACTGCTGACGACGTTGCAGCTCTCGACGTTGAGCATCGTCCCACCTGGACTCTGGATCGCATCGACCGACTTATCCCAGCCTCGGCATGGCGCGAACTCGGCTGGACCGAAGACAACGATGACTGACAAGACGACCGAGCTGCGTGCACCGCTGCCGCAGAGACACTTCGCAGGAGACAACGATGTTGAACAACGGCCCCTACCTCTTAGGCATCGACTATGGCACCGAGTCGTGCCGAGTCGCGATCTTTGACCTTGCGGGACGTCCGCTTACTTTCGCGGCAACCCCGTACAAGACCACTCACCCTCGTCCCGGTTGGGCCGAGCAGGACCCCGAAGAGTGGTGGAAGGCGCTGCAGGCGTCCTGCCATCGCGCCATTGCGGCTGCTGGAATTTCCCCGGCAGCTATCGCCGGTATCTCGTATGACGCTACGACGTTAACGATGGTTGCCATGGACGAGCGCGGCAACGAGTTACGTCCCGCCATGATGTGGATGGATGTCCGTGCCACCGAGCAGGCTGCACGCGCTGAGAACTCGGATTCGGTCGCCCGCCTCTACAACGGTGCTGGCGTTTCTCCGGCTACCGCCGAGTGATACCCCTTCAAGGCCGCGTGGTTACGAGACCACGAGCCGGAAACTTATCGCAGAGCCGCCCACCTCGTCGATGCCCCTGACTGGGTGACGTTCAAGCTCACCGGAGAATGGACTACCAACATCAACTCGGCCGCCATCCGGATGTACTACAACCGAGACAAGGGCGGTTGGCCGGAGGATTTCTATGAGACCATCGGCTGCGACGACGTCTTCGACAAGATCCCGGGAAGAGTCCTCGACCTGGGCACACCGGTCGGTACCCTCGGTACTATCCCGGCCCAGTTATTGGGTCTACGTCCCGGCATCCCGGTTGCCCAAGGACTTGGTGATGCCTGGGCCGGTCAGATCGGTCTCGGCGTGCTCGCGCCCGGTTCGATGGCTCTCATCACCGGCTCCTCGCACGTGCTCACCGGCCAGTCCGACACCGAGATCCACGGTGAGGGATTCTTCGGTGCCTACTCCGACGCCGTCATGCCCGGCCAGTACACCGTCGAAGGCAGCCAGGTCTCGACCGGTTCAGTGCTCAAGTGGTTCAAGGACAATTTTGCAGCTGACTACACCGCTGCTGCCGAGAAAATCGGCCTCAATCCGTACGACGTCCTTAACGAGCAGTCGCGAAACATCAGACCGGGTTCCGACGGCCTTATTATTAATGAGTATTTTCAGGGCAACCGCACTCCGTACACTGACTCGAAAGCTCGCGGCATTATCTGGGGTCTATCCCTTATGCACACTCCGGCGCATTTCTACCACGCTATTCAGGAATCGGTCTGCTATGGCACGGCCCACAACCTGCGCGCCATGAAGGCCGCTGGATTTGAGGTAGACCGCATGGTCGCCTGTGGTGGCGCCACGAAGAGCCGTGATTGGATACAGATGCACGCCGATGTACCTGGTGTGCCGATCGTGCTCACTGAGGTCGGGGACGCTGTGGTGCTCGGTACCTGCATGGTAGCTGCTGTCGGCGCTGGCTTGTTCAAGGATCTCCCCGAGGCGGCCACACAGATGGTCCACGAGATTGACTTCATTGAGCCGGACCAGGAGCGTCACGAGGAATATCAATATTACGTAGACAAGTACTGCGACACCTACCCGCAACTGTGCCCCATGATTCATGACATGGTCGATCACGAGGCCGACAAAACTGACGATCACACTGATCAGAGGAGAAGCAATGTCCGAATTGATTGACAAAGCGTTGGCCGATTGCGGCGACACGGACGTCGTGGTCATGGGCCGCAACGTGCTCGAGGAAACCGGGCGCGTCTTCAAGGAACTCTTCGGTGATGCGAAGGTCATCATTATCGCCGACGAGAACACCTGGGCCGTCGCTGGTGAACAGACCAAGGCATCCCTCGAGGGCGCCGGAGTCGAGACTGTCGAACCGATGATCTTCCCGGGGCGTCCAGCCGTTTACGCCTGCTACGCGAACGTTGAGAAGATCCGTGATCACATGCGCGACCTTGACGGGGTGATCGCTTGCTCAATCGGCTCGGGCACCCTCAACGACATCACCAAACGAGCCAGCGACGAACTGGGTCGGCGCTACATGAACGTATGTACCGCCGCCTCAATGGACGGCTACGCCGCCTTCGGTGCCTCGATTACCGAAAACGGTTTCAAGCACACCATGAGCTGCCGCGCCCCGCAAGCCCTCATCGCCGACCTGCCGACGATGGCCGGGGCTCCGCAACGCTGCACCGCTACCGGCCTGGGCGATCTCATTGAAAAGGTCCCGGCCGGTGCCGATTGGATCGTCGCCGACGAACTGGGCATCGAGCCGATCGACGACGAGGTGTGGGATCTCGTCCAGGGCCCGCTCACCAGTGCCATCAGCGATCCAGAGGGGCTGGCCAACGGTAAACCGGAGGCATTTGATGGCCTCATCGAAGGCCTCGTGATGTCCGGTCTAGCGATGCAGAAGTACCGCATCTCGTCGCGCCCGGCCTCGGGCGCCGGTCACCAATTCTCCCACCTGTGGGAGATGGAGCATGTCGGTATGGACCAAGACCCGCCACTGACCCACGGGTTCAAGGTGGGACTCGGCACGATCTCAGTGCTCGCTCTGTGGGAGAGAACGCTCAACCACGATTTCAGCACCCTCGACGTCGACGCCGCTGTCGCCAAGTGGCCGTCGGCCGAGGAAATGGAGGCCAAGGTTCGCGCCAACTTCACGGGCGACATGCTCGAGCCTGCTGTCAGGCAGACCATGGACAAGTACCTCGACGCCGATGCGCTGCGAGAGCGTCTGGAACTCGTCAAGTCAACGTGGCCGACCGTCCGAGAACGCTGCCGCTCCCAGGTCATGCCGGCTGCCAAGGTCGAGGAGATCATCAAGACTGTTGGTGGCATTTACCACCCGGCGCAGATCGGCCTGACTCGGGAGCGCTTCCACGACACCTACTACCGGTGCCAGATGATTCGGTCGCGCTACACCCTTCTTGACCTGCTCGTCGAGACCGGAACCATCGGCGATCTCGTCGAGTCGCTGTTTGAGCCTGACGGATTCTGGGGCCGGCGCCCCTGGCCGCAGGACTGAGTACCAGGACGACGTCGGGTGGGGCCGACCACTCGCCCCGGCGCCACCCGACTTCCTCGCGAGGAGGACACCATGAACAATAACTATGTGGTGGGACTGGATTTCGGCACGCTGTCCGGACGCGCTGTCGTCGTACGGGCCAACGATGGCGCCGAGATGGGGGCCGCCGTCCATGAGTATCCCCATGGGGTCATGGACCGCACCTTGAGCGCTGCCGACGGCCGTAAACTTCCGCCGGACTTCGCCCTCCAGGATCCTGTCGATTATCTGGAGACCCTCGAGACGATCGTCCGCGGGGCCGTGAAGGACGCCGGGGTTGATCCCGACCACATCGTCGGTATCGGGTTAGACGTCACCTCTGCCACCGTCGTCGCTGCGACGAAGGACGGCACTCCACTGTGTCAACTACCCGAGTTCCGAAACGAGCCTCACGCCTGGGTCAAGCTCTGGAAGCACCACGGTGCTCAGGACCAGGCTGACCGCATCGTCAAGTTGGCCCAGGTGCGTCGGGAACCGTGGCTGACACGGTATGGAGGAATCCTGTCCTCCGAGATGCTCATGCCCAAGGTATTGGAGACCCTGGAACGAGCCCCGCAGGTGTACCGGGCTACCGATGTGTTCTGCAACGTATTGGATTGGCTGACGTGGAGGCTGACCGGGGTGCTGGCGTTCTCGACGGGCGATTCGGGGTACAAACGTATGTACCAGGACGGGAAGTATCCGTCCCGCGACTACTTGATGAACCTCAACCCAGAGTTCGCCGACGTTTTCGCCGAGAAGATGAACGCCCCGGTACTTCCCCTGGGAGCCCGGGTTGGTGGCCTGACGCCGGAGTTCTCCGAGCGTCTGGGATTACCAGTCGGCACCACGGTGGCCAGCGGCAACATTGACGCCCACGTCACTGCGGCCGCCGTGCAAGCAGTGGAGAACGGCCAGATGACTGCGATCATGGGTACTTCGGCGTGCTACGTCGTTCCCGGGCCCCAGCTCAAGGAAGTCCCCGGAATGTTTGGCGTCGTCGACGGTGGGATCGTCGATGGTTCGTGGGGATTCGAGGCTGGGCAGACGGCGGTGGGCGACATCTTCGCCTGGTTTATCGACAACTGCGTCCCGGGCTCGTATTTCGACGAGGCTGACCACAGGGGCATCGGTGTCTATGACCTGCTTACCGAAAAATGTGCGAGGCAGGAGGTCGGTGCCCATGGTCTCATTGCCCTGGACTGGCACAACGGCAACCGGTCGGTGCTCGCGGATGCCAACTTGTCGGGAATGATCTTGGGTCAGACTCTCACGACTACCCCCGAGGACCAGTACCGGGCCCTGCTGGAGTCGACAGCTTTCGGGGCGCGCACCATCATCGAGTCGTTCCGGGATTCCGGGGTTGAGATCAACGAGTTGGTGGTGGCCGGCGGACTGACGAAGAACACATTCCTTATGCAGTTGTTCTGCGATATCTGCCGAGTTCCTCTGAGCGTTGGGACTATCAAACAGCCAGGCGCGCACGGATCTGCGGTGTTCGCGGCCGTCGCCGCCGATCTGTACCCCGACGTTAAGGCTGCCTCTGCTGCGATGGGGGCGAAGAAGGCGGGGGTCTACCAGATCGACGAGCAACGCGCCGAGCAGTACGACGCCCTGTACGTCGAGTACGCTCGGCTCCACGATTACTTCGGCCGCGGTGGCAACCAAGTGATGCACCGTCTTAAGGAGATTCGACGTCAGGCCCATTTGCGGGCGCGGGAATCGACGGAAACGTCGAATGGCGGCAACGGTGCACATTTGTGACAGCTATAACGCCACACGTACATGACCTCCGGGGTACGAATAGGGTTGTGATGATGACCTGACCCCCACCCACCGCCCTGACGAGCGAAAACACATCACACACATCAGGCCTATAAGCCAATACGAGAGGAATATCGTGGCAACCGAACTGACGTGGACCGACACCGATAGGCTCGCTGTCGACACCGCTCGAGTGCTGGCGGCCGATGCCGTCGAGAAGACTGGTAACGGTCACCCCGGCACCGCTATTTCCCTAGCGCCGCTGGGCTACCTGCTTTACCACAAGGTCATGTCTATCGATCCGTCGGACCCGAATTGGCTCGGACGCGATCGCTTCATCATGTCGGCAGGACATTCCTCGCTGACCCAGTACACCCAGTTATACCTAGCAGGGCTGGGACTCGAGCTGTCCGACCTGGAGTCCCTGCGTACCTGGGGATCCCTGACCCCCGGCCACCCCGAATATGGCTTGACGAAGTTCGTCGAGACCACCACCGGCCCGCTCGGCGCCGGTGTTGCCAACGCCGTCGGCATGGCCATGGCAGCTCGTCGTGAACGCGGCCTGCTCGACCCGGACGCCGCTCCCGGTACGAGCCTCTTCGACCACTACATTTACGCCATTGCCGGTGACGGCTGTATGCAGGAAGGCATTGCATCTGAGGCTTCGTCTCTGGCGGGGACCCAGGAGCTGGGCAACCTCATCATGTTCTACGACGACAACCGGATCACCATCGAAGGTGATACCGCCATCGCCTTCTCTGAGAACGTCGAGGCCCGCTATGAGGCCTACGGTTGGCATGTCCAGCACGTCGATTTCACCAACGGCGGAACGACCTACGAGGAGAATGTCGAAGCCCTCATGGAGGCCATCGACAACGCCAAGACTGTTACCGACAAGCCGTCTTTCATCCGTCTCACCACCGTCATTGGTTGGCCGATTCCGAAGCTCGCCGGTCTGGCCCAGGTACACGGTGCGAAGATTGGCGCTGAGGGGGTCAGTGCCCTCAAGGAGAAGCTTGGCTTTGAAGACAAGCCGTTTGCCATCGACCTTGAGATGGTGCAACAGGTCCGCGCTGCTTTCGCTGAGCGCGGCAAGGGTCTGCGCGAGGTCTGGGACGAGAAGTTCGCCGCCTGGCATGACGCCAACCCAGACGGCGCTGCCCTGCTCGAGCGGATGCTCGCCCACAAGCTGCCTGACGACCTCGACATTCCCACTTTTGAGCCGGGCAAGATGAGCACCCGTAAGGCTTCGGGAGCGGTCCTGAGCGCTCTGGGTCCGCAGCTTCCCGAGCTGTGGGGCGGATCGGCCGACCTCGCCGGGTCGAACAACACGACCATGAAGGGGGCCGACTCCTTCCTGCCTGAAGATCGCTGCTCCGAGAAAGATCCAGGTGGTCCTTACGGGCGTACTATCCACTTCGGTGTTCGCGAGCACGCCATGGGTGGCATCCTCAACGGCATCACCTTGGCGGGCCTGACCCGCTGCTACGGCGGAACCTTCTTTGTCTTCTCCGATTACATGCGTCCGTCGGTGCGTCTTGCGGCCCTCATGAAGATCCCGTCGATCTTCGTGTGGACCCACGATTCTATCGGCGTTGGTGAAGATGGACCCACCCACCAGCCAGTCGAGCACCTAGCCTCCTACCGAGCCATCCCGGGACTCGACATCGTCCGTCCCGCCGACGCCAACGAGACCGCCGTGGCATGGCGCACCATCGTGGAGCACACCGACCGTCCCGCCGGCCTAGTGCTGTCGCGTCAGGACCTGCCGACGATTGACCGCAGCAAATACGCCTCTGCCGGAGGCGTCGCCAGGGGTGCCTACGTGGTTTGCGAGGCTAGCGCCGAGCCCAAAGTCATCCTCATCGGTACTGGGTCCGAGCTGTCGGTGGCCCTCGAAGCACGCGAGAAGCTTGAGGCCGACGGGATCGCGACCCGCGTCGTCTCGATGCCGTGCCAAGAGTGGTTCGACGAGCAGGACGAGGAGTACCGCGAGTCGGTGCTACCCAGCTCAGTGACTGCCCGAGTGAGCGTCGAGGCCGGCATCGCCATGGGCTGGGCAAAGTATGTCGGCTGCAAGGGCGCCTCGGTGTCCCTCGAGCACTTCGGCGCCTCGGCCTCTGGGGCGCTGCTGTTCGAGAAGTTCGGATTCACCGCTGACCACGTCGCGGAGGTCGCTCACACCGTGTTCATGGAGTGAGGCATACCGATGTCGAACCGACGCCGGGCAAATCAAGACAAGGAGATGCTCCACGTCGCGGAGATGTACTACTTCGAGCAGATGACCCATGCCGCCATCGCCCAGCGACTCTCAATAAGTCGTTGGACCGTCGGCAGGATCCTCGAGGAGGCTCGCCGTACGGGGATGGTCAAGATCACAATTGATCATCCCCTCGCCCGGTATCACCGGTTCGAAACCGAGTTAGTTGACACCTTCGGGTTGCAGTCGGCCGTCGTCGTGCCCGTTCAAGCCAATGACGAACTGACGATGGAGTTCGTCACTCGGATGGCAGCGCAGCGGTTATCCGAGTGGCGGCCACGACCGCGGGTGGTCGCGGTGAGCTGGGGTCGAACGACGGCCCATGTGGCCCAACACTTGGGGTCGGGTTGGAATCCTCACCTTGCAAGCCCCGACCGTCGTGGGATCAGCAGATTTCGGGGAGATGCTGCGTTAGGACGTGTCCGTTTCGCGTCCCCTGGAGGCTGCCCAAAACGCGGATCTCGTGGTGTATTCGCCAGGAACGGTGAGCGCCGACTCGATTTTGGTGACGGCTGGTCATGTGACAACCAACGGTATTGACCAGCTGCGAAGCAAAGGGGCTAGCGCAGACATCATGAGTCACTATGTTGACGCCCATGGCCGCGTTGTCGATGAAGAATTGGATGCTCGCACGATCTCGGTAGACCTGGACGGTGTGAAGGTCAGGGATGACGGGGCCACGGTCGCCCCTGGGCTCGGAGCGTACTGGTCGTCGCATCCGGAGCCGAAAAAGCAGAGGCTCTGGGGGTAGCCCTGCGCGGTGGTTTGTGTACTGACCTGGTTGTCGATGCCAGCGTTGCGGAGCTCGCCCTTGGGTGAAGGAGGAGCCGCAGCCGTCATGCACGCAAGTGCAGGCTCTCGACGAAGGTGGGAATCGCGCGCGGCCCAGGGCTAGCGTGAATTGCGTCGGGCCCACAGCCGGGCCTCAACCCATCTTCGGAGGTACGAAGATGCTCAGGATTGCAGTGCTCGGTGCGGGTGTCATGGCCACCGCATTGACCTTCCCCGCTGTCGAAAACGGCAACGAAGTCCGCTTCATTGGCACCCACCTCGATGACGACATCATCGATTCCATTCAGGCCACCCGGCAGCACCCGGTTCTTGAACTTAAGGTTGACGAGCGCGCCAAGGCGTACCATTTTGCTAACGCCGCCGAGGCTATCGAGGGGGCTGACGTCATCATGAGTGGCGTCAACTCGTTCGGAGTCGACTGGGCGGGTAGACAGCTGGCCAAGCTAGCCAAACCCGGGCAGATCATCCTGTGCGTAACAAAGGGCATGCAGGCCGATGAGGACGGCACCCTTCACATCCTGCCCGAGGTATTGAAGAAGCACATGGGGAACCTTGCCGACGAGGCCCACTGGGCGGCCATTGTTGGACCGTCCAATGCCGGTGAACTGGCGGTGCATCGTGACACCCGCGTCGTATTCTGCGGCGAGGAGCAGGAGGTCCGCGACCGCTTGGTTGCGGCATACCGCACCGACTACTACCACGTCTGGACGTCTACCGACTTCGTCGGTCATGAGGTCGGCGCGTGCATGAAAAACATCTTTGCCTTTGGTGGGGGCTTCGCTGCTGGCATGCTGGACAAGGCCGGGCAGACCGACGCTAAGTACGTCATGTACGACTACACCGCGGCGCTGTTTGGCGAGGGTGCCCGCGAGCTCAAACAGATGGTTGCCTTCATGGGTGGTGACCCGGAGGTGGCGACCGGCTTGGGCGGTGTCGGCGATATGTTCGTTACCACGATGGGCGGACGCAATGTGCGTGCCAGAACCTACGTCGGTGCCGGAGTGCCGTTCTCGCAGATCCGTAATGTCAAGATGAAAGGCATCACCCTGGAGGGGGTCGCCGCCATCGGTGTGGTTGGTGAGGCGATCGAGAAGTTGACTCGGCGCGGAGTGATCGCTGAGACCGATTACCCATGGTGCGCGCCCTCTACGACATCGTTGCTCACGATGCTCCCCTCGATTTGCCCTGGGAGAAGTTCTTCGGCGGAGAAAAGTGACGTTGGGTGACCGGAGTCGGAACACCGTGTCGAGGTACTCAGATGTCCTCAGCGGCGTGTGTGCGAAAAATACCGGCCTAGGTGGGGTCCGGGTACTGTGGTGCGTGATGCATCCTTCGACCGGGATTTTTCGCACCGGGTGATGGCTGCCTCATGCAGCACTCCGAGAGTCCGCTTGGCTTTCGTGAACGAGAGGTGCCGTTCGAACCGCCACGACTTAGACTCGTCTGGTCGTCTTAGAAAGGCTGTCATGAACAACGTCATCGAGGTCACTGATGCGACCTTCGCTTCCGAGGTTCTCGGTGCCTCCAAGCCGGTCCTCGTCGACTACTGGGCCGACTGGTGTGCCCCATGCAAACAGCTCTCCCCGATCATCGAGGAGCTTGCTGGGACCTACGGCGACCGGATGGTCTTCGCTAAGGTCGACACCAACGCCAACACCCGGGTTGCCGCGGAGCAGGGGATCATGTCACTGCCCACCATCCAGGTCTGGCAGGGTGGCCAGCTCGTCAAGTCGCTGCAAGGCGGCAAGACGAAGAAGGCGCTGGTCAAAATCATCGAAGAGTTTGTCGCCTAAGGAGGGATCATGCCGTCTGCCACTAAGAAGGTTTCCCTGGTCCGTCGTAGTGAAGGCCACTACACCGCCACCAATGCTCGTGGTGGGCAAATTCGGTTTGGGGCAGGGAAGGACGCCGAGTTCACCCCTGTGGAGCTGCTGCTAGCCGCTATCGGCGGGTGCTCATCCATTGATGTCGACACCGTGACAAGCCGTCGCGGCGAGCCTACCCAGTTCACCGTTTCCGTCTCGGGCACCAAACGCAGCGACGAGGAAGGACGGGCATCCCTGGGTGACGTCGCCGTCGACTTCCAGTTGAGCTTCCCCGACACTGAGGAAGGACGCGAGGCTGCCGGGCTGGTGAACCGGGTCGTCACGATGTCACGCGACAAAAACTGCACCGTCTCGCGCACCGTCGAGGCCCAGACTCCGGTGGCTTTCAGTATCGCCGGCGAGCCGTTGGACTGAGGTTTCCTGGCGGGTCGTTCTCGCCGCGTTTTTACGCGGAGCGTGTTCACGAAAGGTCTTCCACAGGAACCGAGGCGGCCGGACCCGGTGACGAAAAATCCCGGGCCCGGCCGTTTTACGGCATCAGGAGATGAGATCTCGCAGCCAGGTGATGATTTTGTCTTCGGCGTCGCGGGCCTGGGGGAAGGCGAGGGTGAAACTTTGGGTGCCATGAGCCATGCCACGGACTGTTGTCAGTTCTACCGGCACCCCGGCGTCCTGGAGCTTGTGCTGCCACGCGATCGAGTCGTCACGCAGCGGATCCACCTCACAGTTGAGCAAAAATGTCGGCGGAAGGCCGTGCGCGTTCTCCAGGCAGGCAGGGTTAGTCAGCGGGTTGTCGAGACTTGCTCCGTGAGACAGATAACGCACGTGGCTGTGGTGCAGCGCGGCCGCTAGGTCAGGGGCGTCACGACGAGCCTCGGCCATTGCTTCGGAGGTGTCAGAAAGGTCGAGAATCGGCACCTCCAGGATTTGCCCAAGAATTGCGGGGTTGCCCTCGTCGCGGCACATGATCCCCGTCGCAGCGGCGAGGTTTCCACCCGCGGAATCGCCCCCTACGAGGATGCGTGAAGTGTCAAACCCCTTGTCAAGTCCGGTTTTGGCTACCCACCGCACGACGTCAACGACATCATGTAGGTTCTCGGGGTAGTTGTGCTCGGGCAGCAATCGGTAATCGACACTGACGACACATACCCCCGCTCGCTGGGCGATGCTGGCTGTGCGGGAGAGCACGGTGCGTGGGGAACCGTGAACAAAAGCCCCGCCGTGGGCCCATACCAGTACTGGAGCGGGGTTTGGGAGCCCCTTCGGCCGCTGAATGAGTACCGGGATCGGGTGAGTCCGTCCGGGGACCGTGCGGTCCTCGAGAATCACCGAATCAGGGACCGCAGGCGTTATTTTTCCCCGCAGGCGGGCGGCCACGTCATTCTGACGCGCCCGCTTCTCGGCGAGCGTTTGTTCTTCCTTCGGTTGACGACCCAGGATTTCTGCCAGTCGTGGATCCAGTTTCATGTCACTTCACCCTCCTCACTCGTGTGATACACAACGACCCCAGGATGGCTAGGATGATCGCTGCAGTGAACAGTCCGGGATAGCCCACCGTCTTTACGAGGGTCGCACCAATGCCCGGTGCGAAGACGATCGGCAGAGAATTGGCGGCGTTGAGGAAGCCTAGGTCACGGGCAGCATCGTCGCGGTCGGGCAGTACCTCGACCATGAGAGCCCCGTCGACAGCCATATAGGTGCCGAACGCGGCCCCGCCTATCGCGGCGAAAATGGTGAGCGTCCACGGCTCGTTGACAAGGAAGAGGGGAATGACTCCAACCCCGGCCACGAGCGGGGCAATCATTGTGAAGGGCTTGCGGCGCTTGATCTTGTCGGACCACGGACCCGTGATGACGTCAAGGACGACTGCCGTGACGGCGAGGACTGCGGAATTCATCGCGATGAGTCTTCCGGCAGTTGCTCGTGTCATGCCCATCTCATCGGTGGCGATGTACAGCTGGAATTGCATCACCATGAACAAAGAGATGACAAAGAGAAATCGGCCTACCAGGATCCACCAAAACTGGCCGTCAGAGGGCGGCCTCATCTGAGCACCGAACTGGCGCCAGGTGACTGGTGGACGGGGTGACCGATTGCGCAATGGGTGGGGTGGAAGCAGGATCACCACGATGATGCTCGATACCAGCATTATCCATGCCGCCATGAGGAACCCTTGCGATGGGTGGGTTACCAAGGTCCCGGCGATAACTGCCCCGATGATCTGGGCGAGGAGATAGCCCGCGCCACCGAATGCTGAGACCTTACCGAGAACGGAGTTGGGGACGTAGTCCGGTGGGATGGCGTTGAAAGCGCCAAGCATGCAGTTGAGCCCGCCCTGGTACACCATGTGTGCGACGACGAGGAGGGCGGGGTTACGGGTTAAGCCGATGCAGGCGAAGGCCAGAGTGCCGACGATGGCACCTCCGATAATCCAGGGATTGCGCGGGCCGAGCTTGGACCGAGTGCGGTCCGACAGCGTCCCGGCCAGGATCATGCAGCTAACAGCAGCAATGGCGCCGGTGGTCGTGAGTAGGGCGAGTAAGTCGACCTTGTCTTCGGGCTTGACCTCAGCGGCAAGTGCTGCCAGCAGCGTGCCGCAGGCAGCTCCGACCGCCGCCCATCCCAATTGTCCGATGAACATCACTGCGCTGAGACGACCGGTACTAGCGCACTGCCTGTGCTGGGGCTGAGCACCCTCTCGTGGGGTTATCGTCATGGGGTCTGCTCCTTTGCGGTGGGGTGCGGGTCGGACCGCCCTTAACAAAACCCTAGTAGCACTAGGTATTGTAGAACACGACCCTCTGGGGTGGTCGATAGGGCCGATCGGACGCTGCGGGGCCCAAGAACCCCGTTCCGGAAGGGGCCAAGCATCCCTTTGACCTGACTCTCTGCGAGGCGGGATTTTTGTTCACTGGGTGAGGACGCCGGGGAGGGAAGCGTCGTTGTCCGTAAGCTAATAAGGTGCCCAGGTCTCCGCTACGCCAACGTCACGGTCTGGAGTCAGCGTGGGTTCACACCCCCGATCATGGGGCGTGTCGTCGGTTGGCAACAGAGCGCGGAGTCGATGGCTGGCCCTGGCCGACGATGCGGGACTACCTGGTCGAGAAGCTCCCGAGAATGGGTGGGCAGCGTGTTGACGAGATGCTTGATGAGGGGAGGTTCGTCGACGAGTCAGGGCGTACTTTCCGGCGGGATTCCCCTTTCACTCCGCAGACCTTCGTTTTCTTCCACCGAGACCTGCCTACAGAGACTCCCGTTCCGGCCGGGATCGGCATTCTCTATTCCGATGAACGCATTCTTGTGGTCGACAAGCCGCATTTCCTGTCCTCGATCCCGCGGGGCCGCCATGTCCTCGAATCGGTTGTTGTTCGACTGCGCACCCAATTGGGGCTGCCAGAACTAACGGTCGCTCACCGCCTCGATCGTGTTACCGCTGGAGTGTTACTGCTGACCCGGGAGCGAAAATGGCGTCGCCCGTACCAAGAGATATTCGAGCGTCGTGAGGTCGTCAAAAAGTATCGGTTGGTGGCACCCGTGGTGCACGATCCAGCTGGGGAGGGGGTTACCGCGACAAAAAGCGGCTGGCAGGTGAGGTCCCGGATTATTAAGGAGCGGGGGATTTTGCAGGCCCGTGAAGTTCCCGGCGTACCGAATGCTGTCACCGATATTGCGCTGATCGGTGAACACGGCGGGTGGGGGCTGTACGAGGCGAGCCCTCGGACTGGTCGCACCCACCAAATTCGTCTCCACATGCAACGTTTGGGCGCTCCAATTGTGAATGACCCCTTTTACCCGGTAGTTCTCGACACCCCAGTCGATGATTTCACCCATCCCTTGCAGCTGCAGGCGTGGCGGATGGGATTCACCGACCCCGTCACCGGCGACCCGAGAGCCTTCACCTCGAGATTGCGGTTGGCCGCTTGGCAGTGAGGGCAAGGTCATGCCCCTGACGTGATGCCAACCGGACATGGGGTCTGCCTGTGTCTTGGCCGTTTTGGAGCGCCGCCCCGCATACCGGGCTTGTCACCGCCTATGTGCCTGCCCTGATTTCCCGCCGACTGTACCCATTCTCCCCGCAGTGGGTCTCGCTCAGCGTGGGTGAACTGCCAACCCGTGGTTATTTTTCCCGATACGTGGGGAGCGGTGCCATTGGGGTGCTTGAGACCTTCGGGGGCTGACAGAAATCGTCACGTGAAGATATGGGGTTGATTCAGGGATGGCTCAATATCGTCGAGGGCTCAGCGATGCCCCGATCCGTCGCGAGCTGACGAAAAATGTCAGGGGGGAAGAGACAGCGAGAAAAACCTGCGCCGCATGCCGCTTACCTATACCACGTCGCGTCCATGGCGCCCGCACAGCATTTCGCCGCACCACCTTGCGCGCGGGTGGTGCGGCGAAAACTGTCGAGTACCTCAGCGACCTAGTTCAGTGAGGAACCTTTCGGCATCTAGGGCAGCACGGCACCCGGACCCGGCCGCGGTGACGGCTTGTTGGTAGTGGGAGTCGACCAGGTCGCCGCAGGCGAAAACTCCCGGCACGTTGGTGCGGGTGGATGGCTCGGCGCACACGACGTAGCCAGCATCGTCCAGATCGACCTGGCCGCGCACCAGCTCGGAGCGCGGGTCATGGCCGATGGCCTCAAAAACGCCGGCAACTTCGAGTTGACGCTCCTCGCCGGTTTTGGTGTCCCGCAGGGTGATCGACTCGAGCTTCGACTCGCCCTGCATGGCGACGACCTCACTATTCCACGCGAAGGTGATCTTGGGGTCGGCTGCGGCACGGTCGGCCATGATCTGAGAGGCGCGCAATTGGTCGCGGCGATGCACGAGGGTCACCGAGTTGGCGAACCGGGTAAGGAAAGTGGCTTCCTCAACCGCGGAGTCACCGCCACCAACGACGGCGATGTCTTTGCCGGTGAAGAAGAACCCGTCACAGGTGGCGCACCACGACACGCCGCGCCCGGACAACCGCGGCTCATCCTCAAGCCCGAGTTTGCGGTAGGCCGATCCCATGGCGAGGATAACAACGTGCGCCTTGTAGGTGTTTCCGTCGGTGTCGACGAGCTTCTTGATCTCACCGGTGAGGTCGATATCGGTGACGTCGTCGGCGATGAGCTCGGCTCCGAACCGTTCGGCCTGGGCACGCATCTGCGCCATGAGGTCGGGGCCCATGATCCCTTCGGAGAAGCCCGGGTAGTTTTCGACCTCGGTGGTCTGCATGAGGGCGCCGCCGGCATCCATTGACCCTTCAAATACCAGCGGCTTCAGTCCGGCGCGGGCGGTGTAGACAGCGGCGGTGTATCCGGCTGGCCCAGACCCTACGATGATGACGTCGCGCGGCTCGTCATTACCGTGGACGTCGGCGCCGACGGTCTCAGGGAAGGGCTGGGTGGTGTCGATTTCCGAGGGATCGGACAGCGAAATGTTGCCGAGGATGGTGTTGGGTGTAAGGGCCTGAGTGGTCATGGCGTCTCCTGGTTAGTGACTGGTTCGGGGATCAACCTATTTAGCGCATGAAGCTGTTACGGCATTCCCGGAGGGTTTTACGCCCGGCGTGGGGCTTCCAGTGCTCTCCCCCCATGACGAGGTGCCACGGTATGGGGACGTCGATTCCTGGTTGGTCCGCCCCCGATTGCCGCAATTCGATGGCAGCCGATCTTGATGAGGTGCTCTACCCGTGCACGAGTGTCAGGGTGTACGTGGGGACTCTCATGTACAACGTTAGAAACAGTGTTGACGGGCACCCCGGCTGCTTTGGCAACATCCACAAGGCGCGCTGTCATGGCCAGGATCTTATGATCTCCAACGGGGGTTCAGCAATGTCAGGGGAACGACTTGTGAGGGCTTTGCACCTCTCTTTATATCGTTGTTATAACCTATGGCAACGTTGCAAGAAGCTACGGTTGGGAGGATCCCTGGCGCGTCAGCAATGGGGCCTCGGCAATGAGATGGACGGGCCGTGGCAGATGGGCCACAAGACACCTGAGGAATACGCCCGGGCCGTGACCGAGGTGGCCAACACCTTCCACCGCTTCGACGACAATCCCATTGTGGCTACCTGTGGTTCCTCGGGACGCTCCATGCCCATCTTCGGGCGCCGGGAGCGCGTCGTCGCCGATGCCGCATTCGACAGCCTGGACCTGGTGTCGGCCACGCCCACTACGAATCCGATCGACGATGATTTCATCCGTCTCGGCGTGGTTGCTGTCGGCAGGACCCGCATCGTCGTGCACCGGGATTCGGACCCCCGGACTAATCTCTCCTGTTAGTTACCTGACCATGGTCGGATGGGGTTGGCCGGTCGCGTGCCACTACAGCGTCGTTCCCTCTCCGCCGACAGCATGTTTCCCTCGGCGATCGGGTGAACACTTGATGGGATCGTGGACACTGGAAGTCATGAGTGAGTCGACGAATGGTCCCCAAGAGCCTCGTGAACCTAATTCTTTCCCGCGTGCTAGCGCCGAGGGCGGATATTCCTCGCACTCTGAGGATGCCCGTCAGGGCTGGGCACAGGAGTCATATTGGTCGCACAGTGACGATACCCGGTCTAGTTCGGGAGATTCGCCGACTACCCAACGGCAGCCGTGGGAATCATCTGAACAGCCCACTGCTATTGATCCGAACCTTGGTAACAAAAATGCCGGCTCGCCGCAGCCCTCGTCTCGATCGGGCCGCAAGGGTTTCCGAGGCGGGACTATTGTCCTTGCTGCGCTGCTAGCCGCGGCCGTGGGTGGAGTCTCAGGTGGTCTTGTCGATCGTTCCTTGACAAAAAATGACACTCCTGCCGTGGCCACAAAGTCTGCCGCCCCGAATACCGTTACCAAGGTTGTTCAGGGATCGTCATCTGCTCCGGACTGGACGGCCACTGCCTCCGCCATCTCGAACTCGGTGGTCTCTATCACCGTGACGACCGGCAATGGGGGCGGCGAGGGGTCCGGTGTCGTCGTCGATTCCAACGGCGACATCGTCACCAACAATCACGTCGTCTCTGACGCCGCATCCGGCGGTCAACTGACGGTATCTATGGGCAACAAGACGTATGACGCCAAGGTGGTGGGTAGTGATCCATCAACTGACCTGGCTGTCATCCGGGTAACGAATCCGCCCGAATCCATGAAGCCGATGAGGTTCGCCAATTCCAGCAAGCTGACCGTCGGTGCCCCGGTCATGGCTGTTGGTAACCCGCTAGGACTGTCCGGATCGGTGACGACCGGCATCATTAGCGCTCTTAACCGCCCGGTCACGACCATGAGCCGCGATGAGTCAGATGACGTGTTGGGGTCATATGATTCCTCGTCGGGGGTCGTCGTCACCAATGCCATCCAGACCAGCGCCGCGATTAACCCAGGCAATTCCGGGGGTGCGCTGGTCAATGCCAATGGTGAACTCGTCGGCATCAACTCCTCAATCGCCAGTTTGCCGTCGGCGGACCGCTCCCAGTCGGGCAATATCGGCATCGGGTTCGCCATCCCATCGAATTTGGCCAAGTCGGTTGCCGACCAGATCATCCGGACCGGCAAGGTCACTCACGCTTTCCTAGGCATCTCGGTTCGTGACGCGGCTGCAGTTAAGGCTGGTGTCAAGGTTCGGGGTGCCGGAATCGCGACGGTCATTCCGAGTTCGGCTGCCGGCAAGGCCGGTTTGCGCCGAGGCGACGTCATCACCAGGATTGACGACACTGATATCGCCTCGGGGGAGTCTTTAGTAGGTCTTATTCGTTCGTTCAAAGCTGGGCAGAAGGCGAAAATCAGTTATATCCGTGGTTCCCAGGAGGGGACGGTTGACGTGACAATGGGCACGGCGAAGGCTTGATTTTGGCAGTAACACAGCCAACTCTCCGCAGCCGATGTGCTGCGGAGAGTTCGAATTTCTACCTGCGCTCTCACATGAGGTCGAGGACCGCTCGGGCAGTGGCGTCATCAACGACGAGGTCAGTTGCAACTCTGGCGCGCAGGGCAGCCAGCAGTCCGACGGCCTTGGCGCGCCCAGCGACGACGCAGAGCCGACGCGGTATGCGCTGTAATTGGAAGGGGGCTAATCCGGTTGCTCTCTTGTTGAACTCGACGTCGTAAGCACCGTCAGCCTTGAGGAAGACGGTGTTGACGTCACCGACGACTCCAGCATGTACCAAATTCGCCTTTTCCTCATCGGTCATGTAACCCGCTGAATAGACGTGGGAGGGGACCGGGCTGTCAAGGGCTCCGACGCTAAAAACAGCAAGATCGAGCTCTCGATGTGCTTTAAGGACGGCCTGAACGGAACGTTCTTGCCACATTGCGGCCTTTGTTGACGCACTGTCGAAGAAGGTTGGGACCGGGAAATGGATAACCTCGCCACCAAATGCAGCAGCCATTCTTGACAGGATCGATCCGACGTAGGGGATTCCCGAACTAGCGGGGTTTGCCGACCCATTCATCTGGACGACGCTGACCCCTTTGACGTCTTTAGGCACTACGTAGTGGGTGATGGCATCAAGGGTTGTGCCCCAGGCGATACCGACGGCGGAATTGTCCTCGACCATATCTGTCACCATCTGTCCCGCGATCCTGGCGACTTGATCGAGGCGGTGGATCTCGGTGGTTCCTGATTTCACGGGCACAACCGTGGTATTTACCCCGAACATCCTCGTCAGGGTGGAATCCAGTCCACTTCGTAGCCCCGTTGGCTCGGACAAAGTGATGCGCACAACTCCGGACAGACGTGCCTGCTTGAGAAGTCGAGATACGGTCGAGCGAGATGTACCGAGATGGCTGGCGATGGCATCCATTGTCTCGCCCTGCATGTAATACATGGACGCAGCTGTCCATACATCATTGGACAATTCGTTCATGCCTCCCCCCTTGCCATGCACATGAGTGCAGAATCGCGAATCCGTGGGGCCCTTGATGTTTGACTGTGAGCTACGTCCGACCCCGATGGGGGGCGGGACGACGGTCCCCGTTCCTAAATTCTACGGGATCGACTGCCACCGGCGAGTAAACCGGTGTCAACGGATGACACCACGACGAAGGAGTCTTCATGCTTCTCGAAACCGCGGTGCCCGGTGCAACGATCTTCGGGTCGGAGTTCTTGGGCACCTTGATCCTCATTCTCCTGGGTTGTGGCGTCGTCGCCAATAACCTCCTTCCCAAGAGCAAGGGCCACGCTAACGCCCCCGGTTCCCTCCAGATTAACTGGGGATGGGGCTTCGGCGTGATGTTCGGGGTTTACGCCGCTTACAAGACCGGTGGGCATCTGAATCCGGCTGTGACCGTCGGTCTGGCCATCGCCGGCAAGGATCTGGCCCCTGGTATCCCTGCTACGGCTGGCAACATCACGATCTACATCCTCGCCCAGTTCGCCGGTGCCTTTGTCGGTGCGGTGCTGTGCTGGCTGGCGTACAAACAGCACTATGACGAGGATTGCGACCCCGCCCTCAAGCTCGGCACTTTCGCTACCGGTCCTGAGGTTCGCAATCCGCTGTGGAACACCATAACTGAGGCCATCGGCACCTGGGTCCTTGTGCTGTGGGTCATCCTCTCCGGCTTCACCCAGGGAGTGAAAATTGGCCCCCTGGCTGTCGGTTTGCTCATTGTCTCCATCGGTGCCTCCCTCGGTGGCCCCACCGGATATGCCATCAACCCGGCCCGTGACCTCTCTCCCCGTATCGCCCACGCCGTTTTGCCAATCAAGGGCAAGGGTGACAGCGATTGGGGATATGCCTGGGTCCCGGTCGTTGGCCGATGATCGGTGCTGTCCTGGCCGCTCTCACCTACTCCATTTTCTGGTGAGTGGGAATACCTCTCGTGACACACTGATTGCGCGTCAGCCGTAATGTGTCAGACACGTCAATGCAGATAAGAAAGGCAACCAACATGAGCGATGAGAAGTTTGTACTCGCCATTGACGAGGGCACTACTTCCGCCCGTGCCATCATCTTTAACCACGCCGGCCAGATCATGGCCGTTGGCCAGCAGGAGTTCGAGCAGATCTTCCCGCGTGCTGGATGGGTTGAGCATGACCCGATCGAGATCTGGGAGGCCGTTCGCGACGTCGTTGGGCTCGCCCTGACCAAGGCCAACATCAACCGCCACCAGCTGGCTGCTGCTGGTATCACCAACCAGCGCGAGACCGCAGTGGTGTGGGACAAGAACACCGGTGAGCCGGTTTATAACGCCATCGTGTGGCAGGACACGCGCACTCAAAAGATCTGTAACGAACTAGCTGGTGACAAGGGCGCCGACCGCTACAAGGAGATCTGTGGTCTGGGCCTGTCGACCTATTTCTCTGGCCCGAAGGTCAAATGGATTCTCGACAACGTTGAGGGAGCCCGTGCGAGGGCCGAGGCCGGCGATCTGCTCTTCGGTAACATGGACACTTGGGTGCTGTGGAACCTGACTGGCGGTACTAACGGTGGCGTGCACATCACCGATCCGACCAACGCGTCCCGAACCATGCTCATGGACGTCCGAAAGCTGCAGTGGGACGACTCGATGTGCGAGGTCATGGGGATTCCGAAGTCCATGCTTCCTGAGATCAAGTCCTCCTCCGAGATCTACGGCTATGGTCGCAAGAACGGCCTGCTGATCGATACCCCGATCTCCGGCATTCTTGGCGATCAGCAGGCCGCCACTTTTGGCCAGGCTTGCTTCCAAAAGGGCATGGCGAAGAACACGTACGGCACCGGCTGCTTCATGCTCATGAACACAGGTGAGGAGGCCATCTTCTCCGAGAACGGTCTGCTGACCACCGTCTGCTACAAGATCGGTGACCAGCCCACCGTCTATGCCCTGGAAGGTTCGATTGCCGTCGCTGGATCGCTGGTACAGTGGCTGCGCGACAACCTCAAGATGTTCGAGACCGCCCCGCAAATCGAAGCTCTCGCTAACACCGTCGAGGACAATGGTGGCGCCTACTTTGTGCCGGCCTTCTCTGGCCTGTTCGCGCCGTACTGGCGTCCAGACGCCCGTGGTGCCCTCGTGGGCTTGACCCGCTACGTCAACCGTGGCCACATTGCCCGCGCCGTGCTCGAGTCAACCGCCTTCCAGACTCGCGAGGTTCTTGAGGCTATGAACGCCGACTCCGGTGTGCCGCTGACGGAGCTGCGCGTCGACGGTGGCATGACCGCCAACGAAACCCTCATGCAGTTCCAGGCCGACCAGGTCAATGTGCCGGTGGTTCGCCCCGTGGTCGCCGAAACCACCGCTCTGGGCGCCGCCTACGCCGCTGGCATCGCTGTCGGTTTCTGGGAAGGCGAGAATGACGTCACCGACAACCAGGCCGAGGACAAGCGCTGGGAACCCAAGATGGACAAGAATGAGCGCGAACGTCTGTTCCGCAACTGGAAGAAGGCTGTCACTAAGACCTTCGACTGGGTGGACGACGACGTCAAGGAGTGATCTTGCTCTGATCCTGATGAACTGTTGACAGGTGGTGCCCCGTGCCTTCCAGCGCGGGGCACCACTGCGTCCAGTTCCTCGTGCCATTGCCGGGCGCTTGGGCCGCCCCGCTGTGTCGATCGGTTGCGTCATGAGCCCCGTTGTGTCATGAGTCGAGCATGGCAGCTACCTGTGACGAAAAATGCCGATTCGGGTAGGAGTCGGGAAATCCTGAGCCGGACGTATTCGTGAGGTGGGAATTTTTGCACGCGGCGACAGGCAGTCAGTGTTGCAGACCAGTGCATGGGCCGGCGCGGCTGTGGCTACGTGGCCGCGTCGTGATGCGTCAGCCGGGGCGGGACGCCTTACCTCATGAGGAGCCGACGACCGTAATATCAGCGATCCCGCCCTGGAACCGGGTAGCTGATTTCGCAGGAAGCTCGGTCAGGTACACCAAAAGGTGCCTGGTCTTTGTATTCTCCGACGGTTTCAACGTCACGATCTTCCCAGCCCCCGTCACCGCCGCGACGCGCGTCCACTCCTTGATCGTCTTCATCGGCGGCTGATCCGAGGACACGTCATGCGTCGGCTCCCATAGCGAGATGTCCGTACCGGAATCCACCAGCCGTACCTTGACTGAGGTGACCTTCGTGACCCGGCCCAAGTCGACGACGAGTCCGACCCCGGGTTTAAGATTCCCGAGCTTCGCCGAGTTGCGATAAACGACGGTGTGCCACGCTGTCGATGGGTTACCGTCGATAGCGAACTTCACCTGGTTATGGTTCTCCTTGGCGTCGCCACCGTCCTCGGAAGGATCAAACTCCTGGACATGCGTCAGCTTGACAGTTGTCGGATTACTGGACGTTTGTGAGGCGCCACTGTCGGAGTGGCGCATCCCGACAGCGATAAGACATACAACCATGACCACGGCCGTTACAGCCACGAGGATCGGTGGCCAGCGCCGGTTATGTGGACGGGCCTTCGTGAATACCGGCTCGTCTTCAGCGTCGTTGGGCCAGTCCTGAGGGGGTAGCTGAGTGATGTGAGGGTCGTTACGACCTGACCATGGTAAGGGTCCTGAGCGACGACCCCATTCGCCGGCAGCAGCTTCCGGAGACCAGTAACCTTCTTCATCGGGACCGTATTCTTTAGCTCGCTCAGGTTCATCGGGGTCCTGCGGTGCCACCGACGCCGAGGATTCGTCTGACCACCACGGGTCTTTTTCGGCCTGAGACGTTTGATCTACGGGGAAACGGATGCGGCGCTCCAAGTCAGCGGCGGCATCGGCGGATCCTAGGGTCCGTCCCAGAGACTGTGCGATCTCGTTGGCTGTGCGCAATGGGACCTCGTCATAGTGAGGAACTCGCGAGAGGATTTGGTCGCAAAGGACGTCGAGGGTGGGGGAGACCCCGGCCCGCACCTCACGCGGGGTGAGCCAGCCATGAGCATCTGTAGGTGCCGGTGGCAGCCCCCACGACATGGCCGTCGCCGGTTCCACGAAAGGTCGGTGCCCCTGTCCGTTGGGCCATCGAGATACTAGGCAGGCGTAGAGAACGCGACCAATATCCGTCACGTCAACGACTTCGCGGTCCGGCCAAGAGCGAGAAATATCCCCCGGCCGGGGATGCAATGCGGCCTCAATGAGGAGACCACTGATCTTGAGATTCCCTGTTGAGGTGACCAGGACGGTCCCGGGGCTGATGCGTTCATGGAAGACCCCCTGGGCGTGTAACGGGGCCATAGCATCAGCGATCTCATGGGCGATCCACGCCGCTTCCAGCGCTGACAGCGGGCCGGTTTCTAGCAGCTCTTCGATCGACTTGCCAGGTGCGTATTCACTGACGACCCACGAAGCTGGTTCTCCCGGCCCGGCGACGACAGCGTCAAGGACCCGTAAGAAGCGCGAATCGGTAGCGACAGCGGCGCGCCTAGCAGCGTCAAGGACAGCAGGGGTGCGACGACCATGTGGGGCCAGGGCGTAGATAAGAACCGGGCGGTGCAGCTTAGTGTCGAAGGCCCGCCACGCAAGCGAAGGCTCCGGACGTGAAATCTCTTGGTCGAGACGGTAACGCCCGCCCAAAAAGGACCCCGCGGAGAGGTGAGGAAGATTGTCCATCTCATAGGAGCCCGAGTCATATGGATCGCGGTAGCGGTCGGCGGGGTCTTCGAAAGACACTGCCACCTCCTACCCGATCGATCCGACTGTGCATCCTCAACGATACCGATCCGGGCCCGGAACTCTGGGATTGTCACGCGGTGAGGTCGCCAGTGTCGGTGTGAGAGCTCCGTGCAGAATCGTCACTCGAGGCTGCTTCCTGATCCTGTTGTGCTGGGGTGGCTGGCGTGCTGTCAGAAATGTCATCAAGCTTCGTTGCAGGTTGCTTAGCATCTCGGGCTGCGGTCTCGGTGTCGCGCTGGGAATTTGCCGTCACTTGTCGGATTCTCAGCACCGTCGCGATGATGAGCACCAATGCCGACACGACGATGATGATCCAGCCCACATCATCCATTTGGGTAGCTTTGACGACGAAAGTTGACTGAGAACCCAGGAGCCGTCCCGACGGAGTCGACAGGTGAGCCTGCATCTCAACGACGCCGTTTGAACTCGCTTTCGGAGCAAACTTGATGGTTTGCGTCTCTTTGGGCTGTATCGCAACAACCTGGGTGTCCGGGATGTCAATGCGTTGCGGGTTTTCTGAAGTGACTACGACCTTGACACGAACCGTCTGCGCTAGCGAGTTCGTGATCGTGAGCGGGAACTCGTTACGTGACGACGACATCACAAAATGGGAAGCCGAGTGCAGGACCAAGCCGTTACCGGCAATGACCTCCGACGCCGGGCGCATAACGTCGGTAGCCCACGCCTCCCGATCCTTGAGTGACGCCGACAGCGTCCGGCTGACAAATTTCGCCGAGGTCAAAGAAGCCGTCTCTGGCGAGGCCCCGACCAAATCTGACCAGCCGTCAGCATCAACGCCCACGTCGTGCTGGATTTGCCACCACGAATCTTTGAGGATCGTGTTTCCGGCATGACTTTCCGGCAGGTGTAGCCCCGGTTTAGCCCCGTTGAGAATTGTCGACAGGTTCTGCAGATGGAGCCAGCTGACGGGAGCAGTGGCCTGGACGTCGTTCACGGTGGTCACGAGGGTGACAGCAGGGATCGACTCACGAGTCATGAGGAGGGCTTGGGACAGCAGCATTCCGCGTCGCTGAGAATCACTGTTTGATTGGGGATGGCCGCTGGTCCGGACCGTGTCGGCCAACCCGACGATCTTCACCCCAAAGTCCTCGCGAACCCCCTTACGAACTGATGCTGCGCAAGTCAGTATGACGGAGGGGGAGAGCTCTTTAGCCAAGGTTTTGAACGACGAATTGTCGAGTTCAGCGGCGGGATCGATGATAGCCAAGGGCAAATGCGCCGCGGGGTTGGAAGGGTCGACGGCGTGCTTGACCGTCAGTAAAAGACTGGAGCGTCCCTGCCGGGCGGTCCCGATGACGTCAGCATTTCCGTAGGGCAGGCGATACGCCCGGCCTGACGATAAGAGAGGCTCGACGAGATTGAGCCACTCCTTGGCTTGCTCTTGGCCAGTTCCGGCGACAGTGTGTGAGCCCTTGCCAGCTACCAGATAACCCGACGCCATGGCACGAACTTCGTCGATAAGACTCGGATCAACGAGCACGGTGGCATTGCGGGTATGTGCTGCCTCGGCGAGGGGTTTCAACCGGCGGGTGATGTCATCGGATAGGGATTCGTCGGTGAAGGTACCGTCAATGCGTCGCGACGGTGGGGCAGACAGCACGATAACGGGGGCCAGATTCGCGCTGGTGTGAGCGTCCGAGAGCACCGTGAGTACCCGTGCTCGTCCGACGGTTCTCCGCGGTTGATTTCCCGGGGATGCCTGTACATGAACCCCGACTGCATAGACAGCATTTGGCGTCGTCAGACCCATCTGAGCGGGTGTACCGGTGACGGTGAACGACCCGGTGTCTCCTGGCTTAAAGGTCTGGTTGGCCTCGGGGTCCGTGATGTTAAAAATTGACGCCTCTTTCGGCTCGCGGAACCAGCGCATCCCCACTGGCACGGTAGCCGGGGAAGCGAGGAGGTCAGAGAGGTCCCGAGTGTCGTTGATCTCGTCCTGGGAACGCCAAAAAGACGCCTGTACCCACGTCATGGACACCGAGGAGGTGTTCGTGACCGTCCCTTTAATTGTGATGGGAGTTTTGGGATCACCCGTCGGTGGCGTGACGGAGGTAATCGCCACCTTGACTAACCCGGAAGCGGTGCGCGCCTGGGCAGGGGATGATCCCGTCACAACGGTCGCCAAAACCATCAACAGGCCTAGTAGCCAGGCGGCTGGGCGAAGGCGGGAAGGAGAAGGCACGTCTGTCATGGTAGTTGGCCGACCTGCTTCAGCTGTGACCATCAGAAAGGTTTAGCGATCCTGCGTGGCCCACCAGGCCAGCAGTGCGTTTTTCGCCTCGTCGGGAGTATGCGGGCCTTCATCCAGGCGAAGGTTGAGCAGGAATTTGTACGCCTTGCCAACCTCCGGTCCCGGCTTGATACCTAAGATCGCCATAATTTGCTGGCCGTCGAGGTCGGGTCGAATGGCGGCGAGCTCCTCCTTAGCGGTCAAATTGGCGATGCGCGCCTCAAGATCGTCATAGGCGAATTCCAGCCGCTCGGCTTTGCGCCGATTGCGAGTCGTGCAGTCAGATCGGGTGAGGATATGGAGGCGCTCCAGTTGGTCGCCGGCGTCTCGAACATAACGACGAACCGCCGAGTCAGTCCAACCTTGATCACCGTAGCCGTGGAAGCGCAGGTGTAATTCGACGAGCTTGGATACCTCCTTGACGACCTGGCTGGGGTAGGTGAGGGCTTTAAGGCGTTTGCGTGCCATCTTCGCCCCGACGATGTCGTGGTGATGGAAGCTCACCTTGCCGCCGGGCTCGAACTTGCGCGTCGAGGGCTTGCCGATGTCGTGCAGCAGGGCCGCCAGACGACCCGTGAGGTCCGGGTCGTGGCCGCGACGTTTCTCTAGGTCGATCGACTGGTCCAAAACCGTTAAGGAGTGTTCATAGACATCCTTGTGACGATGGTGCTCGTCGCGCTCGAGACGCAGTGCGGGGAGTTCGGGAAGTACATAGTCGGCAATCCTCGTAGTCACGAGGAGGTCCAGTCCCTCACGGGGGTGGTCAGTGAGGAGAGTCTTGGAGAGCTCATCGCGAACACGCTCGGCTGAGATGATCTCGATGCGAGAGGCCATGTCGGTCATGGCGGCACGTACCTCGTTCGTGACGGTAAAACCCAGCTGAGAGGTGAAACGTGCCGCTCGCATCATCCGGAGAGGATCGTCACTGAAAGACCGCTCCGGAGGGAAGGGGGTGCGCAAAATTCCCGACACGATGTCGGTCAGGCCTGCGTAAGGATCCGAGAAGGTTCGGGTAGCGGCATGAAGGGCCATCGCATTGACAGTGAAGTCGCGGCGAATAAGGTCGTCCTTGAGGGTCTCGCCGTAGACGATCTCGGGCTTGCGTGAGTCCGGATGGTAAGCATCCGCGCGGTAGGTTGTGACCTCAACCACCCAATCGTCAATCTGGGCGCCGATCGTTCCGAAAGCTCGGCCGATATCCCAGGTCGCGTGGGTGTGTTGGCGCAGGATCGCTTCAGTGTCGTCAGGGCGGGCATCGGTCGTGAAGTCGAGGTCGTGACCCAGTCGGCCCATAAGGGCGTCGCGAACAGATCCACCAACGAGATACAAATCGTGACTAGCCTGTGCGAAGGCCTCACCTAGTTCGGCCACCAACGGGATCTGCTCGAAGAGCGCATTGATGCGATGCTCGAGCAACTGCGGCACGGTCATCCCGGATTCGTCGGGGGTAGGACGCAGGGCGGCGGGCAGCATGGTGGTGCTGTTGATGTTTTTCTCAGGCATGGCGGCAAATAGCCTACGCGACATTGGCGTCGAGGCTGGTGGGCGGTAGGAACACTACAGGGCTTGTTCGGATCGGTCGTGTCATGAAGGCTGCTGAGGGCCTGATCAGGACAGCTTACGACCGCGCGAGCTCTGGGCAGCGGTACCGCGAGATTTGCCGATGCGTGCCAGGGTACGCACCCGCGACCACTCGCAGAACAGTGAGAACAGCACGATGCACGCCAGCGTTATCCCAGCTGCCCAGCCGGGTAAATGACGGTACGCGGCCACCCACAGCACGAGGGCAAGAACGCTCAGGGACAGGTAGGCGCGATTTACCATGACCCCGAGTTTACGGGTTGTGACGAAAAGTGCCGACATTATGCATGTCGGGGCGAAGGAGTGAGGATACAGGACTCGAGGCGGGAGAAATGGTCATCAAGATGGGAGAGCCGGTCTCGAGCCACGACATGGTGGCGTGCCATGCTGAGACCATGCGTCCCGATCCGAATGCGCCGGTCGTCGTAGCCGTTGACTCGTTTAAAGGCTCACTGAGCTCTGGGAAGGCTTGTCGAGCAGTCCGGCGGGGGTTTTCTGCGGCTGATCCGGATCGTGAGGTCATCACGATCCCGGTTGCTGATGGCGGGGAGGGGACTGTTGAGGCAGTTCTAGCGGCCGGTTGTCATGCTGTCACCGTCAAGTGTCACGGCGCCACAGGAGACCTCGCGGAAGTCGACTACGCAATGCGTGACCGCCATGCTGTCATTGAAATGGCTACCTGTTGTGGTCTAGAGAGGGCCGACCGGGTATCCGGGCGGCCGACGCCCCGGCGTGGCCTCGTGGCATCCAGCCGCGGTCTTGGTGAGGTTATCGCAGCTGCCCTGCGTAAAGGAGCGACCGACATCACCGTTGGGGTCGGTGGGTCAGCATCCACTGATGGCGGCGCAGGAATGTTGGAAGCCTTAGGTGTGCGTCTGCTCGACAAAAATCTCGCGCCAATTTCTCCCGGGGCAGCAGGGTTGACGGAACTCACACGCCTCGACCTGTCCGGACTCAATCGAAAATTGTCGGGGGTAGAGCTGACAGTCGCGTGTGACGTCACTTCGCCGTTGCTCGGACCAGAAGGTGCGGCTGCCGTGTTTGGTCCTCAGAAGGGTTTGGACCACGAAGGCATCGCGATTGCTGAGGCCGGTCTGACCAGGCTTGCCGACCTGATGGAACCAGCCATCGGTAGTACTTACCGGGACGATCCGGGATCCGGTGCCGCCGGCGGAGTTGGTTGGGCGCTTCGCTGTCTGGGAGCAAAATACCGCCCGGGGGCAGCTGCAATGCTCGGATGGGCCAAAGCAGTGTCAAAAATCTCTGGGGCTGGACTTGTTGTCACTGGCGAGGGTCGACTTGACAGGCAAACCTTGCTAGGCAAGCTTCCTGACACGATCCGCAAGATTGCTCTCGACGCAGGAGTGCCGGTATGGGCGGTGTGCGGGAGGTGCGACCTGCCTGAGGAGAAGCGTCGTGTCTTCGAGCGCATCATCTGCTTGTCCGACATTGAGCCCGATGTTGAGGCATCGATGGCCCAAGCTGGGCCGCTGTTGAGTCGGGCGGTGGAGCAGGCAGTGCGGGAGGAGCTCGGTCGCTGACCCGGTGAACCTGCCGGAAAAGCGTCCGACGTCTGCGACGTCGAAAACTGTCACGTCGTGGGGGGAGAGGCGAGTTCTCTGCCCACGAAAGGTGTACCACGTGGTATCTGGCGATGGCCGGGGCCGAGGAAACTTGGGATCGTGGTGAAAAGGAAGACCGGACTGTCGATCAGAAAACCCTGCGGATCCGAGCCGCGTCGAAGGCGTCCTTACACTCGCGGCGCAGGGCGCGCAGAACATTATTGTGCTGGTTGGCGATGCATTTCGTCATGACCTGGAAGGTCATCGTGTCGCCGGTGATGTCGCCGACGCCCAGCACCAGCGGCTTGTCGAGTAGGGTTCCTTCAAATTCGACTTCGAGGTTGTCGAGAACCTTACGGATGACGCGGATCACCTGGTTGGGATCTTCCAAGGCGTGCACGTTGATGTCAGTAAACGAGGTCGTCCAGCCCTGAGTGACATTGCCCACCTTGGTGATCTCACCGTTGCGTAGATACCAGGCTGCGCCATTCCAATCCCGGATCCGCGTCACACGTAGGCCGACATCTTCAACGAGCCCCTCCACTTCATTGATTTTCACCGCGTCACCGACGCCGTACTGGTCCTCGAAGATGATGAAAAGTCCCGCCAGGACGTCTTTGACGAGCGTCTGTGCGCCAAAGGCTAGCGCCACGCCAACAATTCCGGCGGAGGTGAGGATGGGGGTGATCTTGAAGCCGATGGTGCTGAATCCCGAAAGCAGGGCGACGATGATGATGATCGTCACACCGACATTCGAAAGAAGCCCGCCAACGGTTGCGGTGCGCTGATTTTGTCGATCGATGCTCGCGCCGGTCGCCTCTGCGAGGATACGACGCGTGCGGCCTGGCATCGTCGCTTCGCGTTTCTCGGAGCGCGACACCATGAGATGAATCGTCCAATCAACGCCCTTGCGGAGCAGCCAACGGGCGATGATCGCTACAGCGATGATGATGGCGATGTGGATGAGTGTGTCCCATGTCCACACGTCGGATTTCAGCGGAGGCATGGTCTCCCTTCGCGGTCGGGTTCAGGCGGTGGATGTGCTCTCAGTAACACTTCCACCTTCCCACGTCGGGCAAGAAAACCCCCGCCCCGGACACGCTAGAGCCATCAACGTGACAGGATCGATGTATGAGCGACGAAAACGTCTCCCCAGCAGCACGCCTTCCTGACGGTGATGAGCTAACGGCTGAGCGACCGCTGGACCCACAAGACCTGCCTGAGCATCTGGCCGAGCCAACGCAGATGCCTTCAACCGGCCCTCAGGTTGCTCAGGCCGTAGTCGAGGCGGTCGGTGGTACACCCCGTGCGGATGGCATGGTAGACGCCGCCGAAGAGGTGCGCATCGATGTTCTGGCTTTTGCTGATGCGCCCGCGCCGGGTTGGTCGACCTGGTCGACGGTGAGTCTGCACGCTGAACCCAATGCCGTCGCCCTCGTTGACGGCACCAGCAGCGATATTCGCGCGGAGCTTATGGTGGTGGGCGCTCCCGGTTCTGACGTCATGGGCAAGGTCCTGGGATCGTGCGCCTTCGCGGTGCTCCGTGATCACTGGTCGATGGCTCCCGGGATCGTCTTCGGCGATGTTGTGTCGATGTACGCGCCGAATTCCACTACCCCGCATCTCATGTGGTGCCATCCCTTCACCACCCCCCAGCTAGACCAGGTGGACATTGGCGACATGAAGGTCCACTGGTTACTTGGCGTACCGATCACCGAGGCCGAGCGTCAGTGGCTGGAGGCCAACGGGTTCGACGCTTTTGTCGAACTTCTTGATGCCAAGGCCGTTAACTACACCGACCTGCAACGCCCGTCGGTGGTCTGACGGACCGGTCAGGCCGACTCTCGCCAAACTACTTCGTTGGGTAGTAGGAGGTGGGGTTGGGGGAGCTCCTGGCCGCGAATCTGCGCGATAGCCATGTCGGCTAAGGCAATTCCCGTTGCCCTGGCATCGCTGCGCACCGTCGACAGCGGAGGATCGTTGAGAGCCGCGATTGGTGCATCGTCGAACCCGACGACGCCGACGTCCTGTGGGACCCGCCGACCGACCTCGTTGAGGGCTCGGGTTGCTCCCGCCGCCAGCAGATCTGAGGCCGCGACAACACCGTCGAGGTCCGGGTGAAGCTCAAGGAGTTCCCTCATTGCCCGCTTGCCGGCGGTGAGGGTCCATTCATTGACTGTGGTGTGCCCTAAGGCGGCATTTTTCGCACCTTGGTGGAACCCGTCGAGACGCAGCTGGGTGACCGGGGCCCACGATGGCCCTCCGATAGCGACTAATTTTGACCGACCAGTGGCTACGAGTCGCGCGGTGATAGCCCGGGAACCTCCGACGTTGTCGGTGTCAGCTGAAGGGATGTCAAAGCCCGGAAACGGCGTGGATGAGGTTACGAGGGGAGTATTTGTGGCCATAAGACGCGCGATCAGCGGGTCGTCGTTGCTCATCGCTACCAAAATTGCCGCGTCGAAAGATCCCCCGGCAATCAATGACCCGACCCGCTCAGCGGATCGGGAAGAATCGACGAGGGCTAGCAGCATCTGGTACCCGTGCTCAGAGAGGCGAAGATTCGCTCCCGATGCCATCGGCGACAGAGTTGGCTCACTGTAGAAAACGTCGGCTTTTTCGCGGGCTACGAGGACCACAGTGTCGGTGGACTGGACTCGTAGCGACCGTGCTGCTCGATTGGGTACATAACCGGTGGTAATGATCGCGTCGGCGACAGCTCGTGCGGTTGCGGGGGCAACGTTGGTGTGGCCGTTGAGGACCCGTGACACTGTGGCATGGGAGACACCGGCGACCCGAGCTACCTCGTGCATAGTGGGTCGGCCTGTTTCCGCACTCATCGACAATCCTCCTCATTATTCCGGTCCACCATCGGTGACGCTCGGTTGTGCGACCCCACTTGTCGGAGGTGGGCCACGAGTCGTAATGTACACGTGTACACAGCGATGTGGTGGATTCTAGGGCGGTATCCAATACACGCCGGTCGGCAGGCTACGGGTCCACTCGTGGCCCATTTACTCAAGGAAGAGGGTTGACATGATCACACGCCGTACTCGTCGGATGGCCTCTGTTGCTGCGATCGTCGCCGGAACACTCGTGCTCGGCGCCTGTGGCAGTTCCTCGGGGGGATCCGGGTCGCCCGGTAAGGCTGCGTCGCAGTCCGCGGCAGCTTCCGGCCCGGTCACCATCAAGTACCTGCACCGTTTGCCCGACGGGGAGGGGATGACGAAGGTCGCTGGCATCGTCAAAAAGTGGAACTCGGAGCATCCTGACATCAAGGTTGAAGCCACGAAATTCCCGGGCAAGGCCAATGAGCTCATGCCCAAGCTGGAGGCTGACGTGAAGGCTGGGACTGCCCCCTGTCTGGTCCAGTCGGGATATTCCGAGGTCCCAGACATGTACGTCAAGGGCTTGGTGCAGGACGTCACCAACGAGGCTGAGAAATATAAAGGCCATTTCTCGGGTGCCTACGGGCAGATGTCTGTTGGCGGCAAGGTCGTTGGTCTGCCCCAAGACACTGGCCCACTGGTGTACGTATACAACGAGGCCGAGTTCAAGAAGCTTGGCATTGGGGTTCCGAAGACCTCTTCTGAGTTGCTTTCCTCCGCCAAGAAGGCTGCCGCCAAGGGCAAGTACATCCTCGGATTTGAGCCCGATGAAGCCCAGAATTGGCTATCCGCTCAGGCTGCTGCTGCGGGCGCCGTGTGGTACTCCGCCGAAGGCGATAAGTGGAAGGTCGATACCAACGGTGACAAGAGCAAAGTTGTTGCCGATTTCTGGCAGAAAGCCCTCGACGACAAGAGCGCTGTCACTGACGCCCGTTGGAGCGACGCGTACACGAAAGACCTTGTCAGCGGGAAACTCATCGGCAATATCGTTGCTGCTTGGGAGACTGGCTTCATGCTGGACGCCCTCGATAAGACCAGCTACAACGGTCAGTGGCGCGTCGTCCAGCTGCCATCTTTCGGAGGATCAGACATGACTGGACCTGACGGCGGCTCCGGTGTCGCCGTCGTCAAGGGCTGCAAGTACCCCGCTCAGGCGATGCAGTTCAACGACTGGTTCAACACTCAAGTCAACGACCTCGCTACCCAAGGTTTGGTCCCCGCCGCTAAGGGGCAGGTGACTACTCCTGAGAAGATGAAGAAGCAGTTTGGTGGCCAAGACGTCATGGCCGAGCTTGCTAAGGCAAATGAGAGGCTCGCCCCGAAGTTCGGGTATATCCCTGGCTTCACTGTCGTGGGCACGAAGATGAACGAGAAAGGTGCTGGTGCCGCTGCCGGCAAGGCCAAGGTCGGTGACATCTTCCAGACTGCGCAAGACACCTCGGTCCAGGCGCTTAAGGACGCTGGACTCCCCGTGAACGGGTGATTTTCACGCAAGGTGGTCGGCTCCGGGTTGGGCGAGGGTAGCGGCGTGCGCAGTCCGGACCGATCATTTTTGCCGGTTTGGGGTCTCCTATGGCTCAGGAGGCCCCAAACCCCACCTCGACTGACAGTTTTGATCTGTCATTGACGCAGTCCGCGGCGATCGCCATGGTCGCCGAACGGTGCGGGAAGATCCGCACCGTGACAATTCTTCACAGGAGTCGGCATGTCCTCATCCACGATGGCTAGTCGCAAGGCCAGACACGAGGCGCTAACTGGCTGGTTATTCGCACTGCCATTCACCATCGTCTTCATCATCGTGTTCGTTGCTCCCATCATTGAGAGCATCCGGGCTGGGTTCCACAAGCAGGTTGCCGAGGGAGGCGGCCTTTATGGCGGAGGCCGGACAGTGGAGAAATTTGTCGGTCTAGAGAACTTCCAGGACGTATGCACGAATCCAGCCTTCTGGCACGGCATCGGTCGCGTCATGCTATTTGGTGTCTTCCAAATCCCGATCATGATCCTTGCTGCACTGTTCCTCGCTCTAGTTATCGACTCGTACTTGGTGCGCCATCTCGGGTTCTGGCGCCTTTCGTACTTCTTGCCCTACGCGATCCCAGGGCTTGTGGCCGCGATTATGTGGGCCTACCTCTACGTGCCCGAGATTTCCCCTTTCGCGGGACATTTGAACTTCAGTCTCTTAAGTTCTCACGTCATCCTCGCATCAATGGCCAATATGACGACGTGGACCTTTACCGGCTACAACATGTTGATCTTCTTAGCTGCCCTACAGGCGATTCCCTCGGATCTCTACGAGGCCGCACGTATCGACGGCGCCTCCGGTTGGGAGATCATGACGAAAATTAAGATCCCAATGGTTCGAGGCGCGGCTATGTTGGCAGTCCTGCTGTCCATCATCGGTACTGTGCAATTGTTCAACGAGCCGACCGTTTTGGCCACCGTTGCGACTTGGATGCCGCGTGATTACACGCCCATGATGATGGCTTACAACACTATGAACGGAAATATTAGCCCGAGCGGGGCCGGTCCGGCCTCGGCGGTGTCCATCATGATGGCTTTGGTCGCCGGGGTGCTCGCAATGATCTACGCCCTGGTCCAGAGGAAGGCGGACTGACATGGCACACGGCAAGACCGCCGTCACCAAGGATGGCATCCCTTACCGCCCCTCATTGGATGGTCTCCCGCCTCGATCGATTGCCCCCTCCAAGGCGGCCCGGACAATCACATGGGTGATCTTGGCCGTTGTAGCTTGCTACTTTTTGCTGCCTATCATCTGGCTGGTCATCGCGTCTACCAAGAACAACACCGATCTGGTGAGCACTTCTGGGTTCGCCTTCGGCGAGTTCAACTGGGCCGCCAACTGGCACTCTCTCATGGCCTGGACCAAGGGGATGTTTCCGAGATGGGTGCTCAACTCATTGCTGTACTCAACGGTGTCTGGAGTCGTTGGGACGCTTATTTCTGTCTCCTGTGGATATGTGATATCAAAATTCCGGTTCCCGGGGCGCCGAGTGCTGCTCGTCGTCATCATGGTTGGCCTGCTCATGCCGGTGGCGTTGCTTACCGTTCCGTTGTACTTGCTATTTATCAAGATGCACCTGGTCAACACCATGTGGGCAATGATCATCCCATCGATGGTCAGCCCGTTTGGGGTGTTCCTCGGCAATGTCTACGCCGATTCGTCGGTGCCAATGGAGCTCCTCGAAGCCGCCCGTATTGACGGGGCGGGAGAGCTCCGGATCTTCTCCACTATGGTGCTGCGTCTGCTGGCCCCGGCCATGGTGACGATCTTTCTGTTCATTTTTGTTGCGACGTGGAACAACTTCTTGCTACCGCTGATGATGATCACTGATGAGAACTTGCAGCCGGTGACTCAGGGACTGTACGGCATGATGGCCTATTTCGCTCCGGACAAGGGCGCCGTGATGCTCGCTTCCGTCATCGGAGTGGTCCCATTGGTGATTTTGTTCCTCGTCCTCCAGCGTTACTGGCAGTCCGGACTTGCTGCTGGAGCTGTCAAGGGGTGATGCCCCACACATCAGGTGTGCATGGACTCACGCTACGTAGGTCCTTGTCGGGGCGGGTTTCCCCATTTTCGGTGGTCGCGCTCGGTGTGCAATTCCGACGGAACATCGTGCCCTCGAAACGGTCCGTGTCCCGGGTTTTCCTCCTCTCTGTGCACAAAAACGTCGGGCCGGTCACTGTCGATGCAGTGACCGGCCCGACGTGTCGTCGTGGCGATGAAAATCATTCAGCGGCGCTGGGGTGAGTCATGTCGGCGGGGACGACCCACTTGTCGAAATCCTCCTCGCTCATGCCGCCGACCGTCAGAGCGGACTCCCGCAGGCTGATGCCCTTATGGTGAGCGTTCTTAGCGATCTTCGAAGCCAGGTCGTAACCGATGTGACGGTTGAGAGCCGTGACCTGCATGAGGTTCTTGTCGAGGTTCTCCTTGATTTTGTCGGGGTTTGGCTCGATGCCGTAGGCGCAATGTTTGTCGAAGCTGATGCACGAATCGGCGATAAGGCGGATCGACTCCAGGCAGGCATGGGCCATGACGGGCTTGAACACGTTGAGCTGGAAGTTGCCTTGAGAACCGGCAAAGCCGACTGTCGCGTCGTTACCGAACACGCGGGTGGCGACCATCGTCATGGCCTCGCACTGGGTCGGATTGACTTTGCCAGGCATGATCGAAGAGCCGGGCTCGTTTTCGGGGATCAGGAGTTCGCCGATACCGTTGCGGGGGCCAGACGCGTACCAGCGGACGTCATTGGCAATCTTCATGAGGGCGTCGGCGAGGACACGCAGCGACCCCGAAACTTGTACTAGGGCGTCGTGGGCGCTCAGCGCGGCGAAAAGGTTGTCGGCCTGCTTGAACTCAATGCCAGTCTCCTCGGTCGCGTGCTTAGCGACGGTCGGGCCGAAATCAGGGTGGGCGTTGAGGCCGGTGCCGACGGCGGTGCCGCCGATGGCTAGTTCACGGGCGCGTGAATCGGCGTAGCGGATGCCGTCGAGGGCGAAATCGATTTGGGCGACCCAGCTACTAATGACCTGGCCGAGGCGGATCGGCGTTGCGTCCTGCAGGTGGGTGCGGCCGACCATCACGACGTCGTCGTACTTTTTGGCCTTCTCGTCGAGAGTGTCGCGAAGCTGCTGGACGGCGGGGTAGAGGCGCTTATTGAGGGCACACACAACGGCGATGTGCATGGCCGTCGGGAAGGTATCGTTGGAAGATTGGCCACGGTTGACGTGGTCGTTGGGGTGGACGGGTTTCTTCGACCCGCGTTCGCCACCGGCCAACTCAATCGCACGGTTGCTGATGACCTCGTTGGTGTTCATGTTGGACTGGGTGCCCGAACCGGTCTGGAAGACCACCAGCGGGAACTCGTCATCGAGTTTTCCGGCGATGACCTCGTCGGCGGCCTGGACGATGAGGTCGGCAACGTCGCCCGGCAACTCACCCAGTTCCTTGTTGGCTAGTGCCGCGGACTTCTTGAGAGTTCCGAGAGCACGGATCATGTCTCGGCCCCAAACGAAGGTGTCACGGCCGATCTCGAAGTTGTGGAGGGAACGCTGTGTCTGGGCTCCCCAGTAATGCTCGGCGGGTACTTCGACCTCGCCCATGCTGTCTTTCTCAATGCGCATCTCTGCCATGTCGCAAGCCTACTTTGCACGGGGATGTCACAGGTGGCGGGGTGGTGGGATTTTTGGTCAGGGAGGTCGCGGACACATAGGGGGAGGGTGCGGCCAGGGATTCGGTCTATGAGGCTGGGAGCTTGGGCTTGCGAGATGCGGGCGGCGCCTCAAGGAACCTGTGGACAACTCCAATATTTTCCGCGGTAGTTATCCACAGATGTCGAATTGGGTGACGAAAATACCCGGCTTCAAACGACAACTGAAGATATGGAGTTAGTTGACATTCTGGAGGCCAACGGTGGTGTGGCCAAAATCAGTTCAGTGGGACGAGTCGCTCGGCAGGCGCGGCGGGCAGCACGGGAAGGTTACGTTATTAGACCTCTGCCCAGAATCGTCATGACTGCTATGGCCGCTAGGCACCCAGAGGCGTGGATGCGAGCCGTCAGGTTGTGGCGCCCGAGCGCGATCTTCACTGGCAGAGCTGCTTTGTACCTGGCGGGGATGAGAGACCTCAAGATGACCGAGATTGACGTCATCGTTCCACATTCGATGCCCCGGTGCTCGCGTCGGCCATGGTTAAGGTTCCATCGCGCTGGGAGCGAGCCCGTCATTGAGGACCGGTACGGTGTGCGTACTACCTGTGCCTACACGTGCTTTTGGTTGGCGTTGCGTGGGGACTGGGAGGCCGCCACGGAATGCCTTCGGAAAGGCTACGTGGCTACCGAAGACCTTCGCGGAGTTCGCCCTAAGTTGGCAAGGAAGGCCCCATCCAGCGTTGTCAGAAGAGTGTTGCGGCAGTTGTTAGACCGTCCATGGTCTGTTGCTGAACGGGAGATTCATGCGTTGTTCCGCCGCCACCGGGTCAGTGGATGGAAGGCAAACGAGAGGTTGTGGATTGACGGGAACGCCGTCTTCCCGGACCTCTGGTTTAAGAAGGAGAACGTGGTCGTCGAGATCGATAGCTACGCCTTTCACGGGAGACCGGCAGATTACGAGGCGACGGCCAGGCGCCATGCGCTGTTGGTTGGAGCTGGATTGCGTGTCATTCGGGTCACGCCGAATATGATTCGGGATAACCCGGAGCTGGTACTCGACACCGTCAGGTCAGCGCTCTGGGGCCGCCATAGGGGTGTGGTTGCAGCGGCACGAAGCGGCAAGTCGGGTCTGTGACCAGGTGCATGCTGCTTGTGTTGGGGTCCGTCTTCTTGTCGGATCCGGTCGTTGCACGAGTGCGAAAAATGTCAGCACGCTGGGGGTTGGGGCTGGATCATGCCCGGTCCGCCGGAGGTCAGACTTATTTTGCTGTTCCTCGTGACGGGACCGCGAATGAGCGGGTTTTCCGATTACCGCTGTGCTAATTCAGTCATTGCTGCGCGAAGAGGGAAGACGTGGATAGGCACGAACCGTTGTATTCGGGGACCTCGTGCAGGCTTGTCGTAGCTGATTCACGGGTCATGGAAATAGCTGCCGATCCGCCTCGGTTGTCGTCGAATCGGCTGCCGCGGGCGATTTTTGCCGGGGCAGCGGTTGAGGCGGCTTTCTGAGTGACAGCAGGAGCCGGGGCTGTGGTTTTTATCGGTGGGGCGGGTGCCAGAACACGGGAGGCAGGCTTGGTCGCTGGCTCGACTCCGGGCCGAGAGATCTCAGGCCGAAGGGATTCGGGGTCGTGAAAACTCACGGAATCCGGAGGCTGATGGGAGGGGCGCGGTGCATAAGCATGATGCTGCGAAGACCCTCGTTCCGGGGCTGGGTGATGTTGCTGAGGTTGCGCGGGTTCAATGTGCTTACCGGGCTCATCAACGTTGCCGGGCAACGCATCGGTCAGAGCAGCGAAGGAGCCACCGAACAGGCCCTTGTCCGGAGAGGCGGAGAAGCTGTCGGCCCTGTTTGCTGATGATCGAGGTCTGCGTTCAATGACCTTCTTGTCGTCTGTGGGGTTGGGGTTCAGGTTCCCCAGATTTTGCTTGTCCGAGGTGGACTCGTGGTGCCCACCGTTTTTGACTCGTTTGGCCTGAGCCTTCTGTCTTTGAACGACCCACATGATGATCGTCATGACCACCACCAAGCTGAGGAGCGCACCCAAGGCGCTATGCCGCATAACGACGATGAGGGCGAGGAAGAAGAGGATTGCCCAGGTGTGCGTGCTAGCTTGCGATTTCTTGCCTGAGGTGCCGTTACTACCGGTGACCATGTCGCTAGGATACGTGATTGATGTGTCCCCTGACGGACGGGTAGAAATGGAAAAGGATCATCTTAGGTGACCGGATGTTGCCCTATCTGCGCGCGGACTCGAACTGATTCCTAGGATTACCCACATGACACACGATCCCGTGGCACAAACGGCTCCTCACAAGGTCGTCATCATGGCGCGTGGTTTGGGAACGCGGATGCGCAAATCTGTCGAGGGAGTCTCCCTTACAGCAGACCAAGCAGCTGCTGCTTCAGCCGGCGTCAAGGCAATGATCAGTCTTGATGATCGTCCATTTCTCGACTACGTCATCTCAGCGCTAGCCGACGCTGGCTTTGACGAATTTTGTCTGGTGATCGGCCCTGAACACAACGTAATCCGGGACTACTACGACGCATGCGAAAAATCGCGGTTATCGATTGTCTATGCGGTCCAGGAGCATCCTCTGGGTACTGCGGACGCCGTCGCAGCCGCCGAGGAATTTGCCGGTGATGACCGTGTGCTGGTTGTGAACTCTGACAATTTTTACCCGGAGGACGCGGTCGCCAGACTTCGCGAGGTTCCCGCCTCAGGAACCCTAGGTTTCACGAAGCGCGCCATGATCGCGCAGTCCAACATCGATCCTGAGCGCATTCGTGCCTTCGCCCTGCTGGATTCTGATGATTCAGGTCAACTTACGGATATCATCGAGAAGCCGGACCCCCACATCGTTGATGCTGCCGGAGAGACTGCGCTGGTATCGATGAACTGTTTCCTTCTTACCCCGAGAATCTTCGAGGCGTGCCGCTCGATCGACAAGTCGGAGCGCGGGGAATACGAGATTGTCGATGCAGTGCGCTGGATGGTGGAGCATGGCGAGCATTTTGATGTCGTTCCGGTCGAGTCGGGAGTTCTCGACATGTCGAACCGCGGCGACATTACGTCTGTAGTGGAGGCTCTCAGCAGCCGTGAGGTGAAACTGTGACACGCTGGTTCGTTCCGGGACGGATAGAGGTTCTCGGCAAGCACACTGACTACGCTGGCGGGTCCACACTGGTGGCCGCCGTGGATCGCGGGGTGACGATTTCAATCGAGCCGGGTGACAGTGGGATAACGGTGTCGACGGACGCCGCTCCCGGTGAGCTGTCCTTAGCCGCGGGTCATGATCCAAAATTGCCGGCTGGTCACTGGGGTAGGTACGCACAAGCCGTTGTTGACCGTTTGGCGGCAAATTTCGGTGATTTGGCCCCCGCCAGGATTCGGCTCACTTCTGACCTGCCGTTAGCCAGTGGGATGAGTTCTTCCTCTGCCCTCGTCAGCGCGATCGTGTTGGGCCTGGCTGATTTCAATGGGCTGCCTGATACCCGCACCTGGCAGGACAACATCACCGACGATGCCGATCTGGCTGGGTATCTGGCCTGTCATGAGAACGGTATGACTTTCAAGAACCTGGTAGGGGCCGCAGGTGTGGGCACTTTTGGCGGTTCAGAGGACCACACCGCAATGGTGTGCAGTAAGGACGGGCAGCTCGGTCAATTTCGCTTCTGCCCGATTCGATTGCAGCAACGGGTCCCATTCCCTGAAGACATGTCCTTTGTCGTCATCGTTTCCGGGGTCGCGGCCGAGAAGACCGGAGCTGCTCGTGATCTTTACAACGCGGCATCGTTGGCGACGCGCGAGATCATCGAACGGTGGAATTCGACCACAGGTCGTGAGGACGCTGTCCTCGGGGATGCCCTAGTGGCCGACCCTAATGCTGAGAAGTTGCACGAGGTGGTGAGCGATCGCGCCGATCTCACTCGGCGCCTCGATCACTTCCTTACCGAGTCTGAAAGCATCATTCCTGAGGCGTCGAAAGCACTGGCGTGTGGTGACCTTGAAAGATTCGGTCGAATGGCTGACGAGTCGCAACGCGCGGCCGAGGACCTTCTTGGCAATCAAGTGCCACAGACATCGGCTCTCGCGCGCATCGCTCGCGAACTTGGAGCGACTGGGGCCACCTCGTTCGGGGCAGGTTTCGGTGGCTCGGTGTGGGCTCTCGTGCCTAATGCCGAGGCTCCGGAGTTCGCTAGTACGTGGCTCGGTAAGTACCGCGACGAGTACTCGGAGGAGGCTGGACAGGCCGTTACCGTGGTCACACGTCCGGGGCCCTCCGCCCGGCGCCTGGACTGATTCCGTTCGGCAGCCCGCTCATCGTATTCCTGCTATCGCGCAGGAGCGATGAGCGCAGTTGCCATGGGGCTGGGTTTTACGAACCATGAAGGCTTTTTCGACCTAACCTGTGAGCCATGGCGGACGAAATTGAATTTGGCACCGGCGGCTGGCGAGCCATCATCGCGGACACGTTTACTCGCTTAAATGTTGAGCGGGTCGCTCAGGCGCTTGCCGACCGTATACACGACGAAAATCAGGAACATCGCCCTGTCGTCATCGGATACGACCAGCGCTTCCTTTCCCCGGAATTCGCTTGGTGGGCAGCGGAGGTACTCGCCGGTAACGACATCGTCGTGAGAATCATCGACCGGCCTGCTCCGACCCCGATGATCATGTGGACCGTTCGGGACCTCGGCTGTGCCTACGGTATGGCGGTGACCGCCTCCCACAACCCTGCCACTTATAACGGTCTCAAGGTGTTCACGGAGGGTGGCCGTGATGCCAAGGTCGAGATCACTGAACCCATTCAGCACCGCGCCAATTCCATCAGCCCAAAGGACATTAGGCGCGTGCACCGCACTGATGCCCTTCGTGACGGTGTAATTGAGGTGCAGACATCAATGAACTGGTACATCGACGCGATCCTTGATCATGTCGATCTGGAGGCCATCCGCCACGCCCACCTCAAGGTCGTCCTCGACCCCATGTTTGGCGTTTCCCGCACCTGCCTCCAGACCATCCTTATGACGGCCCGTTGCGACGTCGATACCATTCACGAGCGTCGCGACACCCTCTTTGGTGGGCGCCTTCCTTCTCCGAATTCGCGAACCCTCCAGACTCTGGCCCAGGAGGTTGTCGAGCGTGGAGCCGATATCGGCATTGCCACTGATGGTGACGCAGACCGCCTCGGTATCATTGATGACCAGGGGCATTTCTTGCATCCCAACCAGATCCTCGTATTGCTGTACACCTACCTTCTGGAGGACAAGGGATGGCAGGGGCCCTGCGTGCGTAACCTCGCGACGACCCACCTGCTTGACCGTGTCGCCGAGGCCCACGGGCAGACCTGTTACGAGGTACCGGTCGGATTTAAGTGGGTGTCGTCCAAGATGGCCGAGACCAACGCCGTCATCGGTGGTGAGTCCTCCGGTGGTTTGACCGTCCAGGGGCATATTGCAGGCAAGGATGGTGTCTATGCTGGCACCCTGCTGGTGGAAATGATCGCCAAGCGGGGTAAGAAGCTTTCGCAGATCTACGCCGACATCGAGGAGCGTTACGGTCGGCTAGAGATGGTGGAGGACGACTTCTCCTTCGCCCCTGAGGACAAGGAGTACCTCAAGAGGCGTATCTACCAGGACAAGGATCTGCCCGACTTCGGCCTAGAGGTCGATCACATCAGCGACATGGACGGGGTGAAGGTCTATTTCGCCAACGGTGGGTGGATCATTGTTCGGTTTTCTGGCACCGAGCCTCTCCTGCGGGTCTTTTGCGAGATGCCTGTCGCGCAGATGGCTCGCGAATGCATCGACAAGGTCGTGAAGCACTACCACTTCGAGTGAGTAACCAGCGCTGCTCTCCTCACACGTCCTGTCCGGTTCGGGAGAGCAGCAACCCGGTGACGATTTCTCCCGATCGGAGCATGGTCCGGGCCCTCACGTGATCGGTTCCCAACCGAATCGGGGAATTTAGTAATACGAGGTTGGGCAATACTCTCTTCCAGCCATTGCGCGATGACGAGCTTGGGCTCGTCACTGCCCGACCCAGTACCGATCCACGCGTTTGGAAATGGCGCAAGTGATCTCGTAGCTAATGGTTCCGAGGAGTTCGGCCATGTCATCAGCGGTCAGAGTTTCGTCCTCCTGGGTTCCAATGAGCACCACCTCATCTCCCACCGTGACGTTCGAATCGGGGCCAAGATCGACCATGAATTGGTCCATGCAGATCCGACCGACGATGGGATGAACGGACCCTCTAATGAGAACGTGTCCTTTATTTGACAGTCCTCGGGACAGTCCGTCGGCGTAACCGACTGGGACGGTGGCGATTTTTGTCGTTTCGCTGGCTGTCCATGTTCTGCCGTAGCCGATGGTATCCCCCACACTGACAGTTTTAACGAAGGTGACGTGGCTGATCCAGGACAGGGCAGGGTGTAGGTCGGCACGGTCGGCGTGAGGGTTGGGATCGTATCCGTACCCAACGATGCCGGCGCGCACCATGGAGGTTTTCCCCAGATCGTGCCCGAGGATGGCGCCGGAATTGGCCAGGTGCACAAGGGGGAACGGCCCACGATGTGTTTCTATCAGCGAGACAGCAGTCATGAAAGTGTCGATCTCGCGGCGGGTGAACTCCGCCCCCTCCGGCACATCGCTAATGGGCAGGTGAGTGAAGACGCCTTCGACTTCGACGCCTTTGGCGCGGTCAGCGGCAGCAGTGAGTTCAGCAAGGCATTCAGGACGCAGCCCGATGCGTCCCATGCCGCTATCAACAGCGATATGAATCTTGGCAGTGATTCCTAGTCGTACAGCGGCTTTGCTTACCGCCTCCAGGGTGTCGAAATCCACCACGGTGAGACGAATCCCGGACGTAATGGCTGCATCCATGTCCCAAGGATCGGCGGGGGAGAGTTTGAGTATGGGCAGGGTGATGCCGGCTTCAACCAGCTCTTGGCCTTCAGCGACCGTGGCGACGGCGAGCCAGTCGGCATACCGGTGTTTTTCGACATAGCGCGAGACTTCCACTGCCCCATGCCCATAGGCGTCGGCCTTGACGGCAAAGAGGACCTTTCGGTCGCCTGCGCGTTTCCTCACGACGGCGAGGTTCGCAGCGATGGCAGACAGATCAATAATGGCGTGAGAAGGCGATGGACAACGTGGCATGTGTCATAACTCCTGTGAACTGTCAGAAATAGCGAAGCACCGGGTTGGCCCGGTGCGGGGCCGGGTTGAGTAGGGTCGGGTCGCTTCGGAGAAAGGCTGGGGACATTGGCTGAGAAGCGGCGAGTAGGGGATAGAAAAGTAAAACCTGAGGATTGAGGGTCGGTAGTAGAGAACTGCGGCGCAGGCACGGCGTTCAGGTGGAACCGTGCCTGACGATTATCGTCACTTAGCTATCTCCCTTCGGATGGGCCTCGTCGGTGCCTACGTCGTCATGGGTAGCGTGGTGGCGGTCGAAGAACCAGCCGACGCCGAGGATGACAAACCATATTGGTGTGAGGGCCAGAGCTCGCGCAGTGTCGGCTTCCTGGGCCAGCAACACGAGGACGAACACGAAGAACACCAACACGGCCCAGCACATGCCGCGACCTCCAGGCATGGGGTACTTCGATGCAGCATGGGCTGCGGGAGCAACCCTGCGGTATTTCATGTAGCTGATGACGATCATGCTCCAGACGAAGATGAATAGTACCGACGAAATTGTCGTCACGAGGGTGAATGCCTCGACAAACGACTCTGATGCGGCTAGGAGTAGTGCCGTGCTCAGGACCAGGACAGTGATGACGAGGCCCCAGCGGGGGACGCCGTTCTTACTGAGTCCGCCGAACACCTTCGGCGCCATGCGCTTGTGAGCGAGTCCGAAAAGCATTCTTGAGATGGAGTAAATCCCAGAGTTAGACGACGAGGCTGCCGATGTCAGGACGACGAAATTCATCACGCTAGCTGCACCAGCGAATCCAACTAGCCCGAGAACCTGCACGAACGGGGAGGAATCTGCCCGGACCTCGTCCCACGGAACGGCAGTCATGATCGCGAGCAGGGCACCGACATAAAAGATGAGGATTCGAGCGGGGACGGCGCTGATAGCCCGAGGCAGGGTCTTCTCGGGATCCCGTGTCTCGGCGGCGGTGGTCCCGATGAGCTCGATTCCCACAAACGCGAATGCTGCCATCTGAAAACCAGCGAAGAACCCACTCCAGCCGTTGGGCATGAAGCCGCCACGGTTCCACAGGTTGGCCACGGATGCCATGCTTCCCGACGGAAACTGGAACTTCATGACCGCCAGCACGATGGCGAGGACGATGAGGGAAATAATCGCGATGATCTTGATGAGCGCAAACCAGAATTCTAACTCTCCAAACATCCTTACGGTGAGCAGATTTAAACAGAGTAGGAGAAACAATGTGGCGGCTGCGAGCAGAGCTGCAGTCCCTCTATTCTTAACCCAGAAGTCCCAATAGGTTGTAATTCCAATGAGCTCAGCCATACCGGTGACGATCCAACAAAGCCAATACGTCCACCCCAGAAAGAATCCAGCCCAAGGGCCGATCAGGTCAGCTGCGAAGTCTTGGAAACTCTTGTAGTCGAGGTTATACATGAGCAACTCGCCCATAGCCCTGACGACGAAATAAAGCATGGTACCGATGATGAGGTACGACACGATGATGCTAGGGCCGGCGGCGCGGATGGCTTTGCCAGAGCCTAGGAACAGTCCGGTTCCGATAGCCCCACCGATGGCGATGAGCTGAATGTGACGGTTGTTCAGGTTGCGATGCAGATGGGCCTCTGGGTGGGGGCTGGATGGCGACGATTCAGGTTCCTGTGCAGTCAAGCCGCGGTGCTCGTTTGACGCCAATGCGTGCGGGTACCGCTCCCTATCTGGAATCTGGTTAAAACCAGTCATATCAATCGTCTCCTAAAAACGATCACCAAGATCAGGGGCGCGCGATGAGGCTGAATCGACGATGACTCAACTTGCCGCGACGCGATTTATTGCAGTGTAACACCGGTGGGTTTACGTGCGACGGATTTGATATATGGTCAGGGCAGGATAATGGTAATCCAAGGAGGATTCACGGCTGTCTGTGCGAACATGCCCATGAAATTTTCGCGCAGGTGTTGGCCGATGTGTAACGGGGCACTGAGGTGGTCGAGCCAGCATGTTGCAGTGCGCAGTCAACCGCGTCACCTCGGTTCACGTAAAAATCCCCGAGCCCCGGCCTGGCGAGCATGTGGCGTGCCTGCGGCGCTGGGGTGACGGTAAAAATTAGCGCAGCGCCTCTTTACGCTGTTCGTGGCGGTGGTGCACGAAGTACATCGATCCGATGAACGCGAACCAGATCGGGGTGATGAGCACTGCGATCCGAGTGGTTGGGTCCAAGGTAAGAATGACCAGGCTGATGGTGAAGAAGGCCAGCACAACCCAGCACATGGGGACGCCACCAGGCATCTTGTAGATGGACTCTTCGTGGAGCTGTGGGCGCTTGCGGCGGTACACGATGTAGCACACAACGATGAGTGACCAGGTGAAAAGGAACAGCAGGGCGGCAACTGTCGTCACCAGGGCGAAGGCCTGCATGATCGAATCCGAGGTGTAGAGGAAAGTGATGCCGCTTAGCAGCAGCAGGCACGAAGCGACGAGTGCGTTGCGTGGCACGTTGTTACTCGACAGTTTTCGGAACCGCGAGGGAGCCTGACCGTCGAGAGCTAAGCCGTACATCATTCGTGAGGTCGAATACAGACCAGAGTTATCCGAGGACGCCGCAGCGGTAAGCAGGACGAAGTTCATCACACTGGCAGCTGCGCCGAAGCCCGCCAAGCCGAACAGCGACACGAAGGGGCTTACCCCGGGCACGACTTTGCGCCACGGAATGACAGCGGTAATAGCAAGCAGGGCGAACACGTAGAACAGGGCAAGCCGCACCGGGATGGCATTGATCGCCTTTGGGAGAGTGGTGCAAGGATCCTTAGTTTCAGCGGCAGCAGTACCAACGAGTTCGATGCCGACGAAGGCGAAGAACGCGATTTGGAAGCCACCAAGGAAGCCCATCAGGCCGTTGGGGAAGAAACCGCCATCATTCCACAGGTTGGCGATAGTAGCGGGGTCACCGTCAGGGGAGACGAAGCGGCTTGCCAACAGCGCGATGGCGACAATGACCAGCGCGCCGACCGCGATGAGCTTGATGAGGGCGAACCAGAATTCGGCTTCACCAAAGAACTGCACGGCAATGATGTTGAGGGCGGGGAGGACAGCGGCCAGGGCGGTTGCGGGTAGCCACTTTGGGATATTCGGCCACCAATATTGGAAGTAGGCGGTAATAGCGGCCATGTCGCCCATGGCGGCCACGATCCACGAGAACCAATACGTCCAGCCGGCGATAAAACCACCAGCTGGGCCAAGTAGGTCCTCAGCGATATCTCGGAAAGACTTGTAGTTGAGATTGGACAGCAGCATCTCACCGAGGGCTCGCATCATGAAATAGAGGAAAAACCCAATGAGAGCGTAGACGAGAGCACTAGATGGGCCAGCAAGGTGGATGGTGCTGCTGGATCCCATGAACATTCCGGTGCCGATGGCACCGCCCAAAGCAATGAGCTGTAGGTGACGGTTGGTCAGCCCGCGTTGTAGCTCGCGCTCCTCTGTGGGGCTTTCCAGGTCGAGAGTGGCTGGCGGTTTCTTCACGGGTCTGGCCAAGGCGCTGCGGCGCGGTGTGTCGACGGATTGCGTTTCTCGTGCACTCACAAGAACTCCTTTGTTCGGTGAAGGTGATGATGGTCGCCTCATAGGCGATGGGGAGTGGCCGCTGCCTTCCACACAGCAGAGGAGGTGGCGGTGGCGAGTAAACCGGCATAGGTAGGCCAGAATCTCACTTCGGTGCCGATCTCGACGGACTCGGAAGAATCAGTCATATCAACGATGAGGTGATCCGAACTGGCTCCCAGCACGATGTTGCCGGGGTCGACGGGCGCCAGATCGGACGGATTGACGTCCTGACGACCGAGATTACAGATGGCACGCAGTCGAATGCCGCGATCAGTGAAGGTGACATGTTGACCGAACGCGTCCTCGCCGGTGCGTCCCAGCGGAATTGACGGCTTGCGCTCGAGTTCGATGATCTCGGCGACGACCTCGACGGTGTCTTGACGAGTTTGCGGCCATGGTGACCGATCCAAGGTGTTGCGCCCCAGAATGATGGCTTCACCAATGCGCAGATTGTTGATTTCGGACGGCATGGCACCACTCATCATGAGCGGAAGATTTGCCGAGTTCCCGCCTGAGATAAGACCCAGCTCAAGGCCGGTGGCCGCGCGCGCCATGTCGCGTAGCTGGACTAGGCGAGTCATATTTTCGACGCTCGGTTGGACTCCACCGTAGCAGGCCAGGTTGGTACCGACCCCCTTAACGTCGATGCCGGGCAGGGCGGCTGCCGAGGAGACAACATCGACGAGATGGTCGGGCCACACTCCCTCACGCAGATCGCCGACATCGACCATGACGATGACTCCGTGGCGGGTTCCGGCCCGAACAGCAGCCTCCGATAAGGCGGTCATCGTCGTGAGGGAGGAGTTGAGAGAAATGTCGGCGAGCTGAACAGTGTCGTCAATGTCGTGACGCCCGGGGGCTCGCAACAGCATGGTTGGCAGCGAGGTGCCACATTCGGCGATCTGACGCAGGTTTTGAAGTCGAGAATCAGCAAGCATCGTGATGCCGGTGTCCTCCAGAGCCTGGAGGAGCACTGGGTGGGCATGTAACACCTTGGTGACTGCTGCGACCTGAACGCCGTGTTTGGCGCATTGAGTGACGATTGCTCGCGCGTTGTCGCGGATACGGTCGGCGAAAATCTCCAACCGGGGAGTGGAGCGGTTCATGATGTGCTTTCCAACCCGTGTGGGGTGTCGTTTTTTGTCACGTCGGGTGGGGCAGCGTCATCATTGACACCTACCCCCTCGTCGCTGGGCAGTTTTGTGTTGCCAGTGAGGGATTCGATCCAGGCCGCGAAGGTACGACGGACCTCGTCGGGGTAGCACTGGGCTACCGTCCCGAGGGCGGAGAATCGATAGTCGCGGTCGATGACAATGGTGGCTTCAGGGCTGGGCAACAGTTGGGCGCCAGCTCCGGTACAGATTCGACGGAGAATATCCGCACCGCCCGGCACTCGAGTCAGGGCCCCACCGGTTCCCACCACCCAGCGGACCGCGCTGAGGTCTTTGCCACGCACCACCTGGGTCTTGCCGGTCGGGGTGAAGATCTCGGTCACCGTCCCGGCGTGACGGCCTACCCCAGCCTCGACAGCCTCCCGGGCAAGCCACCGAGTCACCTCGGCTTCCCGCTCGTCGCTGGGAATGGCGCGTAGCCACTCCAGACGCTCCTCGTCCTCTCCCTCGTCAGTCATCGCCGCGACGCGACGTGCGTTAACGAAGACGCCGAGGTCTCCCTCGACGGTTCTCTTGGTACGTGGTTCGGGGTCGATCACCCGAGCCGACCACTCCGAGGACCCGTCGGTGACGCTGTGAACGTCAGTTGTGGCACCGCCAACGTCGACCACCACCGCATCGCCCACAGCATCGGCGAACAACTCAGTGGCGAGCAGTACGGCTCCTGGGGTTGGCAGGATCTCGTGGTTGGTCAGCTCAACTAGGCCGTGCATGCCTGGGGCAGCGGTGATGTGGTCGTTGAAGACGTCGTGAATGACGGCGCGCACCGGTTCGACACGCAGCACGTCGACGTCAGGGAAGACATTGTCAACGCATGTCAGCGGCTGGCCGGCATCGACAAAAATGTGCTCGACCCGCCGCCTCACTCGGGAATTTCCGGCATAGACCACTGGCACCCCAAGCTGGGCGGACGCAATGACTTTCGCGTTCTCGACAACGATGCGTTTCTCTCCGTCATCGACTCCACCGGCCAGCAAGATGATGCTGGGGCGATTCTCCTGGAGATCTTCCAGGTCGAACTCGTCCATTGCCCCGACGGTGGTCATAGTGACAATGGCCCCGGCGCCCAGAGCCGCTTCGCGGGCAGCCCTGGCCGTCATGGACCGAGTGAGGCCATGGACGCTCATACGCAGTCCACCGGCCGCCGAGGAGTTCACGAAGATCTCCCCGGCGGCCGGAGGTGAGGCGCATTGCTCACGCATCTGAGCGATCGCGGCATCCGCGCCGATACGCACGTCGCCGGCGGCCACCGAGGTGGGGGCGAATCCCTGCCCGATGTGGTGCAGTAGCCCGGACTCCATGCGGAAGGCGTTGGCTTTGGTGATGGTGGAGCCGATCTCCAGAGTCGTGAGCACGGTCATATCGATCAGGCTTCCGCGCGGGTCCGCATAGTGCGCACGATGGCGTCAAGGACGTCGATGCCCTTGGTGCCGCGCCCGAAGGTGGCGTCCAAGCCGGTCTCTGCTGCCATCTCCCGGTTCACCTGGGTGCCGCCGGCGACGAGAACGACCTTGTCGCGGATGCCCTTCTCGGTGGCCAGATCAGCCAACTTCCGCATCATGGTGCGATGGATGTCGTTGTGACTGATGATCGTGGAGATGAGGATGGCGTCGGCGCCACTCTCGATAGCGGCATCGACCATCTTTTCCACCGGCACCGATGTGCCAAGGTAGCGATATTTCACCCCGTACTTCTCGATGCCACCGTGCTTGATGTCGAGGATCTCGCGCAGCCCGACGCTGTGCTCGTCCTCACCGACAGTGCCGGCCACCACCGACAACTCGTGGTCGGTGACGAATTGGCGTAGTTCGTCGGCGGGTAGCAGTTCGATCTTCTCGGGGATCGTCAGCTTGGATGGGTTGACGTCGACGTGGGTCGCCTGGCCTTTGACCTCAACGAAGCATCCTTCGGCGGGGTGCAGCACTTGCAGGTTGCATACCTGTGGGTCGGTGATGCCCATCTTGCGTGCCATCTCGACGGCCGCCTCGCGGGCGATGTCCTCGGAGCCGGGGATGTTCATCTGTACCAGGACGACACCGTCACCGGCCCATTCAGCCTCGGGCCGTAGCGCTGTGCCGTCGCGGAACGGGCGGGTGCAGGCCAGGCGGGTCGCGGCCGAGTCGTTGGGGTCGAGCTCATCGATGTAGATGATTTTCTCGGGTTTGCACAAGGTGCAGCCGTCGATGAGGTCGCACGGCTTGTTAAGGCCCTCGGGCAGGTTGTTGTTGCCGAAATGGTCGCAGACTGGGGCGAGGTAGTCGGGGTCACGCTCGACGACGGTTCCCTCGGCGATTCCGCCTTGGCCGTCACGGGCGATGCCGTCGTGGTTGCGTTCCGGGAATTCTGCCGAGTCGACGAAGAATCCGTCCTCAACGGCGACGAAGTAGCCACCCACGTGCAGCATCTCGGTGAGGAAACCGATCGCCCGCTCCTTGAGGTCACGCACCATGTGGCCGAGTGGCCCCTCGCGGTTGATGGTCACCATCTCCTTGATGCCATCGAGAGCGGTCCAGGTCTGTTTGACCGTCTGGACGCCGCGGACAGAGTTGTGGTGCCAGGGCAGGTTGCGGCCTTCATCAGGGGTGATGGTGCTCTGGATGTCCGCGCTGGTCAGCATTGAGATGAGAGTGTCGATGGTGTGGGTGCGGATGGCCTCGGCGAGGTCGGACTCGATGTACCGGGTGTTCTGCTGGGCGCGCATTTTGTACTCGCTGAACAGATCGCGCAGGGCTACTGCGTACGGCAGGTCGTACCAGAGTTTCGGCGCCGGGGGAGCGCTGGGCGGAACCGTCGACAGGCCGATGAGGTCCTTCGGCATTCCTACCAGCACTGAGTACATGCAGTTGAGGCCGTGCTGGACCATGAGCTCGGGCATGACCTTCCAACCGTGCCGGGCAGTGGCGTTGGCGTTGTGTGCACCGTCGATTTGGAAGATCTGAGCTCCCGCCATCGCCTTCTTGGCTTCACCGGCGTCAACATAGCTGCGGTAGGCGTTGATGTTGCGGTACAGCAGGTTGTATTGCGGGTCTTGATGAGCACCGTTAACCCCCTCTTCGGCGAAGAGGACGGCCACCTCAGGGCCGGCGACTCCGGACACGTAGGAGTGGAAGTTGATGGGGCGCCCTACCTCGTCCTCGATGAGGTCGCAGGCCTTGCGGCTAGCGCGCAGCTGTTTACGGGTGATCGGAACGCCGCCGATACCTTCCGGGGTGCCCTCTAGTAGTCCGTCGATGTGGCTCTGTCCGGTGGTGCGGATGACCATGATGTGGTCAGCTCCGTGCCAGGCCGCCATCCTCATACGGCGCAGGTCGTCCTCGAAGTGCCCGGAGGCGATCTCGGAGGTGACGACGGGTGCCGGCTGGGGATCAATGTTCTCGAAGTACTCTGCGGCGGGCAGAGGCATGCTCTGCTTCAACGGGGTGGACATGTTCCGGTAGTGGAAGTCGCCCATGTCGATTCCCTCTTCCGGCACGTTCCGCCAGGTCCATCCCTTGCGACGGGGGTGGTAGTGCTCAAGGTCGGTGAGGATCTCCTCGACATTGAGTTTGGTATTCGGGCCTGGGAGGTCCTGCTCGGTGCGGGGCTCGACGGGCTCTGAAGGCGTCACGGCGGACTTGTTATTCGGGCCGAGCTGCTCGCGTTCGCGGGTGTGCTTGTGGTGCAGGCACGTGTCTTGGATAGTCATGCCGAGGCTCCTTCCTTGGAATCCGTGGTCGGTGTCTTTGCAGGTGGCAGCGGGCTGCCGTCGAATAGTTCGTCGAGGGCCTTGGGGTCCTCGGCTATGCGGGTAGCTGCGTCACGCAGACCAATGCCGTCACGACGTGATAGTCGCAGCACGGCGTGGCCAGCCCCTTTGCCACCCAGGCCTGCTGCGAACACGTTCTCCACGACGGCGTGGGTTGTCACCGAGTCGATGCCCATGCGCAGTAGGACGGACCGTTCAATGGACGGGGTGGTGTGGGTGCGGGCGAGGTCAACGACCGGGGTCATAACCTCTTCGCACAATTGCCAGAAGCGTTCCTTGAGGGCGGCGTCGTCGAGATCGGCGAGTTCGGTGCGCAGAGCTTCGTAGCGTTCGACGCGCTCCTGATCCGGGTTGGACATCATGCTCCTTTCGTGCGCGTCACCAGCTCAGTGCCGATCAGGCGGACGTCGTCAGTGGTGGTGTTGGTCTCAGCCGCCAGGAACTCCAACTCGGCGTCTCCCCATTGCTCTGGTGCCACGATCTGACTGGCGTGGCGCAAGTAGCTGTGACGCAGCTTGTCGAGGTCGAGTGGGTGGACGCTCACTTGATCGAGGCGTTCAGGAATGACGATCGCTTTGCCCGGGACGTTGCCGGCTGGATCCCCGCGCCGAACCTCGATGCCGCGCGACCGTGCGAATGACAGCTGGCTGTTGTGGTGTTTTCCAGCGCCGGTGTACTCGGTCTCTTGGACGACAACGATCTGGTCGCGATCCATCTGACGAGCCATGGCAACCGCGGCCGTCAAGCTGGTGTTGCCGGCCGGTCCGCGCTCTAGGCCTTCGATCTTGGTGAGAAGCTCGGTCATGTAGAAGACCTCGCCCTGGGACACTAGCTGGTAGCCGTCCATGTAACGTAGCGGACGTGCGGCATTGCGCGGGACGTCGACGCGGTCCGGCCAGGTTGCGAAAGGCACGCCGAAGCCGGTGTGGCCGGTCGTAAACGACTTGTTGTTGAAGTCGTGGTCGGAGGCCATGTGCAGCCCGGTGAGATCCACCGATACGGCGATGACCTGGGTCTGGTCGCAGCCCATCTTGCGCAGGCCGCGGGTGGTCCCGGTGATGTTTCCGCCACCGGCGTGAGTAACGACGACGGCGTCGGGCTGGCGTCCGTAGCGTTGCTGCACCTCGCGGCCGATCTCGGCGCCGAGAGTTTCGATACCGGCGATGCCGTAGGGGGTGTAAAGGCTGGCGTTGAAGTATCCGGTGTCCTCCAGGGTGCGCAGCAGCACGTAGAAAAGTTCCGGTCCAACCGTCAGCTTGATCACTTCTGCGCCGTAGGCCTCGCAGGCTCGGGATTTTTCGACAATCTCGGGTTGGCCGACGTGTTGGGAGTCGTAGATTTCTTGGATGACGATGCAGGCCAGCCCGCGCTGAGCGGCTTGGGAGGCGACGCCAGCGCCGTAGTTTCCACTGGTTGCCGTTACCATGCCGGCGAACCCCTTGGCTTGGGCCTCATGGGCGCTCAGGGAGGCACGACGAGCTTTGAAGCTGCCCGACGCATTAGCAGCCTCGTCCTTGAGGAGAATCCGGGCGCCCTTTCCAGGGCCGGCGATCTCACGGACGGCTTCGGTGAGACGGTGCAACTCGTACAGCGGGGTGTCGCCAACTTTGGTCTCGGCCTGGATGCGTGCGACGTCATCGAGGCTGTAGCCAGTGGAGGACATCAGGGCGTCGTAATCGAAGATGAGGTCACCGTGTTGAAAACTGTCATAGTCCAGGGCGAGGGCGCGCCGCATGATGTCGCTGCGGCGGGCCATGACGTCGTCATATGAATTGCTCATGACTGGTCCTCCTGCCCGTGAAATGTGATGGGTTCGTGCGTGGTGCCGATGGTCAGTAGCTCGGGCACGGTGTTGCCGAAGCTGTGGCTGTAACTGGGATTGACGCAGTCGAGGACGCCGGTGTGACGTCGTCCGATTATCGAGGTGATGGTGACCTCGTCGCCGATGTGTGCTTCTTCGTCGAGAAATCCGCTAACCCACTGCACGAGAGGGGTGGCGGCGGTGTCTTCCGGTACGGCAGCGGCCCGTTCGGAAGGCTGCAGGATGATGGTACGGACCTCGACCCAGGTGCCCTTCGGAATGGGGCTGTCCGCTAGCGGGGCGGTGTGAGATATATCTGCCATGGTGACCTCGCTCAGCGACGCTCGTAGGCCGACGGTCCCATGAGGGCACACGGCGAGGGCAGGTCGATGATGCGCTTGAGGCCGGGGGTGGCAGCGACGATGCGCGGGATGGTGTTGACGCAAATTCCCGCGGTGGCTTTGCCGCCGGCAATTTCTGGGCCTGTTGACATGGAGATGTCCGGAACACCAGTGATGGTGATGAAGTCGCCGGTTTCCTGGCCTTCGGCCTCTGGGGCGACCTGCTGCGGATGGATGAGTCGGATGACCTCCTCGCCTTCCCTGCGGCCGACGGCGGTGTGGTTGCAGCCAGCCACTTGGCCTGGCTCGACGGTGCGGTCGCGGGCGGGACGGGCGACCTTGGCGATGATGGGCTCGATGTGTTGCTCGATCGAGTCGACTCCCAGTCCGAGAGCGTCGCTGATGAGCCGGATGGACTCGGGGAAGCCCACGTGGCCAACGATGGATCCGTCCGCCACTCCAGCCTTGAACTCCTCGGGGGTGGTTCCGACTCCCTGAGTACGCAGCACAGTCTGGCCATAGGGGGCGAGGTCGTTGACGCGGCGGGCTTCGATATGGGTGACGTCCTGGCTTCCGGAGCTGAGGGCGACGACGAGGTGGTCCAGCACGAATCCGGGGTTGACACCGACACCGACAGCCGAGACGCCGTGCTTTTTGGCGAGTTCGTCGAGTTCCTTGGCCATGTCGGGGTTCTGGGCCTCAGGACAGGACATCTCTTCGGCGATGCTCACGACGTTGATGCCAGCGGTGATGATGGTGCGCAGATCGGCGATCTGGTCGTGGACCCACGAGGTTGTGGCGATGGTGACGACGTCGACCTTGTTGGAATCGAGGATGGAGGCGGGATCGGTTGTGACGTTGGCTCCGAGAGGATCGATGCCGAGGACCTCACCGATATCCTTACCGTCCAGAGCCGGATTGACGTCGATAGCCCCGACAAGCTCCAGTCCGTCTTTGGCCGTGATGAGTTTGGCCATGCCCTGGCCCATCGCTCCCAGGCCCCACTGGACGACTCGGATGGGATTAGTGGCGGTCATTGTGGTTCCTCCTGACGACGATGTCTGATGCTGAAGAGCCGGTTTCCTTGGCGTCACTGTCAGTCACATGCGCTGTACTGGCGGCATTTCTGCAGTCCAAGGGGCCTGCCCTGACCTGCAGCTGTGCAGGCCGACGGCTCTTCGCTGATCCGTGTGGCCCCTACCTTGGCACTGGGAGTTCGTGCAGCGATCCTTGCGACAGATGTGCGCACAATTGGCGGGGTAGGTGCACATTATTTCCAATTGAAGTGAGACACTTTTAAGGATCTTCCCAGCGTCGGCGAAGGAGCCACATGTACGAAGAGCTTGACCGACGACTCGTCAACGTCTTGCAGATCGACCCGCGTGCCAGCTGGGCCAAGGTAGGCAAAGTTTTGGGTGTCTCCCCGACGACTGTCGCCCACCGCTGGCAGCGCCTGGTCGATGACGGAATCGCATGGATAACTGCGTGCCCGAACCTCAATCAGCAGATGACGGCCATCGTTGAGGTCGACTGCCATACCGAGAGTCTCCCCCAAGTCATCAAGACACTATGCGCTAACCCCATGATCGTCAGCATTGACGAGACGACGGGGGACCGTGACCTTCTCTTGACAGTCGTTGCGCCTGATCTTCCCACCCTGTCAGACATGGTCATCGACTGGATCGGAGGGCTGCGTGGGGTTCATGGCTCGCGCAGCGCCTTAGTGACATCGGTCGTTATCGGCTCGAATTCCTGGCGCATCGATGCGTTGAGTAAAACGGAGAAAATCCTTGCCAGGGGCCCCGACCAGGAGAGTTATGGATGCTTCCTCCTGACGACCTGGACCGGGAGCTGGCTCAGTCGCTCGCTGTCGATGGACGTACCAGCGCCACCTCACTTGCCCGTACCCTCGACGTCCCCGCCAGCACCCTGCATCGTCGGCTGCAGAAGTTGCTAACCAATCGGCAGATCGAATTGCGGTGTGACGTCGCGGAGCTGGGCGGGTGGAGTTTGGAGTGCACGTGGACCGCCACCATCCCTCTTAACCACAAGACTCGAGTGCTGGAGCTGTTGCGCCAGCAGTCGGGATTGCGCTCATGTATGTGGATCACGGGTAGTAACAACCTACGGGTCAACTTTCGGGTGGAGCGTCAGAACGGAATCGGCATGATCGAGTCCGCGGTTGCTGAGGCAATACCGGGTCTAGCTCCTGCGGAGACGATTGTGTATATGCGCAGCCACAAGTCCATGGGGTGGGTTTTGGACCGGGACGGCCGCACCACCGGAGAGTTTGTCTGCCCGCCGCTCATTGGGGCATTCGAGAGGGCCGATCACTAGCACTGCCGGTTTCAGATGGATGGATCCCGAGGTTTACGGGGTCAATGTGGAAAAGTCGAAAGTTCCTTTGTCATGCCGTGGTATTGGGGCTGTATCGATGCTTATTCTCGTGGTAACTAGTCGCAGCCGGTCAACGTTGTTGTTGGCGGGTGTTGTTGTAAGGAGTGTGTGTGATGCGTGTTGGTGTTCCTACTGAGGTTAAGAATAGTGAGTTTCGTGTGGCTGTGACGCCGGCGGGTGTTCATGCGTTGGTTGGTCGTGGTCATGAGGTGTTGGTTCAGGCTGGTGCTGGTGTGGGTTCGGGTATTCCGGATTCGGATTTTGTGGGTGCTGGTGCGCGGGTTGTGGGTGATGTGGAGTCGGTGTGGGGTGATGCTGATTTGGTGTTGAAGGTGAAGGAGCCTGTTGCGGAGGAGTATGGGCGGTTGCATGAGGGTTTGGTTCTTTTTACGTATCTTCATTTGGCTGCTGATGAGGCGTTGACTCGTGAGCTTTTGGGGCGTGGGGTGACGTCGATTGCGTATGAGACGGTGGAGTTGGCTGATCATTCGTTGCCGTTGTTGTCTCCGATGTCGGAGATTGCGGGTCGGTTGGCTGCTCAGGTGGGTGCGAATTGTTTGTTGCAGTCTGCTGGGGGTCGTGGTGTGTTGTTTGGTGGTGGTTCGGGTGTGCGTCGTGGTCGGGTGAGTGTGCTTGGTGGTGGTGTGGCTGGGTTGTGTGCGGCTCGTGTGGCTGCGGGTATGGGTGCTGATGTGACGGTGTTTGATGTGGATGTGGCGCGGATGCGTTATATCGATGAGGTGTGGGGTGGGCGTATTGGTACGCGGTTTTCGAGTCCGTTGGCGGTTCGGGAGGCGTGTGGTGAGTCTGATGTAGTGATTGGGTCGGTGTTGGTGCCTGGTGCTCGGACTCCGCATTTGGTGGATCATGAGATGGTGTTGGGGATGGTGCCGGGGTCGGTGTTGGTGGATGTTGCGGTGGATCAGGGTGGGTGTTTTGAGGATTCTCATCCGACGACGCATGCGGATCCGACGTTTGTGGTGGGGGGTTCGGTGTTTTATTGTGTGGCGAATATGCCGGGTGCCGTGCCGCATACGTCGACGTATGCGTTGACGAATGCGACGATGCGGTATGTGTTGTTGTTGGCTGATGAGGGTTGGAGGGGTGCGTGTGGGTCGCGTGATGATTTGCGGCGTGGTTTGGCGACTTGTGGTGGGAAGTTGGTGAGTGCGCCGGTGGGTGAGGCGTTGGGTATTGAGTGTGTGCCTGTGTCTGAGGTGTTGTGAGGTTGGTGGTGGGGGTGAAACCACACCACCCCCACCTACCGTGCGCTCAGACCAGCAGGGGAACGAGAGACTGCTTATCGTCCTGGGAACAGAAGGCTGCTTGCAGCGCATTGCGCTGGGCAGCCAGGGCGTCGTCGCGGTTCCAGCAGAGTGCCTGGGAGACCAGCGATATCTCTCGAGACGTCGTCGTACGGCTCATGAGGCGGTTATCACAGCTCACCGTGATGTTAAATCCGGTAGACCACAGCGTCGATAGCGGATGCTCGGCAACCTTGCGGCAGATGCCGGTCTGGGTGTTCGACGTTGGGCAGACCTCCAACGGCACCTGATTCGACAACACCTGCTGGGCTGTCGGACCCCACCCGGATTCGTCGCGGTCTTCAATGATCCGCACCCCATGTCCGAGACGCTCTGCCCCATGATTAAGGGCGTCGAGAATAGACTCCGGCCCAGCAGCTTCGCCGGCATGAACGGTGAGGTGGATTCCGGCCGCTTGGACGCGCGTGAGCGCGTTGGTAAACGGAGCTAGCGGAAAACCATCCTCTGGCCCAGCAACGTCGACGCCAACGACCCCCGGAGCATGGTTGACGGCAAGATCTACCACGTCCTCGGGGACGTCGAGATGCCTCATGAGGCACAGAATTTGGCGGGCGATGATCGTCGTGCCCGACAGCGATGCAGATTCCATCCCGTCTACTAAGCCAACCTGGACTGCCTCGACGGCCTCCGCAGCGGACAACCCACCTGTTAAATGCTGTTGGGGAGCCCATCGAGCTTCGGCGTAAATAACGCCGTCAGTGGCCATATCTACCACGAATTCCCGTGCGACGCGCCGGAGGGAATCAGCATCCTGCATGAGGGCGATAGTTTCGGTGAAGGCGTCGAGATAACGGGCCAAAGAGCCGGAATCGGCTGACTCAAAAAACCAGGTTGCGAGGTCCTCGGGGGTTTGTGCAGGCACGGGCCGGCCTCGCTGCGCGGCGAGTTCTAAAACTGTCGCCGGACGTAGCCCACCATCCAGATGATCGTGCAGCACGACTTTGGGGAGGTTCATCGCTTCGGCCGAATCCATGTGCCGGAGTCTATCGGCGTCGCACCGGGGAGAAGCGCGGAGCAGCCCGAAGTCTGGTGAACAAAAATCCCGAGCGAAGGGTGGTCGGGACACCCTGATGATCCGAGGCGCCCGGAGCCGACAAAAATGGTTAGGGGAATCGGATATCGGTACGGGGCGTATGCGAGGGCCAGAGACACATACGAGTCCTTAGACACACCGGCCTGGGAGGTCGAGTTTCCTCCCAGGCCGGTTTACGTCAGGCACGCTTGTTGAGTGGTACGTAATCTCGCTTGTCAGACCCGGTGAAGATCTGACGCGGACGCCAAATCTTGTTGCCTCCGCTGGCAACTTGCTCTCGGTACTGGGCGATCCACCCGGGCAGACGTCCCAGTGCGAACAGCACGGTGAACATATTCATCGGGAAGCCCATGGCCTCGTAGATGAGGCCGGTATAGAAATCAACGTTCGGGTAGAGCTTGCGCTCCTTGAAGTAGTCATCGTTTAGCGCGGTCTCTTCAAGTTCCTTGGCGATCTCGAGAAGGTCCTCACGACCGGTATGGAGTTCCATAATGCGGTCGGCATGTTTCTTGATGATGGCGGCGCGTGGATCGTAGTTCTTGTAGATCCGGTGGCCAAAGCCCATCAGCTTGATGTCGGATTCTTTGTCCTTGACCTTACGGACGAACTCCTTAGTGGTCATGCCGGAGTCGCGAATAAATTGCAGCATTTCGAGGACGGCCTGGTTTGCGCCACCGTGCTTCGGGCCGGACAGGGCGTTGACGCCTGCGGCAACCGCCGCGTACATGTTGGCACCCGACGACGCGACCATACGGACCGTCGAGGTTGAACAGTTCTGCTCGTGATCAACGTGCAGGATGAGCAGGGTTTCCAGAGCGCGGGTGATTTCGTCATTGAACTCGTAGGGTTCAGTCGGGAAGCCGAAGCTCATCCGGATGAAGTTCTGGACGTAGCTCAGGGAGTTATCGGGGTAGAGGGTCGGCTGGCCCATCGAGTTCTTGTAGCCGAAGGCGGCCAGGGTGGGGACCTTGGCGATGAGGCGAGTGGTGGCCGCCTCGATTTGGTCGGGATCAGTGCCGGAGGATTTCTGTGAGAAGGTCGACAGGGCCATGATGCCCGCAGCCAACACAGGCATCGGGTGGGACCGACGGGGGAAGCATCGGAAGAGGTCACGCATCCGCTCGTCGATGAGGGTAGTGCGACGAATACGCTCCTCGAAGCCGTCCAATTGGGCCTTGCTTGGCAGTTCCCCATAGAGGACAAGGTAGGCGGTCTCAAGGAAGGTCGACTGTTCAGCGAGCTGCTCAATCGGGTAGCCGCGGTAACGCAAAACTCCCTGCTCACCGTCAATGTAGGTGATCTGTGACTCGCAGGATGCCGTGTTGACGAATCCCGGGTCGATCATGACGTTGCCGGTCTTGTTGAGCAGACCCGCGACGTCGTAACCCACCTGGCCGTCAGTAGCGACAACCTTGCTGAAATCGAGGTGAGTGTCTTCGTCGACGAACCTTGCACTCGAACCCATCGTGCGTTCCTTCCTGGCGGCCTCGTCCGGACAATCACCGGTGGCCGGACATACGTGGACGGGTGGCACTGCGGGTTCGTTCCCGAGCGTCACCACGGTGTGAACTATGGCACAACCAAGGCTACGGCTAGCGAATGAAAATCACCAAGAAACCGGCATATTTCTCATGGTTCAGATGTGTTCGGGCGTCGGCTGACAGTTTTCGTCACTGGGTTGGAGCGACCAACGTAGACCCGGTAGATGTGCGTAGGGGCGGCCCGCTTAATAGCGAACCGCCCCTACGAGGCGTTGAGCTCAGCCGAGGATGGTGTAGGTGATCGGGGCTGTGCCCTGACCGATATCCGCAATCCTGGCGAACGAAGCACGCGACAGGTCGACGCAACGCCCGGCGACGTACGGGCCACGGTCATTGATCCGGACGACGGTCGAACGGCCATTACGGACGTTGGTGACGCGGATGCGGGTGCCCAGCGGCAGAGTCTTGTTGGCCGCGGTCATGGCGTTCGGGTTGAACTGCTCGCCCGAGGCGGTCGTCTGCGGCTCGTCGTAAAACGAGGCAATGCAGCGGCCGGCGATGCGACCGGAACCCTTGACCGAATCGTCGTTGCTCGAATCCTGACGCGGCGGACGGGCTTTGTCGCGGCTGGTATCGCTCCCCCTGTGCGTGTTACGAGAGGGAGTGTCCACCTTAGTGGCTGGGACGTTGCCGGTGAGGTGGGTGCGGTATGCCCAGCCGGTGTAGCCGTTGGCGCGGATTTGGACCCAGTTGCCGTGGACTTCGCCGGTGGGGCGGGCTCCGGTTCCCTGCGCGAGGGCGGTGATGGCCTTGGCTGTGGGGCTGGGAGCGGTGCGCACGTTGACGTCGCTGGTGGTGTGGATGGGGGCGTCGTCCTTGGCTGGAGTTCGTGGTTTGGCTGGGGTGCTGGGTTTTGTGGGTTCGGCGTGTTTGATGGGCTGGGCGGCTGGGACGTTGCCGGTGAGGTGGGTGCGGTATGCCCAGCCGGTGTAGCCGTTGGCGCGGATTTGGACCCAGTTGCCGTGGACTTCGCCGGTAACTTGGACTCCTGCACCGCTGGCAAGCTGGTTGATGACCTGCCCGGACGGCGAAGGGGCGGTGCGCATGTTGAGCCCGCTGGTGGTGCGGGTGGCGGCGTTGCCAAGGGCTGGACGACCCTGGTCGCGGCTCGTCGAAGAGTCGTTCTTAGCGTCAGTCTTTGGCTTGGCGGGGGCCGCAGCTGCCTTCCCCGTGGTGAGGTAGCGGCCGTAAATCCATCCGGACTTGCCGTTGACGGAGACCGGGACCCAACCGCCGTCAGGACGCCCGGTGATCTGCACCTGCTGACCACGCTCGGCAACGGTGAGGACTTTGCCAGCATTAGCAGAGTCGCTACGAACGTTAACCGGGACAGCGGCGATCATGGTGTCGGGAAGAGGATCGGAGCCGAAGTGCACCGGGTGGACGTTCTCCTCGGTGAGGTAGCGCTGGTAGATCCAGCCGCTGGTGCCATTGACGGCAACGGGGACCCACCCGCGCACCTTCTCGCCGGTGACCTTCACCGACTGGCCGCGTGCCGCGACAGTGAGCACCCTGCCGGTGTTGGAGGAGGCAGACCGCACGTTGACGTCCGCGGTCGTGTACATCGTCTGCGTATTTGCTGCGTGTGCGACCGAGCCAATGACGGCCGGCGCAACAACGCTGATACCGGAGGTGAGGGCGATGGTGGCGGCAGCACCTCGGACTGAGCGCTTGGGGCGGATCACGGTGTGACTTCCTCTCGCCATTAAAGGCATCGGGGCTTCGATCCCGGCGTTTCCGGGACGGGTGGGACATTAGGAATTCACCACCGGTCGCCCCAAGGACGTTGAGGGTTTGAGCGTGTCGCGTCAACCGGTGATAGGCCACCGTCGACGAGGGCTGAAACCGCGTCATGGAGCCGAAAAGAAGCCATCAAACTGTGAGGACACCTAGACATGATGAAACCCTCTACCTTGCATCGAGGTAGAGGGTTTCGCAGGTATGAGGGGACTAACTCACACTGCGCTGAGTTTCTGCCAGCCGCTCCAGTCGTAGCACCAGCAACCGATACCTTCGTCCGGCTTGAACATACGGTTTGAACCTGAGTTGATGACGGGATCACCGGCGGCGCAGAAGTTAAACAGCCATCTGGCGTTCTCGGTGGACAAACCGACGCAACCGTGCGAGACATTGGCGCTGCCCTGAGAGCGCTCGGACCACGGCGCGGCGTGGATAAACTCACCGGTGTAGGTGACGCGCATGGCGTACTTGACCTTGAGGTGGTAATAATCCGAGCTCCCCTTAGGGATGCCAACCGTCGAGGAGTCCATGATTCTGGTGGCATCGCGTTCAATGATGACCTTGGTGCCAGACCGAGTAGTGGTGCTTGCACCGGGCTTCCCGGTGGTCACCGGGATCGTGCGCACAACGTTGCCGTCCTGGAGGACGTCCATCTTGTGTTTGTTGATGTAAATCTTGACGATTCGCGCTTGACCAACCTGGAAGGAACCCTTGACGTCATGGGTGATCCAGCGGTGACTGGAGGTCGGGAGACCGGTGAGGTTGCCGCTCACGTTGACTTTCGTGCCGGCCTTCCAAAAATCCTTGGGGCGCCACATCAACTGGGAATGGTCGATCCATCCCCACGCTCCCTCCTGCTGTGGGGAGACATCAATGTGCATGGCCTTCTGAATCCTGGCGCGCATGTCAGCGTCGATGACCTCGTGCCCGAACTTGATGATGACCGGCATGCCGATGCCAACCGAAGCGTCGCTGTAGAGCATCTCGACGACGTTGACGGCGCCATCGATGCTCTTGATGTTTTTGGTCACCGTCGTTGTCGAGCCAGCATGGGGGTCGGTATTCGAGAGGGTCGCAGCGACGGTGTAAGAGGTCTTGAGACTCCAAGGTTTCGACGGGGTCCACACTGCGTCCTTGAGAGTGCCCGTGACTTCGCTGCCCTCGGAATCCGTGACCTTGACGTCCTTGAGGGTTCCATTGGCGACAGCAAACTTCAGCGCATCACCAGGCTGGAGCTCGGTGATCGGGTGGTCTGCGGCGATTGTCAGAGTGGCGGGGGTTGGGGTCGGAGTAGGCGTCGGGGTGGCAGAGTTCCCACTAGAGCCAAAACCATTACCAACGGAGGTCTTGGCGCAGGCAGCGGCTGTCATTGGCAAAGCGACGGCACCTGTAGCCAGAACCGAACGACGGGTCAGTCTCGATGGCACAGTACCTCCATGATTGTGTGCGCGAAATGAGAACTCTGATTCATTTCTTAGGGGAAGATGAACGGGATACATGATACAGCGCGGCGCTGGCGCCTCCCTAAACGTCGATACGTCATCTGGAGCGCCGTTCACTGAACGCTAACCGGCTGGATCGGGAGAGTTGTGACGCGACGCTACTCTGGCATCTGCATCCCCTCATGCGACCCGGTCCCGGAGGTTTCCTATGCGTGATGACAGTGACGAGCAGCTCGCGGTGCGTAAGCGTCCTGACTGGCTGACGTGGCTCATCGTCGTTGTTGTGACGATCATCGGTGTCACCATCATTGCCCTCTGGTGGTACTGCCTGCTGAACTGAATCAGTGGGGTAGCTTTACGAAGCGGCGGATCGTCCGATACAAATCTTGAGGCCCGCCATACCTTGCAAGTATATGTAGTATTCCTCCAAAAAGGGATGGTATGTCCCGAGCTGTGATTTTTATGCGACTTGTTCCAGGAATTCCCGTGAAGGTTGCAGCGCTCGTCATGATTGCTGCGACGAGTCTGTCTTTGGATGGCATGCGGTGGTCGCGCCGACGGGGCGAATGCCGCTGGTAAGGCGGTGAGTGTCTGCTGGCGCTGCCCCTAACCCCCATCTGAATACGCTTTTTATCAAGGTGAAGGCTAATAAGAACGATTTTTCTAGCGCCTTGATTAACGGCGTGAAGAAGATGACGACGAATCGCATAGATGGTTCCATGAACATCGCAATGTCTGGGGGAGAGGCAATGGCCGCCCCTTAGCTAGAGCGTAAAAGTCACCTACTGGCTCGACGACTCCAAGAGGGTTGTCGGAACGATCCGCGGAGGTCTCGAAGCTAAGGAGCACGGGGTCGTCCGGCCCTGCCATAGGTAATGGGTCGGACACGTACGCCACGCAGGGTTCGACAGAGGGTTGCGAAAAGTCACGAAGAGGGTCGGCGAGTCTCACAACAGCCTCTTCCCTCATGGGCCTGACAAAAATCGTCAAGCCACTGGCTCACGAGGATCGGCCGGGGCCGATCTCCTCGTTGAGGTCCTCCCGGCGAGGAGTACCGGACGTGCACGTGCCATGCGACGTGGCGGGAATACGGGGGCATCGTCGCTTCGAATCGGGCAGTTTTCGCGTCGTGGCGATGGCCGCGGCACTCGAGAGCCCGGACCCATATATGTAGTGGGGATTTTTGTCACGGCACTCTCCGGTCTACTTGAAGTAACTCCGTCATTCTCGTAGAGCTAGGAGGTCATGAGTCGCGAGGCTGAAAGCGGCTGTGGACCAGATTGCTGCGGTCAGGCTTGGTGCTCATCCTCTTGCGTGCGGTGGAGCTCCTCGAGGGCACGGATCCGCTCGGCGTCGAAGTCGATACGAGTGTGATCGGCACGGGCGGAAGCCAAAAGGCGGTATAGCACCATCATAAATATCACCCAGACAGGAGCGGCGATAAGGGCCTGACGAGAATCTGCCGAGAAGCCCAGCATGATGAGGATGGTGATGAAGAAGAGGATGCCGACCCACGACATCACACGGCCAGCAGGCATCTTGAAGGCTGATTCCGCATGGCGTTGGGGATGCTTACCTAAGTACTTGAGGTAGCAGACCAGAATGAGTCCCCACACCGACAGATAGAGCACCGAGGAGACTCCTGCAACGAGGGAAAAAGCATCCATGACTGAGTCTTCAAGGGTGACGAGGACGATGGCTGGCGCAATGCACATCGCAGTGAGGATGAGGGCATTGCGAGGAATGTGACGACTGGACAACTTGGCGAAGACTGGCGGGGCGTCTTTCTCGCGTGCTAGCCCGTAGAGGATTCGGGAAGTAGAGAAAACTCCCGAGTTCGCTGAAGATGCAGCGGAGGTGAGCACAACAAAGTTGACGATATGGAAGGCAATAAGGATCCCAATAAAGCTAAACATTTCGACGAAAGGACTTGCCTGCGGATTGATGAGATCCCACGGCTGAACTGCCATGATGACGCCTAGGGTCAGAACATAGAAGATAAGGACACGAGCCGGGATTGAGTTGATAGCCTTAGGAAGATTGTGTTCAGGGTCTGCTGTTTCCGCTGCTGCGGTGCCTGCCATCTCAATACCTTGGAACGAGAAAATGGCAATTTGGAAGCCGGCTATGAATCCCATGAATCCGGTGGGGAAGAACCCGCCACGGTCCCACAAATGAGAAAATGACGCAGCCGGAACCCCGCTGCGGGGTGGCTGGAACCCGGTGATCGCAAGGTAGCCGCCGACAAGGATTAATGCGATGATGGTGACGATCTTAATCATCGCAAACCAAAATTCCATCTCGCCAAAAAGTTTTACGGCTACCATATTAAGACATGTCAATAGTAAGACGATGCATGTGGCGGGTATCCATTTATCGAGATGAGGGAACCAAGCGGCCAAGTATCCGCACATCGCGATGGTGTCGGCGTTACCTATGACGACCCAACACATCCAATATGTCCACCCCATGTAGAACCCGGCGCCGGGGCCAACGAGGTCTGTTGCGAAGTCGGCGAAAGACTTGTAGGCCAGGTTCGACAGCAGTAGCTCCCCCATGGCCCGCATGACGAAGAAGAGTACTGCTCCGATGATGAGGTAGACCAGCAAAATAGACGGACCCGCTAGGGAGATGGTCTTCCCGGATCCCAGAAAGAGGCCTGTTCCAATGGCGCCTCCGATGGCAATGAGCTGGAGATGCCGGTTCTTGAGGCCGCGCTGAAGCTGGGGTTCTTCAGTTGGCCCTTCAGTTGGAGTTGTGGCCTGGGTGGCGCTATCCATGTGACTCATCTACACCCTCCCGGTATCAACGGTGCCCCTGCTCGCATCATTGCGGAACAAAAAACCAATACAAGTTTAGACGTTGCATAGGTTCACTGGGGCCGGTAGTCGATAAAAAGATGTTCGGATGTGGCAGGTATCACAATACGTGGGATGAGGGATAAGTCTCTGTCACTGGTGATGGGATAACCGAGACAATGGCATAGGGCGACGCGTAAGATCGATTGTGGATCAGCATCGATGCTGGTCCCCCCGACGTTGTTGTTGGCGGGTGTTGTTGTAAGGAGTGTGTGTGATGCGTGTTGGTGTTCCTACTGAGGTTAAGAATAGTGAGTTTCGTGTGGCTGTGACGCCGGCGGGTGTTCATGCGTTGGTTGGTCGTGGTCATGAGGTGTTGGTTCAGGCTGGTGCTGGTGTGGGTTCGGGTATTCCGGATTCGGATTTTGTGGGTGCTGGTGCGCGGGTTGTGGGTGATGTGGAGTCGGTGTGGGGTGATGCTGATTTGGTGTTGAAGGTGAAGGAGCCTGTTGCGGAGGAGTATGGGCGGTTGCATGAGGGTTTGGTTCTTTTTACGTATCTTCATTTGGCTGCTGATGAGGCGTTGACTCGTGAGCTTTTGGGGCGTGGGGTGACGTCGATTGCGTATGAGACGGTGGAGTTGGCTGATCATTCGTTGCCGTTGTTGTCTCCGATGTCGGAGATTGCGGGTCGGTTGGCTGCTCAGGTGGGTGCGAATTGTTTGTTGCAGTCTGCTGGGGGTCGTGGTGTGTTGTTTGGTGGTGGTTCGGGTGTGCGTCGTGGTCGGGTGAGTGTGCTTGGTGGTGGTGTGGCTGGGTTGTGTGCGGCTCGTGTGGCTGCGGGTATGGGTGCTGATGTGACGGTGTTTGATGTGGATGTGGCGCGGATGCGTTATATCGATGAGGTGTGGGGTGGGCGTATTGGTACGCGGTTTTCGAGTCCGTTGGCGGTTCGGGAGGCGTGTGGTGAGTCTGATGTAGTGATTGGGTCGGTGTTGGTGCCTGGTGCTCGGACTCCGCATTTGGTGGATCATGAGATGGTGTTGGGGATGGTGCCGGGGTCGGTGTTGGTGGATGTTGCGGTGGATCAGGGTGGGTGTTTTGAGGATTCTCATCCGACGACGCATGCGGATCCGACGTTTGTGGTGGGGGGTTCGGTGTTTTATTGTGTGGCGAATATGCCGGGTGCCGTGCCGCATACGTCGACGTATGCGTTGACGAATGCGACGATGCGGTATGTGTTGTTGTTGGCTGATGAGGGTTGGAGGGGTGCGTGTGGGTCGCGTGATGATTTGCGGCGTGGTTTGGCGACTTGTGGTGGGAAGTTGGTGAGTGCGCCGGTGGGTGAGGCGTTGGGTATTGAGTGTGTGCCTGTGTCTGAGGTGTTGTGAGGTTGGTGGTGGGGGTGAAACCACACCACCCCCACCTACCTAGAGTTCGCGAGAGGTCGTCGCGACTTACCGCACCTCGTCCGAGACCATCCTGGCAATAGTCCTCAGTTGCAGCCACCACTGTTCGCGGGGACGACGATGAGCGGCGTCAATGAGAGAGGGCATGGTGTCCATCGAACAGGGCCGCATGCCCGACTCGTTGACGCCAATGAACCATGAACCGTCCTGATGCGCCGCCAACTCGTCGTCAATGAGATTGAGAGCGCGATACCCGAGTCGGTTGGCGAGCAAGCGGTCGAAAGGTGAGGGTGAGCCGCCTTGCTGCATATGCCCTAGTACCACCTGGCGTACGTCATACATGCCGTGTGATTCCTCCTCCAGCAGCCGCGCGATGAAGTCGGTGGTGTAATTGTGCGATGCGTTCTCGTTGCGCACGGCAAGGAAAAGTCGTCGTCCGTGGGCGAATGACTCCCGCAACCAATGGACGTCGTTGGCTAGATCGTCCAGGGAGATACCGTCCTCGTTGGTATAGATCCGCTCAGCGCCAGCTGCGATACCCGACATCAGCGCGAGGTATCCGCAGTCACGACCCATCGTCTCGACGACGAAGCAGCGTCTGGACGCGATACCCGACTCTTTAATCTTGTCCATCGCCTCGACAATGACGTTGAGAGCGGTGTCGGTGCCGATGGACAGTTCCGAACCGGGGAGGTTGTTGTCGATCGAAGCCGGAATGCACACCGTCGGAATACGGAAAGCCGGGTACCGGTCCCGCTCAGTCATCATGGTGTAGATACCTTCGTAGGCCGAGTAGCCACCAATGACGAGCAACGCGTCGATGTGATGATCCTCCAGAGCGCGGCTGACAGCATAAAGGTCGCGAGTGCTAGGGATCTCGCGGCGGGTACCCAGCTCAGCGCCGCCTTCCCCGGCCCAGCCCTCGACGTCGCTCCAGGCCAATTCCGACATGTCCCCGGTCGCTAGTCCGATGAACCCGTTATGGATTCCCACAACGGTATGACCGCGGGAAATCGCCAGTCGCACTGCAGCACGGGCAGCAGTATTCATGCCCGGGGCCGGACCGCCAGCGTGCATGATCGCGACGCGCTTGCGGTCGGCGTCACCAGCGGTGTCGGAAGTGGTACGAGCTGGTTCACTGAGTTCGGTGAAGATCGCGTCCATCTCGACAAAGGAACGTCCCCTCATCCGCATGGCCTCGTTGTAACGGCCCTCCGTAATGAGACCGGGCACCGACTTCGTGTCAGCGACGGCCTTGACCAGGGGGAGGCGATGTATGCGGTTGGACCCAGTGCCGATAACGCGCCCCTCGGCCTCTGGAGTGGTCGAGAGCACCTCGTGAACCGCATGATAACCCAACCAGGTCGACGCCCAGCGGTCATAGGCTGACGGTCGTCCGCCGCGCTGGACGTGGCCCAGGATGGTAACCCGGGCGTCCTCACCGAGTTTGTCCTCAAGCACCTGGCGGACGTACTCCGAGGAGATCCGGTTCCCGGAACGATCGGTGGCGCCCTCCGCGACTACGACGATCGAGTCGCGTCGGCCCGCCTGACGGCCACGTTTGAGCTCGGCGCACATGCGGTCCTCCCAACCGTCCTCGGGCGGCTGTTCCGGAATAAGAACATAGTCAGCTCCGCCGGCAACTGCTGCCATAAGGGCGAGATAGCCGCAGTGGCGGCCCATCACCTCAACGACGAAGGATCGCTGGTGGCTGGCCGCGGTGGAGGCGAGGTCGTCGATGGCATCGACAATACGGTGCAGAGCAGTATCGGCACCGATGGTCATATCGGATCCGACGAGGTCATTGTCGATGGATCCGACGAGCCCGGCGATCATGAGGGCGGGGTGTTCCCGGGCTACCTCGGCGCTCACCTGGCCGGTGTCGACGAGTTCAGCGACCAGGTCTGTCCATTCGGTGCGCAGCACATCCAGGCCGGTGAGCGAACCGTCACCGCCGATGACGACGAGACGATCGATCCCGTGTTCGAGGAGATTTCTGACAGCCTTCAGGCGCCCCGGACGTTCGCGCATCCCCTTGCAACGGAAGGTTCCGATCACGGTGCCGCCACGGTTGAGGATCGAGCCGACGTCGTCCCACCCGAACCTACGGATGCCATCGCCACCATCGATCATTCCCTGGTAGCCCTCGTATATCGCATAGACCTCGGCTCCCACACTTAGCGCAGAGCGCACCACAGCCCGCACAGCAGCGTTCATGCCCTGAGCGTCGCCACCGCTGGTCAGGATGCCAATGCGCAGACCATGACCGTCGGGGAGAGTGGGGGTGAGCCTCATCTCGTCATCAACATGCACAGATCAATATTGCCGCGCGCGGGTGGGTATCAGGTGAATTGTGACTGCTCGTCCTGGCTGCTGGGATTTTTCGTCACCGGTCGCAGAAGGCGCCCAAAACTGGGGCTCGGGGCGAGGATTATCCCCCGGGCGCAGACCGTAACGAACAGACCGTGACGGTTTAGAACCGCTCGTCGGGAACTGTCTCAAGGTCGTCAAGCCAGGCCCGGACGACGGCATCCGAGGGCATCCGCCAGTCACCGCGCGGACTCAGTGAACCTCCTGCGACGACCTTGGGACCGTTGGGAAGAGTCGACCTCTTGAACTGATTTCCGACGAACCGGCGCAGAAACAGCCGCGTCCAGTCCTTGATTGCTGACAGGTCATAGGAGTGTCGGTCCTCGTCACGGAACCCGGGAGACCAGGAGCCTACCGATGCATCCCGCCAGGCATGGTGGGACAGGAAAATGATCCGGCTGGGGCGCATCCCGTGGCGCAGCAGGTGGTACAGGGTGAAGTCCTGCAGCTCGTAGGGACCTATCTTCGCTTGAGTGGACTGGATCTTCTCGCCGGGACGAGCGGGGACGAGCTCGGGGGAGATTTCTGTTCCCAGCACCGACTCGAGCACCACATTAGTGGCCTCGTTGAACTGGCCCGACGAAATGCACCACCGAATGAGGTGCTGAATGAGGGTCTTGGGTACCCCGGTATTGACCCCGTAGTGGCTCATCTGATCGCCGACCCCGAAGGTGCACCAGCCCAGTGCTAGTTCCGACAAATCACCGGTGCCCAGCACGATGCCGCCGCGCTGGTTGGCTATCCGGAAGAGGTAGTCGTAGCGCAGCCCCGCCTGGACGTTCTCGAAGGTGACGTCGTATACTTCGGCGCCGTCACCGGCGGGATGGCTCATTCCCTTGAGCATCTGGGTGGCAGCCGGCCGGATGTCCAACACTTCGCACGGAATGCCGAGGGCGCGACACATATCTAGGGCGTTGTTTTTGGTGTGGTCGGTGGTAGCGAACCCCGGCATTGTGAAAGCAAGGATGTCGGTGCGCGGCCGGCCCATCTGGTCCATGGCTTTGGCGGCGACGAGCAGGGCGTGGGTGGAGTCGAGACCGCCGGAAACCCCAATGACGATTTTCGGTGATCCCATTGACTCGAGTCGACGACGCAGTCCGTAGACCTGGATGTTGTAGGCCTCGTAGCAATCTTGGGCGAGCTGGTCAGGGTCGTTGGGGACGAAGGGGAAGCGATTAACGGGGCGTTCCAGGCCGATGTCGTCGTGGGGCGGGTCAAGAGTGAAGATGGTGGTGCGCCATGGAGCTTGAGCGGGCTGGGCGAGGGCGTTGTCGTCGAAGGACCCCTGACGCAACCGCTCCTGCCGCAGCAGGTCGAGGTCGATATCGGCGAGGCAGTAGCCCGGTTCGGGGGAGAATCTGTCGGTGGCGGCAAGGAGGGAACCGTTTTCGTAGATCATTGTTTGGCCGTCCCAGGACAGATCTGTGCTGGATTCTCCGGGACCGGCGGCCGCATAGACGTAGGCCTGCAGGTTGCGCGAAGACGTGACTTTGCACAGCTCGTGGCGCTGGCGGGATTTTCCGACGGTGATGGGGGAGCCCGAGAGATTTACCTCCACGACGGCCCCGGCCAGAGCGGCCTGGGAGGACGGGGCGACTGGCACCCAGAGGTCCTCGCACACCTCTACATGGAAGGTGAGGTCAGGCAGATCGGTGGCTCGGAAGAGCTGGTCGGGTCCGAAGGGGATCTCAGTAGAAGCCGCGTGAGATTTTTGTCGCCCCGATAGGTCAATCATCCCGGTAGTGCCCGTGCCGACGGCGAAATGACGTTTTTCGTAGAACTCCCGATAGTTGGGGAGGTGACTCTTTGGCACCACACCGAGGACTTGCCCGCGGTGGATCACGACCGCACAGTTGTAAAGCCGGTTGCCACGCTGCAACGGCGCCCCGACGATGATGACCGGGAAGAGGCTACGGGAAGCTTGGCGCACAGTCTCGATGGCGTCGAGTACGGCGTCAAGCACGACGTCTTGAAGCAGCAGGTCGTCGATGGCGTAGCCCGTCAGACATAACTCGGGGAACACGGCGATCGCGACGCTTCGGGAGCTGAGTTCCCGACAGGTGTCGAGAATCCCCGCCACGTTCGAGGCGGGGTCACCGATATGCACCGTCGTGGTGCAGGCGGCGACTCGCGCAAATCCTTGGTCATAGGTCGAGTGGAAGTTCCCCTTCATGATGCCAGTCTCGCAGACATTGACGCGGGGGTGAGGAATCTTCGGTCACCCTAATTCGGCGGTGCGCGGTGGGTTCGCGCCGGTGCGGGAGACGGTAATCGCGACATTCATCGGGGACCCCCAGGATGCTCACCCCTTGCGCCCCATCATTGACAACATCAATCAATGACTCCCCAATAACAAGTGCCCCCGGCATGGTTCTCTCCTCCCTGTCGGCCCCTACACGTCTCTCCCGAGGCATGAGTCGTCGGGCTTTGAGGGGAGTTTCGCAGTTCTGCTACCGACGTTGTATTCGTACGGTTACGGTGGGGCCTCTAAACTTAACCCGATGCATGCCCCCGGACGTACCTCGAACCCGGAACCGCGCGTCGGCTCAGGCCCGTGGCGTGGCGGCGGTTTTCTTGTTGCCCTAGTGACAATGGTCTGCTTAGTTGCTGGCTGCGGATCGTCAATGCCCGCTGCCTCAGAGCCATGTATCGACTTCGTCCCTGGTGCGGGCGATATGCGTTCCCGTCAGCAATATCCGGTGACGTGCCCTACGGCGTCCCCGAAATCGGCCGCTAAGGCTGCGCATAAACAACCGGATCCAGATGGGCCGTCAAGCAATGAGGGCGTCAATGATCCCGAAGATTCTACGGGCCCGAAGGCTGACGACTCAGCCCCGGTGACTCCTACCCCAACCCCACCGGCAGCATCTCTTACCGTCGGTGCGAAATCCTCAGCTGGACCTGGCAGCTACGTCCTGTGGATCAAAGCGGAGAATCGCGTTTACCTCGTAGCTCACGGTCTAGTGAAACGGGTCATGCTCACTACTGCTGAGCCGTGGAAGACCCCTGTTGGGAACTACAAGATTCAATACAAGACGCGGCACGCGGCTTTTACTGAGGATGGCATCCGCTGGTATATACCTAATTTCCTGTCTTTTTATCAACGCCCCGGCGCGACGGGAACTATCGGTTTCCACCAGATTCCCTGGGACGAAAAGACCAAGAAACCTGCCCAGCCTGTCTACACCTTGGGATTGCCCGGATATTCAAGTCACGGCTGTGCTCGGCTGGCCCCCAAAGATTCTGAGGCCCTCTACAGATTTGCTCATGAGGGCACAAAGGTGAAAGTGCGGTGAGCCGTCGACGCAGCGAGGAGAACATCATCGATGTGAGGGCGCGACTAGGTCACAACGTCGATCAGCGCAACTCGGACATTTTGGGTGCTACCACTGAGTCAGCGCGGGTAGGTAGGTCGGCTGGTGTGTTCACCACTGCTATGGCCATAACTGGACTGGTGTGGGGGCTGACTTTGGCGATCTGGGCGACGAGCCCTGGAGCTGACGGCACCAGGGCGGGCATGCCGGTACAAGGATGGTTTGGCTGCCTTTTGATCGGGCTGCTTTACGCTATGGGAGTAACGGTAATTCTCATCATCCCGGTCGTCCTCATGGCGGCTCTGTTGGGCGGACGCCTCGTCCGGCGGAGGAGCCAACGCATCGCTGGTGGGGTCGTCGGGGCAGTGACGGTTCTAGTTGGAGCAGCTGGTCTCTATGCCCTCATCTTGGACTTGTCTGCGGTGGTGGAGGTCTCATGGCCAGCCGTTGTGACAGCCAGTGCATTGGGATGCTGGTGGGGGCCATGGGTGATGGTGGGGCGAAGTTCACGATAAAGCTGTAGCCCTGGCCTAGAGTGTGGCTCATGACACAGCAGCACACCTCGACTATCCCCTCTGCTCCTAAGGCTCTCACAATTTCCGCCTGGGTTGCCGTTGGGGCCGTGATTGTCCAGGCTGTTTTGGCCTGTTTCATGCTTTCCGGAGTTCACGGTCTCGGCGACGTGCACATGGGCTTCGGCATTGTGACCCTGCTGGCGGCTATCGTCGCGGCCGTTTTGGCCGTCATGTGGAAGCGCCGTGGTGGATCGTCGGCGGTCGTCGGTCACGCCGTCGGTATGGCGGTGCTAATCCTTGTTCAGTATGTCCTCGGTGAGCTGAGCAGTGGTGGCGCCATCAAGTGGATTCACGTGGTACTTGGTGTCGTCATTGTGATCGGGCTGCTCGTCCTACCGCAGTCGATCGGCAAGAACTCCAGTAAGTGACCGGGGTTGGCGTTAGCAGGAGATTTTTGCCGTCACCGCTCCGGTGACAGTCACCAGGTTCGATGGTGACAATTCCACCGACAGACCTCGACGCCCGCCTGAAACCAGCACCCGCGGCTGCCCTAGCACCGACTCGTCGATGCAGATGGGTAGCCGCTTTTTCTGCCCCAAGGGAGAAATTCCCCCGACGATGTACCCCGTGGCGCGCTCTGCTGCCGCTGGGTCAGCCATAGCGACTTTTTTCGCACCTACGGCTGAGGCAAAAGCCTTAAGATCAAGCTGGCGGCTCACCGGAACGACGGCGACGGCAAGCTTGCCCGAGGGGACCAACTCGACGACCAGGGTTTTGAGCATGATGGATGGGTCGAACCCAAGCTTCGCGGCCCCTTCATCGCCGAAATGATGGTTGGACGGATCGTGGTCGTAGCTGTGCAGGACATGCGGGATCTTGGCCTTGGCAAGGGCTTTGGTTGCCGCAGATGCAGAGTCAGACGCAGGCATCAGTTCTCAAATCCCGCCCAAGTCCGCAACCGGTGGGTCATGTCCTCGTCTTGGGGAACTGGGTGGCCGTCAATACTGAGGATGGGGGCGACGCCACGCACCGATGACAACAACCAAGCCCCCTGGGCACGCAACACCTCACCGTGTTTCATGAGCCGGGTAGATGTCTGGACCCCGTCTTCACCAGCGGCCTCGAAGACGGTACTGACGGTAATGGAGTTCAGGATGCCGGTGGGACCGGTGGGGGTTGTCCACAGTCCGTCGTCAGCCGCGATGACTAACCCAGAGGTTGGTCCTTCGAGCAGGTAACCGTCGGTAGAGGTGAAGATGGCGTCGTCGGCGCCCTGGGATCGGGCATAGCGCAGAGCTGCGACGTTGACGGCATAGGACAGGGTCTTGACCCCACCGAGGAGCCAGGGAGCATCGGCGAAGGCGTCGCTAGTGACCCCACGGGATAGACACAGCGCGTCGATTCCCTCCCGTTCTTCGATTGCAGTTTCGGAAAGGGGAGAGATGATGAGAAAACCTCGAGGCGGTCCGGGGACGACCTGACGACCATTGGTGTAGACGAGTTTGAGGGCAGCTTCGCCGGGGATACGCCAGGTGCGTGCCGCTTCTTCGATGAGGTGGTTCCAGGAGTCCAAATCGGGGGTGGGGCCGTTCACTCCAGCGATAGAGCGGGCGAACCGGGACAGGTGCTCGTCGAGGTGGTCGATTCGCGATGTTCCATCCTGCGCGGTCACGATACGAGTTGTGTCGAAGACGCCATCCCCACGCACCAGCCCGAGATCGTCTGCATGGCACACCATCGTGGATGGTGACACGACCCCTTTACCGAGGATGGCTAGCAAGTATGGAACACTTGAATTCATGCGTTCAGCCTAGTTGAGTGATGGTTGAGTGGTCATAGGGGCTGTCAGCCGGGGCCACAGATGTCACGTATTGTTGGGCGTCAGCGTTCAGCCAGTCAGGTTGACACCATGCTACTAACGGACCGGGGGATCATTAATGACGGAGACGCATCACTCGTCGCAACCACGTCAGACGTACCATCATGGTCATCTTCACGAAGTCCTCGTAAAGAAGGGTCTGGAGATGGCTCGCAGCGGTGGCACCGAGGCTGTTGTGCTGCGTGAGGCTACTCGCCGCGCAGGAGTATCACCTAACGCCGCGTACCGTCACTTCGCGAATCGCGAGGCCCTTCTTGATGAGGTGGGTCTGGCGGCTGCCGACCAGATCGGTGTCGTCATGCGTGAAGCGGTGGCTGAGGCCCAGCCCATCGACGATGAGAGCGTGGCAGTTTCCCAACTCGTGGCTGCCTGCCGTGCATATCTTGATTTCGCTCTGACTGAGCCGGGGCTCTTCGACGTGGCGTATCGCATTTCGGATACGGGGCTTGACGCTCTTAACGTGGACCGGTCGAAAGCACCGAATCTGCCCGATTCGGTAATCCAAGATGTCCTTTCAGATCGAGAGGTCACGCTTTCTGACCGGGTTGACGTCCGGAGCCTCGTCATTCTTCTGTGGTCCGTGCTTCACGGTTTTGCGTCGCTGTCGACTTCTGGTCCCCTGCGTGGTGAGAAAACTCCGGAGTGGGCTGACCGGGTTCTCGATGTCATTCGTGCGTCCCTGCGCGGTGCGATAGCACGAGCTTGATGGTTCGAGGGAGTCGCGATCCGGGCTCCGAGGTTGGGGCCGGATACCGTCAGATTCTGAATCTGGCAGTGCCTGCTTTCTTGTCCCTGATTGCTGAGCCGCTGTTCCTCGTTGCAGACTCCGCAGTGGTCGGGCATCTGGGCACCGCCGAGTTGGCAGGCCTGGGTGTGGCTTCGGCGGCCTTGACGACCTTCACAGGGCTTTTTGTTTTCCTTGCCTACGCGACGACGGCAACATCGTCACGTCGAATGGGGGCGGGGGACCGTCAGGGAGCTGCCCAGGCTGGTGTGGATGGCTTGTGGCTGTCTGTCATCATTGGCCTACTTGTGGCGATCATGCTGGTGGCTATTCCGACGACGGTGGCTGGTTGGTTTGGAGCTAGCGGCGCGGTTGCGGAACAGGCGGGACGCTATTTGCGCATCACTGGATTTGGGGTGCCCGCGATGCTCGCCACCATGGCGATCACAGGAGTGTTGCGTGGGTTTCAAGACACTCGCACGCCCTTAGTTGTGACGGTCGTCACCTTTAGTGCGAACTTGGTGCTCAATCTGTGGTTCGTGCTTGGTATGGGTTGGGGCATCCAGGGGTCCGCCATAGGCACCCTCGTCTGCCAGATAGCCATGGCGGTGGCTCTGGTGTGGGTGCTGCGGATACGAACTCGCGGCCTCGACTTAAGTTTGGTGCCGCACCTGAGCGGCATTGCTTCAAGTTTGCGTGATGGTATCCCGTTGCTCATTCGAACCCTGGCGTTGCGTGCCGCTCTCTACGTGACAACCTGGGTCGCCGCGCGGTCTGGAGCGATCACCATGGCGTCATATCAGGTGACGATGACGATGTGGAACTTGCTACTCATGGCCATGGACGCCCTGGGTATTGCCGGCCAGGCCCTCACCGGGGCGAGCCTGGGAGCTGGTGACGTCCGTCGTACCCGGTCACTGACGGCCACGATGACGCGATGGGGGCTTGTGGCGGGCGTTGTTATTGGCATCGTGCTGGCGGCTTTTCATCAGGTGGTTCCTGCCCTGTACACCGACGACCCCGCCGTACACCGAGCGGTCGCTGCTGGTTTGCTTGTCGTGGCAGCTCAGCAGATCGTTGCTGGCCCGGCTTTCGTCCTCGATGGGGTGCTCATTGGGGCTGGCGACGGCCGATGGTTGTCGGGTGCTCAGGTTGTCATGCTCCTGGTGTATCTACCGATGGCCTGGGCTGTGCACCTCTTGGCGCCGTCAGACCCGGCCGCTGCAGTGGTGTGGCTGTGGGTTGCCTTCAGCGGGTTCATGATCGTGCGGTGTGCAATCCTGGCATGGCGTGCGCGCGGAGACGCCTGGATGAGGACGGGCGCCTGAGCGGGTTTTGGGAGCTTGAAGGAGGGTTAGCGGCCTGTGGTCGACGGGCCATCCCAAAGTCACTCGAAGTCCACGCGCTGCGCTCCGGGTACGGAGTCGTACCTCTCTGGGGCGCTAGTAAACACCACGATCTGGCTAGTCTGAGCACTTTGGGCTATCTCGGCGAGGACGTGCCTGACCCTCACAGGATCGGAGTAGACCAGGGCGTCGTCGAGGATCACCGGCACTCCATCGTCGGGGTCAATGAGCCGAGCGGCGGCCAGCCGGACGATCAGTCCCAACTGTTCGCGGGCCCCTGACGACAGCTGGTCCCATTCCAGCCGGGAGCCATTAAGCTGACGTGCCACGACCGACAAGGTGGAGTCGATCTCGACGTGAAGCTCCTGGCCGAAGACCCCGCGTCCAATCCGGTCGATTTGGGTGGTGAAAGGTGCCACGTAAGACTGTCGCACGTGTTCCAGGTGGGCTGCCAGAGTCTGGTACAGCAACTTGGCTGACCGTGCACGCTGCTCCAATCCAGTCACTCGTCGAGCCAGTTGGTGTTCCTTGATGGTGAGGGAGTCGACCTCGGTCTGACGCTGCTGGCGGCCAAGCCCCTGCAGCTGTCCGTTGAGTTCTGCCCGACGACGGATGTTGTTCTCGAGGCGGTCCCTTGCGGTCGTCAGTGCCACCCGTGTTCCTTCAGCTTCGGTGTGGACCTGCTCGGGGTTGCGTTCCGCTAGCGCGGCCTGGGCGCGGTCGGCCTCGGCCTGTGTGAGTCGAGCCTGCTCCTGGGCGGTTGTGAGCGTCTCGGTGAGGGCCTCATCGCTGGTGATTTTGCGTGCAGCCGTCAGTTCGGTAGAAAGCCTGGTGACCGTTTCGGCGGTTTTTTCAGCGTCGATATTTGCCCGGAAGACCTTCTCATGAGCCTCGACGTGGCGCTCTTCCACCGTTCTTAACCGGTTGTCAGCCTGACGTTGGGCGGTACGCGCTTCATTCGCTGCGGCGACAGCCTCTTCTTCCAGCTTCTGAGCCTCGGCGGCCGTGATGCTGACGGTTTCGGTAGTGCGCTCAGCCATGGCTTCAAGCTCTTGGATGGTGACTTCGCCCTGCTCTTCCTCGAGGTGTTCCCGCCAGGAAGAGATGTGGGTCTCCATGACCCTGCGTTCAGCTAGACGAGACTCTGCCTGCTCCAGACTCGCCACACCTAAGTCCTCGAGTTGTGACACCACGGTTTGGTGGGCCTTCTCGGCATCGTTCCCTAAGGTCATGACCTCAGAAGTGGGGGAGATTCGCACTCGCCAAGCCTCACCCATCTCCATGACGAGCTCGCCATGTACCCGGCGCTGATTCGTCGTACCGATCGGTACATCGAGGTCGGCGCCGTCAATGCGTAGCGAAACCCCGTCGGCGAGGTGTTCGATGGCTAACTGGGGGCTAGCCATCAATGCCTTATCGCGGGCAAGGTCGTCGGCCTTGACGGCTTCCCTTAGCGCGGATAGTGCCTTGCCGGTCACTTTCTCGGTGTCGAGGCGTTGCTGTTCAGCCGTTATGCGCGTCTTGAGCTCATTGATCCGGTCGAGCTGTTGCCGAGCCTTGGTCGATTCTTCACCAACACGCGCTGTTGTAAGGGTCTGCCGAGCCTGGGTTTCGGCCTCCTCGGCCTGGGTAACTTTCCTCTGAGCCTCATCGAAAGCTGTCTTGGCTTCCTCGCGTTCCTCGGCGACGCTTCGGCCCAGCTCCGATAGTTCTGCGGCCACGCGCTGGCAGTGTTCATATTTGTCCTGGGCCGTCGCGAGATCGTCGATGAGCTTGGCCCTCATGTCGTGGGCCCTCTTGGCCTCGGCATGACGCTGCGCTGCTTCCTTGGCAGTACGTTTGGTGGTCTCGACCTCCTTCTCGAGTTCGGTGAGGCTCGCAAGGGCAGCCTCAGCTTTCTGGCAGTCGGTCTTTTTGGATGCCACCACGGTCTGATCGTGGCTGATTTGTTCGTTGATTCTGCTGAGGGAGTCGACGACTTCGTCGACCTCTGCGAGCCTCTCTTGTCCTTTAGCAAGGTTGCTGCGGATCTCCTCGAGCTCGTCGCGATCTGCGAAGACGTTGCGACGCTCTGATCCCCCGGGCGTGAAGTACTTGTCATATTCCGCTCGAGCCCGATCCATGAGTCCGCCTCCGGAACCCTCGTCAGGTTGCTGCCCGCCAGCTTGTTCTAAGGCAGCGGTAAGGGCCTGGGAAGAATCCAGCCGCAACGGAGATAGTCCGCTGGCCTGCATGAGACGCAGCGCGTTCCACAGAGTCATATCTGTGCCGGACAACAGAGTTTCCATCATCTCGACAGCCTCGTCGCCAGTGATGGTCTGGCCAGCACGAGGCCCGGCAAGGAACTTCAGTGAAGATTCCTTGTCTTTGAGAAAGCACTTGCGATGAACGAAGCGGTGATCGCCGATCGTCATCTCAGCTTCGATGACCACCTGCAGAGATGTGCCATAGGGCTGAGCGATTCGGACTTTGCGAGACTTCGATGAGGCTTTGGTGCTGGTATCGAGCAGCAGGTCGAGGGCTTCCACCATGGAGGTCTTGCCGATCTCGTTGCGTCCGGTTGCAATGACAACCCCACAATCGGGCAACTCGAGGGTGCGTTCGTCAATCGCTTTGAAATTTTCGACGTGGATGCGGTGCAGCTTCATCGTGACACCTCCGCAGTGTGTGCAGTAGATGCGATACTGGCTCCTTCAGCGCTGACGAGACGGTGCAGCAGGGTGAGCGCAGCGACGGCGTCTTCATTGGTGGCGCACATGTCCGACAATTCTTCGGCAGCATCTCGTACCCAACCGGGCACATCAGCCTCAGTCAGGCTGATATCGTCTCCCACCACGGTGAGGTCATGGCGGGTTTCACTCGGTTCGAGGCTTGCGAAGACAGTTTCATAATCAGCGATGATCTCGTCGAGCTTTGCCTTCTGAGAGATAGTGACCTGTCCGTGAAGGTCGTAGCGGATGATGGTGCGATCTCGGCGGTTGAAGGAGTCGAACCTATCGCGCAGAGCCTGTAGATCTGCCTCGCTGGCTACCTCCTGACTCACTCGGGCATGCAGCCACGTGCCAACATTGATCGTCTGGCAGGTAAGAGGATCACCGAGGTCGACGATTACCGCAGTGCCGACGCTCTCCTCGTTGAAGCTCGTTGTCTCCTGGGTTCCGCTGTACCGGATGGCGGCGCGGTTATCGTTGGTCGGCCACGCGATATGACGATCGCCCAAAGCGACGTAGCTCAGCGCACCTCGGGCAATCGCGTCCTCGAGAGGAGCTCGCGAGATGAGGGCTTCACGAGCATCCCCCGATAGCCCCTCAAGCTGGCCATGGCCGACCAGGATGCGTGGTGTCTGGGCGGGCTCCAGGTTCTTCACAAGGTCGGCGAGGGGGTCAGTTGACGGGTGGCGGGTCGTCAGCGGAGAGGCAACGATCGTAGCGATGACGACCCCGTTGCCGTCAGCGATCTGGGTCTCTGCGTGGTCTCGTAGCACCTGGACGTTGCTCGGGCAGCGCTGTGCGAATTCTGGCCCATCCCAGAGACACCCCGGCTCTAAGCTGTCGTGATTTCCGGGCAGCAGGTACACGGGGAGATCAATGGAGGCTATCGCCTCACACGCGCGGGCAATGATCTGAGTGGAGACATTGTGGGTTTCGAAGACATCTCCGGCGACGACGACAAACTCGCAGCCCTCTTGCCGGGCAACGTCGCCTAGCCTGCGTACCGTCTCGATTCGATCGGCAGTAAACCGTGCCTGTGGGTCGTCGTCGCCGCGCTTCGACAGGTAGTGCCGAGTCATCCCCAGTTGCCAATCTGAGGTGTGGAGAAATCTCGTCATGGCAGCATGATAGGAAATGGCTCCGATACTATTTGTGTACGCGTGTTCCGGTAATGTTCTGGCTTGTCAGGGCCAGTCTTAGCGATAATCCGACGCTCAGTTCTGCTTGATAGCGCTGGTAGCGGCGGAGGTGGAGCGGAAGGTCGTCGTCGGGCGTCTCGACGTCGAGGAAGTTAGCGGACTTCACGTGGGCGTCGCGATCGGCGTTAGGGGGTCAGGGACGCGGTCTAGGCAGTCACCTCAACGGAGACGTTGGACGTGTCAACAAAGAAAGTGCTTCGGTGACAGAAGATGTGCTTATCGCCCCTTATACTCAGCGACAAAGGAGGCACGGTGACTGAGGACTCCGCCGTTTGGCTCGACGACCACCAGCAGCGCGTATGGCGCTTGTGGCTGGAAGTATCGACTACCTTGCCTGCCGTGCTCAACCGCCAGTTGTCCCGCGATTCGCAATTGTCGGTGCAGGACTTTGAGGTGCTTGTGCGTCTGTCTGAGACCGACGGCGGCGACATGAGAGTTGTGGCCCTTGCAGAGCACATGGGATGGGAACGCTCCCGACTGTCCCATCACCTCACGCGTATGGAGAAGCGAGGCCTCATCGAACGTCGCGTCTGCTGTTCGGACGGCAGAGGGGCCATCATTCACCTCACTGATCAGGGCACGGCGGCATTACAACAGGCCGTCCCGGGCCACGCTGCTCTGATCCGACGCGTCGTTTTTGGTGGGCTTGATTGCGGCCACCTCAACGACCTCGAAGCCATTCTCTCGCGAATCTGCCAGAGTCTCGCTGAAGAAGGCAAGGTCAACCCCACAGACCACAGTTGAAGGTACTTCACGTCGCCGTGTCACGTCACGTCTTGTCCCACCTAGGGAAACGGTCACATCCGCGGGACCGTACCAGCTTTATCATCAGCCCCACCGACGCAGATGAGGAGCACATATGGCAGTAGCGGCCACGGGCATCCCGGCGGAATCCGGCGAACCCGCTATGGACAAACCCCGCATGAAGGGTCGTCACCTGGTGATGATGAGCCTTGGCTCGGCCATCGGAACCGGACTCTTCGTAGGGTCTGGCAAGGGTGTGGCTGCAGCTGGACCAGCAACCTTGGTGGCGTATATCGTCGCCGGGTTACTCGTCATCGCCATCATGTACATGCTCGGCGAGATGGTTGCAGCCCATCCCGACTCCGGGGCGTTTTCGGTCTACACATCCCGAGCCATGGGCTCAGCAGCTGGCTTTGCGATGGGGTGGGTCTGGTGGATCGAACTAGTCGTCGTCGTCGCGGCCGAGGCGATCGCGGCGGCGTCGACCCTTGTTGCTATGTGGCCAATAGCCCCTGTCTGGCTGCTTACCCTCATCTTCCTGGTCGTCCTCACCGCAATCAACCTGCTGGGAGCCGACAGATTCGGAGAGTTCGAGTTCTGGTTTGCCCTGCTTAAAGTGGTCGCCGTCGTCGTCTTCCTTACCATCGGTGTGCTGCTTATTTGCGGAGTCTTGGCGGCTCCCGCGGCGGGAACATCCAACCTCGTCGGCCACGGCGGATTCCTGCCCAATGGGTGGTCTGGGGTGGCGACAGCCCTGCTTTTGGTCGCCTTCAGCTTCGGTGGCATCGAGATCATGGCGGTGGCGGCCGCCGAGACCGAAGACCCTGCCCACAATGTCTCCCGGGCTGTGCGCACCATCGTTTGGCGAATCCTGGTGTTCTACATGGGTTCAGTAGCCATCATGGTTATCGCGGTGCCTTGGGACGACCCCGAACTCGGCGCTTCCCCCTTCGTGGCCGTCCTTAACCGGGCCGGTATCCCAGCAGCCTCCGAGGTCATGACCTTGGTCATTGTGTTGGCCTTGCTGAGTTCCCTCAATGCCAATCTTTATGGGGCTGCCCGGATGCTTGGCTCTTTAGCGGAACGCGGCATGGCCCCTCGCGTCGCCATGCGAACCAGGGGACGCTCGGTGCCGACGGTTGCGGTGCTGGCCAGCGTCGCCTTTGGATTCTGTTGTGTGCTGGCTACTTTCGAATGGGGCGACGCCGTACTCGGTACTCTGCTTAATATCGTCGGTTCAACCATCATCGTTACCTACTTCTTCACCATCTGCTCTCACTACGTGCTGCGTCGCCGCGCTGAGAAGGAGGGCGCCCCGCTGCCGATGCGGTTGAAAGGGTTTCCGGTGGTGAACTGGGCAGCAATGATCCTGCTGATTGGCATCGTTGTACTGGGCATGTTTTCCCCCGACGTACGAGCTCAACTGATGTCAACGGGGGCGCTCGTCGTCATCCTCTATGTCATTGGAGTGGGATGGTCCCATCACGCCGGACGCAGCCCCTTCCATCCCACGACCGACTGAACTCAAGCGGATGACGGTCCCGGGTCGTTCGGGGGTTTGGGGGACCGAGCGAGCAGCTCGTGTTTACGGTCTTTGGCCCGAATAATTTCCGGGACGATCCGAGGCGTATCACGTTGGTGAGTGGCTGGGGTGGGAGCCGTGGTCGGATGGGGGGAGGGAACTGTTGCGGGCTTGGCTTGCGGTTTGGCAAGCGGCTCAGCAGCAGGCTTCGAGAGGGAAGCATTCTTTCCGGATGGCTTCTTGATAGCGGGCTTCGGGCTAGCTACCTCGTCGTCAGATTTAGGCTCTGATAGTTTCGTGACGCGCCCCATGGCATGGACGCGTCGGCCCTCCAGGCGATCCTTGAGCTGAGAGGTGTAGATCGAAGTGTCCCCGACAACTCGGCCAGCGACGGCGACGGCGATCATGCCAGGAGCGAGCATCGACAGGTTTCCGGTCATCTCGCCAACCATGAGCAGCACGCCGAGTGGGGCATGGGCAACCGCACCGAAGCAGGCGATCATGCCGACAATGACGAAACTCATCGGTGAGGATGGGATACCTGGCAGCCCCTCGAGGAGGCGCCACAGTGCCGCGCCAGTGGCTCCGCCGATGACCATGCCAGGGCCGAAGACGCCGCCGGAACCGCCCGATCCGATGGACAGGGTCGTCGAGAGGATCTTGGCGAAGGGGATTGCCAGCACCATGAGCAGCGGCATCCGCACGAGGTTGTTGGCGAACATCTCTTGTTGCACTGAGCCGTAACCGGTGCCCAGTGCTGCCGGTATGAGGAGTCCAAGCAGCCCGACTCCCAGACCACCGATAGCCGGGACGAGCCAGCCAGGAACCTTGTCGAGACGGTCAAAAAGCGTGGTGCCGCTGTAGAAGACCTCAACATAAAGCTTGCCCATGAGGCCAGCAGTGAGGCCCAGTAGGACGAACCAGATGAGTTGCAAAGGCTGGGAGAATTGCACTCCACTGAGCGATCCGAAGATTGGCTCGAATCCGTATACCGACCCGAAGACCACGAAGGCGACGATCGACGACACCAGGGAAGGCATGATCGCGTCGGATTCCATGTCGTCGCGGTAGAGCAGCTCCGCACCTAGTAACGCACCGCCCAGCGGGGCGCGGAAGATGGCACCGATGCCTGAGGCAGTGGCTGCTGAGACGGCAATCCGGGCGTCTGGGGTGGCGATTTTGAGCTTCTTACACAGTGAGGAGATGACGGTCGCGCTGATCTGGGCAGTGGGGCCCTCACGTCCACCCGAACCGCCGGAACCTATTACGAGGGAGGATGCGATGATCTTGACCGCTGCGACTTTTCCCTTGAGAGCTGTCGGGTCGTGATGGACGGCATGAATGGCGTTGTCAGTGCCATGGCCTTTGGCGGTAGGCGCGACGAAGTACACCAAGGTTCCCGAAACCAGGGCGCCTCCGGCGACGATGAGCGGGATGGCCCAGGGGCGGGTGAGCCTGGTGCCGGCGACACCGCCGCCCTCCCCCAAGGTGCCGGGTGGGGTATAGCCGCCCAACGTCTCGAGTAGCCAATGCGTGCCGGTTTTCAGACAGAAGAAGAAGATAATGACACCGACGCCAGAGACGATACCGATGACTGTGCCCATAAGCAGCCAACGGTTTAGGGAGTCTCGGAAGGCCTTGGGACGGTGCGGGACGAGGGCACGGCGCAGGCGCCTGAGTTGTTTGGCCCATGCGGCCCGGGCCTCGGGGTGGATGGCAGTCTCGGTCATTGCTGGTTGGAATCCTCTGCGCAAGGGCGGTTGGGGGTGCCGTGTCCGCTGGCCTCGGCTGCGCGGGTAAATAAGGTGAATCCGGTGACGACAGTGTCGATCTCGCCGGGCTCGAGGTGGCTGAGTAAGTCGACGAGTTGACGACGACGGTGCTCATTGACGTTCTGTACGAGTGTGGCCCCTCGTTTCGTCAGGGAGAGCACATTGGCCCGACGATCGTCAGGATCGGGAGAACGGTCAATGAACCCTTTGGCGACGAGACGCTCAACCATGCGCGCGATGGTTGAGGAGTGGACTTCAAGGTCACGAGCCAGATCGACTCCGCGCGTCACTCCGGCGTCGATGAGGACGAGGAGTCGGTATTGCGGCGCGCTGACATCTTCGGCAAGTTCCGCCAGGGAGCGGGCTGCCACGTCAATGAGGGCCCACGATGCTTGCAAAGCGATTTCAACATCAGTGTGATCGGGGGTCAGCCCGTTCGTTGCATCCCGCGATATCTGCACAGCGGAATTGTTGCACACTGCATTAGTTTTGGCGACGTGCTGTGTGTCGGTGGCGCGGTCACCTACAGTGATGCTATGGCCCGCATTATTGTCACCGCACCGCAGCTCATGTCCGTCGTTAACGAGGAGCTCCCCGGTCACGAGGTCGTAGGTGGCGACCACTTCATGGACCGCCAGGAACTGTCGCGCCAGATCGCTACCGCTGATGCCATACTGACGAGCTTGTCCGATCCCCTCGACGCCGAGATGATTGGTCAAGGCAAGAACCTGAAGGTCATCGGTCAGTGCGCCGCTGGTTTTAATAACATCGACCTTGACGCCGCTAAGCAGGCTGGGGTTGTCGTCACATCGACCCCAGGCGTCCTCCACGAGGCCACTGCTGACCTTGCCTTCACGTTGCTTCTTGAGGTCACTCGTCGTACTGGCGAGGCTGAACGTTGGATGCGTGCAGGCAGGGCTTGGCGCTACGATCACACCTTCATGCTCGGCGCTGGTTTACAGGGGGCTACCCTCGGCATTGTCGGTCTGGGACAGATCGGTGAGGCTATGGCTCGACGCGGAGCAGCCTTCGGCATGAATGTCATCTACAACGCCCGCCATGAGAAGGATGTCGCGGCGATTGACGCCGTCAATCTCAATACCCAGCCCACTCGTCGCGTCGAGCTCGACGAACTGTTCGCAACCTCCGACGTTGTCTCCTTGCACTGTCCACTCACTGATGAGACCCGTCATCTCGTCGACGCTGACGCCTTGGCTGCGATGAAGAAGACCGCCTACCTCGTTAATACCGCTCGTGGCGCCTGTGTCGACGAGGCTGCCCTGGTGGAGGCTCTTAAAACGGGTGCGATTGCTGGTGCAGGTCTGGATGTTTTCGAGGAGGAGCCGACGATTACTGCGGACTTGCTGACGATGGAGAACGTCGTGCTGCTGCCCCACCTTGGGTCGGCTGCGCTGCCGACCCGCGAAGCGATGAGTCGTCTGGCTGCTCGCAATATCGCCAAGGTCCTTGACGGTAAGCCGGCTGAAACCCCGGTGGAGTGATTCGTTCGCTCACAGCGTTGATGTGGTAGGCCCGGTTCTCGTTGGCGGAACTTCGTCGCAGAGAGCCGGGCTCAGCTGTGTTCTTTGACGTGAAGGAAAGCACGCAATGACGCGGTCAGAATTGTCTCAAGGCGTGTGGAAGTGGCTATTTCCGCAGTCCTGTTTTCTATATTTAAATAACCGATTAGTTATCTAAATCATGGCGTTGAAGACGGGGTCTTGTGACACGGAAATCGCGTTGTAGCGCGGTTTGCACGTCTGTTCTAGGGGGTGTGCACGAACATGCACGAAAGCCGTTTTCGGTGGTTGTTACACATCGCTTTCCCTAACCTTGTCACGTACCTGGCAACGGTGGCGGGGCATCGAGATCCCTGAGCCACCCCCCACACGCCGGATGGTTTCGAAGGGAGCATTCAATGAGGACCATGGACGCAGACGTCGTTGTCATCGGTGGCGGTGCCACCGGTGCGGGCGTCGTGCGGGACGTCGCGATGCGTGGATACCGCGCCGTCCTGTTGGACAAGGCCGACCTCGGCCAAGGAACCACCGGTCGTTACCACGGCCTGCTCCACTCTGGTGGACGATACGTCGTCTCTGACCCCGGATCGGCGACGGAATGCGCTGAGGAAAATGAGATCGTCACCCGGATCCACGCTGACGCCGTTGAGAAGACCGGCGGCTTGTTCGTGGTGACCCCAGAAGATGACTTGGAGTTCTCTGATCAGTGGGTTGAGGGAGCCAAGAAGTCCAAGGTTCCCTTCGAGGAAATCTCCACCGCGCAGGCCCTGCGTCGCGAGCCTCGTCTGAACCCCGGTATTAAGCGCGCCTTCGCCGTTCAGGACGGTTCGGTCGATGGCTGGCAGATGGTGTGGGGCGCCGCCCACTCCGCCATCGAATACGGCGCCAAAGTCATGACCTACACTGCCGTCACCGAGATCATTCGCGAGGGAGACCAGATCACCGCCGTGGTCGCCCACGACCTTAAGCACGACGAGCAGATCCGCATCGACTGCAAGTTCGTTATTAACACTGCTGGCCCGTGGGCGGGACGCATTGCTGAGCTTGTCGGTTGCTATGACGTTGACGTTGTGCCAGGCCGCGGCATCATGATCGCGATGAACCACCGCCTGGTGAACACGGTAGTCAACCGCTGTATCTACCCTGCTGACGGCGACATCCTAGTGCCGGTGCACACCGTGTCGATCATCGGCACCACCGACGTCAAAGCTGACGATCCGGAGCGGCTGGCCATTCCTCGCAACGAAGTGCAGCAGATGCTCGATTCCGGCGAGGCCCTTGTCCCCGGATTCCGCGATGCCCGTGCCGTACATGCCTGGGCCGGTGCCCGCCCGCTATTCAAAGACAAGCGAGTCTCTGCCACCGATACCCGCCACATGTCCCGCGGTATGAGCGTTCTCGACCACGGTTCTCGCGACGGTGTTAACGGCATCGTTTCCATCATCGGCGGCAAGCTCACCACCTATCGTCTGATGGCCAAGAACGTTGTCGACGTCATGTGTGAGCAACTTGGCGACGACCGTCCCTGCCGTACCGCAGACGAGGCTGTGCCCGGATCGACCGTCGGCAAGAACTACCTCATCACCCACCGTCTGGGCGAGAACGAAGAGCGTCGTGCCGGGACTGGTCTGGTCCGCGGTGGCGACCCGAAAACCGTGCCGTCATCGAAGAAGATTGACAACCAGGTCATCTGCGAATGCGAGCTCATGAGCCGCAAGATGTTCACCGATCTGCTAGCCGAGCAGCCCGACGCTACCTTCGACGACCTGCGCCGCCAGCTGCGTTTGGGTATGGGTCCCTGCCAGGGTGGCTTCTGCTCGATGCGCGCTACCGGAATTGCTGTTGAGGAGGGCACCATTGACGCCGAGCGCGCCACCGGTCTGCTGCGTCTGTTCCTCAAGAACCGGTGGATCGGATTGTGGCCGATTCTCTACGGCGAGCAGGTTCGGCAGACCGCCCTTGACGATTGGATCTTCCAGGGCACCTTCGACGTTGAGCACCTTCCCACCCCGCAGCAGGAGGTTGAGCTGTGAGCACCGCAACCGTTCCCACTAAGTCGGTTACTGCCGACCGTTTCGGCGCTCAGCACGTCGTCGTCATCGGATCCGGCCTCGCTGGCCTAACCACCGCCCTGCGCCTGCGCCGCGGTGGCGCCCGGGTGACCCTCGTCACCAAGGGCGTCGGCGGCCTGCAGTTGGGTCAGGGCACTATCGACATCCTCGGCTACACCCCGGATCGCGTCGAGAAGCCCTACCAGGCTGTCCAAGAATTCGCGTCCCAACACCCTGCGCATCCCTACGCCAAGATCGGCGTTGAAGCCGTGAAGGAGGGCATCGACTTCCTGCGCGAGGTTGTCGGTGACTCCTACCTGCTTGGTGACGGGGAGGCCACGATCAACGTGCCGACCGCCGTCGGTGCGATTCGTCCCACGGCCCTAGTCCCGCCGTCGATGATCAACGGCAATCTTAAGGACGGTGACAAGGTCGTTGTCATTGGGTTAGCCCAGTACAAAGACTTCCACGCTGGTCTCATCGCTCAGAACATCAACCGCACAACGCTGCCTGGCGGTGGCCATGCCTCCGCCCGCGCTGTCGTGGTCGACTTTGAGCCCCGCGAGGGCGAGTACGACGCCACCGGCTTGGCGATCGCTCGCTCCCTCGACGATGCTCGTACCCGTCGAATGCTGGCTGAGGGGCTTAGGGGATTCGTCAATCCCGGTGAGATTGTCGCCTTGCCGGCCGTGCTCGGCATCGATAACCACAGCGAGGTCCTCGCTGACTTCAAGAAGATCCTCGGCGCCGAGGTGTTCGAGATCGCATCCCTGCCACCCTGCGTGCCCGGCATGCGCCTCAACAACAAGCTTGTTGCGACCGCTAAGAACGAGCGTGTTGACTACGTGCTTGGTTCGAAAGTCACCGGCTGCACGGTGGCCGACGGCAAGGTTGTCTCCGTGACCGTCGGAACCGCTGGTGCCGGCAAGGAGATCAAGGCTGACGCCGTCGTCCTCGCTGGCGGTGGCTTCGAGTCCGGGGCCCTCAAGCTTGACTCTCACGGCCACCTGCATGAGACCATCCTCGACCTGCCGGTCACCATGCCGGAAGGCGTCAAGGAGGAGGATCTCATCCACGGTGATTACTGGGGTTCCCCACAGCCGCTCTTCCTGTGCGGTGTTGAGGTCGATGAGACCATGCTCGTCACCTACCAGGGTAAGCCCGTCCATTCCAATGTCTACGCCGCCGGCGGCGTGATCGCCGGTGCTACCAGGTGGCAGGAGAAGTCGGGTGAGGGTATCGCCCTCGGCTCGGCCATCAAGGCTGCCGATGCCATCCTGTCGTCGGTCGGGGCAGGCGCCGCGACCAAGGAAAGGAACTGATCATGGGTGTTATCGAGGAGACATTCGCCGGACACGAGGTCTCGCGCCAGTCGCTCGACGCCTGCGTCAAATGCACTATCTGCGAGACGATGTGCCCGGTCGCCAAGGCCACCCCGCTCTACACCGGTCCGAAGTACAACGGCCCGCAAGGCGAACGCTACCGTGACGGGGCTTCCGTTGACCACTCCCTCGAGTGGTGCAACTTCTGCGGCATCTGCACCTTGCACTGCCCGCAAGGGGTGAAGATCGCGGAGCTCAACGAACAGGCCGCTGCGAAGATGAAGCACCAGAATGGTGTTCCGTTGCGTGACCGCCTCATTCCGCTGACCACTCTTGAAGGACGTGTGCTGTCCCCGATCGCCCCGCTGGCTAACTGGGGCCTCAATCAGAAGCCGATCCGCATCGCCGTCGAGAAGATCATCAAGGTCCATCGTGATGCCCCGATGCCGACCGCTCAAACGGAGACTCTCAGCAAGTGGATGCGCCATCACAAGCCCGCCAAGCCAGCTACCAAGGGTCCGATCGTCTTCTTCCAAGGCTGCGCCGGCGGTTACTTCGAGACCGAGACCTCCAAGAAATCTATCGAGGTGCTTGAGCACCTGGGCTATGAAGTGCTCGTCCCGAAGCAGGGCTGTTGCGGTCTGGCTAAGCAGTCGAACGGTCTGTTCGAGGGTGCCACCAAGGACATCCTCAGCCTGTGCGACAAGATCATCAGCCTCGGCAAGGGTCTGACAGTCGTGTCCTCGTCCGGCTCCTGTGTCGGCATGATGAAGCACGAGGCTCACGAGATTATGGGTGTTGACGATCCTCGGCTGCACGATGTGTCGGTGCGTTCCCGGGACTTTTCAGAGTTCCTCATGGACGAGTACCGCAATGGTGAACTCGACACTTCGCAATTCCGTTCGATCGACATCACGGTTCCCTATCACCAGCCCTGCCAGGTCAAGAGCCAGGGCATGGGATTCCCAGCGGTTCAGCTCATGGAGCTCATCCCGGGTGTCAAGGTGCTGGAGTCTAACGAGCCGTGCTGTGGCATCGCCGGTACCTACGGTCTGAAGGCCGAGCGCTATGAGGTCGCTCAGAGGATCGGTGCGGGTGTGTTCAAGCACATGCAGGATCACAACGAGGGCGTTGGAGTGTGCGATACCGAGACGTGCCGTTGGCAGATTTCCAAGTCCTCGGGTGTCAAGATCGTGCATCCGGTGTGGCTGCTGCACCACTCGCTCGGGCTGTCGAACAACCTGCTCGACTGATCGAAACCTGCTGGACCTTACCGCTCTTCGATGGCGTGAGGGTTCAGCTTCGCCGGACCTCCTGCGATCCGGAGTCGGCCGGGACCTGCTGTGGGGGCGGGCCCCGGCCCTTTCACGTGCTGCTGCGATGTCGGGCGCAACTTCCGGCTGGGGTCGCCGGCCGGCCGTCGAGGGTCGTCTTGCCGTGGCTGGTCAAAAATTGCCGGTTCGAGGCGGGTCCGATCACTGCTGTGATGTGGCCTGTTGTGGGTCGGGATTTTTTGTCACCGGGGGGGGGTTGGGAGGGCACGGCAGGTCAGGGGGTGTGACCTTGCGACCGTTGTGGCTTATGTTCGGGGGCCCGAGACCGTGGGGTCCTGGGGAATCCACCACCGCCAAGGGGCGTCAATGTTGCGGCTGATCCCTACTCGCGGGCCCTGTCGGAATTCGGCAATCTCCGGTGCGGGTTCGAGGCGCCAGCCCAAGGCAGATATCGCACCATTGCCGATGATGCTCACCGGGTTTCCAGACTCTTCGAGACTGGCACCCAAAGCTGACCCCATATTTCCTGGTCCGCAGGCAAGGCGGTTCTCGGCGACGTTCCCGCGACGCCGACGAGCATCATCGTGGCCTGCTATGACTTGCCCGCCACGCAGTAGCACGGCAGATGCCTCCCCGTCTGGTGAACACACGAGGTTCACGCAGCGATGCATGCCGTAAGACAAGTACACGTATATGTGAGAAGGCGGCCCGAACATCACGCGGGCGCGTGGGGTTGGCCCACGAAAGGCATGGGATGCTGGGTCGTCGAGTCCCATGTACGCCTCGACTTCGGTGAGACGGATCCCCACCGGGCCGCGCCAGATCGTTGCCCCGAGTAGGAGCGGGGCGACCTCGATAGCGGGAGCCGAGAGGTCGATCATGCCTTGGTGTCGCACAGGAAGTGGCACGCAGTGCAGGTAGCGGCGGTCACGGTGATGACCGCTGGCCAAGCACCGATCTTCTTTGCCAATCCGTGAGAAGCTCCGAAAGCTGCCAGGTAGGTTGCGCCCAGCAGGCCAGCAATCGTCGGTCCGCTCTTAGCGAGCCAGGTGCGGCCAGCCCAGCAGCCAGCAGCCGCGAGCACGGTTCCGCCCAGTGGCCGGACCCCGGTAGTGCGAGCAGTGAGCCATCCTCCGACGAGCCCGAGGCCGGCCACCTCGGCGGTGTTGACGTTTTCTGCCCTGTTCAGCTTCATGCCCCGAGTCTAGCTGGGCGGCTTAGGACGCCCGGGTAAACCCCGATTCGGGTCGAGATCGTCAGTCGCCTTAAGGTGTCGCGAACCGCCCATCTTCTAGACGTACTGGTGCCCGGTAAGCCGAGGGCGAGTGTGTTATCGAAGGATCACAGCGTAATGACGACTTTTCCGATCATGGCACCGGACTCGACGGCTGCGGTGGCTTCACGCACATGCTGGGCTGTCAGACCCTCGATATGGCGGGTCATCGTCGGACGGATCTGCCTCTTCTCGACGAGGTCGGCGATGCTGGCCAGTGCCCGGCCTTGTTCGGCGACGTCGGGCGTCGCGAACTGTGGACGGCTGAACATCGACTCGCTGGTCACCGTTAATGACTTTGACTTGAAGGCCATGAGATCGAATGAGTCGGTTCCGTCGATCATGACCAGATGTCCGAACGGTGCGATGATCTCAGCCAAAGTCGATGCTGGTGGCGTATAAGCTGAGAGAATGCCGTCGAACCCGGTGATGCCGAAGTCGTTGACCTGCGGGGCGAGCGGTTCACGATGGTTAATGATTCCGGTGGCTCCCATATCCTGACACCACTGTGCACTCTCTGGGCGCGAGGAGGTCGCAACGACCGGCCCGCTGGTAATAGCACGAGCTAGTTGGATGGCTGCCGACCCGACGCCACCAGCGCCGCCGATCATGAGGAAGGCTTTGTTACTGCGTTCTTCGGGGGTACCCAGACGGATGTGGTCGATGAGGGCTTCCCATGATGTCAGAGCAGTGAGTGGCAGGGATGCGGCCTCGGCGATAGATAACGATGGCGGGCGTTTCGAAACGATCCGCGAGTCAACCAGGGTGAATTGCGAGTAGGTGCCGGGACGATCGCGGTTTCCGGAATGCCACACCTCGTCACCGACGCTGAAACCGTTGACCTCCGATCCGGCTGCGCGCACGACGGATGCAGCGTCAAACCCCAGCACGCGGGGATGCGAGAGCGTTCCAGCCTCCTTACGCAGCTTGATGTCGATGGGGTTGACCGAGACGGCTTGGACCTCAACGAGCAGGTCGTGCGGGCCCGGCTCCGGTATTGGCAGGTCAACGTCAACGAAACATTCGGGATCGGAGACCGGCAGGGGCCCGGTGATGGCGACGGCGTGCATGCTTTCCATGACCCCACGGTAGTGCCGACCGGGTTGCTTGGGTACCGCTGTTAGCGCTGCATGTCGACGAAACGCGAGTAGTGGCCTTGGAACACCACTGGCACGGTCCGTGTCGGCCCGTTGCGGTGCTTGGCGACGATGATATCGGCCTCGCCGGCGCGCGGGGACTCTTTGTCGTAAACGTCCTCTCGGTGCAACAGGATGACGACGTCAGCGTCCTGCTCGAGTGACCCGGACTCGCGCAGGTCACTCATCATGGGTTTCTTGTCGGTGCGCTGCTCGGGGCCACGGTTGAGCTGGGAAAGGGCCACGACAGGGATCTCGAGCTCCTTAGCCAACAGTTTGATCTGGCGAGAAAACTCCGAGACTTCCAGCTGACGCGACTCCACCTTTTTGCCGGAGGTCATGAGCTGCATGTAATCGATGATGACGAGCTTGAGGTCGAATTTTTGCTTCATCCGCCTTGCTTTGGCGCGGATTTCCATCATCGTCAGGTTAGGGGAGTCATCGATGAACAACGGTGCTGACGAGATCTGTGTTGTTTTGTCGACCATGCGCTGCCAATCCTCTTCGGACAGGCGCCCCGCACGCATCCGGGACAGCTCGATCCCTGCCTCGGCAGATAGCAATCTCATGACGATCTCGTTGCGCCCCATCTCGAGGCTGAAGATTGCAGCTGCGAGATGGTTCTTGATCGCGGCGGCGCGGGCAAAGTCGAGGGCCAGAGTGGATTTTCCCATGGCCGGACGGGCGGCGACGATGATCATCTGGCCGGGCATGAACCCGTTGGTGAGCTCATCAAGGTCGGTGAACCCAGTAGGAATGCCGGCCATGGCGTCGCCGCGAGCCTCAATGGCCTCAAGCTCGTCAAAGGTGCTCTCGAATAATTCCGAGAGTGGGTGGTATTCCTCACTGGTTTTGCGGGTGGAGACGTCGTAGAGGGTCTGCTGGGCGGCGTCGACGATGTCGGCGACCTCTCCTTGTCCCTGGTAGCCCATCTGAGCGATGCGGATTGACGCTTCGACGAGGCGACGAAGAACGGCTTTCTCGGCGACAATCTTGGCGTAGTATGCCGCGTTCGCGGTGACGGTGACATTGGTTAGCAATTCTGCGAGGTACAGGCGTCCGCCGGCTCGCTCGAGTTCGCCGCGGCGATCTAGTTCATCGGCGGTGGTGACGGTGTCGGCAGGGTCGCCGCGACCGTATAGATCGGTGATGGTGTTGAAGATGAGCTCGTGTCCAGGGCGGTAGAAATCGACGCCCTTGATCTCTTCGACGACGTCGGCGATGGCGTCTTTGGAAGACAACATGGCACCTAGTACGGACTTTTCGGCGTCAATGTCCTGGGGAGGGTTACGGTCCAAGGACGGGCCCGGCTCGGCGGGTGCGCTGGACATGGCGGCTCCTTCACGGCTGACAGGGGGCTAGTGTGCCACGTTTTTAAGTACTCCCGGATAAGAGTTATCCACAGGTCTTGTGGGTAATGCCTGGATGGATGTGGACCGCCTGGGGATAACGTGTGGATAACTCGGTGGATCGGGGGATATGCCGTGGAATACTATCTAGTAACTACCCTTTGACTAGGGGTTATAGTCGCTGTGTGAGTTATTGGACGAAAATTTTCGGCGTGTCGCGGGGGAGACGGTGTTCGGCTGGGATGTGTACAAGTAGGGTTTGAATGCGACGTGAGTGCCATCTAGCGACACGTTATCCACAGGGGCTGTGGATATGGATGGTGGCCTCCGGAGCGGGTTAGATGGTCCGTCAAACCATCGGCAGGCCCGGCGAGTGTGACGTGAGGTCACCGGGAGATTGCGCCCTTGTCTGAGATACCCCCTCGGGGTACTCTCTGGTGCAGAGGAGGATGCATGACCAACTCGGGTGACGGCTGTTGTGCCCCTGGCGGTGACCATGTCGCGGGGGATCATGACGTCGAATCTTCGGCGCCTGGGGAAACCTGCGGGGCATGTGGTTGTAACCACCCCCAGCATGGATACCTCGGGCATAAGGACATGCACCTGCGCCGTCTCAAGCGGATCGAAGGGCAGGTGCGCGGCCTGGAGCGGATGGTTGATGAGGAGAAGTACTGCATTGATATTTTGACTCAGGTCTCAGCAGTCACCTCAGCACTCAAATCCGTTTCCTTGGAACTGCTCGCTGAGCACATGAGCCACTGCGTTGCTCGTGCGGCACAAGCTGGTGGGCAGGAGGCCGAGGATAAAATCGCCGAGGCTAACCAGGCCATTGCCCGCCTCGTCAAAGCCTGATGGCAAGCACACTTGGAGGAACAATGCACAAGACCTACACCATCAATGGGATGACCTGCGAGCACTGCGTCAAGGCGATCACCGAAGAGGTCTCGGCCCTTGACGGCGTCGACAACGTCACTGTCTCCCTCGAATCAGGCTCAATGACGATCGACTCGGCTGAAGAGATCCCCTTTGGCAAGGTCGCCGATGCCGTTGATGAGGCCGGAGAGTACACCGTTGCCGAAGCCTCATCTCTTGATACTGCCGGTCACCCCGGTGGTCAGTGCGGCTGTGGAGGTCATGGCCACGCCGGGAAGAAAGCTGAAGGATCGGGTTGCGGCTGCGGCGGACACCAGCACTCCGAGGAGGCTGCTGCTAAGCATGCCGAGCACGCTAGTAAAGGCGGCTGCGGCTGCGGCGGTCACCAAGCCTGAGCCATTAGTCTCCGTTGAGATCTTGACGTCGGGCCCCGGGTTCGGACCGCATGACGCCGTCAGACCCCGACCCCCGACGTTGACTTTCCCTACAACCCACCGGCCTCCTGGATCGCTGGGGCTGCCGGTAAGAGAGCCGGTAACCCCCGACATCCCGGATTCCCGTGGGTCGTCCACGAAGGAAACACATGTCTACCCCGACTCACCCCGACGCGCAGTCTGAGCTGAAGGACGCGACGGAACCTACCTCCATCAACCTCGACATCACAGGTATGAGTTGCGCATCGTGCGCCGCCCGCATCGCCAAGAAGCTCAACAAGGTTGATGGGGCCCAGGCCACCGTCAACTACGCGACTAGCAAGGCCCATGTCCTCACCACCAAGCCTATTGAGGTCGACGATCTCATCGGGGTGGTCGAGGCTGCTGGCTACGGGGCTAGTGTCCCCACGCCGGCCGCACCACCCGAGGACCACGCGGCGAAAATTCGCGCCAGACTGATCGTTGCCATCATTCTCGCGGTGCCGGTCATGCTGCTCTCGATGATTCCAGCCCTGCAGTTTGACGGATGGCAGTGGCTGGCGCTGGCTCTTAGCCTCCCGGTCGTCTTTTGGTGCGGGGAGGGTTTCCATCGCGCCGCCTGGACGAACCTGCGGCATGGCGCAACCTCAATGGACACTCTCATTAGCCTCGGCTCTTTGGTCTCGTTGGGGTGGTCTGTCTGGGCGCTGATGTGGGGCAGTGCTGGACATGTCGGTATGCGCCACCGCATGACATGGGCCCTGGAGCGCACTGATCCTTCCTCTGCCCTATATCTGGAGGCATCAGTCGGCGTTATTACCTTTATCCTCATTGGGCGGTGGATTGAGGCCCGTAACCGCGCTGAGGCCGGATCGGCCTTGCAAGCGTTGCTACGGATGGGCGCCAAGTCGGTGCGGATGATCCGTGACGGGCAGGAGGTCACCGTCCCGATCGAGGCCCTCACGGTGGGGGATCACTTCGTAGTGCGGCCGGGGGAGAAGGTCGCCACCGATGGTCGGGTTGCTGAGGGAAGCTCAGCGATCGACGCGTCTCTTGTTACCGGGGAGTCATTGCCGGTCGAGGTGGCGGTCGGTGACGAGGTGATCGGCGCCACCGTTAACACCTCTGGACGGCTTGTTGTGGAGGCAACCGCCGTTGGTTCAGATACCGAGCTGTCTCGCATCGCCACCCTTGTTGAGGCTGCTCAAACCAGTCGCTCTAAGACCCAGGATCTCGCCGACAAAGTCTCGTCGGTTTTTGTGCCGACAGTTTTGATCATCTCGGCCCTGACGATGATTGTGTGGGCTGTATTGGGTCAGGGGGTCACGGCGGCTTTCACCGCTGGGGTGGCGGTTCTCATCATTGCGTGCCCCTGTGCTCTGGGCTTGGCGACCCCCATGGCCCTGCTTGCTGGCACGGGTCGCGGTGCCAGGTTGGGAATCGTTATTAAAGGTGCGGGGTCCCTGGAAAGGGCCCGCGGTATCGACGTTATGGCGATGGATAAGACCGGCACCCTCACCACTGGCCGGATGGCCGTAGTCGCGGTGTGGGATGAATCTGGACGTGTGGTGAACATTTCTGACAACCCACCTGCACTTGCTGTTACAGCAGCGCTTGAAGTGGGGTCGGAGCACCCGATTTCGCGGGCCATCGTTGAGGCGTGCCCAGGTGTGGCCCCCGCCGAGGACTTTCGGGCTCTGCCTGGCCTTGGGGTCAGTGGGACTGTGAACGGGTTGCCGGCCAAGGCTGGGCGGGTGTCGCTTTTTGACGCCATCCCTGACACGTTGTCGAAAAATGTCGAGCGAGCCCAGGCTGAGGGCCGTACGGTGCTTGTGGTGGGGCGAGGCGACGACATTCTCGGTGCCATCGCGGTGAGCGACGAGATCAAGCCGGAAGCTGTCGTTGCGGTGAAGCGGATGGTTCAAGCTGGCGTGCGCCCGGTGCTGGTGACGGGTGATAATTCCGGCGCTGCAGCTCACGTGGCGTCAGAATTGGGCATTGACGAGGTCATGAGTGAGGTCATGCCCGCGGACAAGGTCGACGTTGTCACTCGGCTGCGTTCGGACGGCTCCCGCGTCGCGATGATGGGGGATGGGGTCAATGACGCTGCTGCCCTCCAAACGGCAGATTTGAGCATCGCTATGGGAACTGGCACCGATGTCGCTATTGCTGCCAGCGACATCATCTGTACCCGAGGTGATCCGCGTTTGGCGGTTGACGCCCTGTCTCTTGCTCACGCCACGGACCGCACGATTCGCCAGAACTTGTTCTGGGCCTTCGCTTATAACGTGATTGCTATTCCGGTCGCCGCCGTGGGCTTGTTGAGCCCGGTTATCGCGGCTGCGGCAATGGCCTTTAGCTCGATCTTCGTTGTCACGAACTCGATGAGGCTGGTGCGTTGGCATCCTGGGATGAGCGATTCAAACTGAGAACCTGGGATGGGTCCACCGCCGGGGTCTCGTCAGGAGAATGGCTTTATAGCACGGTTTCCACGAAGTCTGGGGCCTCGGCGACGTCGATGTGATCCGCGCCGAGCATGCGTTCAAAACGAGCGAATCTTAAGTTTCTCAGCAAATCTTTGGATTCTCCGGATGATCTGCTCTATGGTGTTGCCCGTGCCTTCCACCGGAGGTACGTTGGCGCGTGCCAGTGTGGCTGACGCCGATCTCCGTACCGGGCCCTCGAGCCCCCGATACTGAAATGGTCGAATGTCGAAAGTTGTAGCTTCCGCGATTGCCGGGGCCCTCAGCCTTACCTCGGCTGGCGGCCTGACGATGGTCCAGGCACTTGATCGAGATACCGTGACCTTCTCCGTGGACGGAGTCTCCCAGCAGGCCAAGGTTAAGCCAGGCACGGTCAAGCAAGCTCTCGCCCAGCGGGGGATTACAGTTGGCCCGCACGACGATGTGCAACCCTCGCTGGATTCTGAGATTCACGATGGCCAGGTCATCACCGTTAACTACGGTCGCCGTGTCGTGGTCACTATTGACGGTAAGAAGGTGGTCCGTTGGACCACGGCTAAGAACGTGGCCGAGGTTTTGGCTCAGCTGAACCAGTCAGATCCTGACAACCTCGTGTCGGTGTCGCGTTCACTGGATATTTCGCGTGCCGGGCTGTCCTTCTCGATGCAGACGGCTAAGGATGTCACGGTCACCATCGGTGGCAAAACTCAGAAGATTACCGCGGTTGGAACCGTTGCTGACGCCCTCAAGGCGGCGAAGGTCGAGGTTGATTCGAGCGATGCCGTTAACCCGGGTCTGGGTACGCCACTGTCCGATGGCATGAAGATTACCCTGACGATGGTTGACCAGAAGTCTCAGAAGCGTCGTGTCGCCGTGCCCTTCTCCACCAAGAAGGTCGAGGACTCCAGCCTGCCCAAGGGCGAGATCAAGGTCATCACTAAGGGTGTCAACGGCATCAACGAGGAAACCTGGACCGTCGTCTTTAAGGACGGCAAGAAGGTGTCCGAGAAGAAGGTTTCCAGCAAGGTCGTCAACGCCCCTGTGACCCAGGTCGTCAAGGTTGGCACTAAGACTGCGTCGTCGAGTTCTCCTTCGACGCGTTCGTCCTCCGCCTCGCACCGTTCGACAGCATCTCAGTCGTCCGATCCGGTGACCAGTGGTACTACCTGTTTGGCATCTACCTACGGTGAGGGTGACGGTACTGCTGGTGGCCCTACTGCTTCCGGTGAGACCTTCGACCCGTCAGCCTTCACTGCTGCGTCGAAGACCCTTCCGCTTGGATCGACTATCCGCGTCACGAACGTCAGCAATGGTCGTACTGTGACTGTGCGCATTAACGATCGCGGTCCTTACGTCGGCGGACGGTGCCTTGATCTTTCAACGGCCGCGATGAACGCTATCGCTCCCGGACAGGGTCTGGTGACCGTCCGCTACAGCTGATTACAGCCTGTTTGACGGCGCTTGGTGTGCTGCTGCGGCAGCCCTGAGTCGTTCGCACCAAAGAGACGCCTCATTCGATGGGAAAGCACACGTCGCAGACCGGTTCCTCCATGCCGGTGGTGTCCCAGTCGGCCCAGTAGGCCTCGCGTGGTGCGGCGCTGCGCACTAGCCCAGCTTCTTCAAGCCAGGCGTCAAAGGCATCGTAGATTTCATCGATGTCGGGGTATTCCAGTTCGGCTTTGGTAACGGTGACCCACGCTTCCCGATGGGCCTCAACGGTGCGGACAGCGACGTCAAGGGGGAGCACAGCGTCATCGATAGTGCCTCGGATCGGCTGGCATACCTCGACGGTTCCGTCATGTTCGGCAGTGAGACCATCGTGGTAAATGACAAACGGGGAGGCTTTGCCGAGGGTGGGATCACCTGGGGCAAGGCGCTCAAGAATCCCAAAGGCTTCGTCCATGAAGGGGCCGAGCTCATCAATGGACACCACCCGGGTCATCGAAATGACCCGGCAGGCCTCGACCTCCCTGATATTGACCGGGCGATCCATTATTGACCTCCGTTTGGCCGAGGTGGCTCAGCCGGCTCCTTGCTTGTGCACGTCGAGTGGTTGGTGGATGCGGTGTCGCCGCTCTCGGAGGCCTGGCTTAGCGCGCGGTGGCGTCCGTATTCGTCAAGGGTTGGCATGCCGTAGGCGCGGGCGGTTTGGTCGTGCAACTCAATGACCTGGCGACGAATCCGTTCGGAGAATTGGTGGGCGATCTCGCCGGGAACAGGGTCCATAGGGTGTCCAATAGCCACGTGGACCGATGGGCGTCCTTTTGGTAACCCGGCTTGCTCGGACGGCATAGCCGCCCATGCTCCTACTAAAGCAATCGGGATAACCGGAACCCCACGTGAAATAGCCAATGCGGCAGCCCCAGGTTTGAAGGTGCCCATTGCACCGGTGCGAGACCGGGTGCCCTCCGGAAAGATCAGCAGGGGGACGCCATCTGTCAGCAGTGACCCAGCCATACCGCGGTGGGAACGGGGACTACGGGCACCTTGCTTACTTTTGCCTTTGCCTCGGTCGACCGGGAACGCGTTGAAGAAGAGCACCGGAGCGATGGCCTTCCACCAGGCGGTGAAGAAATAGTCAGCAGCGGCCCCGGTAGCTAGGTACTTTGACAGCCGCTTGGGAAGGGCCCCAAAAACGAGCGGCGCGTCGAGGTGGGAGGAATGGTTAGCGACGGCGACGTAGGCACCGTCGAGCCCGTCGAGGTTGTCGGCTCCGTGGACGCTCACTTTGACGACTTTCCACACCAAAGGACGCAGCAGAAGCATGTTCGCTGCCTGCCGCGTCGCGGCGGACAGATCATTGGTGTACCGGCCCCGGTCCTTAGTGGGTTTGACGCTGGCCATCTCAGGCCTCGCCTCCCGGAGTGTGTCGAGGGTGGTCGTCCTTGTCTCGAGACGAGGACAGAGTTCGTGACAGGAATCTCATAGCGGAACGTGGGGTATGTGTGGCCACTGCGATGAAGAACTTCCAGAGCGGGGTAGGAATGGATACTACCTTGTCATGGTCAAGGTCGTTGAGAGCCTCGCGTACCAGGACTTCGGCGTCGATCCAGAAAAAGTCCGGCAGATGGTTGGCGGTGACGTTGGCGCGTGAGTGGAATTCGGTGTGTACCCATCCCGGGCACAGCGCCATGGCCTTGACGCCGGTGCCGGCCAGCTCGTTGGACAGGCCCTCGGTGAAGGTGAGTACCCACGCTTTGATGGCGGAGTAATTGCCAGTGTTGATCCAAGCGCTTGACGAGGAAAGGTTGAGGATGGCCCCATGTCCGCGGGCCTTCATTGCCCGTCCTGCTGCTGCTGAGAGCACCAGGACTGCCCGCATCATGACCTCGACGGCGCGGTCGTGTAGTTCAAGGGCCTCAGGGTCGAGGATCTTGGCGTGCACTGCGAACCCGGCGTTGTTGACCAATAGATCGACGGGGTGGTTGGGGTCCTCCACCCGAGTGGTGATCTGGTCGACGTCCTCGCGGCGCGATAGGTCTGCTGCAATGGTCTCGACGGAAACCCCGTAACGGGCCTCAACGTCCGCCTTGATCGCGGCCATGCGCTCGGTATCGCGGGCGACGATGACGATGTCGTCGCCGCGGGCAGCCAGTTGGGTGACGAATTCGCGGCCGATGCCTGATGTTCCGCCCGTGACCATGCTCGTTGCCATACCGTCCAATCTACGGCACTGCGGGGATGGTCACCATCATCGCAGCGACTTTCGTCAGCGTTCCGTCATAACGAACGTCGGACAGTCGCTACCTCATGGCACAGTATCGACATGACGAAGTGGATCATTGGCGGTCATGTTGACACCGCTGACGCCGTAGCGCAGGCGGCAGCACGTGGAGCCGACATCGCTCAGATCAGCCTGGGCGATCCGAAGTCTTGGAAGAAGCCGGTGTGTGACTTTCCCGGCGGCTCGCTGGCGCTGCGGGAGGCCGCTGGGGAGGCTGGGCTGACGCTGGTTGTGCACTCTGCTTTCGTTATCAACGTCGCTTCCCTCAATAACCGTATCCGCATTCCTAGTCGCAAACTGTTGCAACAGACCCTTGATGCCGCTGCTGAAGTTGGGGCGATGGGGGTTGTCGTCCATGGTGGCCACGTGCGTGCCGGGGAGCCGATTGAGAAAGGTCAGGACAACTGGCGCAAGGCTATTGACGGCCTTGAAATGTCGGTGCCGCTATTTGTCGAAAACACCGCCGGTGGGGACAATGCGATGGCGCGGTTCCTGGAGAGGTTGTCGGGTACGTGGGAGGCCATCGGTGCCGCGTCGGGGCACGAGAACGTCGGGTTCTGTCTGGATACCTGCCACGCTTTCGCGGCCGGTCTCGACATGGCGAGTCTGGTCGACGATGTGCGTGGCATTACGGGTCGGATCAACCTGGTGCACGCTAATGATTCTCAGGGCGCTGTCGGGTCGGGGCGGGATCGCCACGCCAACCTGGGGGAAGGTCAGTGCGAGGCCGATACCCTCGTCGATGTCATCCGTGCTGCGGAGGCCCCGGTGGTCGTCGAGACCCCAGGGGAGGCTGAGGGTCAGGCCCGCGACATCGCCTGGCTGCGTGAGCGCTTGTGACCGGCGCCTGCGCGGGGTGATCGCAGCACATTACGATGGGGGGTTAGGTCGATACCGGTAAGGGAGAATGGTCATGGCAGCGAGCACACATCAGCCCGGTAGAGCTGAACTTGACCCGGCCGGGGAGCTTCTCGGTAAACCTGTACCGGGGGAGAACTTCATTGAGAGCCACCTCGCCCACATGTTCCGCGCCACGGTTGCCAACCACGGGTTCCGTCCCGCGACTCGGGTTCGTCAGGGCGGTCAGTGGATTATCCGCACCTATGCGGAGACTGGGCGTCGCGTAGCCGGGCTCGCCCGGGCCTTTGTCACTCCCGGGCTGCTCACCGAGGATGGCCTGCAGCGCGGGGATCGTATTTCTCTGTTCGCCGGTAATTGCCCGGAGTGGATCGAGGCTGATCTCGCGGGCATGACGATTGGCGTGATCCCGGTGCCGATTTACCCGACGTCGACCCCTGATCAGATTGTTCACATCGTCACTGATGCTGGGGTGCGTGTCATCATCACGGCTGGTCCCAAGGAGCTCGACCGTATTCTCGAGGCCCGCGATCAGATGCCCGGCCTTGAGACGGTGATCCTGATAAATCCGGCAGATCAGGTTGGTGATCATGACGGTTTGACGGTGCTGTCCCTGGAACAGGTGCGTCAGGCTGGGGTTTCGGAGGAGATACAGACGGTCGTCGAGGAGCGCATGGGGCAGTCATGCCCCGACGATGTTGCCGCGTTGATTTACACCTCGGGAACCACGGGTGAGCCCAAGGGGGTCATGATCAGCCATCGGGCCGCGTTGGCTGAGCTGCAGGCACTTGACGCCTTCTTCGACGTCACCCCAGCTGATCACTCGCTGAGCTTCCTGCCGCTCTCGCACGCCCTGGAGTGGGGATGGTCGATGGCGGTGATTCGACATGGTTGCCTCAATACCTTCGTGCCCAACCCGAAAACGATCTCGGCAATGTTGGCTGAGGTCCGCCCAACCCTTTTCGTCTCAGTGCCGAAACTGTACGAACAAGTCATGAGCGTGGCCCGTGAGAAGGTTTCTGATTCTCCGGCCAAGCTCAAAATCTTTGAGTGGTCAATACGGATTGGCCGCGAGTGGTGGCAAGCCGAGCAGGAGGGACGGCGCCCCAGCGTATCTTTGCGAGCGCGTCATGGGGTTGCCGATCGTCTCGTCCTCAAGGCCATCCGTGACGCCATCGGTGGACCCAAGACTGTGCTTGCGGCCGGCGGAGCTCCACTGCGCAAAGAGGTCGAAGAGTTCTTCGCCGCCTGCGGGCTGTTGGTGTGCCAGGGATACGGGCTGACAGAGGCCTCCCCGCTGGTGAGCTTCAACTCTCCAGGCGGATACAAGTTCGGCACTGCTGGCAGGCCGCTAGTGGGTAGTCAGATGACAACGACTGAGGACGGGGAGATTCTCTACCGTGGTCCCAACGTCATGAAAGGATATTGGAAGGCCCCTGAGGCCACTGCCGCAGCAATCGAAGATGGCTGGTTGCACACTGGGGATATTGGGCACATCGACGAAGATGGTTTTCTCGTCATTACCGATCGCCTCAAAGACATCATCGTCACCCTTAACGGCAAGAATATTTCGCCTCAGCCGATCGAGAATTCGCTCATGAAGGACCCCCTCTTCGAACACGCGGTGCTGCTGGGCGATAACCGTCCGTGCCTGACTCTGCTCGTTAAGCCGTCGCTGCCTCAGGTAGAAGAGTTGGCCGAGAGGTTGCATATCACCTCAATGACGGGCCCGGAAATGCTGCGTTCCGAGGAGCTAGCGGAGGAAATTCGTCGCCGGGTGGCCGAGATCACCGAGAAATTGCCTCATCAAGAGCAGATTCGTGATCTGCGAGTGTTGTGGGACGAGTTCACCACAGACAACGGACTGCTCACTCCAACCCTCAAGGTACGCCGACGTGAGGTGGAGAAGAGATTCACCGAGATCGTTGAAGAGATGTACGCGCGGCTTGCGGCCCGACGAAGGGCTGGTAAAAGAGACTCCAAGCACTGATTCGGGGGCGCGGGCGGGTTCGCTCGGCGTTGTTCCGTTGGCGCAGTGCGTCGGTGCGGTGCACCACGATCGGATCCATCTGCTGGGTGGTACCCGTAGAGCGTGTCAATTTTTGTCAGCACGAGGGCGGTCGCAGCACTACCGTGCTCCACCCTCGCCTGGGCCGGGGTTTTTCGTCGCCAGGTCATGGGCCCCGGTGACAAGGCCAGTAGTAGAATCTTGATGAGTGCCGACCCCGCTGAACAAGGTGGCTTTCCGGGCGCCCACGTCGCCGTGTGATGGCTCGGTGCCGGTGGGGCTACGCCGGCCATGGAGGTCGGCAGCAACCATTCCAGCGCTCGCTGGCAGCCGGGCGAGCGCGTCCCCTCAACAAGGAGAACGATGAAGAAATACGTCGGAATCACAGCATGTCCGACCGGTATTGCCCACACCTACATGGCTGCCGAGAAGCTGGAGGAAACCGCCAAGGAGACCGGTAACCAGATCAAGGTTGAGACCCAGGGATCGATTGGTGTTGAGAATGAGCTCACAGCTGATGACATTCGCGAGGCTGATGCTGTGGTTGTTGCCGCCGACACTGAGGTCGATCTGTCCCGCTTCGACGGCAAGCGGGTCCTGGTAACCGGCGTTCAGGACGGTATTTCACGCCCAGCCGAGCTTTTGGAACAGGCCTTAACCGCTCCGACCCGTGGGGGCGCTGGGGCTGCCGAACCTTCCGACGAGCCAGCCGCCGAAACGGGAACTACCTCGGCCAGTAAGGATGGCAAGGAGTCCGTTGGTCACACCTTGTACACCGCCCTCATGGCTGGCGTGTCCCACATGATCCCGTTTGTGGTCTGCGGCGGCATCATGATTGCTCTGGCTTTGGGCATCGGTGGTAAACCCACTGCTGGTGGCGTCGCCGTTCCTGAGGACAGTTTCTGGCAGACTATCCTGCAAGTTGGCACGTTGGCCTTCTCCCTCATGATCCCGATACTCGCCGGTTTCATCGCCCAGGCCATTGCTGACCGTCCTGGTCTTGTCGTCGGTATGGTCTCCGGTTTCATCGCCAATAGCGGCGCACAGTTTCCCTACCTGACAACAACAGGCCCCGGTGGCACAAAGACCGGCCTCAATACCGGATTTATCGGTGCCATCGTTATCGGCTTCATCGCTGGCTACGTCGCCAAGTGGATGAGGAAGATCCCGTGGCACGAGTACGTCAAGCCGATCGTGCCGATCCTGATCGTCCCGATTTTCGGCACTGCGATCGTCTCGCTGCTGTACGTCTATGTGCTCGGCCGTCCGCTAGCTGCCCTGTTTAACGGGTTAACCCACTTCCTGGCCAGCATGACAACGTCGTCGATAACCGTCCTCGCTATCATCATTGGCCTCATGGTCAGCTTCGATATGGGCGGTCCAGTCAATAAGGTCGCCTTCCTCTTCGCCGGGGGCATGATTGCCGTTGATCAGGGCAAGGTCATGGGACTGGCCGCGGCTGCCATCCCGGTTGCCCCGCTCGGCATGGGCCTGGCCACTCTCATCGATCGTCGTCTGTTCACCAAGCAAGAGCGTGACGCCGGTATTGCTGCCCTCTTTATGGGCTTGTTTGGCATCACCGAAGGTGCGATCCCCTTTGCCGCGGCTGACCCAGCCCGCGTGATCCCGTCGAACATGGTGGGTGGAGCCGTTGCCGCTGTGCTGGCTGGCATGTTTGGCGTTCATGACGTCGTCATGCATGGCGGTCCGATTGTCGGTGTTCTCGGAGCGTGCAAGCCTCTGCTTGGGTTCTTTACGGCGATCCTCATTGGCGCTTTGGTGACGGCTTTCATGTCCCTGGCCCTCAAGAGAATTACCGCCCGCAAGAAGGATCGCGCTGTCACCGCGTGAGTCACCTCGAAAGGAGTTATGACATGGCTACCATCGCAGATCTGCTTGACGAGAGATCTATCGATCTATCCCTCAGCTCAGGAGACAAGGACGACGCTATCGAGAGGATGGTCGATCTCGTCGATGCTAGTGGCGCCTTGCTTGACCGCGACGTGCTTATCAAAGCGGTCCGCGCCCGTGAGGAGGCAGGCACCACAGGACTCGGCGACGGCATCGCTATCCCGCACGGTAAGTGCGACGGTGTCGACCGCCCGGCACTGGCTTTTGCCCGTAGTGACGAGGGTGTGAGGTGGGGAGCCCCGGACGGTTCTTTGGCCAGCCTGGTCTTCCTCATCGCTGTTCCCGAGGCTGCCGCTGGTAATGAACACTTGCGGATTCTCGCTTCGTTGGCGCGTTCCCTAGTCAAGGCTGATTTCCGTAACCAGCTCCTGGCCGCCTCTACTCCTCAGGAGGTTCGCGAGGTGCTGGCTGGCATCAGCGCCTGACATATTCCAGCCCGACGATGTTTGACGAAGTCGGGCGGGAGTGACCATTTTTGTCAGCTGGCCTGGGGGATGGGCACCACCGTTCCCCAGGCTGCGCCGTGTCGGGAATTTTCGCCATCGGATGAGTTGGACGGGGTGTGAATCACCGATCGGCAGGGTTCCCTAAACTGTGCAGCCATGGGATTGCGTGACCTGCTGATGAATCATGGGATGGCCGAGGGCGGCCTTGATCTCCCGGACGTCCTGAACGCTCTCGCTAAGGGTGCGGTACTCGTTGATGTGCGGACAGCTCGTGAGTATGAAGCCGGGCATGCGCCCGGGGCCCGGCTCGTTAGTCCTAAGGAGTTGCTCGCTGACCCCTTCACCGCTGTGTATGGCGATGACCCGCTGGCTGAACCCAACCCCCATTTCATCCTGGTGTGTGACACGGGGTTTCGGTCCGGTCATCTGGTAGCTCCGGTGCGGGAAAAGGGCTACAACTGCGACTTTCTCGCCTCTGGGCTGCATGCTTGGCGCGCGGGTGGGGAGATTCTTATTCCTGGTCCGCCACGAGGTCGCTGAAGCTAACCTCGCGAAACGGGTGTCAGCGTCTGCGCCGCACTTCCTCCTTAACAGAGGCTATGTTCCACCCCGGCGCACTTCATAACAATCCCCACAAAAACATCTCCCTCTTACTGATCGGTAAGAGAGAGATGCGTCGTCATGCGTCAGCGGCGCGACTTATGGGTGGCCGTGACTGTCGTGGTGATGACTGCTCCCAGGCCGACGATCCCGGCAATTCCGGGTAGACCGATCGCGGGATCACCGCCGGTGGAAGGCAGCTGGTAGCGGCGGTGTGGGGTTGCGGAACGGTTCGATCCGTCGGTGTGGCCAGGTAGTGAGCGAGATCGGATGGGATCGCCATGTTGCAATAGCCGTAGCAATGTGTTGAATTCGGAGAACGGCGGGTCGCCCGGTATCCTTCTTCACTAGCTGCCTGTCATGACAGCTGGCCGATCGGGAAGACCCCGATCGGTGGCATTCGCCCTCCTGCCACGGGATGTACCCGTGGCCGCTGAGACCAGAGGAGGTGGAGTCAGCGTATGCGTAAGTACGAGGTCATGATCATCATTGATCCGACCGTCGAAGAGCGTCAGGTCGATTCCCTCATGGAGAAGTACCTGAAGGTCATCACTGACGAGAAGGGCACCGTCGACAATGTCGACGTGTGGGGCAAGCGTCGTCTCGCTTACGACATTCAGAAGAAGTCGGAAGGCATCTACGTCGTCGTCAACGCGACCTGCGAGCCCGCGACCATCCAGGAGTTGGATCGTCTTCTCGCCATCGACGAGAAGATTATGCGCACTAAGGTCATGCGTCCCGAGATCCACTGAGGATCGCGGGTCCCACAAGTCTGTTTGCCCTGTTTCCCAGGCGATACATGGGAGACTGTCCAGGGTGAACGGCACACTGGAACCATTGATTGCAAACTACTAGAACTACTGCGATCTGGAGACTGACATGGCTGGCGAAACACCCATCACGGTGATTGGCAACTTAACCGCCGATCCTGAGCTGCGCTTCACCCCCAACGGGGTGCCTGTCGCGAACTTCACGGTGGCATCAACCCCGCGAACCTTTGACCGACAGACTAATGAGTGGCGTGACGGTGAGGCCATGTTCCTCAACTGCTCGGTGTGGCGCCAGTTCGCCGAGAACGTCGCTGAGTCCCTGTCCAAGGGAATGCGCGTCATCGTCAGCGGCAACCTCAAGGCTCGCTCCTATGAGGACCGCAACGGCAACCGTCGCACCTCCTATGAGATTGACGTCATCGAGATTGGCCCGTCGCTGAAATTCGCTGCGGCGAAGGTTTCGCGTAACCAGTCCTCCGGCGGAGGTAACTGGGGTGGAAACTCCGCTGGTGGCCAAGGCGGTTGGTCTGGTGGCAATGGTGGCCAGGGTGGTAACTGGGGTGGAAACCCCGGGAACCAGGGGTCCTATAACAACGGTGACGCCAACCGTGGTGGTGGAGTCGATCCCTGGGCCTCAGCCCAGACCGACGAGCCCCCGTTCTGATCGGTAGGGCTACACCGCTGACAAGCGGCGTCATCAACAAACATCAGGTTCGGCGCCCCTATTCGGGGTCGCGGACAAGGCACATTCCGGCAAGAGCCGGGCTTTCATACGAAGGAGAGCACCACAATGGCCGGTCCACAGCGCAAGTCTGTGAACAAGAAGAAGGTCGTCCCCATCAAGACCGTGCATATTGGCGCGGTCGACTACAAGGACACCGCCCTGCTGCGCAAGTTCATCTCTGAGCGAGGCAAGATTCGCGCACGTCGCGTCACCGGGCTGTCTGTCCAGGATCAGCGCAAGGTCGCTATTGCGATTAAGAACGCACGCGAACTCGCACTGCTCCCGTACGCCTCGACGGCTCGCTGAGAAGGGGGAAGACATGAAGCTCATTCTCACTGCTCCGGTGGCCAAGCTCGGTGTCCCCGGTGACATCGTCGAGGTCAAGGACGGTTATGGCCGTAACTACCTGCTGCCGCAGAATTACGCCATCAAGTGGACGCGCGGTGCTGAGGCCCAGATCAAGGACATCACTCGCGCCCGTAAGGCTAAGGAGATCAAGTCCAAGGAGGAGGCTGAGCAGATCCGCTCGCAGCTGGAGCACCTGGTCGTCCAGGTGACTGTCCAGGTCGGCGAGAACGGTCGTCTGTTCGGGGCCGTGACTCCTGGCGATATTGCGCTGGCAGTCAGGAAGGCCGGTGGCCCCGCCCTCGAGAAGCGGTCCATCGAGATCACCAAGCCGATCAAGACCATCGGCAAGCACACTGTCGGCGTCAAGCTGCATGACGCTATTAAGGGTCACGTCACGGTCGAGACTGTTCCCGCCGCGTGATCTGACGTACACGCAGACATAAGGGAGGGCATCCAACTGGGTGCCCTCCCTTTGCTCCGTCACCACCGGCGAAAGTAAATGACGAAGTAATCTCATTACGGTGCTTCAGGGGTTTCGCGCGCGGCCGCCAATACCAAAGATGATGTGTCAACCCCAGGTAGCGATGGTGTTGAGTGCAGCTCGTCCGGCACTGTGCTCCTCGCGCTGTGTTTCACTTGCCACCGTTGGCACCTCCTTCAGCGTCGTGGTTGGAACGCGGCCCGTCCTTGAAGGAAAAGGTGACAGTGTTCACAGCTTTATAACACATGTGAGGGGGTGAGTTGTGACAGACGACGTCGACTGGCAGCCCGGTATTGTGTTCACCCACACCTTGTCCCTTACCCTCGACGACAAGGCCCAAGAGATCCTTCAAAGTATCCGGGACCAGCTCATGGCAGTTGGCGTACCTGTCTTGCACCAGCCAGCCCATATCACGGTCGCGGCGGTTTCGACCATGGAGGGAGTCGACTCTCATCTTGTTGATGTCGGGTGGCCCGAGAGAATCACGCTCACGAAATCATGTCGCCTTCCTAATTCCGACGGCGTCGTCGGGTTGTGCCCTCACGACCCCACCTCTTCTGACCCCGTGACGATTTTTGACACCTCGAGCGAGGGGGAGCCGGAATTGTGTTCCGCACCTCCCTCTGTTGGTAGTTTTCGCGCGCTGACCTGTCTACCGGAGGACCTCCGGCGACCTCATGAGTTGCTGCACCGGCGGTTGGCTGCGGCGGGGGTCATCGCTTTCAACTATTACGGCCCTAGGTGGTGGAGCCCCCACGTCACGATGGGGTATCAAGTTCCGCCCGAACTACAAGGGCGAGCCGTCAGAATTGTCGCTGGCGTGGGGTCTTTGGAAGTGGGGGTAGCAGGGGTCTCAGTCTGGCGGGTAGGTGATGGCCACGCCTACCGTCTGTGGCCCTGACTAGGCGGCGAAGATCGCTGATCTCACGTACCGTCAGATTTCCCTCGCCACTGCGGGCTATCCCGGGCATCGCCGCCTGGGTGCGGGCCTAGGCGGTGAGGAATCCATGGCCGCGGGAAATCATTAAGCGGGTGCGGATGACCCAGCCTTGAAGGCCTTCGGCGCCGAGCTGGGGACTCGTGGCCAGGGCGAGGGTGAATAAATGCGAAAAACGTCGCCTCGAGTAAAGAAGGGTCACTGAGATGATGCGGCGCGACCCGAGGTGACTTTTTTCGACACCCATCCGCCGGTCACCGGTCTGCGCTTGGATCGCCCACATAACATTGAAACATGAACATGTCCGATGACATCCTCAAAGCTTTCAACGATCAGATCACCCTCGAACTCACTGCCGACATGACCTACCGCCAGTTGGCTATCGAGGCCGACGCACAGGATCTTTCCGGGATGGCTGCATGGCTACGCCATCAGGCTGACGAGGAGATCGTTCACGCCAACAAGTTCATTGATCACACCCTCGATCGCGGTAGCCATCCGCGTATCGGCACTATCGAGGCCCCTGAGGTTGAAGTCGGCCTCTCTGCGCTCGAGATCTTCCAGGCTGCTCTGGCCCACGAGGAAAAGGTGTCTGAGGCTATTCGCGAGCTCTACCGTGCCTGCACCTCAGCTGGTGATATCGACGCGATTCCGCTGTTGCAGTGGTTCATCAATGAGCAGATCGAGGAAGAGGCGACTGTTGACGAAATCGTCGGTCGCATTGAACTCATTGGGGACGACGGCCCGGGGTTGCTCCGTCTCGACGCTGAGCTTGGTTCCCGCAACGTGGAGTCCACCGAAAACGAAGGGTGACGTTAGACCTCTTTCGGGAAACGATATGCGCGGCCTGCGCCATGGTCGCTGTGCGGTTGTGGCGCGCGTAACGAACGGGAACCCGGTCCCGGTCACGGCTGCCAATATGAGGTGACAGGGATGCGGACGTTGTCGCTCTCAGCGTCTAGTGTGTGAGCCCGGGTGCACTGACTCCCATCCGCACGGCCCCCCAATCGAGAGGTTTTCATCCGTGAACTGGCTGCACGCCATCATCCTCGGCATAGTCGAGGGCATCACCGAGTTCCTGCCTGTTTCCAGCACCGGACATCTGCGTATCGTGGAGAAGCTGCTGGGGTACGACATCCAGGGTGCCGGGATCACTGCCTTCACCGCGATCATTCAGGTTGGTGCGATCATTGCCGCCATTCTGTATTTCTGGTCTGACATCGTGCGCATCGTCGTCGCATGGTGCAAGGGTCTGGCCCACAAAGAAGACCGTGACGACCCGGACTACACCCTCGGCTGGGGAATCATCCTGGGCTCGATTCCGGTGGGCGTCGTAGGGCTGGTATTCAAGGACGCCATCGAGACCACGCTGAGCTCTCTGTGGGTGGTTGCCATTGCTCTTATCCTCTGGAGCGGTGTGATGTGGTTGGGCGATCGTCAGTTGGGCCTCAACAGGGGCATGAAAGAGATTGGCATCGTCGACGCCATTGTTATCGGGTGTTTCCAGGCTCTGGCCCCGCTCTTTCCTGGTATCTCCCGTTCGGGTGCGACGATTTCTGCCGGTTTGTTCCGCAAGTTCGACCGTGCCACAGCCACCCGACTCTCATTCTTCATGGGCATTCCGGCGCTGGTTGCGGCCGGGATTTACGAGTCGGTCTCCGCCGCTAGTGACATTTCCATCGCTCAAGGTGGTGCTGTCGCGATCGGTTGGGGGCCGACGATTCTGGCGACCGTGGTCTCCCTCATCGTGGCCTACGTTTCCATCGCGTGGCTGCTGAAGTTCGTCTCGTCGAATAAGTTCACTGGGTTCATGTGGTACCGCGTCGTCGTGGGGCTCATCATAATTGGTCTGATTCTGTCCAACGTCGTCACCGCCTGACCTGAAATGCGACAAGCTTGGTGTGAGCAGGGAATGCCCCAGGTGGACCGTTTTAGTCTCCCGACTCGGCGTCCATGGAGCGGTTGAAGTCCTGCTTTATTGCGCGCCAACCATCAGCGTCGCGACCAGCGAACCAGTAGGCCGACGGGTGAATGCGGTCCCTGGGCAACCCACGTTCTAGCCGCAGGTGGCGGCGCATCGGACGGACCATGGCGGCCTCTCCGTGAACGAAGGCGTGGGTGTTCTGGGGAAGGTCTAGGCCTTGGACGGTGGCGACGATCCCGTCGGGGTCGCGAGGCGCCGTCACGACGGTGACGCGGTCGGTTAGGGGAAGGGGGTAATCGTGGTGGCTGTTGACGCGAACGATGGTCGCTCGGGCCGATATCGGTAGGGTGGCAAGGGTATTCGCGACCGCGGGGAGGGCCACCGCGTCGGCGACGGCGAGCAGGTGGCAGATGTCGTCGGGCGTCTGTCAGTGACCTCCCGGTCCACGAACCGCGACTTGATCTCCCGGCTGGACGGCCTGGGACCACTGGGTGCCGGGCCCACGATGGGCTTCGGTTCCGGACTCAGGGCCAAACCAGGACGTCAATGCCCCACGACCCATCCTCGAACCACCTGCGCCGGGTGTATGTGCGTAGAAACGGCAGTGCTGCATCGTCACGGACGGGTTGGCGCAAGTCAGAGCCATCAGATGGCAGGACGATTTTGACGTGCTCGTCGACCGAGGTGATGGATGGCATACCGCAAGGCTCGAAGTCGATCGAAATGACATGGGGGATGTCATGGCGGACCTCGCGGATCCGTGCGAGACATTGGGTTTTGGCCATGGGGGCCAGGTTACAGCAATTACGAAACGGTTGAGTTTTTAAATGGGCGGAGGTCCTTGCTGGGGGAGGGGTACCCGAGGGTCCGAAACAAGTCTCCTCAGGAGTTATCCACAGGGTTATCCACCAACTGGGGACAACTCACATGGATGTAATTTCAACCAATGTCGTTTCTGAATCCAGCTACCTGAGTCCCCATAGGGGCGGCGATGGCGCCGACTGAGGTGTGGTGCGAAAAATGTCAGCACAGCCGGGGAAAGGGCACTGGAGTGCCTGGCCGTGACGTTGGCTGACAAAAATCGCCGGGTATCAGAGCGGTGTTCGTCGGGAGTGGAAAAGGGGGTACGAGAGCAGGCGAGGCGTGAGGGGAAACCTCACGTAGGCGCTGATATGTTGCCGCCGGGTGGACAATAGACCGGCAGCGAACTCAGGAGGTCAGGCCAGTGACGGTTCCAGAACTTTTCGGAGACCCGGCTCAATGGCCTGACGACGACCTTATCGCGATTACGGGAGTGCTCAGTCCGCACCTAGTGTTGGCGGCCCTCCACGAAGGTGTCTTCCCTATGCCCATTACCGGCGATGAGGTGCCGCGGGAACTCCGAGGTGCGACGGCGTGGTGGTCTCCCATGCGCCGCGGCATCCTGCTACCCGGCCAGCTCAAGGTCGCCCGCAGCCTGCGCAAAACGACCAAACACCACACGACGTCCGTCGACCGCGCCTTTGATGAGGTCATCACGCGGTGTGCAGACCCGACGCGCCCCTATGCCTGGATTGGCGATCGGGTTATGGAAGTTTACCGGTACCTCCATGATCGCGGGTGGGCCCATTCAGTTGAGACGTGGAACGCGCAAGGCCGTCTGGTAGGAGGCCTCTACGGCGTTAGTGTTGGGGGATTTTTCAGTGGTGAGTCTATGTTTCACGACCCGGAGTATGGCCGTGATGCCTCCAAGACGGCTCTGATGAGGTTGGTCTGCGAACTTGGCCCTGGTCTCCTTGACGTGCAGTGGAGCACTCCACATTTGGCCAGACTTGGCGTCATCGATGTGGACCGCGCTGAGTACCTTGCCCTTCTTTCCGACGCCCTTGAGCGTCCGAGCCCACAGTGGACGAGTCTAGATGACCCAGCGTGGAATGGCGGTCACCTACTCGAGCGATTGCGAAAAATGACCAACTAGCGGAGTCGCGGTTTCGAAACTTGCAGTATGCACAGAGGTCGCGGAAACGATATATGGGCTCACAGCTGCGGCACAGAAAATTGCCGATAATCGTGACGCCATAACGCGATTCGTTCTGGTTGCAAGAGGTGGTCAGATGATGGCTCGAACGGCGATGATCGAACCGCTGTTGTCATCGTTCCCTCGAGTGACCATCCGGGTACCTTGCTGGAAATCTTGCAACATTTCACTTTCCGGAAAATTAATATGTCGAGAATTGCGTTCCGTCCTACGAAGGACCGCCTCGGTGGGTACTGCTTCTCTATCGATGCCATCGGCCACGTCGAGGACGAGAGGATAGCTGATGCGCTGAAAGGGTTGTATCGAAGCAGCCGAATGATGATCTTTCTTAGGTTCTATCAAAAGTGTCTTCACAAGGGGTTTTACCTCGCTAGAAGGACCTAGCGCGGTCCGTGCTTTCAGTGATGAGGACTATGTCGCGGCCGAGGAGTAGATTGCCCAGGTCGCTGGAAAATAATGACGGTCTCGCCTTCCCGGGAGTCGCGCACCTTACCACGGTTAGGTTGTCGGAACAAGGGTTTGGAGAATTCTGTAGAAGTCGGTCGTCAGGATGGTTTGTGTGTGACTCCCCGGTCCGTATCGTTGAACACATCAACCGAGCCCGTTCGGTTCCCCGGCGGGATTTGGTAGAAATCAAAACGAAGGGACATAAGAATGACGAACGACAAGACGCCTACGAACGCTACTATCGACGCTCTTTACGACCGCAGTGTTGTTGACCAGTCCGGTAACAAGATCGGCGAGATCGGTCAGGTTTACCTCGATGACGCCTCAGGCCAGCCGGCTTGGGTGACTGTCAAGACTGGGCTTTTCGGACGCAATGAGACCTTCGTCCCCTTCAAGGGCCTGGAGACCTCAGGCGACCAGATCCGCGCTCCCTACACCAAGGACAAGGTGAAGGATGCCCCGAACGTTGACCCCGACGGTCACCTCTCTGAGGACGAGACTGACGAGCTTTACCGTTACTACTCCGACACTTTCGCTTCGGACTCGAAGGCCGCCGATACAAACACGAACCAGGGTGTTGCTGGTCAGAAGGTTGCCGGCACCGAATCTGCCGCTGATACCAAGGCTCAGACCACGGCTGATCAGAAGTCCCCGGTCGCCGGGGATGGTTCGGTCGTCCGCCACGAGGAGCGCCTCAACGTGGGCAAGGAGCGAGTCGAGAGTGGACGCATGCGTATCCGCAAGCACGTCGTTCACGACACTGAGACCGTGGAGGTTCCGGTTGAGCGTGAGGAGATCCACGTCGAGCGCGTTCCCCTTGACGAAAAGGTCGCCGCTGACGATGCCAAGCTTTCCGAGGGCACCCAGGACATCGTGACCCATGAGGAGCGCCCGGTCGTCAATAAGGAGACTGTCGGCGTCGAGAAGATCAAGATTGGTAAGGAGGCCGTGCAGGACACCGAGACCGTGTCCGGCAAGGTTGCCAAGGAGCAGATCGACATCGATAACGCCAAGCACACCAAGTGATGCACTGACGACGGGTGAGGCCCAGATTCCTACGGCCTGGGCCTCTGTCTGCGTCGGGATGCCATTAGGCCGGTAGGATCGGTCACATGATCGATCCCAAGCTCCTGCGAACGGATCCGGACGCCGTTCGTCGCTCCCAGGCCGCCCGCGGCGAGGACTCCTCGGTTGTGGACGACGTTGTCGCCGCAGATGAGGCTCGTCGTGAGGCTATTGCTGCCCATGAGAACCTGCGTGCAGAACAGAAGGGACTCGGCAAGCGAATCGCTAAAGCATCCGGTGACGAGAAGGCGGAGTTGCTGTCCCGTACTAAGACGATTTCCGGTGAGGTTGCCGACCTCAAGAAAGCCGCGGACGAGGCAGATGCCAAGTTTACCGAGCTTGCCAAGACTCTCGGCAATATCGTTATTGACGGGGTTCCTGCTGGTGGTGAGGATGAAGGTGTCATCAAGGAAACCGTCGGAACTCCCCGCGATTTTGCCGCTGAAGGGTTCGAGCCTAAGGATCACCTCGAGATCGGTGAAGCCCTCGGCGCTATCGATATGGAGCGCGGCACAAAGATTTCTGGATCCCGGTTCTACGTCCTCACCGGCGTTGGCGCTCAGTTGGAATTCGCGCTGCTCAACCTAGCGATGTCTAAAGCGGCTCAGTGGGGATTCACCCCCATGATCCCGCCGGCCCTCGTCAAGCCGTCGGCTATGGAGGGTACCGGATTCCTCGGTCAAGCTGCCGATGACGTTTACTACTTACCCAAGGATGACCAGTACCTTGTCGGAACTTCCGAGGTGGCTCTAGCAGCTTTCCATTCTGACGAGATTCTCGACGATGCCGAGTTGCCCAAACGCTACGTCGCCTTTTCTCCATGCTACCGACGCGAGGCTGGCTCGTATGGCAAGGACACCCGCGGTATCTTTCGCGTTCATTGGTTTGACAAAGTCGAGATGTTCGTTTATTGCCTACCGCAGGAGGCTGAGGCCTGGCATGAGAAGTTGCTGAGTTTCGAGAAGGACTTCATTACCGCGCTACAAATCCCGTTCCAGGTGCTCGACGTTGCCTCCGGTGACTTGGGCCTGTCTGCTGCCCGCAAGTTCGATTGTTATGGCTGGCTGCCAACCCAGAACCGCTATCGTGAGATCACCTCGACGTCGAACTGCACTACCTTCCAGGCCCGGCGCCTGTCTATTCGCCATCGCGGACCTGACGGCGTTGAACCCCTGGCCACTCTCAATGGCACCTTATGCGCGATGACTCGCATCATCATCATGCTGTTGGAGAACCACCAGCAGGCTGATGGCTCGGTGCGCATACCCGAGGCACTGCGTCCTTATCTGGGTGGGCGTGAGTTCATTGAGCCTGTGAAGTGAACGACGACCCGTACTACCGGGAGCTGCCCGACGGCACGATTAAGCAGGTTAACCCGTTTACTGGAACGAAAGTGTGGACGGTTCCGGGCCGCGGTGCGCGGCCACTGGGTAAGCCAGCCGAGCAAACTCGGGAATTGGCCGACCATGACCGTCGTGCCGCGTGCGTGTTCTGTCCCGATAATTATTTGTCTACGCCGCCGGAGAAGACCCGGCTGGTGAAGCGGGCGGGCGGCCTGGTGCGCGGCCATGATCTCATCCGTTGCGTTCCGGCTGACCGACTCGACGCGACGGTGCCGGAGTTTCGACGCGTCCCCAATCTTTTCGAGATCCTGTCGTGGCGGTATTGGCAGCTCAACTGGGGGATGAGCTTGCCTCGGGCAGCGCGGGACTGGCAGGAGGAATACCTGTCTAACCCGTCAGGGGAGGCTCACGTGAGGTCGGTCCTTAACGCCAAGTTCAAGGCGGTGGGGTCAGACCGGCGCGCCGAGGACCTCGGTCCCCAAGAACTACGCGAGGCTTCCGCAGCCTTCTTTGCCGGCGGACATGACGTCATCGTCGCTCGTCGCCATTACACCGATGAGGGCACGACAACCGCCGACATTGCTGGATCGGCGAGTCTTTCCGTCAACGAGCATCGGGCGTTCATGGCGCTGACCGTCGATTCAATGGCTCAGCTGCATCGTCACAACGAACATGTGCGATATGTGGTGGTTTTCCAGAACTGGCTTAAGCCGGCTGGGGCTTCTTTCGATCACTTGCATAAGCAGGTGGTGGCAATTGACTAGGTCGGTGCCGATAATGAGTCGGTGCTGCCGAAGGCTGTCCTCGACCCGGGCATTTTTAATCGGTGGGGACCCGACTTTGCGGTAGAGCATGGTCTAGTGCTGGCCTGCAATGACGGCGCCGTCATGACGGTTGGATTCGGGCATCGCTACCCGTCGGTGGAGGTGTGGTCGACGAGCCGGGTTGATCAGCCCTGGCGGGTTGACGATGAGGGAATCGACGCCGTTTCAGATCTCCTGCATGCCGCGCACGTAGCCGTCAGCGACGATGTGCCTGCCAATGAGGAGTGGCATTACCGCCCGATGGGTACGGGAGTGCCGGTACCGTGGCGGATCATCCTTAAGCTGAGAACCTCGACCCTGGCCGGATTTGAGGGCGGGACGAAGATTTACGTCAATACCATCTCACCGACGACGTTGGCCGCCATGCTGTTGCCGAAGTTGTTTGAGGCGCGGGCAGCTGGGCGAATCGCGGCGATGAACTTGGGGGATGAATGCGAGATCCCCAGGGGAGTGCTAGCCGTGAGCCGGGAGAGGTGAGAGGTAGGCGTAGTTTAGTGCCCGAGCTCATACTCGATTGTGCATGGATCACTAGCACTGCGCGCAGTGATCATGGGACCCACATCGAGACCAGGTGGGGAAGTAGCTAGCCTGTGTTCATGGAACCCAGCCGGTCAACAATTACGGCACTTGAGGTGTTGGGTGCTTTGTCTGAGCACGTTGAGCCACAATATGCAAGTGCCTTGGCGCGGCGGCTGGGCATTCCGAGAACTACGACGTACCGAATACTTGCTGCGCTCGTGAGCGAGGGCTACGCCGTCCATGATTCAGAGTTGGGTAGGTATTCGCTTGGCCCAGCGGCCTACGAGTTGGCCGCTGCGTACCAACGGCAGGAGCCGTTGCGCCGCGTGAGTCTCCCGATTATCGACCATCTTGTGGACGAAACCCATTCGAGTATTCACCTTGCATTACTTCGAGGATCTGAAGTCATATACGTTGTGGAGCAGCGGGGCATTCATACCCCCTCACTCATAACTGAGGTCGGGGTTCGGCTCCCGGCTGAAATTACTGCGAGCGGGAGGGCGATGCTGTCCTGCCTGTCATGGACCCAGGTGGATGCGCTGTACCCGAGTTCGGCCGAATTGTCGGCTGGTCATTCAAATTCGCCGACGTCGACTACTGAGCTTCATGCGATGCTCGCTGAAACACGAAAACGCGGGTGGGCGCGCGAAATCGATTCGGTGACGGTCGGATGGTCGACTCTGGCTGTCCCAGTTGTAGATGTCTCGGGCTATCCGTTGGCTTCGCTTGCCACGACGTACAGAACGGCGCTTGAGAGCAGCCAGCTCGATCAGGCGCTCCTTGGCCATCTCTTCGCGGCTGCTCGAGCGATCCAGTATCGACTGGGTGCGCGCTGAGCTGCCGAAATTGATATAAAGATCACACTGTACAAGAAATTGCGTCAGATTTGTCACTAAATTGTGGCGGTGTTTCTCATCTGGAACTGACTATTTCTTATGTGAAACAGCTGACGGTGTCACAGTATTGCGTGCTTTCGATGCTGCTTAGTATCTTGCTTTTTGTAAGAGAACTGCTGAAAGCAATGAAGCCGGAAGCGCGATCGATAATGATGTGGAGTCAGAATGCTGTATCACTTGTCAGAAGAGCATGAAATGCTGCGCCAGTTTGTTCGAGAATTCGCTGAGTCGCAGCTTGCTCCCAACGCTGCAGAAGTCGACGATAAAGGAGTTTTTGCGCAGCAGCAGTATGATGCTCTCGTTGAGGCGGGTTTCGCGGCTCCTGGAATCCCAGAGCAGTATGGTGGCGACGGTGCGGATGCGATTGCGTCCGCAATAATCATGGAAGAGGTCGCTCGAGTCTGTGCGTCGTCGTCCACCGTCATATCGTCCAATGAGCTTGGTACCGTCCCCCTTCTCAAATACGGTAGCGAGGAGCAGAGGAAACGTTATCTTTCTGAAGTTGCGTCGGGTAAGGCGCTTTTCGGATATGCGCTCTCCGAGGCTGATGCTGGATCAGATCCAGCTGCACTAAAGTGTCGAGCCGACGAAGATGGGGACAGTTTCGTCCTGAACGGTGTCAAGGCTTGGGTCACGGAGGCTGGCGAGGCCAAGTACCTGGTGATATTTGCGGTTACTGACCCAGACGATCCGCGCCACAGAATCAGCGCGTTGATGGTCCATGCAGATGACCCGGGCATTAGCTACGGGGCTCCGGAGCACAAAATGGGGATACGCGGGTCAGTTACCAGGGAAGTGGTTTTCAAGAATACGCGTATCCCCAAGGAACGAGTAATTGGCCGTCGAGGGCACGGTCTGAGTGTTGCTTTGGGTACGCTTGACAACTCTCGTGTCTCGATTGCTGCTCAAGCAGTGGGAATTGCCCAGGGAGCTTTAGACATTGCCACGGATTACGTCCAGAAGCGCAAGCAGTTTGGCCAGCCACTATCCAATTTTGAGGGAATCCAATTCATGCTCGCAGACATGGCAATGCGTTTGGAGGCGGCGCGAGCGCTGACATACTCTGCAGCTGATCGTAGTGGGCGCCAGACTGACGATGTGAGTTACTTCGGCGCGGCGGCCAAATGTTTCGCTTCCGACACAGCGATGGCAGTGTGCACAGATGCAGTCCAGCTGCTCGGTGGCATCGGCTATTCCAAGGATTCTGCTGTCGAGCGGATGTTCCGAGACGCCAAGGTGACACAGATCTACGAGGGCACGAACCAGATCCAACGGATCGTTATCGCGCGTCAGCTGTTTAACCGGTCACGCTGACGTCTGTGTCCGGGATGAGTAAGAAAGGAACTTGATCGTGTCCAAAGGTGTGCTCGAGGGAGTCAAAGTTCTCGATCTCTCGCGTGTCCTGGCAGGCCCGTACTGCGGTGCTTTCCTTGCAGATCTAGGTGCTGATGTGGTCAAAGTCGAGGCACCGAATGGTGATGACGCGCGTCATTTGGGACCTTTCAAGGGCGAGGAGAGCGTATACTTCGCTGAATTGAACCATGGTAAACGGAGCGTCGTCCTGAATTTCAAAGATCCCAAGGACCATGAGCGTTTCATGAAGCTCGTTGAGCATGCAGACGTCGTGTTAGAAAACTTTCGACCTGGAGTCACGAAGCGTTTGGGAGTGGATGCGGAAAGTGTACATAAAACCAATCCGCGAATAATATACGCCAGCATTTCGGGTTTCGGTCAAGAGGGGCCGTTCCGAAATCGTCCCGCGTATGATCTCATTGTACAGGCGATGAGCGGAATCATGGCTGCCACGGGTCCTGAAGGAGGAAAGCCGACACGCGTTGGTGAATCACTGGGTGACGTCGTTTCAGGGATTTTCGCCGGATGGGCGATTTGTGCAGCACTGTATGAGCGTGAGCGTACTGGGGTCGGTCGTACTGTCGACGTTTCAATGTTCAATTCTTTGCTTGCGTTGCAGGTGACTAATCTGAGTCTCCTTCTTGCCGATGGAAAATTGCCGGGACGAATCGGAAATCGTCATCCGGTTTCGGTTCCATTCGACACCTACCCTGCTAAGGACGGACTGGTTGCCTTGGCAGTGGCAAACGATCGAATTTGGGCACGCTTGGCCGACCTCATGGGAAGGCCGGACCTTGGTGCCAACGATGCCTATCTCGGTGATATGAACCGCGCGAATAAACGACAAGAGCTCACGCAGTTGGTGTCCGGGTGGACGCAGACGATGACCGTTGCCGAACTGTTGCGGAAGACCGAGGAAGCAGGTGTCCCTGCTGCACCCATCTGGGATCTCAAAGAGGCGCTTGAAAGTGAGCATGTGGTTGCGCGCCATTCGCTCGGTCACTTCACACACCCGGAGCTCGGAAAGATGCCGTACCTACGATTTCCGGCGGACTTCGGGTGCGGCAATCTGGAGGTGTCCTCGGAGTCGTCGCCGCGTTTGGGTGAACAGACAGCAGGAGCCGTCGCCGCTGAATGGGGCCGATCGGCGAATGACGACAAATGAATGTCTGACGTGGAGTACGTGAAGTTCGCGGGAGTTCTGTCTGCCATCCGCTAAGTGACTGATGACCAAATCGGACCGATATTATGTGTCGGCCAGAAGGGAAAACCCATGACAATTGCTGTGGCATATAAAGTAGCCGCTAATCCGCAGGACGCACGTGTAGAACCAGATGGGAGGATCGATTGGTCCCGCGGGAAACTCGGCATCAGTGACTATGATCCGGCCGCGATTCAGGTTGCCAGAGAGGCGGCCGATGTTTCTGGTACCGAACTTGTGGGTGTCAGTGTTGGAACGGTCGCAGCGACTGCTGCCAAGGAGAAGAAAAACGTCTTGGCTCGTGGTCTGGATCGAGTTATGACCTTGGGGGACGACAAGACGAGTGAATGGTCGAGCGTCCAGGTTGCGGGCGCGCTCGCGGCTCTCATCCAACGAATCGGGGGTGTCACTTTAGTCGTTACTGGAGATGCGTCTGTTGACGAGGGTGCGCAATTGATGCCTGCACTTGTTGGAGCTCGCCTCGGACTTCCTACTTTCCTGGAAGTCACGCACGTCGAGCCTTCTGGAACGGGTTGGCAAATTACGCAAAACTACGACGGTGGTAGCCGTGTTGTCCGCACGGATGGTGCTGCGGTTATTGCCACCACTCCAGATGCGACGACTCCGAAAGCGCCGGGAATGAAGGACATTCTTAAGGCGGCGAAGAAGCCGATGGAGGATGTGAAGTGCTCCGAGTTGGATCTTTCGCGGGCAACGGTGAATGTTGTCTCGCGTGGGCCAGCTCCGGTGAAGGAGCGGAAGCATCAAGTGTTCAGTGGGGATGGTGCTGCTGCCCAACTTGTTGCTGCACTCCGTGATGCATCGGTCATTTGACAAGAATTAAACAGGCGTGAAAGGGAGTCTTGATGTCGACGAGTTGGATTGTCACTGCGCAGCCAAACATTTCTCATATGCTGGAGTTGACTGGCCAGAGAGGTGACAGCACGGTCGTAGTGGCTGTTGGTGTGGCTGCCGATCGTTTTTCCGGGGCCGATCGCGTTGTTCAGATTGAACTTCCGGCAGCGGTGCCGGTCGAGGCGGTGGCTGGATTCGCGGCGGAACAGGTCGCAGCTGAGCCCGGCGATGTGGTCCTTGCTGGCACTTCTTCTGCGGACCGTGTTCTTGCAGCTGCGGTGGCTGTCCAGCTTGACGCACCCATTTATCGTGGTCTGCAAGAGCTGGAAGCTGGCAAGGCTACTGTGCTGCAGTTGGGTGGTGTGTTGGAGCAGACGCTCTCGCTTTCCACGCCGATCGTGTTCGTGTGCGAACCTGGGGGGCCATCTGAGGGACCATGCCCTGAGCTGACGCAGGTGAGCGCAACCGTAGATGGGGCCACCGTGGTCTCCAGTGACAAGGCTGGTAGCCAGGCCACGAATCTGGCTGCTGCGAAACGCATTGTTGCTTGTGGACGCGGTTTTCGTGAGGAGGCAGACCTTCATATTGCGCATGACTTGGCTGCACAGTTAGGTGCGGAGCTCGCGTGTTCGCGTCCTCTAGCTGAAGGGGTGAGCTGGTTTGAGAAGAAACTCTACGTAGGAATCTCCGGAGCACAGGTTTCACCTGAGCTCTACATTGCGGTGGGAATTTCTGGCCAGCTGCAGCATGTTGTCGGCATGAATAAGTCCCAGACTGTCGTCGCTATCAATTCGGATTCAGATGCGCCTATTTTTGAGCAGGCTGATTATGGAATTGTCGGAGACCTCTATGCAGTTCTTCCCGAGCTGACAAAGGCATTGGCGCGATGACTGGGATCGCAGAACTGTTGCGGGGTGTGGGCTCCCAGCCTTCGGAGACACCGCCGCCGTTGTGGGATGTCCCGGGCGTTGAGCCTGATTTCGATGTCATTGTCGTCGGGGGTGGTGTGGCTGGTGCCGTCGCGGCGTACGAGCTAGCTGGTGAGGGGCACGAAGTACTCCTTGTCGAGCGTGGCCGAGAACCTGGAAGCAAAAATCTCTCAGGAGGTGTTCTTTACTGTCGGGTCCTTGAGGAGATATTTCCGAACTTCCTTCGAGATGCTCCGGTCGAGCGCAAGATCACTCGCAACCAACTGATGTTTCTGAATAGGGATTCGTCTGTTGCAGTTGATTATCGAGATGCGCGACTCGTGGACCCCGTTAACGCTGTTACCGTCCTCCGGGCGAAACTTGATCCGTGGCTGTCGGAAAAATGCGAGGAAGCTGGCGTCACTGTGATGTCAGGTGTTCGCGTTGACTCGTTGATCGAGCGTGATGGGCAGTTCGTCGGGGTTCGAGCTGGTGACGATGAGTTGTATTCGCGTGTGGTCATTGCTGCCGACGGTGTGAATTCATTTCTGAGTCGTGACGCTGGGCTCCGTGGACCGGAGCCTAAGAACAATCTTGCCGTCGGCGTGAAGTCGGTAATTGGCCTTGACCCGAAAGTCATCGAAGAACGGTTCCAAGTTAAGAACGGCGAGGGGGCAGCGTACGCGGTTGTCGGTGACTGCACGAAAGGTGTTGGGGGAGGTGGGTTCCTTTACACGAATATTGACAGCGTGTCAGCCGGGATCGTCCTAAGGTTGGATGATTTAGAAAGGAGTGGGGAGTCAAGCTCGCAGCTGCACGACCACTTCTTGACGCACCCGGTTGTTGCGCCACTCCTTGCTGGTGGCGAGCTGCTGGAATACGGCTGTCATCTTGTAGCTGAAGGTGGTGCCAGTATGCAGCACGACCTGGTTGCGCCAGGGCTCTTGATCGTCGGCGACGCTGCCGGCTTTACGCTGAACACTGGGTTTACGGTACGGGGGATGGACCTCGCTGCAGGTTCCGCCCTCGCCGCTGCGAAATCGGTTGATCTAGCCTTGCGTAACCATGATGTCGGTCATGGGACTCTGGATGGTTATATCTCCACTTGCAATGAAAGTTTCGTGGGTCGCGACATGAATACTTATCGGAACGCCCCGGCATTCCTGGAATCTCCAGAAATGTACGACGATGTCGGTCAGCTCGCGGCGGATGTGATGTATAAGATTTATGGTCTCGATATGACCCCTCGAAAACACTTACTTCCGACGGTAGCCTCTGCGGTGAGGTCATCGAACCTGAGTTTTTCCCAGATCGCCTCAATCGGGTTCAGAGCAATGAGGGCATTGTGATGACAGCAAAAAGTGATGGTTTCGGGTCTGTAGCCTGTCGTCTTGCAAAAAATCATTATGACGTGGATGAGGATAACAGCCACATTCATGTTAACCAAGACATTGCGCGCGGAACAGGTACGGGAAAGCTATTGGTGCGAGTGTGTCCGGCGCACGTGTATTCAGAGGAGTCCGATGGCACTATTTCCGTGGAGTACGCAGCGTGTCTGGAGTGTGGCACTTGTCTGGCGGTTGCTGCGCCAGGCTCGCTTGAATGGCACTATCCCGCAGGTGCAATGGGTATCTCGTTCAGAGAAGGATGAAGTCCTTGTGGGCGACTGTAAAGCGACATGGCCGTCGCTCGGTAGGAGGAATTGTGGTGTCCGCGCCAAATAGTGCTCAGGATGAAATTCGTCATGGAAATACGGCTCCAACCGCTTCTGGGGCTGGTCGCGGTGTTGAGAAGCGAACGATTGATATGGTTCCTGACGGCGAAAGGCACGGCACTCCGAAGAGTCAGTTCACACTGTGGTTCGGAGTGAATATGCAGATTACGGCTGTCGTGAATGGTGCTTTGGCGATTGTTTTCGGGGCCGATGTTGTATGGGCGATAATTGGCCTTTTTATTGGGCAAGTCATCGGCGGCGCTGTTATGGCGCTCCATTCCGCTCAGGGGCCCGCGCTGGGGCTCCCACAAATGATCAGTTCGCGGGCACAGTTTGGCGTTTATGGTGCTGCGCTTCCGCTGTTTCTCGTACTGCTTCTCTACTTTGGCTTCGCTGCTACTGGAACTGTCTTGGCTGGACAAGCTATCAACAATGCATTTGGTGTCCAGTCCAGGTGGATCGGAATACTGGTTTTTGCAGCTCTGACGGCAATTATTGCCATGTTTGGGTATGACCTAATCCACAAGCTGGGGAAGGTGTCATCGACAATTGGCCTCCTGGGGCTGCTTTATGTCGCGGTTCGTCTGTTCCAAGTGAGTTCCTTTGGGCCGCAGCTGACCGATGTGCACTTCTCGGTGGTGCCTTTCCTCCTGTCGATTGCTTTAGCGGCAGGATGGCAGTTGACTTACGCACCGTATGCCAGTGATTACTCACGCTATCTTCCCCGTGACACGAAGTTTGGGAGTGCGTGGTTCGGTCCCTTCGCGGGATCAGTACTTGGAGCTACGATTTCGATGACGCTGGGTGTGTTCATTGCTGCTGCTGGTGGTCAAGCTTTCATTGGCGATCAGGTTGGGTTTATGGGGAACCTTGCCCAGAATCGTGTTTTGGCGATCTTGGTTTTCATCTCCATTGTGATTGGCAAGCTGACCATCAACACCTTGAATGCGTATGGCGGAGTCATGGCGTTGTCGACAGCTCTTTCGGGTTTCACCGGTAAGAGTAGTGTCTCTCCGAAGACTCGTTTCGGTTTCGTGATTGGTTTCAATGTTGTGGTTGTCCTGACGGCGCTCGCGGCGTCGTCGGATTTTCTGCAAGTTTTCAAGTCTTTCATCTTGACTCTGCTGATGTTTTTCCTGCCATGGTCGGCGATCAACTTGCTGAACTATTACCTTATATGTCGTGGCTGTATTGACATTCCTGCGCTGTACACTCCGAGGGGCCGTTATGGCAAGCTCCACTGGCCGACCATTGTTGTTTATTTGCTAGGCGTGGTTGTGCAGATTCCGTTCATCTCTCAGGCCTTTTATGTGGGGCCGGTCGCCGCAGCGATGGGTGGAGCGGACATCTCGTGGCTCGTGGGCCTTGTTGTTACAGCGTTGGTATATTTTCCGCTTGGCAGACGAGCGTTTGATTACCCCTTGGAGATAGTCTATCCGAAGGATGTGGAGCTGGATCCAAGCATTGTTTCTCGGTAGGTTGGTGATTTTGCTGTGGTTGTTCCTGGAGAACACCCGTATGCGAGTCATTTGCTTGGGGGAATGTAAATGGTCGTGGTCCACAGGCTTGTGGGACCACGACCATTGTTAGTTGTGAGAGGAACCTTGCGTTGTTTCCTGAGGCTGTCAGGCTCCCGTTCCTGTTGCTGGGAGGGCCTTCGCGTGGATCAGTGCGGGGGCCGCGATGCGGGTGTGATGAGACCCGAGGTTGTGGCGGTCCGTTGTCCGGCTGATCGGCGTGGTGGTTGTGGCCCCGTGGGTTGGGGTTGGGGTCGGTGTTGGAGTGGGCGTTGGTGTCGGTGTCGGAGTGGGCGTTGGTGTCGGTGTCGGAGCCGGTGTCGGTGTCGGTGTCGGTGTCGGAGCCGGTGTCGGAGCCGGTGTCGGAGCCGGTGTCGGTGTCGGTGTCGGTGTCGGTGTCGGCGTAGGAGTCGGGGTCGGCGTAGGAGTCGGGGTCGGCGTAGGAGTCGGGGTCGGCGTAGGAGTCGGCTCGGGGGTGCAGGCCTTCTGCACGAGTCCGTCCAGGGTTGGTAGTTCAGCCTTGAGTTGCTTGTAGACTGCTATGGCTTCCTGGGTGTTGCGGATGTCGACGATTTGCCGGGCGATGTCCTTGACGAGCTTGGCGGTGTTGAACGCCAGTAGCGGCTCCTTGGCCAGGCGCTTGACGATATGCGGTGCAAGGCTGATGGCAATGGACTTGTCTATTCCAGCCCTGACCAGGTGAGTGACGATGCGTGCACTCAGGATCGGAGAGCTGATAATCGCGGTCGCGACAGCGGCGTCGAAGGCGCGGCCGATGACGTGCTCGATGGCTGCCTTCTGGAGATGGACGCCCCTTCGGATGAGAAGAGCTGCTTGGGCGGCGATCTCAGCTTTGATGAGTTCGAACTTCGCGATGGGCCCGAGGGCGGGGTTCAGTGCGGTGGCGACGATCGCCACGGCGGTGGCTCGTGCCAGGTGCTTGTCGATACCAGCAGCGACGAGGTTTGCGATGACCGCGTTCTTGAACGCGGCTGATCCTAGTGCGTTGGGGATGATCGACGCGCCTAGGATGGCCTTGAAGCTGAGGTCGATGGCTGCAGCTGCGTGTTGGACCGCAGCGTCTGCTACGAGGCCCAGCTGGGAAGCGACGAGGACCTTCAGTCGGTGATGGTTGATGGTAAGGGTACCCTCTGCTGCCATTTCGGCGGCGATACGGGGGGCCAGGGCGGCTGCGTCGGCTGCGCTGAGTCCAGCCTTGACGAGTGCTCCGACGATCGCGCCGCGCAGTTTCAGGTCGTTGATGATGGCTTTGCGGCAGTCCTCGCTGATCTTTGTCGTGGCGCGGGGGCTGAAGGCAGCTGACTGGGTTATGGAGCTGTTCCCGTTAGAAGCAGCATTCGCGGGGAGGGGGGTGATAGCTGATAGTGAGCCGATTAAGGCAGTTGCTGTCACAGCTGCCACAGTGATTCTTGTTCGACGCATCGTTTCTCCTAGGGGTTGGAAACTTGGTGATAGCTAACCTGCGGTTAACAAGCTGAAATGCTACCACTAAGACAGCTCGCCTTTTTCGCATATGTCGATTACCGACACGAACAAAAATAATCACACTAAAACCCACACGGCTGCTTTTATTGCATAGGTGTACGAATTACATGCGCGTACTTTGAACGTGGTGATAAGCATCCAGTCAGCGATACTGATGGAGCCTACTTGCGACGTATCTCACACGGGTGAGGACGCGTGAGCTGCGCAGGCCTTTGATGCCGGTGGACGTGAGTGTTGATCTCGTATGCTCGACGGTCAGCTCTGCAATGTGGGTATGTTCGCCCAGGTGATAGGCATGGTGGCCGGTCGAATCGAGCACAGTGAGTGTGATGATCGTGATTTCGTCGTCAGTTCCCGCTGGGTTGCGCGCCTATCAGCCGTGTTGTGGTCTGCACGTTTTCGCCTAGGTTCGCCAGCGCCTCAATGAGTGCGTCGCTGGTGGCGTGCAGTTCCTCGTCGGTAACTGGGGCGAGGGCGTCGAGGATGAACAACGCCGTCCGAGTGGTATCGGTGAGGCCGGTGCGTCGACCCTGCCGCCAATTCCACCGCCGGCACGTCACCCCGGCGTCGTCGCACCAGATGACCTCACCGATTTCAGGGTGCTCGATCACGGCCTCTCCGTTCGCGGTCGTGTCGAACGATTCTTGTCCCGTGGCACGGATCAGACGTGCCGGGCCGTTGTAGCGATGAAGGTCCTCGCCGCCGAGGGGAATCTGGTGCAGCACCGAGATCGCGTTGTAGACGTCAGTAAGCGCGTTCACCCGCGGTAGACCTTTCTCGGCGCGGCGGGTGAGGGCTTCGAGACAGTTGCGCGTGCGCTGTGGCTTCGCCCCGAAGCCCCGAAATGCCTCCCGCCACGAGGCGATATGCGCAAGCTCATTCACTGGCGAATCTGCCAGGAGATTACGCGCGTGGGCCTCCGCCTGAGCGATGAGTGTGTCGACCATGTTGTTGCCCTCTCCGGATGCAGGCGGGGTGAGGCCGTCGACCACGAGCAGCAGGGCTCGGTAGTCTGGGCGCAGTTCGAATACGGCCTCGTCCACTGTGCAGGCGTCGAGGAAGGTCTCGGGAGTCATGGGTTCAGGCATCGGGGTTTCCTTTCAGTGTGCGGTTCCCACGTCCGGCTCGAACACCGTCAGTGAGAACCGGGCAGAATTATCGGTTGAGTTTATGTAGGCATGGGCGGCGTCGCCGTAGAACGACAACGCATCGCCGGGTGCAAGGTCGTAGCGGTTTCCGTCGACCTCGACTATGACTGTCCCCTCCTGCACGTGCAGGAGTTCTCGGGTGCCGTCGCTGTGCGCTTCGCTGTCGTGACGCTCACCGGGCGCGAGCGTCCAGTCCCACAGTTCGACCACATCCGGCGGCTCCGTGCCCGCGACCAGCATGCCCTTGCCGCCTGCTTCGCCAGTCCAGAGGGCAGCGCCCTGCCCATTACGGGTGAGTTTCGGGGTGCGCGAAGCCGGGGGTTCCACGAGGGCTGGGAGCCCGACGCCGAGCGCGTCCGAGAGTCGTAGCAGGGTGCCTACGCGTGGATTCACTGCGCCCTGCTCGACGTTTACGAGCACGCGGCGGCTCACCCCGGCGTAGCTGGCGAGCTGATCGAGCGTCCATCTCCGGGTCATGCGCTGTTGCTTGACCCGTGCGCCGATCGCATGTGCCAATGGCTCTGCGCCCGTGTCCATACAGTGCATGATAATGCACTTTGTGGGCAGCGCAGTTATTCCGGTTGAAACTGCAACACACGGGAGATGATCGCTGGTGTTGCCACTCAGCGGAGGTCCGGGGAGCCCTCGTGGCAGGTGGTTGAGGGTCGCGTCGGTAGAGGTTTCAGGCGAACCACCGATTGAGCTCGTTGGCAGTGCTGCCCTCATCGAATCGTCCGGTGATGTAGGACACGCTATGGAGGTCTGGACGTGTTCGCATCCACCGCTGCCGCAGTTCGTCGGAACTGAGGATACGTTCATCTTTGGTTCCGATGCAGACGAGGAAACCGCTCGGGATCGCCATCGAGACGACGTTGCTCATTCCCATCGCATGGTGCGTTCGGAAACGATGGCCAAGAGCGCGGTGACACCGAGCAGGTATGCCATTCCTGTTCCGGCTTTGATCCACGTGCCGACACCGATGAGTGGCATGGTGGCAGCTTCGCGCAGGTGGTAGATGGGTGTCCACGGCGCGACGATTTGTGCCCAGTGAGGAAGCAATGTCACTGGCATGATGGCACCGCCGAGGAAGCCCAAACCGAGGATAATTACGTTGGCAGCCATGGAGACTCCGGCCATGGTGGGCAGGAGGATCCCTAAGAGCACGCCAAGGGTAAAGAACAGCAAGTATCCCAATGCGAGTGGTATCACGGCTGCGAGTGCGGTGACCTTGAGGCGCATACCCATCGAGACTGCGACGACAACCAACAGGGCTGCCTGAGTGATGAGCATGACGACTCCAGAACGTGCCTGGCACGTCAAGACGGTGCGTGACGATAACGGGAAGGTTCGCATAACGGTAAACATTCCGTTTTCCCGCCAGGTGGCCAGGTGGGAAGCTCCGGAGAAAATGCCGACGAAAGATGCCCCGAAGGCTATGACATTGGAACTGATCTCGCCGGTGAGATCCATACCGGGCACGCGATCAGCGATGGTGAGTATGAGAACGACGAGCAGGACTGAGGGGAAGATGAAGGTGAATATCAGCGTCGACCAATCTCGCAGGTCGTCGCGCAGGAGGACACGGGTGAGGGCTCGTGTTTTAGTCGACATGATCCTTGCCTGTGAGTTGGAGGTAAACGTTTTCGAGGCGACCTTCGTGGACCTGGGCGCCGCGTGTGTTGATGTGGTGGTTTGACAGGGTGGCGAACAGGCCAGCTGTGTCGTGGGTGCGAATGGAGACGCCGTCTCGGGTGACACGCACATTGGATTGTCCGGCTAAAGCAGCGATGTCGTCTGCCTGGTGGAGCGCGTTGGGCAGCAGCACGGTGGCGCCCAGATCGGCTTCGCGGATGAGGGTGCTGGGGCTTTCGCTGACGATGATTCGCCCGTTTTCGATGATGGAGACGGTGTCACACAGCCGTTCTGCCTCGTCAAGGTGGTGGGTGGTGTACAGAGTTGTCATGTGCAGCAGGTCGGTCGATTGCAGCAGGGAGACCAGACCAGCGCGAGCTTCTGGGTCCAGACCGGCAGTGGGTTCGTCGAGGAACAGGACAGCGGGACGATGCACTAGGGCGGTAGCCACGGCCAGTCGTTGACGCTCTCCTCCCGACAGTTTCTCGACACGCGTACGGGAGGCATGACTCAGACCGAGGGCCTCAATGAGGTCGTCAACCCTCGACGCAGCTACTGCGTAGATGTCGGCGACGGCGCAGAGGTGTTCGCGCAGGGTGGTGTGAGGGAAAAAGGCCGGTCGTTGTGGTTGAATACCAATCTGCGTCAGCAGGTCAAGATTGCGTGGGTACGGGGAGTGACCTAAGAGTTCGATTGATCCTTGAGCGGGTTTACGGAATCCCTGTATGGCGTTGAACAGGGTCGTCTTGCCGGCTCCGTTGGGTCCGATGATTCCGTGGAACGTTCCCTCCTCAACCTGGATGCTCAAATTCGACAGAATTGTTCTGCCTTTGATAGTGACGGTGATGTCGTGGACATCAACCACGTGGTCGACCATGTGTTGATCTCTCTGTACTTGGGGGGTGGGGCACCAGGTGGGCACCCCACACCATCAATGGAGTGGTTCGCTACGGGAATGATCCGAGAGCGAAGGGGGCTCAGCTGCATGTCGGACTAGGCTGAAATTCGAGTTGTTCACTGGTGGTTCAGGACGACGTTGAGCTGCAGGTGGACGTGCAGGAGGACGAGGAACAGGTAGAGCCGAATGCCATTTCAGCGTAATCAATGTAGTCCTTAACTTCGAAGGTTTCGGTATCGAAATTGTTGAGTTCGGAAGCGAGTTCTTGAAGATCCATGATCTTGCCTTGTGGGGAAATGATTGACTGTGTAAGTAAGTGCTAGAGGTGAGGGTGATGCTGACCGAAAATACATCACAAAGTGTCCAAAAGTACAGGTAGTGGTCATGGATGACGCCCTCGCCTCAGAACCACCGCCCCAACTCAACCGCGGTGCCGCCGTCCTCAAAACATGGCGCGATGTCGTCGGCGGCGGCTTGGACCTGTTCGGAGGCGTCTCCGATGGCTACGCCGCGCCCGGCCCACTGCAGCATTTCAATGTCGTTGTTGCCGTCACCAATGGCTAGGACGTCTTTCGGGTCGATCCCTTTGAGGCGGCATAGAGCGTCAAGGGCAGAAGCTTTGGTGACTCCCTCTGGGGTGATGTCGAGCCAAGCTGACCAGCCGATGACGTAGGACACGCTGTGGAGGTCGAGGCTGTGCGCCAGGTCCTGGAAGGAGTCGGCGTAACCGTTGGGATCACGGATGATCACCCGTGGGGCAGGGCGTGATGCCAACTTCTCAATCGATTCGATGTGGAGCTCGCCCTGCAACTCCCCGACGGGGAAGAGCTGGTTGAGTCGATACCCGACGCCAACTTCTTCGACGGCGATGAGCGCCTGGGGATAGACGTCCATGACGTGGTCAATGATTGGACGCGGGTCAAAGGTGATCTCGGTTTGAACCTTGAGTGGGGACATCGTCGCGGTGACGGCGCCATTGGACACCACCGCGTGTCCGCCTTGCAGACCGAGTGCTTCGTGGATCGGGACCGCGCCGAACAGGCCTCGCCCGGTCGCCAGGACGACGGGAACATCAATCTTGGCGACCGCCTCACGGACCGCGTGCGGAAGCTCCCCCTGATGATTGACGAGGGTCCCGTCAATATCGAGGGCCACCATGCGAGGAGTAAATGTCATGCCAGCCAGCTTGCCACCATGCGATGATCAAGCGGTGAATAAAACGTGACGTTCTCAGGCAGCCAACGTTGCACGACCTGGGTGGGGCCGACCGGTCACTGACTCGTAGGCAGCAGCCAGACGGGTTGCAGTGACCCTCGAAGACCTCTCGCGGCGTGGAGCCAGCGAGGTGTCGCGTGCCCGCCGCAGGTGCCGTTTCACGGTGGATAGTGAGCAGCCGAGACGGTCTGCGATGAAGCTCAGTGGCTGGTCGGGGTGAGCCCGGCGAAGCCTCATGACGTCCTGAGTGGCAACTTGATGGCCGCGACCGATGATTCCGGCGAAAGACTCCAAATCGTCAGGGCGCACCTTGACGCCGAGGTAGGAGCGGATGCGGGAGCGTTGGCGCGGCGTTGTTCCAGCAGCGAACCCAGCGACGTCGTGATCGAGGATGGCGTTCTCCAAGCACTGTTCAAAAAGAGGGCAGGTAGAGCAGGCGGCGCGAGCGCGGGCCTGCAGAGTGCGCTCCAGTTGCTGGTCGTCGGGCGTCGCGGCAGTGCTATCGCCCTCGAGCAAGGGATGTTGGAAGACCGCTCTGAGGTTGGCGCAGGATGGAAGAGTTCGATCGTTCATCCGATTCACGATGGCTCCTTTCCAATGGGCCAAGGCGGCTGTTCGACGTCAACTGCCAGTGATGCTACAAGCGCTTTTCGCAACTTCATCTGACGTTGACAGTGATCAAATTGGATGTCCAAACGCGCTTGTCAGGCCGATGTAAACAGATTCAATTCGGAGTTTTTCGCTGCTAGAGGCGAATGAGAAGGGGGGTTTTCAAAACAGCTGGATGTGTACTTTTGGATAGGATGTTATTTGGACGTTCGACTTTCGTCTATATGCCTACGGTGTCCACTCCGTAGTGGATCCCGCGTGGGAAAACCGCCGTTATCCCGGTTAGAGTGCTCAGGTGGATGCGGCAACATACATGGCACTTGTACTGGTACTCGCGGTCGGTGCCCAGTGGCTCGGATGGCGGTTACGCCTTCCCGCGCTGCTGTTCCTCCTCGTGATCGGCTTCGCCCTCGGACAGTGGGTCACTCCCGATGAGATCTTCGGGAGGAAGCTGCTATTCGATGGTGTCAACCTTTCAGTAGCGATTATCCTCTTCGAGGGGTCACTTGGACTCAAGCTGCGCGAAGTCCGTGACCTCGGGCGACCGATTTTTCAGCTGTGCACCGTCACCGCAGGGCTGGCGTGGGTTCTCATCACCGGCGCGGCGATGGCATTGGGGTTTGATGGCCGCGTTTCCCTGCTGCTGGGCGCGATCCTCATCGTCACCGGCCCAACGGTGATTAACCCGATCCTGCGTCAGTTGCGTCCTACCCGGCGAGTGAGTGCTCTGTTGAGGTGGGAAGGAATCGTCGTCGATCCGCTCGGCGCCATCCTGGCATTACTGGTGTATCAGGCCATAACCAGCATCGACGGGTCTTCCATCGGGCAAGGCGTCTTGAACCTGGGGCTCACCCTATTGGTCGGGCTGCTCTTCGCTGGCCCCATCGGGTGGATCGTCACCGCGATGATGAGACGGCACCTCATCCCGGACTTCCTACAAGGCGTGATTTTTGTCGGGGTCGCCGTTGGGACGTGTGTTGGCGCTAACGTTATTCGGGAGGAATCGGGCCTGGTCGCCGTTACGATGCTCGGCATCTACCTGGCGAACCAGCGCAACCTCGAGCTTGAGCCCGTCATCGAGTTCAAGGAACACCTGCAGGTGCTCCTCGTTGGCGTCCTGTTCATCATGCTTGCAGGACGCGTGACCCCCTCTCAGATCCTCGACATTCTGTCTGCCGGCCTGATTTTCGTTGCGCTGCTTGTGCTCGTCATTCGGCCCGCTTCGGTGCTGTTGGGGTTGGTCGGCACCGAGACGACCCGTCAAGAACGCACCCTGATGTCGTTCATGGCCCCGCGAGGAATCGTGGCGGCGTCGGTGGCGTCGATTTTTGCCATGCAGTTCAGTGAGTCCGCCGACCACGTGCGGGAGCAGGCGAAGCAGATCGCCGCATCTGATCCGGAACATTCCAAGCGGTTGTTCTCCTTTGCTAACCAGATCGCTGGTATGGCCAGCCAAGTCGACCGACTCGTACCGCTGGTCTTCCTCGTGATCGTCTGTACTGTCGCTATCTACGGTCTGGGTATTGGAAGACTCGCCGAGAAACTCGGGCTGGCCTCTGCGAGTCCGCGTGGAGTGATGTTTGCGGGGTCACCTGCCTGGACTATCGATACCGCCAAGACCCTACGCGATTTCGATGTGCCGACTCTCATCGTCACCCGACGTGCGTATGACCTGTACGCGGTACGTAAAGCTGGTCTGAGATGCGAGGCTGCGGATTTTCTATCTGAATATGCCACCGAAGATATGGACCTTGCCGGAATCGCTTCGATGGTGGCATGCACGCCGGATGACGACACCAATTCAATTGCGTCCGTGCACTATCGGCGTGCGTTGGGACGGGCGAACGTCTTCCAGCTGGAGCGGATGGATGAGAGAGATGACGGTGACGCCACTACCGGCACGGCGCAGATCCTCAAAGCAAGGACGGCCTTTGACCCCCCGACTTCGCACTCAGCGATGGACAAGATGTGGCGTAATGGCAAGCGGGTACGACGGGTCAAACTGGACGAAAACCGCAACTGGGAAATGTTCCGGGAGGCCATGCCGGACGCTGTGGTGATGTTTGTTGTTAAGCCTTCTTCGGTGAACGTTGCCACCAACGGGATGAGTGCTCCCAAAGAGGACGACACCATCATTTATCTAGGTGACGAGTGGAAAGACGCTCCGGAGCCTGTTGCCGCTCAGGAGGAGCAGCCGAGGCGACAGACGATGTCGGTGCCATCTTCAGAAGAGGCGGTGCGAGATCGCATTGACGCCGACCGCAGAGCGGCTGAAGGGAAGAATAAAGCGGCCGCTAGCGCGACTGCTGGTGATCCGGCTGACACCACAGTTGACCATGGTGACAAGGGTGAGAAGCCTGAGCAGACCTCGGAGGCTAGTGGGGGAGTCGAGGATCCGGTTCGGCCGCGATTCGATGAGTTGAGCCCGGGAAGGCCGTCGCCGGTTTCTGCGGACTCACCGAGCGAGTGGTGAGGGACAGCTGAGGACGTTCGTTCCCCTTGGTGCCGTCCCCAGCTCCACTCACACGGCCTGGCGCTTCCGGACAACTCTCTCCGCCGTCCACACGGTGGCTCCAATAACGGCGCCTGCGATTCCAGCGACTAGGAATCCCCACTGCCAGCCGGTGGCGTCCATAATGGCGCCGATGAGCGGGGCTGCCAGGGCCGTCCCGCCGTTGAGACATGATCCCTGCCATCCGATGATGGTGCCTCGTGAGTCTGCGGGCACTAGATCGGTCAGCGCATCGATGGAGGACGTAATCGTCGGAGCGCAGAACACCCCGCCCACAAATAGCAGGATGGCTGTTGACGCTGGGCCGCGCGACAAGGCTGGTAAGGCGGTTAGCGTCCCTAGGAAGACGAGGAGAAGCGCGGTCGATGCGCCTCGAGGCAAGGCCCCGTACAGTGTGCCGCCGATGGCTGACCCAAACCCGGATGCGGCCAGCACCCAACCGATCATTTCGGGGTGGCCCATTGACCTCATCTCGGCGACTGCCGTCAACTCAAGTCCCCCAAGACAAAATCCGGTGGCAACGACTGCGAAGAGGATGGATGCTGACCGGGGGGATAGCCACGCCATCTTGCGGCTATGTGGCGCCGGGACGATCGGCGCGGCTGAGGCCGGAGTAGCAGGCCGGGCTGGGCTGTCCTCAGAAGGCTCTGTTGTTGCGGGATTGAGGACCATCAGGCCGATGGCTCCGATGGCGGCAACGAACCCGCATGCCGTGATGGTGATCCGGGTTCCGATTGTCGTCGCTGCGATGATGGCAACTGTAGGGCCGATCATGTAGCAGATCTCCACGGTCACAGAATCGAGTGACAATGCCGCGCGACGTCGTGACGCAGGCACAGCCGCCATAAGGACCTGACGCGGGATGGTGAAGATGGGGTAATTCCACAGCCCGCCGATCGCGCACAGCACGAGAAGAGGGAAGTACCCTAGCCAGGGACACAGTCCCCACGCGATCGTGGTGGTGATGAGTGAGGGAAGCATCGTGCGCCGCAGCCCGCGGCGGTCGACCATACTGCCGCGCCATGGTCCAGAAATCATGGTCGCGACGGTCACCACAGTCGTTACCGCTCCGGCGCGCACGTAATCCAGATGAAGCGAGCTGACGACATGGACGCTCATGACGATTCCGAGGCTGAAAATCGGGATCCGGATAAGGGCTGCCAACAGGAGGGTCGTCCACACCTCCCGAATAGCGATGACATCCCGGTAACCGTGCACCCAAGCACTCTATAACAATTCGACGTATTAGTACCTCGCCGCCACCCAAGTCTGAGTGGGGTTGCGCAAGACGATACGAAGTCCCGCTCACAATAGTGCGGTCAGCGCAACCTTTTGCGGATAGAAGCTGAGTTCTCGCTGGTCCTGATGAGTGCGATGACAAATTCGGTCTGCATCCTCGTCATGGCAATGAAGAGAAATGACGGAATCCAACCGAAGATGATTGCCATGGTGGCAACCGGGGTGCTGCCTTTATCATCTGACGCTAATGAGGCGATGCTGAAAGCAGCCCACAAGATGACGGCGAAAATAATGGATAGGGCTGGGAGACGTCGGGTTATTACTCGTAGCGGTAGCGCGTTACGTGATGAGTCACCTTTCTGATGGCGCGAGGTGGCTCAAGAAAACTCATTCGGGCCGACCAGGTATCCCGGGCGGCCCGAACATGTGGCGATCAGTTGACGCCAACTTCCATTGCGGCAGCGTCGAGAGTCTTTTGGCTGTCGTCGTCATCGTCGCCGTTGGACGCGATAGCTGATGCGCCGCCGGTCTCAAGCTGCCCAACGAGGTCGGCGTGGCTGGCGAGCTGGCCTTGCGCGGAGTAGAGCTCAAGCTTTTCGCGGGTATCGGCGATATCGAGGTTGCGCATCGTGAGCTGGCCGATGCGATCGGTCGGGCCGAAGGCAGCCCCCTCAACGCGCTCCATCGACAACTTCTCAGAGTGGTACGAGAAGTTCGGTCCGGTGGTGTCAAGGATGGAGTAGTCCCAGCCACGACGCAGCTTGAGCGTGACCGATCCAGTAATGGCGCTGGCGACCCAGTGGGTGAGAGATTCACGGATCATGAGGGACTGCGGGTCGAGCCAACGTCCCTCGTAGAGCAGCCGCCCGAGGCGACGCCCCTCGTTGTGATAAGTCTCCAGAGTGTCTTCGTTGTGGATGGCGTTGGCGAGACGTTCGTAGGCGATGTGGAGCAGGGCCATGCCCGGGGCCTCATAGATGCCGCGGGATTTCGCCTCAATAATGCGATTTTCGATCTGGTCGCTCATACCGAGGCCGTGACGACCGCCGATGGCGTTGGCCTCCAGAACGAGGGCGACTTTATCGTCGTATTCCTTGCCATTGATGGCGACGGGCAGGCCCTGCTCGAAGGAGACCGTCACCTCCTCAGTATCGATCTTGACGTCTGGGTCCCAGAACTTGACACCCATGATCGGGTTGACGGACTCGATGGAGACGTGCAGGGATTCAAGTTTCTTGGCCTCGTGGGTGGCGCCCCAGATGTTGGCGTCGGTGGAATAGGCCTTTTCCTTGGAGTCGCGATAAGGCAGGTTGTGGGCGGTAAGCCAGGCGCTCATCTCGTCACGGCCACCGAGTTCAGCGACGAAGTTTTCGTCGAGCCACGGCTTATAGATGCGCAGCTGCGGGTTGGCGAGTAAGCCGTAGCGGTAGAACCGCTCGATGTCGTTGCCCTTATAGGTGGAGCCGTCGCCCCAAATGGAGACGTCGTCGGTATGCATAGCGCGTACCAACAGAGTGCCGGTGACGGCGCGACCGATTGGGGTGGTGTTGAAGTAGGGGCGCCCGGCGGAGCGAACGTTGAACGCGCCGCACGCGATAGCGCTCAGTCCCTCCTCGACGAGCGCTGCCTTGCAGTCGACAAGTCGGGAGATCTCAGCGCCGTAGTCGAGGGCGCGACCCGGCACTGACGCGATGTCGGGCTCGTCGTACTGACCAATGTCGGCGGTGTAGGTGCACGGAACCGCGCCATTTTCGCGCATCCACGCGACAGCGACGGAGGTGTCGAGTCCTCCGGAGAATGCGATGCCGACGCGCTCGCCGACGGGAAGCTGAGTGATGACCTTGGACACGGCAACCACTCTAGCGCATATATATGCAGCGTCCCAAATGGATATGCGGTTGGCTAAGCTGAAAGTTGATGGAGATGATGAGGTATGGGCTATCAGCTGGCGGACGGGATGCGAATAGCTGGACCGGGAAGCTATCGGGGCTACGCCTAGAACATAAAACGACCTGCCATGGGCCAGCCATGACAGGTCGTTGTGGGTTTTAGGGCGTCAGAGGGTCAGTGCAACCTTGCCGAGCACCTCACCGGATTCGAGCCGTTCGTGGGCCCTGCCTGCCTCGGACATGGGGAAGGACTCAACTGGGGCGGGTTTGATGCTGCCATTGGTGTAGAGCGGCCATGCAACCTCACGGACCCGCTGGCAAATCTTGGCTTTTTCTTCAAGGGGGCGAGGCCGCAGGCTAGTAGCGGTGACGAGGGCGCGCTTGTTGAGAAGCTTTGCAATATTGAGCTCTCCCTTGATGCCGCCCTGCATTCCAATGATGTCGAGACGCCCGCCAATAGCGAGAGCATCGACGTTGAGGTCGAGGTACTTAGCGCCCATGACGTCGAGGATGACGTCGGCACCACGACCCCCCGTAGCGTCTTTGACGCCGGCAACCCAGTCCTCGTGATAGTCGAGGGCGACGTCGGCACCGAGAGTGCGGCAGAACTCCTGCTTCTCGGCGGTGCCACAGGTGGTGATGACCGTGCATTCGAGCGACTTGGCGTATTGGATAGCGAACTGGCCGATGCCGCCGGCGCCGCCGTGCACGAGGAAGGTTTCACCCCTGGCTAGGCCGACGTGGTCCATGTTGGAGATGACAGTGGCAGTAACCTCAATGAGTGTTGACGCGGTTACCGGGTCGATGCCCTCAGGGATGGGCAGGAGTTGGCCTGCCGGGACGATGACGTACTCGGCGTAACCACCGCCGGCTAGCAGCGCAATGACCTCATCATCCTCGGACCAGCCTGTGACGTCTTGACCGAGGGAGGAAATGACGCCGGTAACCTCCAGGCCCATGGTTTCCGAGACGCCCTTCGGCGGCGGGTAGAGGCCTTGGCGCTGCAGCAGGTCGCCGCGGTTAATGCCGGCCGCCTTCACCTTGACGAGGACTTCCCCAGGGCCAGGTTTCGGTGTGGGGACCTCGGTCCATTCAATGCATTCAGGGCCGGGACGATGGCGCCCCTTGGAGTCTGTCTTGTCGGTCGGGCGGACGGTGATCGCATGCATGTGTTAAGCCTGCCACAGGGGTGAGCGCTCCCAAATCCTTCACGCTCGCAGACGAAGTTTTCCCAGTTTCCTGGCGTTATCCACAGATGCCACACATGAGGGTTCTCAACGGGTAGTGGTACCCCTCATGATTCCGTCATGGTGATGAGACAGGATCGCGCTGGACGACACTATTGGTGCTTGATGATGGCCCTTGTCATGGTCGGTCTAGGGACAGCGGCATGTGGCGCTGATGAGGATTCCACTGGTGCGACGGGCGGGATAACTCCAGTTGCGAGCGTGGCCCCGGCACAAAGTCCGATCCTAACGCCGAGTGCGGAGGCGCCGAAGTTTGTGAAGGTGACGGCAACTCCGGCTCCAGGGACGAAGCAGGATGCGTTGTTCTTGGAGGCGAAGAAGGTCTATGAGACGTATTTGGAACAGATTTACAAGCTTGAGGTCGGAGATGGGGTGAACTCGGTGTCTGCAGAGCTACAAGGCATCCTCAGTGAGGATGGTACCGAGGCGATTCGAAAAGCGTACTCTGAAGCGAAGAGCCGGGGCCACAGAGTGCTGCCTGTCAAGACGCCATTCTCTAGCGTGACCGTCAATAGGGTGTCAAAGGGCGATGATTCGGAGATTGCCATTATCGGTTGCGCTGATATATCTAACTGGCGGTTTGTGAATCCCAAGGACGGGACGTTGACGCCTGGCCGGATGAGGAAAGACGAACTCTCCATGAGGAGGATTGGTGACAGTTTAAAGATCGTTGAAGCTGAAAGTGCTGAGGTTGCGTCATGTCGAGTATGAAGGGTTTATCGCTGGTTCTGGCAACGTCTTTCATGTTGAGTTTTTCTCCCGGGTCTTCTTTTGCTTCAGGGGGTGTCAGTGTCGATCCTGATAGTCATACTGTATATGTTCGGTTCTCGGACAAGGGTTCCCATGACAAGTCGGGGATTAAAATACGGGAGGGCGCTAAGCGCGGTACGCCTGGGCATGGCGGCTCTCATCACAAGCAGAGTAACCCCCATGCAGGTAAGCGTCAACCCCCGACGTCCCCCAAGCTGTCAAAGTCAGCGGATCGGCGAGAGAGCGACGCTTATATCGCCTCATCTATATTGTCATTGGCCAGTCCTAGGATTCCGTACCTGCTTGGACTCAACTTGAGTCTAATGGAACCGAAGCCTAACCGTACGACGCTATCTCCATCTCCCGTAAGGCCCAAAGTGTCAACTCGGGAAGAAGCCCGTGACTGGTCTGTCGATCTTGCGACGAATATTCACCTTGCTAAGCCAGTTGTCTACGTTGAGCCGCGACCTTCGGCCAACAAGTGGAACATCACTGCAGTGGGGCAGCCGTTATGGTTCCACAATCCCGGGTCAGAACGTCACACCTCTAGCGATTCCTCGCGCGGAATTATCGTTTCCCTTGACGCCACACGAGTCGAGACCATCTACAACACCGGCGAGAAAACCGTCCGCTGCGCTCATTCAACCCCACGCCCGAAAAATGCCGATCCGCGAGCCCAATCTCCGGACTGCGGTTACATCTACCAGCACCCAGAAAATTACACCGTGCGCATGACTGAGGTGTGGCAGGTGAGATGGCGTTCAGGTGATCAGTCTGGCCAGATCGTTACGAGGCGGTCGTCCTCTAAGCCGCTGAAGGTCAACGAACTCATTGGCGTGCTCACACAACCCGGAAGACGGTGATGGCTGACAGATGCTGCCGGGACAGGGCGAACCTCGTAATTGCCGTCGTCCAGGGGTCGGAAATTAGCGTCACCGGACGATGCCCGCGCTCGGATTCGTCAACGTCTAGGCGAGGTATGAGCGGGTCTAGGTCCGGGACGATGAATATGCCCGATGAATTATGGCTAAGATGGGGCCACCGGGTCGTGCCCGGTTGGCGAGATCGCATAGTGGACGAGTGCAGCCGCCTTGAAAGCGGCCGAGGGCAACCTCCGTGGGTTCGAATCCCACTCTCGCCGCCACGGAGCCTGTCCCCAGGTGCGGCACCCGAGGGCCAGGCTCTCGCATGTCAGCCTTGCAATGATGGGAGATGGGGATGCCCAGGATGGACGTGACGGATCTTCCACCCGGCACGACCAGGCACGTCATGTCGCCGGAACCTCCTATCCGTGGTTTCATCATTGCCGGCGTCTTGTCCATCGTTGGTGCCGTCCTCATGATCATCAGCATCGCCAAGAGCTGGCACGAGGTGGTGACCATCATCTTCATCGCCGTCCTCGCCTGCGGTATCGCTTTGGCTGTCACTGCAGCATGGTCCATGGTTCACATGAAGCTCTACGTCGATTTGGACGATAAGGGCTACCACATCCACGGCGCCGGACAGGACCGCCGCGGAACCTGGGACAAGGTCACGAAAGCCGCGCTCACCGAGTCACGGTCTCGCCTCACTCTTTACCATGGCCAAGTTGGGCGTACCCACATCGTCCGTCCCGGAATCGGAGACCCCAAAGAGATGGACGACCTCGCCGTCGACGTCGCACACCGCCTTGACGAATCACGCGGATACCGCCAAAATATTTGACCTATCATCTAACCCGGCAGTGGCGTTCCAGAAATACTCTGGAACGCCACTGCTGTTGTCTGACGTGTATGGCTTATATCGCTGCGGGCCACATCGCGGCGGCTCAGCCCCTTCCTGCAGCCGACTCGCTGGCCTCCTCGGCTACTTCCGGCACCTTGACCGGGCGGAGCCTCACCCACACGAGGAATACTGCCCCTGCGACGAGCAGGCACATTCCAGACACCAGGTCGGCGTGAGCGTCAGATCCCTTTACCAACCCAGTAATCGTCAAGATGATTCCGTAGAGGCCGAGCAGCACACCTATGACGGTCCGAATGTCCATCGCGCGAGCGACCTTACTGCGATTGCGACGAGCCGTAGCAGTTCCGTTGGACATGGCAAGCTCCTCAGAAAATGATGTTGAGAACGACGGTGATGGCGAGCACGGTCATGCCGAGCGGGACCGTACGGCGATACCACGGGAGATCCTTCTCCAGTGGGTCGACGAGGTGCTCCTTCGGGGTCTCCGAGTACACCAACCTGACCAGCTCTGCTGCAGGCTTAGGCTCGGTAAACAAGGACACCACAATGCTGACGATGATATCTGCGACGAATCCGACCGTAGCGGCAAGGAATGCCGTCCCCTGGCCTGGCAAGGTAAAAACTCCCGCTAGGCTCATAACCCACACCGTCACCGCACTTAGCGTGCCGACGACCAGGCCCGACCAGCCTGCATGCGGGGTTGAGCGCTTCCAGAACATGCCGAGGATAAACGTTGCAAACAACGGAGCGTTGAAGAATCCGAACAACGTCTGCAAGTAGTCCATGATGTTGGAGAACCCGGACGCCATAAACGCCGTTCCAATGGCGACGACGGTCGCGATGACTGTGGCAATGCGTCCCACCTTGACGTAGTAGCCGTCGGGCTTGTCCTTAATGACGTAGTGCTGCCAGATGTCCACGCTGAAAACGGTGTTGAACGCCGAAATATTCGCCGCCATACCAGCCATGAACGCAGCTAGCAGACCTGTGATCGCCACGCCCGTCAGACCGGTCGGCAACAGGTTGCGGATGAGAAACAGCACAGAATCGTTGTACTGGACGAAACTACCTGACGCGCCACCAGCAACCTTCTCACCAGCCTTCATGCGGGCAATTTCAGGGACGAGGACCGCAGCGAGCATGCCTGGCAAAACGGTGAGGAAGGGCACGAGCATCTTCGGGAAGGCCCCGATAATCGGCGTCTTGCGTGCAGACGACAGAGAATCGGATGCCATTGCCCGCTGCACCTCGACGAAATTCGTCGTCCAGTAGCCAAAAGACAGCACGAATCCGAGTCCGAGCGTGATGCCAATGACAGACATCACTGGACTGCCGAATCCGGACAATGCTTGGCCAGGCCAGGAATGAAGCTGCTGGGCAGCCGGCGTCACGACGTCAGGATGAGCCTCGGCGGCAGCAGTGATCTTGGCCTTGAGGCCACTCCAGCCACCTACCCGATGCAAACCGATGATGACAAGGGGTAGGAGGGAAGCGACGATGACGAAGAATTGCAGCACCTCGTTATAAATAGCCGCCGACAAGCCACCAAGGCTGATGTAAGCGAGCACGATCATCGCGGCAACGATGAGGGCAACCCATAGCGGCCATCCCAGCAGGGCATGGACGATGGTTCCAAGCAGGTACAGGTTGATACCGGCGATAAGAAGCTGGGCTAGCGCGAAGGAGATCGCGTTAACGAGGTGCGCTGCTGGGCCGAACCGTTTGAGCATGAACTCTGGCACGGAGCGCACACCGGAGCCGTAGTAGAAGGGCATCATGACGATGCCAAGGAACACCATCGCGGGTATAGCGCCGATCCAAAAGTAATGGACCGTCGGGATGCCGATCTGGGCTCCATTAGCCGACATTCCCATGATCTCGACGGCGCCGAGGTTCGCCGACACGAATGCCAGCCCTGTCACCCATCCGGGCAGGCTGCGTCCGGACAAGAAGAAGTCGAGGGAGTCGGACACCTGATGTCTGGCGGCCAGTCCGATTCCCAGGACGAACACGAAGTAAATGAGCAGTATCAGGTAATCAACGAACCCTGCGTTGATGAGTGTCTCCAACGGCATGGTGCGGAGTGGTCCTTTCGGTTGGTGCGGGGGAGGAACGGCCTCGTTGGCGTCGCCCCGTGGGGAACCATAGACCCCGGTGCGGCATGAGCGCATCTGCACCCGGTAGTTTTGAGTACGTAAACATTTTGAGTGAGCGAAGTCGACGCAGCGCCACTGGCATCGTCGTACGCTCAGCCTCGTTGTCACGGGATTTTGACCGGCAAAGGAGCCATTTATGTCGCAGACACCCCACGCCATTGCGGCAGACCACCAGACCCCGACGATCGGCACAGCATGGTCGGTAGAGGAGGGTGCCACTCGCGCCCGGCACCTCTTTGGCGGGCACATTGGTGGTAGCCCCGATGGCGTCTGGGCGGCCCCCGGACGTGTCAACATCATCGGCGAGCACACCGACTACAACAACGGTTTCTGCCTGCCAATCGCCCTTCCCCATCGCACCTACGTCGCTGCTCGACGCCGTGATGACGACAAGGTCATCCTCGTCTCCCAGCTTGACGACAGCGTTCTCACCTGGGAGGGAACCCTCGACGAGATCGCTCCTGGGTCGGTTGCTGGTTGGAAGGCCTATACCGGTGGTGTCGCGTGGGCGCTGCGTCAGGCCGGGCATGGCCTCGGGGGATTCGAGGCTGCACTGGTCACGTGCGTCCCCCTGGGTGCGGGACTGTCGTCGTCGGCAGCCGTCGAGTGTGGCGTCGGTCTGGCCCTCGCCGACCTCTACGACCTTGATCTCACCGACTCTGACTCCGGCCGTATTGGCCTCGTCAATGCTGCCCGCGCTGCGGAGAACGAGGTTGCTGAGGCTCCCACTGGAGGGCTCGATCAAACCGCTTCGCTGCGCACTACCGAAGGTCACGCCCTCCTCATCGACTGTGACGACTGGTCGGTTCGTCAAGTCCCCTTCAACCTGGCCACCGCCGACCTAGAACTGCTTGTCATCGACACCTGCGCTCCCCACCGGCTGGTCGACGGCCAGTATGAGGCACGACGGCGGGCCTGCGAGAATGCCGCACGCATCCTCGGAGTTGGTAGCCTGCGTGACGTCGGTGACTTGGGGGCCGCCGTGGCCGCCCTCGATGACGAAGGGATGGCTAGCCGCGTCCGCCACGTCGTCACTGAGAACGACCGTGTTACCCAGTTCGTTAAGCTCCTCGATACCGGCCAAATCCGCGAAGTGGGGCCGCTTATGAATGCCTCCCACGACTCCCTGCGTGACGACTACGAGGTCACCTGTCCCGAACTGGACACCGCTGTCGACGCGGCCCGCGCTGCTGGTGCTCTTGGCGCGCGGATGACTGGCGGCGGATTCGGCGGTTGCGCCATCGCTCTGGTCGATCGCGACGTTCGTAACAAGGTTGCCACGCAGGTCGCGGACTCCTTCCGGGAGGCCGGTTTCGCCCACCCCGAGTTCTACGTCGTTACCCCTGGCCCTGCTGCCCTGCGGGTGCAGTGATATGACCGAGCGGCAGCGTCGAGGACCGTCTCGCCCCTCAATGGGTGATGTCGCCGCGGCTGCCGGGGTATCCCAACAGACCGTCTCGCGGGTCGTCAACAACTCCGACGCCGTTCGCAAGAAAACTGTCGACAAGGTTCTCAAGGCCATGACCGAAGTCGGCTATTCGCCCAATGTGGCTGCTCGCAGCCTGCGCTCGGGCCGCACGAGTGCCATCGGCGTCCTTGCTACCGACCTTTCACGCACCGGAGAGCTGCGGACCGTTCAAGCCATTGTCGATGCCACCCGCCGCAGCGAGCTTGCCGTCGTCCTTGATCGTCTTGAGCCTGCTGACGACTCCGTCAGGTCGTACCGGCACGCGATGAAGCGGATGGCGGGGCGAGTCGACGGCTTCATCATTGAGGGGCTTGAGCTTGACCATCCCGAGGACCTTGAGGTACCGCCGGGAATCCCAGTCGTGATGGCTGGCTCTCCGTGCAGCCGTTTCTCGACCGTCGGATGTGACCAGGCCTCCGGTGTGCGTACCGCCGTTAACTATCTCTTGGCATTGGGGCATCGCACAGTCCACCTCGTCAGCGGCCCGGACTATTCCCGCCAGGCTGTGGTACGCCGCCAGGCCTGGCAAGAGTGCTTGGAGACCAACGACCGCGAGATCCCCGATGTCATCATCGGGGACTGGACGGCCTCGTCAGGACGCGATGCGGCACGCTACCTCAAGGACGCCGGAGCAACAGCCGTGTTAGCCAGCAATGACGAAATGGCGGCAGGAGCCGTCATCGGTCTGCTCGATATGGGTGTCAGGATCCCGGACGATATGTCTGTGGTGGGATTCGACGACGTCCTGGGAAATACGGTGTGGCCGACGATGACGACGGTGCGACAGGACTTCGCGGCGGTCGGTCAACGCCTCGCCGAGGAGCTCCTAGCCCAGTTGCAGGGTGCTCCGAGGAAGTCGGTCATGGTTCCGGCCCCGCTGGTGATTCGCGAGAGTACCGCACCCCCGCGACATTGACCCCGAGCGACGCCTACGAACCGCACAGGCGCGGCCCCAGGAGAGGCGTCAGGGCTGCTGCGGGTTATAGGCGCAGGCGTCAGTCACAGATTGGGAGACGTCGTGGTTATCGGGTGACGGGCGTGGAGCGGGGGTCTGCGGGGACTTCTTTAACCCGCTGTGGCTCGGCGGCGCCATGGCGGTCTTGTGGGTGTTAGCAGACGAAGCCCCCGTTACCGGCTTGTTCTTGTTTTTTGACGCAGAGACGCCATGGATGGCGGCCTCCACCTGTTTGCGGATGAGATCGTAATCCGGGTGGGAAGAGAAGAATCCGTGCTTGCCATTGGTGAAAACGACGCGGTTGATGTTGGCGTCACGCATGTTGATGGCGAGGTCGACGAAGGCCGGCAGCATTCCCTGCGGTATGTCAGAGACCACCATCTGCCCGGAAGCATCAGCGATCGATTCGAAGCGGGTCAACACAGTCTGCGGGCTGGTTTGGTCAAGAACGGCCTTGATAAGGCAAGACTGGCGTCCCATCCGGTCGTAGTCGGTGCTCGCTGAGCGCGACCGTGCGTACCACATGGCGTGGTAGCCGTCGAGGTGTTGGTTGGCGCCAATCTCGAGGTAACCGTCCGGCCTCTTGCCCTCGGTATTGCCTGCGATGGGCAGGCGCTCGTTGATGTTCACCGACACTCCGCCGAGCGCGTCAATGAGCTTCTGAAGGCCGTCAATGTCGAGCATGACGAAGTAGTCGATCTTGAGGCCGAGGGCCTCTCCGGTGGCCAGCTTGAGGGCGTCGGCCCCGGGGTAGTCGGTCGCGCCCATGCGATCGACGTAGCGGGCCTTTACCGTCGACCAGATCTCGTTAGCCATGTAGTCGGGGTTGTTACCGTCACCGTCTTTCCCGACGAAACCGTTGGGGAAGTCCCTGTGCAGCGGCGAATCAGACGGGAATGGCATTCTCGCGGTGTTGCGGGGGATCTGGAAGATCGAGGTATCACCGTTGGAGGTATTAATCGACGCCACCATGATCGTGTCAGTGTTCATGGAGTTCTCGGCGCGATAGTTGCGCACTTTGCTGTCGTCGGCGCCGACGAGCAGGACGTTGACTCGCGGCTTGGCCGCCCAAATCGCCTTGACGTCCTGGTTGTAGTTGATGGATGGGCGGGTGCCGGACCGCTTATCGGTGAAGATCCGGCCGAGCATGTGGTCCTGATCGTAGGCATACCGGCCAGCGACAGCTAGCGGGGTTGCGATGGTGGTACACAATGCGGTGACAAGGATGGTCGAGACCCAGCGTTGTCCGCGGGTGATGCCCTGAGGTCGAAGGTCGAGGTGGGAGAAGGTCAGCAATGCCACCAAGGCGACGGCAAGACTCGGCAAGCCCCAGGTTAGAGCGGTGAGCAACTTGGGTCGCACGACGATCGACGCTGCAACTGTCGGGTTAGCCAGGATGAAGAAAACAGCAATGGTCAGCCCAATGAGGAGAAGACCGATGATCGTCAGACCTGTGACGCGGCGACGCGGGGCACGGCTACGAGACAGGGTTAAGCCGGGGACGATGGCCCCAAGTATCGTCCATCCCAGGCAGGTGTTGAAGGCATGGTTGCGTCTGGCCTCCTCGTTCCACCGCGATGGTCTGCGGCGGCTGCGGTTAGCTGGTGAAGCCTTGGCGGTTGCGGCTCGTCGGGCTGGGGTAGGGCGGGATTTCGGCTCGTTGAGGGGCTGTGGGGCGTTAACAGGGGGCTCAGCAGCGGACCGGCGTGGACGCGGGGAACGCGTCGGTGGCCGGGCGGCTGCCCTGAGATCCGCCCGCCGCAGGACATGTGTGTCCTCATTGGCCTCCGGATCGTTCATCCAATCCGGTTGAGCGGCGTGACGTGGAGACGGCGAGTTGGCGCCGCGCGACGCGTCAGCCATGCACATCCCTTTCCGTAAATGTCGATGGGGTGGACCCCATGTTAACCGCTGCACCCAATACGGGGCGGTACCGCCTGGCTGGCGGGCGGCGATCGTGACTGCCTCAGTGGCCTGCGCAGCGCAGACGTCCCTTGTCGGGGGCGTGTCGGGGTCGATGGGGCGCGTTGTCGCGGCCCGGAATTGGAGGGTTTGGGGTTGAGAGAGTAGGCTGACACGGCACTTGGAGGTGTCGCCTAGTCAGGTCTATGGCGCCCGCCTGCTAAGCGGGTTTGGGAGGTAATCCCATCGCGGGTTCAAATCCCGCCACCTCCGCGGATGCCCGGTGACTCCTATAGGGGGCGCCGGGCTTTGTGCATGGTGGGGCTGGTAGTGCCTCGGATGAAGGTCCTGGAGTTGGGATCGACGATACCCCTCGGCGGCCTGGTGTCTCGCATCTGGTGTTCCGCAAACCCGCTTGTCAGGCGGATTTCCGGGGACTGAATTACGCGAATTTGCATTACGGAATTGAAGGCTGTAACGTTTAGCAACGTGCACAGCACAATGCGCCCGTGGCTCAACGGATAGAGCATCTGACTACGGATCAGAAGGTTGGGGGTTCGAATCCCTCCGGGCGCGCAGATGGAAACCCCGCCTTTGTGGCGGGGTTTCGTCGTCTCGAGGAGGCTCTCTCCGGAAGCAGACAGAAATATCCGCGTCTCAACTCTTACCTGCGATAAACCACACGATCGGTCCGACAAGTGGGAAGCAGACGACGATCCAGATCACCTTTCCCGCGCCCGTCAAGCGGTCCGACCTGAGAATCGACAAAAGAGCAAAGGCGAACACGATAATCGGAACGGTGATGGCCAAGAGCGGCAGATCATGGGCGAAAATTGACAGCAGCACCACCTGCCCGTCACTTAGTAGCAGCAACTGGCGTCCGGTCGGGCGAAATCTGTACTCCGGTTGCAGCAGTTCTGGCATACGGCCGTGACAGAAAGCTCGTAGTGTTTCCCCATGACGCGGATCTTGGTCATCGTTCACGAGCCCTCCTGCAGCTCAGGCAGACTCGGGCAACTTTGGCGCAACGCCGGGGCAGACGTCGTCGAGATCAACGCCTGGAACCATCCGGTGCCGCCGATTGTGGACGCTGACGCACTCGTGGTGCTGGGCGGCTCTATGAGCTGCCAGGACGATGCTGAGGCTCCGTGGCTCGCGCCTACCCGCCAGCTCATCTCCCGGACAGTGAGGGCAGGTACGCCCTTCCTCGGCATCTGCCTGGGTCACCAACTCGCCACCGTCGCGCTGGGAGGACAGGTCTGCACCTCCGACCATTTCTGCCTTGGAGCGGCCGAGATGCACCTCACCCCGGAGGGAAAGAAGGACCCGCTGCTGTCGGTCTACGACGGACATCGCGGTATTCATTTCAACAACGATGTTGCGGTCGTCCTGCCCGAGGACGCCGTTCTGCTGGCGCGCGATCCCACCGGTCAGATCGAGGCCGTCAGGTTCGCTGAGCGTGCATGGGGGGTACAGTTTCATCCCGAGTGCACTCCCGAAATCTTCGATGCCTGGACTATCGGCCACGGTGAGAAAGAATGGCAGCAGCGTCTTCCTTGGTCAGAGGCCGTCACGGTAGCAGAGACGGTGCGTCGCGACATCGACACCGTCAATGCCGAAGAGGCTTTCGCGGCGCGATTCCAGGAACTTATAGACCCTGAGAAAAGGTGATTCCCGAGGCTCAGTAGGCCTCGGGAATCAGTTGTGAGTATCAGCGACAGACCGTCACAAGGCGACGGCCTCACCCATAACCACCGCGCGAGTGCGCGGTATCCGGAACACCCGAGTGCGATCGGCCTGGTTGCGCGACATAGTGATGTAAAGCATCTTGCGCCAGCCGGCCATGTGCGCACCCTGTTGTGGTTCGTCCCGCTTCACGTCTACTAGGGAGAGGTAGTAGATCGCCTCGTCGAGATGATCCTTGAGCCAAGGACACTTGGCCGCCGCCAGAGCTAGCGCCTTGGGGACGTCCTGGGAATCGGTGAACCCGACGTGACACGCGATATAAGTGATGCCGTCGGTGGGTCTGCCGAGGTCTACTTTCTCAATACGGTTGACGTGCCGCACGTGCGGCACGTTCTCCACCACTATCGAGATGATGATGTTGTGCTCATGCAGCACATGGTTAAACCTGAGGTTATTAAGCAGGGCCAACGGGGTTGTTGCCCGCCCAGGATGCGGGTAAACGGCCAGGCCAGGGACGCGGGTTGGCTTGGTTTCGTGCATCCAGTTGAGGAAGTCGTCCAGCGGCCCCTCATCATCTTGTCGCTGCTTGGCGATGTAGGCGGTGCCGCGTCGCCACGTCGTCATGATGATGACGACGATGGTTGCGAACAACAGCGGGATCCAGCCGCCAGAGGCGATCTTCAACAGATTGGCGGAGAAAATCGACAACTCGACGCCGCCGACAATGACACCAAAAAAGATGAGAGCCCACATCGGCCAATGCCATGCCCGGTGAGCCAGCACCAGAAACAGGCTCGTCGTCAGGAGGAAGGTGCCGGTCACGGCCAAACCATAAGCCGTGGCTAGTTTCGACGAGGTCTGGAAGATGAGGATGAGGGCTAGCACGCCGATAAAGAGGGTCCAGTTGACCTCTGGGATATAGATTTGGCCGCCCTCGGACTTCGAGGTATGACGCACGCCGAGGCGCGGCAGTAACCCCAGGCGGGCGGCCTCTGAACTCATCGAGAACGCCCCCGAGATGACTGCCTGAGAAGCGATGACGGTGGCCATTGTGGCGATGGTGACAAGCGGAATAGTCGCCCAGTCGGGAGCCATCCTAAAGAACGGGTTATCGATCCAGTCGGGGTGCGACAGGATCATGGCCCCCTGGCCCAGGTAGTTGATGAGCAAACAGGGGAGCACAAGGCCGAACCAGGCAAGTCGGATCGATGGAGCCCCGACGTGGCCCATGTCGGCGTATAGCGCCTCGGCACCGGTAATCGTCAAGACGACCGCGCCCATCGCAATGAAAGCCATCGCTGGACGCTCGATGGAAAACAGGATTGCCCAGTGCGGAGACAAGGCCGTAATGATGACCGGGTGGTGGATGATCCACGGAATGCCCAAGGCCGCCAGGGTGAGGAACCAGGTCGCCATTACCGGTCCGAAGGCCTTGCCAATGACCTCCGTTCCCCGTCTCTGCACGATGAATAAGAGGGTAAGGATGACGACCGAGGCTGGCAGGACGATCTTTTCTGCATCCGGGTTGGCTACCGTGAGGCCTTCCACAGCGCTCATCACGGAAATCGCTGGGGTGATAAAGGAATCTCCGTAAAATAGGCCGGCGCCAACGATGCCGAGTAGGAGCGCCGTCATGCCAGTGCCCTTGTGGCTAGCCATGAGTCGACGTACCAAGGCCATCAGGGCGAGGATGCCCCCTTCGCCGTCGTTGTCAGCGCGCATAACGAATATGACGTATTTGACACACACCACGAGCAGGATCGACCAGAAGATCATCGAGATGATCCCCATGACGTCACCGTGGGTTGGGCGCACGGCATGGTTCTCCATTGAGAACACCGTTTGGAGAGAGTAAAGGACTGAGGTGCCGATATCGCCGAAGACGATTCCTAATGCGGCTAGGGCTAGTCCAGGTTTCATGGATCGGATCGGTTCACGATCAACGATCGGCTGGGTGGCTTTGGCCACCGCCTGCCGTTCATGGCTGCGAATCACTCAAGAAAGTATGGACCTCATCGCCTCACCTGCAAATTGATCGGCGAATCAGACGTAGCGCATGGGCGGGAAAAGTGATCGTGAGGTCCTCTGTGATGCTGTTTTCGTCACACTTCAGATGCAGCGACGCCGTCACGCTCGCGACGTAATAATGGCGCTGTAGGGCGGTAGGACGAGGGTCGCAGAGGCTGGATGGCCACCATAGGCGCTCTCGACGGCGAAGATGTGGGCAGGGTCGTAGCCCCATGAGTAGTCGCCGGCGAACTCCATAAGAGGCATGAGAGATGGCCTCGTCGATGGATCGACGGTGGCTACGGTGGGTCACATGTACGACTCCGTTGAACACCTGCCCGCTGCCGACCATCCCGAGCTGCTGGCGGCGACGGTCGCCGGTCGAGTTGCCGAGTTGCCGTCGGCAGTCGTCTTCAGCATTGACCCTGAGATTGCTGATACCGAGGCGCTGTGCGAGGCGTTCGGTGAGGGCCCGGAGACCTGCGCCAACTGCGTCATCGTCAGGGGGAAGCGTGGTGACATCGAAAAGTATGTTGCATGTCTGGTTTTGGCGACGACAAGGGTCGACGTCAACAAAGTAGTGCGCAAAAAGCTCGACGTCCGTAAAGCATCCTTCGCGCCGATAGATGAGGCTGTTGGCATGTCCGGGATGGAATACGGCGGTATCACCCCGGTAGGGCTGCCCGCTGAATGGCCGATCTGGATCGATCCGCGGGTAGCCGAGGCTGAAGCGGTGTGCATTGGATCAGGGCTGCGCAGCTCGAAGCTCATCGTCAGTGGAGGCGATGTACTCTCCCTGCCCGGCGCTGAGGTCGTCGCGGGGTTGGCGAACTGAGGTTACTTGGGACTAACGCGCCGCTCTCGACACCGCTCATCCTAGGGTTGCCGTAGCGGTCACGGTGCCATCGGGGCGACGAACCTTGGCCTCGTCTTCCTCGATGCCGACGGTGAGTCGAGTCGGGGCCGTCACGGCGGCGCGGAACCGGTAAGAAAACCGCTTACCAGTGAAGTCTGCGCCCGTGTCCGCAAACGCCTGAGCCATAAGCAGGGCTTGTAATGGTCCGTGGATCACCAGGCCGTCATGTCCGGCGCGGCGACAGAAGTCGCGGTCCCAGTGGATCCGATACGGGTTCGCTGTCAAGGCTGAAAAGGTCACTAACAGGGGCTCGGTTACCAGGAAGCCGTTGCTGCCGGTGTAACCGGCGCCCTCCGGCGATGGACCTGCGGAGCGAGTCGGCATAAAGACGTAGTCCTGCTCGTCGACAAGGCACTCCCGGCCGCCCTGGGACCACGTGGACCTCATTGTCACGAAGTGGAGCAGGCCGCGACGACCCTCCTTGTCGGTGATTGAGGCCACCTTAGTAGTGCGCGAGGTCTCGCTGTTGAGAGCCAGTGGGGAGATGGTGCGCACGCGTCCGCCCGCGAACATCCTCATCATGCCCGGTTCTGGGGTGATCGGTGAGCCGATCACGTAACCGTCCTCGTCGAGGTTGCCGGGGACGACTGGGTCGAGGAGGAGCACCCAATGCCAGCACGGCGGGACGACTGCGCGGGGTTCTTGGGAGCCGAGTAAAGCCGCTAAGCCACGCAGGTCGGCTGGGCGCAGGATAGTCATTCCGCCAGGCCGTACAGACGGTCGCCGGCGTCACCCAGGCCAGGGACGATGTAGCCGTGTTCGTCGAGATGATCGTCCAGGCCGGCGACGATGAGGTGACAGGGGACGTCAAGGTCCCTGACGAGCTTGCGGAAATTCTCAATGCCTTCAGGGGCAGCCAGGATGCACAGGCAGGTGATGTGGTCGGCGCCGCGGCGGACCAGGAACTCGACAGTGCCGCCTAAGGAACCGCCGGTAGCCAGCATCGGGTCGAGGACGTAGCACTGACGGCCAGAGAGATCCTTGGGGAGACGCTCAGCGTAGGTCATCGGTTGGAGGGTTTCCTCATCACGGGCCATGCCCACGAAGCCGACCTCAGCTGACGGGATGAGGCGCATCATGCCCTCGAGCATTCCCAGGCCGGCGCGCAGAATCGGAACCACGAGGGGCTTAGGGCGGGTCAGGGCGACGCCCTCGGTGGCGGTGAGTGGGGTGGTGACGGTGGTTGGCTCGATGCGCACCTCGCGGGTGCCCTCGTAAGCCATGAGGGTGACAAGTTCCTCGACAAGCTGGCGGAAAACCGGGCTGGGGGTGTCTACCGAGCGCAACAAGGTCAACTTATGAGAGACGAGCGGATGATCCATGACGTTGAGTTCCACGAGTCCAACCTTGGCACATGGGGGCGCGTTGGTAGCATTCGGCTCCCCGTCTGGTGAGTGGGCCTTAAGTATTGGCAGGAACGGACAGTGGGGCCGGGTAGGGGAGCGTGGTGCTTCCTGAGAATGTGGCGGGTAAATCGGCCTTGCGACTGTTTCCCCGGCGAAATGTCTGCAACGATGGAGACGTTCGCCGCCCCAAGGAGGTCGTCATGTCCCGGTTCAACGATAACGAGTTCGTCCCCGACGATGACGTCGATGACTACGATGATCTCGACGATTACGACGAGTTGTCTGATGACGACGACTACGGCGATGACGGGGACGACGATTACGACGATGATGACTATGACGACGATCTCGAGGACGCCAGCGAGGATGAGATCGACTTTGTAGTAGCCCTCTACAACGATGACGGTGAGCGCGTCGCAGTTCCTATGGAACCGATGCTCGCTAATGACTTCGATGAGCTCATCACCCAGCTGAGGCGTTTGCCCGGTGATGCTGGGGCTGTCGGTATGGTGTCCATCGATCACCAGTTTTACGTCATCGTCCGGGTGCGTGGCCGAAATGTGCAGGTCTTTCTGTCCGACGCGACCCAGGCCAACGATTGGCCGATAGCCCGCGATGTCGCTGATTTCCTCGGTGAGGACATTCCTGATCCCGATGACGATCCCGAGACCATGGGTGACGGCGACATGCTTGCTGATGCTGGGTTGGGGGAGTTTGACATGGAGGCTTTCGCTGACGCTGACGAGGACTCTGACGAGATCCTGTCCGACATTGCTGCCCGGGTTCATTTCGGGCCGCAGTTCGAGCGGGCCGCTAACGCTTCGGCGCGCTGACCTGTGGCCGGTCCGGTGCCGGGTTGGCGTCAGGCCATGACCCAGGCCCTTGACGTGGCGCGCCGCGCCGCCACGTGGGGTGACGTTCCCATCGGCGCGGTGATTCTCGGCGCTAACGGCGAAGTCCTTTCCGAAGCCGGCAACGAACGGGAGCGCACCGGCGACCCGACGGCCCACGCGGAGGTGCTGGCCATCCGTCGTGCTGCGGAAGCCCGTGACGGCTGGCGTCTCGGTGATTGCACCCTCGTCGTCACCTTGGAACCATGCACCATGTGCGCCGGAACCATTGTTGCTGCGAGGATCCCGAGAGTGGTTTTTGGAGCCTTTGATCCGAAGGCCGGTGCCGTCAGTTCCCTCTTCGATGCCATGCGCGATCCGAGGTTGCCACACCGGCCGAAAGTGGTCACAGGTGTGATGGCCGAGGAGTCGTCTGCTCTGTTGCGCGAATTCTTTGACGGACATCGGGCCTGTACCGTGGACGGGTGACCAACACGACGACGGAACCGACACCCGCAAGATCCGGGGCGACACCAGAGCCCGGGGAGAAACGCGTCCGGTTCCCCCGTACTCGGGCATACATCCAGCGCCATGAGTTCCTCGCTTCAGTGACGAAGGTTATTAGTGGCACTGGCCTGGCTCAGCTGATTGCAGCTCTGGCCACCCTCTACGTCACCCACCATATTGACCCAGCTGATTGGGGTATCTACGGCGCCATCATGGCGGTATCCCAGTTCGTCATCCCCGCTGCCGCGCTGCGCTACGACATGGCCATCGTGCTGCCTCGTGACGATTCGGAGGCCAAGCGGGTATTCCGACTGGCGACCCGCATCAATGCCATCGTTTCTGGGGTCGCGATGGCAGCGATGGTTCCGCTCGGTCCCTACCTCAGCGGTCTGCTGGGCAAGCCCCAGGCCCGGTGGTGGTTGTTGGCGGTGGGCCCGATCACCTTCACGTATGCTCAGGTGAACGTTGTGAACTTCTGGGCTAATCGGCGTAAACGTTTCGGTGTCATCGGGACCAATGCGGTGTGGTGCCAGTCGACGACGGCGGCGGGAAGAATCGGGTCGTGTGCGGTCTGTCTGGGGGCGTTCGGCCAGGTGATCGCCACCTTCTTGGGCAAGTGTCTGGCTCTTAACAACTTCCGGCGTCAGTTGGGCTCGGACCTGCGTGGCATCAAGGAGGCAGAGGTTCCGCTACGCACCCTGATGCGTAAGTATCGTCAGTTGCCGTTGTTGACGGCGCCCAATGTCATCGTCGACGCTATTCGTCAGCAGGGCGTCAACATGATCATCATGGTGAGGTTTTCGACGTCGGGATATGGACGGTTCTCGATCGCGTGGACCCTCATGCAGATGCCAGCGTCCGTCATCAACCAGGCACTATCCCAGGTGTTCTTCCAGAAATTGTCGGTTTCTGATGCCGGGAGGTTTTACCAAACCGTCAAAAAGTCGGTCGTGAGGTCCTTCCTCATCGGCATTGTGCCGTTCGGGTTGCTGTACTTACTCATCCCACCGGTGCTTCCGTGGCTGTTGGGTGCGAAATTTCACCAATCGGCGGACATTGCGGTGGCGCTGGTGCCGTGGCTCTTCGTCAATTTTGTCACCTCGCCGATCTCAAATATGTTCATCGTGACCCGAAACAATGGCATCGCGCTGGTTTTCGCGATCGTGTATGCGGCGGTACCGCTGACATACCTGAACCTTAGTCACCTGTCGATCGTCGGTACGATCTATCAGATGTCCTTCATCATGGCCGGACTCCTGGTGTTCTACATCGGGCTGGCGCTTGTGGTGGCAAAGAGGTTTGACCAGAAGAATGTGAAGTTGGACGGCGAGGTCGAGGCTGCGTAGGAGGCTGAGGTCACAAGTGAGGACGAGTGCAACCGTCCCTGACACTCTCGACGCCTACCCGATGCGTTCCTGACATTCGGATTTTGGTGTGTGGCGACGGATTCGCTACCCTTATTTACGGTGACGTGTCTGAGCGGCCGAAAGTGCCCGCCTCGAAAGCGGGTGTAGCGAGAGCTACCGAGGGTTCAAATCCCTCCGTCACCGCCAGCTGGGTCCCGGGGATATGCATCCCCGGGACTTCGTTATGTGGTGCCGCCCGTCGCCCTCAGGGTGCGCCCCCGTTCCTGTTGCGGAGGAGCGGTTGGTTCACACGTGCAAGGTTGCTGTAATGCACAGAAGTATGGGAAAAGGCCCCCTTATCTTCGTTTTGGATAAAGCGAGGTTCCCGTATGATCTAGTCAAGGCGGCCGTGGATCGTTGTCGTTCTAGGATGAGGCTTGACATGGCGTTATCTCAAAAATTCGATAATCTGCTGGGGATTTTGGGTGCGGGTGCGTTCTTCATCGGCGTCGTTGTCTTTGTCATGGCCCCGTTCCTCATAGTTCCAGCGGTTTTCGCCTTGGTATTTCCCGGGTGCTCTCTGGACTCACCGTGGACCTGGCAGACCGTCATTGTGGGGGGACTGGTGCTATTTGCCCTAGGAATAGGTGTTTCCTTGCTCATGGGGGTGTTGGCAAGAGTTATCGCCCCATTGGGCCATCTGGTGGTCAATAAAGTCACCAAGGAAAGCCTTGAGTTTCTTGTGCTCTGGTGGTTTTACTCCACTCTCATGCAGCCGGTCAGCTACGCCTTTGGCGCCAGCGTTGTGGTGACGATCGTTACCGCCGTCACCGAACCCATCCTTGATAGGGCTCTGCAACGACAGAAGCACGCCACCAGCCAGTCTTAGGGCCCAGGACGCCGATGCTCGCTCCAGCAGAGGTTTGATCGGTCAAATCAGAGCATCGCGGGACCGCCATCCCTATCATCACCTGGCTCCGATCACTGATCTGCGTCCTCAGCTGCGAAGAACCCGTTTGCTCGGTTGCAATAATGGAAGTCATGCAGCCAGCCGATCTCGCTCTATTCCTCGGCGCTGTCGTCGTGTTGCTCGCCGCTTTCGCAGCCCGGATTGGCACTCGTCTGGGACTGCCGGCACTATTGCTGTTCTTGCTGGTTGGCATGCTGCTCGGCCCGATCGGGTTCGGTATTAACTTCAACGATTTAGCTGGCGCACACGCTATTGGTTTTGCTGCTCTCGTGCTCGTCCTTGCCGAGGGCGGACTCTCAACGAACTGGAAGGACATCCGACCAGCCTTGGCCCCGGCTGCCCTGCTTGCAACCGTTGGCGTCGGGGTCTGTTTTGGTGTCATGACGCTGCTCGGCCACTATGTGCTCGGTTTGCATTGGAGCGTCGCCGCCTTGCTCGGTGCAGCCACTGCACCCACTGACTCTGCCGCAGTCTTTTCGGTACTGCGCGGGGTCTCGTTGCCGAATCACTTGAGGTCTGTGTTGGAGGCCGAGTCGGGCCTCAATGACGCCCCAACCGTTCTCGTCGTCATTGCCCTGACGGGAGTGGCCACCGGGGAGTCGAACGCCGGTGTCCTTCCGCTACTCGGATCGATCGCCGTCCAACTCATCGGCGGCATCCTCGTCGGTCTGCTCGTGGGGTGGGTAGCCGGCAAGGTCAGTCGGCGTATCACCCTGCCATCGGGCAACCTGTACGCTATCGCCGCGATGGCATGGGCCGTCACTGCCTATGGCACAGGAGCGTGGATTGGCGTCTCCGGGTTTTCGGCCGTCTACATCGCCGCCGTCGTCATCGGCAACGGCGATCTTCCCTACCAACACACCACCAGGTCCTTCTCAGAAGGCATCGCCTGGATCTGCCAGATCGGCCTATTCGTCATGCTCGGTCTGTTAGCCAACCCCGATCGCCTCACCTGGGGTTCGGTCGGGGTAGGCATCGCTGCCGGTCTGCTGCTCACCCTCGTTGCGCGCCCAGTGGCTGTGGCCGCCTGCACGATATGGTTCGGGTTCGAACGCAACGAACTGCTCTTCATGTCGTGGGCTGGCCTGCGCGGCGCCGTGCCCATTATTCTGGCAACCATCCCAATGGCGTCGAATATGGATCGTGCGGACAAGTTCTTCGACGTTATCCTGGTTCTCGTTGTTGTCTTCACCTGCATCCAAGCCCCAACTCTGCCTGCCGCCGCGGATATTCTCGGCGTCGTCGATCCCCAGATGGCTAAAGATGTCTCCATCGAGGTTGCGCCCCTCGACGAGATCGCTGCTGACTTACTGCAGGCCGACGTGCCCAAAGGGTCGCGTCTGGCTGGGGTGACAATCCGCGAACTGAGACTTCCACGCAACTGCGTCGTTTCCCTTATCATTCGCGGTGACAGATCCTTTACCCCGCACGCCGGAACAGTGCTGGAACAAGGTGACGAGTTGCTAATCGTCGTGCCCCAGGGGAAGCGTCGGACCGTCGCTGAGAGGCTTATCGAGATCAGTCGGGGCGGTCGTTTGGCACGCTGGCACGGCCTGCGGGTGCAGACTGCTGACTGAGGAGCCGCTGCGCAAGAGTTCCGGTAAGCCCTAGGAGGGCTGTTCCCCCGGCGACGCGAGTATGGATGGAGTCGGTGAGGGAGATGGCAGACACACCGACCCGTTGACTTTCACTGACTTCGGCGCAGTCGTCTTGAAGTTTGGGTCGCGATCGCTGAGTACCACCTCGACCTCATGGTCGACGCGCTTGGGATCTGACTTCACGACCGCCCCCGGGAAATAACCGGCAACTAGCCCCACCTCGGGGTTTTTGGCGTCCTGACCGATGATGGTGACTTTCTTGACGCTCGGCTGACGGTTAGACACCGAGTCGATGACGAACCCTACGTTGGTGAGCTGCTTGGATACGCTCCCGGCCAGTCCACGGGTGTGTCCCGAGTTGTACACCGAAACCGTGATGTCTTGGGTCGTCAGTTCGCCGTTGACGTCCTGATCGACGCAGGGAATAAGAGGCGGCGGCGGGATGGGGGCACTCACGGCCTTCCATCCGGCGCGGATGGCCACTGCGATGAGGAGGACGAGGGCTAGCAGGGTTAACGGGGTCCCCGCCATCCTCAGATAGTGGCGACGTTCATCGAAAGTCATGACGGCCATTCAGGTCAAGGACACGAGCGTGCAGGGTCTGACGCTGTTGCAGTGCGGCACGCAGAGCGCGATGCAGGCCGTCCTCTAAGTAGAGGTCGCCATGCCAAGCTACGACGTGGGCGAAGAGGTCTCCATAAAAGGTGGAGTCATCTTCGAGGAGATTCGCCAAGTTCAGGGTGCTCTTTGTCGTGACGAGCTGGTCCAGACGCACCTGAACGGGCGCCAATTGGGACCATTTCTTCTGCGTGTACCCGTGGCTAGGGTATGGACGGGAGTCACCGACACGTTTGAAGATCACAGAACGATCCTACAAGCTCCTTGTGATCCTGGCAGATGGGCCCACGGGAGCATGCGACAGGCTGAGAAATACACCCACTGGATGCTGAGGGTGTCACTACGTTCGGGTTGGCAGCCAACAAAACAGCCTTAAACAGGATGGTCAGTGCGATCAACGCATGCTGATGTCGGGTCTCGGATAAAGCACTTCGATCACCGTTGGGTGCGTCTTACTTCGAGACGCGCCCGGCGACGTTGCGTCAGTTGCACAGCACGGTATGACAAGCTGAATAAAGAGTACGCGTATGCGCGTACGTTCCAACCCCCTAGCGAGAGGTCGATACATGGACATCAGTGCCATGGATCCCAAGGACATCCCCGGACTGTTCGACGCCGAAGTCGTCGGACCGGACGGCGAGAAGGTCGGGACGATCCAGCAGATCTTTGCCGACGAGGTCACCGGAGCTGCGACCTTTGTGACCGTGCTTTCGCAGGGCCATGAGTACTTCATTCCGGTGCGAGGCGCCGAATACTCCACTAGCCAGGTCAACGTCCCGTTTAGTCGAAACCTCATCGAAACGGCTCCCGAGGCGTCCGAGGAAGACGATCTCTCGCGCGACCGCGAGGCCGAGGTTTACGGGCATTACGGCATGGAACCTGCTCGTCGTTCTGGCTTGGAGATTAGCGATGACGACGACATAGCCATTGCCCATCCCGGACGTGGTGCCGTCAGCGAGTCTGACATTGTCGAGGCCGATGTGGTTGACGACTCTGAGCCTGATGCCGACGAGGCTGGTCAGGACACTGTCGTCACCCCGATCGTCGTCTCCGAGGCCGGCTCTGACGCTGAGGATACCGATGACGACGAAGAGAACCGTCCCAAGGTGCTCAGCGACGATCACGGTGACGAGGAAGCTCACACCGTCGATTCCGCCCCGGCTGTGGGGCTGCCTGCCGGTGCCAAGCTGCGTCGCTACGTCGTCACAGACCTGGTGACCGTGCAGATCCCGGTGCGCCGTGAGGTGGTGTGCTGGGAGGATTCCGAGGGCAATATCCACGACTTCGACAAGGTTGAGGCGCCTGAGGAAGCTAAGAGGGCTGGGGTTCCGGGTCAAGCGACCTGGTGGTTCAACGACGGCCCGGAGGCTCCGGCTGGTTGATGCCTTAGAAGTATTGAAACTAGCGTCGGCCCCCCGATCCACCAGGGATCGGGGGGCCGACGCTGTCACAATCTGCTGCGATGGTATTCGGTCAGGAGACCTTCGCATAGGTCACGTCGGCAACGCCAGCGCTGAGCGACGAGATCCGAGAGAAGGCGGCCGAGGAGAGGTCTAGGCAGCGACCAGAGACGTAGGGTCCACGGTCGTTGACGCGCACCACGACTGATTGTCCATTGGCTTTGTTAGTGACCTTGAGGCGAGTGCCGAAAGAGTAGGTCTTGGAGGCAGCCGTCAGGGCTGACGAGCTGAAGGATTCACCGGAGGCGGTCTGGGAATCGTCGTAGAAGGAAGCCTGGCAGCTTCCAGCTATACCACTCGTGGAAACGTCGGGGGACGTGTTGCGCGCTGGACGGGCAGTCGAGCGGGAGGTGCTCGAGGAGTGCTCGGAGTGATGCTCCGCGTGCTTGTACGTGGAGCTCTTCTCGGCCGCTGCGGCTCGCTGGTAGTCGGCCTTCGATTTGAGCAGTCCCAGGGTGACGGCGTCGGTCACGCCAGTCTGCTTGAGAGCGTTGGCCCTCTGGAACACCTTGACGGCGTTGGTAGTGATCGGGCCATAGGGCAAGCCGACCCACTTGGCCGGGAAGTAGTTGAGGGTCGATAGGTCGCGCTGGACAGCCTTCGAGCGGGCATTGTGATCGCCACGCTGGGCGTAGATACCGACCGGACGGTTCATCTTAGTGATGTAACGGGTGGCCACCCAGGCAGTCTTGCCGCGGTAGTTGACAGGAGTCCAGCCCCGGACATCCTCGCCGATAATAAGGAGCTTGTCGCCGGGACGGAGGAGCCCGTAGCGTCGATACTCAGTGCTGTGTCCAGAACGGACGTTGAGGTGGACGCGAGTAAGCGCGAACCGAGCGGTGTACGTCGTGGCGCGTTTGGCCTGTTCAGCCGGTGCCTTCTTGGTGTGCTGGGTGGGAGCCTTCTCGGCATGAGCCCCAAGGTTGCCGGCAGGGGCGGCGTGAGCCTCCTCGGCGATGGTGCCCATGACGGCGAGACTCGCCGCAGCGGCCAGAGCGACGGTGCGCTTGAGAGTCGTCCCGGCGTTGGTCGAGGTGTTGGTCATGTGATGTTCCTTCCGAGCGTTGCCGCAGGTTTAAAGGGCTTGATGAACTGTACGTGTTCCTGAGAGATTCTCAAAATTTGCTCAGTATAGGTGAGTGGGTGTCACGCGGTAGTTTCAAGTGAAGACGCCGCTGAGCCCTTGCGACAAGGCGCGATGGTAGGTGGAGCAAGACTGGACTAGGGCAGAAAACTGAGAAAATACTGAAGGGACGGTCTCGCTCCTTCAACTCCGCGATAGTGACGACGATGGCCTTGGGAGAGGGAACGAACGCTAGAACCGACGTGAGGGCGTCGGGACCTCATAGGCTGATCCCATGACGTGGAACCGCAACATTCCTGGCCTGCTGACCGATGACGTTCGTCTGAGGGTCCCGCTGAATCGCAGCAATCCTGACGATTTGCGCACTATTGAGGTGTACGCGCGTCTGGTGGCCACCCCCAACGGAACCGACAAGCCCTACCTGGTCTTCCTGCAAGGCGGTCCGGGGTGTGAGTCTCCCCGCCCGACTTTGCGTGACCCCGGGTTTCCCGGTTGGCTGTCGCGCGCGTTGGAGGACTACCAGCTTGTTTTGCTCGATCAGCGCGGCACGGGATTGTCGTCTCCGGTGAGTGAGCCAGTGGGGGATGCGCCTAGTCAGGCCGAGTACCTCACCCATCTTCGTGCCGACGAGATCGTTGAGGACTGTGAGGATATTCGTCGACACCTCGGGATCCAGAAGTGGGCGGCTCTGGGCCAGTCCTTCGGTGGATTCACGTTGCTCAGGTATTTGTCTACCTACCCGGAGTCGTTGTCGGCTGGGTACTTCACTGGTGGTCTGTCGGCGGTCGGGCGATCCGCTGACGATATCTACGCAGCCTGCTACGAGCAGCTGCGTGCCAAGTCGCTGGAGTATTACAAGCGCTTCCCCGGGGACAGGGTGCGGTTCGCTGAGTTGGCGGCGTTGGCGAAGAAAGGCGAGATCGCCACCCCGAGCGGTGACGTCGTGTGTCCATCACGACTGCGGTCGCTGGGGCATGTGTTGGGCGCTTCGGGCGGGGCAGAAAAGCTGCACTACCTGCTGGAGTACCCGCACACTTCGCGGGCGTTCCGTCATGACCTGGCCGAGCTGCTGCCCTACGACGGACGTAACCCGCTATATGCCGTCATTCATGAATCGTCCTATGCCGACGGTGTGGTCACCGATTGGTCGGCTGCCCGGACGCTACCTGATGACTTCCGGGAGGACCCTACCCTCCTGACGGGTGAACACGTCATGCCGGAATGGTTTGACACTGATCAGGAGTTGCGGCCTTGGAAGGAGGTAGCTGACCTCATTGCGAATCATCCGTGGCCAAAGTTGTACGACCCCGACGTGCTCCGGACTGCTGAGGTGCCGTGTGCTGCGGCGGTGTACCACGACGATGCATATGTGCCGCGCAAGTTCTCTCTCGAGACGGCAGCCCTGCTGCCGCAGATGCACGCCTGGGTGACGACCGAATACGAGCATAACGGGTCGAACGCCTCAGGTGGGGCGGTGCTTGACCGTCTCATTAAGCTCGCGAAGGGTGAGATCGTGAGGTGAGATCGGGTTGGCTGGTGGGGTCGGCGGCGATCCGGCATACTCCATCAACCTCGGCCTACGACAGGAAAGATGAATGACCATGAACGACATTCCACAGGCTCCTACCACTTGGTGTGACCCCGACGATGTCGGTGCCCCGCTCCCCGAGACCGACGAGGTGGAGGCTGATCCGCAGACCGTGCAGATACCGCCCGCAGAGTCCTTCGAGGTGTTGCGTCGCGCCAGCGAGGAGGAGCTGCGAGCGCAAGAGCGAGGTGAGCAGCTCAATCCGTTGGAGTCCGGACGAGCCGCGATCACCATTGCCTTGACCCCGCTATGTCAGCTTGAGGGTGCCGTCATGCTCGGCGTCAGCTTGCTAGAGGCCGTCGCCAAGCGGGTTGAGCAGGTCGACGAGGATGCGGTGGAGGCTTATCTACCAGACTGGCTTTTTGACCACGACAACCTCACCGCCGCCGACGTTCCTGGGCTGCTTGTCGAGCGAGTACGTCGTGACTTGGCTGACCCGATTGTCGTCTCCACCATGGGGGAGGAGGCCGTCGAACAATTGCGCAGCGGCTTGTCGGCAATCCTCGCAGCCCAGCGTCATGACGCCGCCGAGTTCTCCCGCCACGTCAATCCTGACGTCGACCCCGAGTGGCTCATTGACGGCTGTCAGGAGATCTGTGTCGCTCTGGCCGCCCATGCCGCGACCATCGGCTGGCAGCGCCCTGAGGTCGATGTCTCCAACGTCTTTGCCAGCCTTGACATGGTTAGCGAGCCCGACCTCGTCCGTACCCTGCTGAGGCAAGCCTAACAATGACCGGGGAACAGCTCGCGCATTGGATCGAGGAGTCGACGTCGACAGTGTTTTTCGGCGGCGCCGGAATGTCCACCGAATCAGGTATTCCGGACTTTAGCTCGGCTGGCGGGCTTTACACCACTCAGCATGACCTGCCCTTCCCCGCGGAGTACATGCTCAGTCACAGCTGTTTAGTTGAGCATCCCGCGGAGTTCTTCGACTTCTACCGCACCTACCTCGTCCATCCTCAGGCCAGGCCCAATGCTGGTCACCGTGCCCTGGCTGCCCTGGAACGAGCCGGGCAAGTCTCAACAATCATCACCCAGAATATCGACGGTCTACACCAAGAAGCTGGGTCTCGTCAGGTGATCGAGTTGCACGGGTCGGTGCACCGCAACCGCTGCCTGGCTTGTGGGCGGGCCCATCCACTTTCGGTGATCATGGACGCTCCTGGAGTCCCGCGGTGCTCGTGTGGGGGATGGTGCGTCCCGAGGTCGTTCTTTATGAGGAATCCCTGCGGAGCCAGGATCTCGACAACGCCACTACCGCGATCAGTACTGCCGATCTGCTTATCGTTGGAGGCACTTCGCTCAACGTTTACCCGGCCGCAGCCTTGTTGAGGTTCTTCCGCGGCCGGCACCTGGTTTTTATTAACCGTGAGGCCACCGGCTACGACCGGGCCGCCGACCTTGTCATCCACGATGGCTTAGGTAAGACGTTGTCTGCGGTTCAGCGTGCCGTGATGCCCTGACGGGTGGCCCTCGTGTGTGGCTTCGGCCTACCCCCGCATAGGCGGGGAATACACCAGCCGACTACGACTGATGCAGGAGCAGTTACCAGATACGAGTGTACTCGGTCTAACGTGTCGAAGCTCTGCGGCGCCGCGCAGCTGAACTCCACCCTGGCCGGAGTGTTGAGGTCTGACCTCGATTGTTTGGCCTCCGCATGAGCTTCAGCCCGTCGAAGTCGACCACTTCCCAGTCATGGCGGTGCACCCGGAACTCGAAGTGTTGTTCACCGCGAACCGTATACACCAAGATCGCGCGGCCATCCCGGCGCATCTCGATGACCCTGTCCCACAGTGCATCCCTGACGCGAGCCGGAACGTGACCGACGAAAACTCCTGGGCTGATCTCGAGCAGCCATCGGGTGAGATGTCCGCGTAGATCCGCTGGACATGCGGTGAGGACAAGTACGGTCATGATTAGCCCCAGGACCTTCCACCGGCCACTACGCCTTCCCGGTCGTCCCACAAGTCGACGATGTCCCAGCCGTATCCCTCGTCAGGATCACCGGGGGCGTCCAGGAGGACGTGGATGTCCTGCACACACTTGGTCAGTAGTTTCGACTCGTGGAAGGCATCGCGCATGGCTCGTCGAGTGACCCCAGCAAGGTCATCGATGTCGCCAGTCGCCGCACCTGACTCGGTCAGGAGTACCATCGCCTGATGGGTGACATTGGTTCCTGGGCCGAGTAGCAGCGCTCCGATGATCGACGCCGGGACATGTACCGTCCCCCCGCTGGTTTGATGCCGTGATGGCATTGGAATCCCGGTTGACAATGCAGTGCTCGATGTAGATGAATCACAGCTCGCCGCCGACCCCCGCAGCGGCGGGGAGGACACTCGAGATGCGGACGACACGCAACTCAACTGGCTCACCTCTGCATGGGCAGAGCACGCCCCAGGCTACCGGAGCCATGTACACGAATCGTGCGTGGTTAACTCACTTCCACGCTCTGACGGGCGACCTCGAGGAGCTCGCCGGAGGCCACCAGGCGGTGGGCTTCGTCGATTTCGGGGGCGAGGAAGCGGTCTGGCCCGGGGCCAGGAATGGTCTGGCGCATTCGTTCGATGACGTCGGCCACCAGCTTCGAGGGCTCCAAACCGCGCATTTGGATGGCTTTGGCGGCGGTCAGGATCTCGATACCAATGACTGCTCCCATACCGTCGATGGCGCGGCGCAGTTTGCGGGCAGCCGACCATCCCATCGAGACGTGGTCTTCCTGCATGGCTGAGGTTGGAATGGAGTCCACTGAGGCCGGTACGGCCAGTCGCTTCATGTCCGAGACGATGCCGGCCTGAGTGTACTGAGCGATCATATGCCCGGAGTCGACGCCGGGATCGTCGGCCAGGAAGGGATGTAGGTCACGGTTGCGGGCCGGGTCGAGCATGCGGTCGGTGCGGCGCTCACTCATCGACGCGAGGTCGGCTGCAGCAATCGCCAAGAAGTCAAGCACATACGCCACGGGGGCGCCGTGGAAGTTGCCATTGGACTCTACCCTCATGTCGTCGGTGATGACTGGGTTGTCGACAGCCGAGGCCAACTCGACCTTCGCTACCTGCAGGGCATGGGCCATCGTGTCGCGGACGGCGCCGTGGACCTGTGGGGCACAGCGCAAGGAGTAGGCGTCTTGGACTCGCTTGGCGGCACCTTCACGACCGGCCTGGATGAGGTCAGAACCTTCTAGCAAAGCGAGAATGTTGGCGGCCGAGGTGGCCTGGCCTGGATGGGGCCGCAGGGCCTGAAGGTCAGGGGCGAAGACCCGATCAATGCCGCACAGCGCCTGGACGGTCATTGCGGTCGCCAGATCAGCCGTCGGAACGAGAACGTCGAGGTCAGCTAGGGCCATGATGAGCTGGCTGAGCATGCCGTCAGTGCCGTTAATGAGGGCCAGCCCCTCCTTCTCGCGCAGGGACACAGGCTTCAGCCCGGCCTGGGCCAGGCCGGTAGCCGCATCGACTTCGTCACCGTCAGGGGTGAGGACGGTCCCTTCGCCGGTCAGGACGAGGGCACAGTGGGCTAGCGGGGCGAGGTCGCCCGAACAGCCAAGAGACCCATATTCCCCCACGACTGGGACGAGCCCGGAGTTAAGCAGATCGGCGTAGGCAGTGACGACCTTCGGACGTACGCCGGTGTGGCCAGATGCCATCGTCTTGAGGCGCAGGGTCATCATGGCGCGGATGACCTCGCTCTCGACCCGCGGTCCGGTCGACGCGGCGTGAGAACGGATGAGTGAATGCTGCAGAGCCACGCGGTAGTCACGCGGCACCCGGGTCGAGGCCAGCGCACCGAAGCCGGTGGAGATGCCGTAATGAGGGGTGGGGTCGTCGGCCAGGCTCTCGACGAGGTCAGAGGCCCGTTTGACCCGCTCTATCGCGTCCTCTCCCACGGTCACTTGGGCTCCCAGCCGAGCGACTGCGACGACGTCGCGGGGAGTGAGCGGGGCACCGGCGTCAACGGTGGTTGGGTTCATGGTCATCCTTTCTTGGAGCCACGTCGTCGTGGCGATTGTGTCTGTGATGGTCAGGGCCCGTCGTCTCCGATGCAACCAACGTGGCCGATCCGCTGCCGAACGGCGCCGGGCCGAGGGTAAGCGACGATTCTGATGTCAGCCGTCGAGTCGTAGCCTTGGTTGGTCCAGCCTAAGGAACCGGCCCGCTTTGCAAACCCGGTCGATGAGGGGGACACCTGGGCGATACATGAGGTGCAGCCACGACGGGGCGGCCAAGCTCACCAGATCGGCGCGGGCGCCAGGTTTCACCACGCCCACGTCATCGCGGTGAAGTGCCGCGGCACCGCCTGCAGTCGCTGACCAGAGGGCCTGCTCTGGCGTCATACCCATCTCGCGTACCGCGATGGCAAGGCAGAATGGTATCGACGAGGTGAATGCGGTGCCGGGATTACAGTCGGTAGCCAACGCGACCGTCACACCTGCGTCAAAGAGGCGACGGGCGTCAGGGTAGGGCTGTTTGGTGCTGAACTCTGCGGCCGGAAGCAGGGTCGCCACAGTTCCGGTGGCCTTGAGAGCGTCAATGTCTTCATCGGACAAGAAGGTGCAGTGATCGACGGCTGCCAGACCCAACTCGCAAGCTTGTGGGATGACCTCGGAGGGGCCTAGCTGGGCTGCATGGAGGCGCAAGCCCAGCCCGGCATCCGTGCCAGCGCGCAGGATCTCGAGAGTCTGGTCGGGGTCGAAGGCGCCGGTCTCGCAGAACACATCAATCCAGCGCACATAGGGGCGCACGGCGTGCAGCATCTCGCCACACACCAGACGGACATACTCATCAGGCTGGCACTCAGGTGCGACGACGTGAGCGCCCAAGAAGGTGACCTCGTCAGTGTGAGAACTGGCCACACGCGCCAGCTTGACCTCCGTCTCGACATCGAGCCCGTACCCCGTCTTGGCCTCAACGGTCGTCGTCCCGCTGCGTGCCATTTCGTCGAGGATCCCGGTCATGACGGCGTCGAGGAACCCCATGGGAGCCTCCCGAGTGCGCCGAACAGTGCGCAAAATCCCGCCAGCCTCGTACCTCTGCCCGTTCATCCGCGCGTCGAACTCATCGCTCCGGTCACCGGCGAAAACCGGGTGGCTGTGAGAGTCGACGAAACCTGGTATGACGCAGGCTCCGGCCATATCGGACTGGTGATCGGCCGCCGGAGCCTGTGCTGACGGACCTACCCAAGCGATCCGATCCCCGCAGATCACGACGGCTGCATTGCGGATTTGTCCGAGCTCGTCAGTACCGACAGATGGATCGTTGGTAACAAGCAGACCGATGTTATTGATGACGATGCTCACGAGTCACGGCCTCTCAGTTCGTCTAATACGTGGCGCAGGTCCTCGGCGACTGCGGCATCAAGCCGGTTCCACTCCCCAGCGACGATAGTGGCCGCTACGTCATTGGCTGTTGCCACTAGGGGCCAGCGCGTCGGGTCCACCCCGGCCAGGCGTGCTGATGACGGCTCGACGACGACAATATCGGCGGGGTCCCCGGCGGCCAGCCCAGCGGATCCAGGCCCGGGTGTGGAAGTCTGGCGTGGAAGCGGCTCAGCTGCCGGACGGAGACTCTCAACCCCGTTTCGTGTACCGATTTTCCACAGCGCCTCACAACCAATGACACCGCGCGTCCCGGTGACCAAGCGAGCAGTGGATTCCAGCATCCGCAATTCGGTAAAGGGGTCGGTAATGACGTCCTCGTCAGTCCCAATTGCCATGCGCACCCCGGCATCCTGCAGGTCCTTGACCCGCGCGATGCCGTCACCCAGATCGGCCTCGGTGGTTGGACACAGTGAGACGACGGTATCCGAAGCCGCGATCATGGCGATGTCGCCGCCGGTCAGATGGGTGGCATGGATGATGGTAGTGCGGTCGGAGAGCACCCCAGCTCGGTCCAGCACTGCTGTCGGCGTCAGGCCATGTGCAGCCAAGCATTCGGTGTTCTCGCGGGGCTGCTCGGAGACGTGGATGTGAATGGGTACACGTTCCGGTAGTCCACTTACAGCTGTGGCCATCTCGTCGGGGCTGACGGCCCGCACCGAATGTAGAGCTGCGCCCACCGTCACCAAGGGGGAGTCGGGCAGAGCATCACGCAGCGCGCGCCAACGCTCCAACCACCCCTCGACGCTACCGTCACCAAACCTCTTCTGGTCTACGCCAAGGGACGCTCCCGGTCCGGCGTGCAGGTAGCAGGTGTCGAGGACAGTGATGCGAATCCCGGCTTCAATGGCGGCGTTGACAAGGGCTAATTCCATCGCATGATCGCGATAGGGCGTCCCGTCAGGCTGGTGATGGACGTAGTGGAACTCACCTACGCTGGTGTATCCGGCCGCCACCATCTCAGCAAAGGCAGCTCGCGCCAGTCGGTAGTAGGAGTCTGGGTCGAGACGGTTGGCTAGTCGATACATTTCGGTGCGCCAGGACCAGAAATCTTCGCCCTCCCCGGCCCCGCGCAGCCCGCGGTGGAAAATATGGGAGTGAGTATTGGCGAATCCCGGCACAGCGACCCCATCGAAGGTGTGTCGATGAGGTTCGGCCCCTATCGTCACCGCAGTGATGACGCCGTTCTGGCTTTGGACGCGCACGTTGTGCGCAATCCGCCCCTCTACCAGGGCGCTCGGGAAAAACCATGTGCTCATTTGACGAGCTCCTCTAGCACGGTTTGCAGCGCTTCGGCCCCGGCTTCGCAGTCGGCGTCACTCGCTGATTCTGCGGGGCAGTGAGAAGCCCCGGTGGGATTGCGGACGAAGAGCATCCCGGTAGGCATCGTCGTCGCTAACGTTGCGGCGTCATGGCCAGCCCCGGTGGATAGCTGGGGGATGTCCTCGCCGAGGATCTGTAGCATCCGCGCGCGCAGGTCGAATGCGGTGCGATCGGTCCACGACTCGCGGGTCCAGACAACCTGGCACCCCTGCTTGTCAGCGGCAGTTTCTGAGGCCTGCTGGATGTCCTCGACGACTTTGGTGACGGTCTGTGATTCCTCGGCTCGGCAGTCCAGCCACATCGTCGCGGCCGAGGCAATGACGTTGGTACCACCTGGCTCGACGTTGATCCGCCCGACCGTCGTCACGCAACCCTCGCGTTCTGCTGCCTCCCGGGCTGCCAGTATGGTCTGCGCCATCGGGACGACCGGGTCATGACGATCGGGTATGAGGGTCGTTCCGGCGTGGTTTCCCTGGCCGGTGAACTCGGCACGCCAACGTCCATGTGGTCGTACCGCGGTGGCAATTGCGACCGGGTGTCCCACATCCGCCAGACCTCGCCCTTGCTCAACGTGCAATTCAACAAAGCAGGATGCCTCAAGCAGAACGTCGTCGGGACCCATGAGATCGGGGTTCAAGCCGGCCTCTCGCCACGCGTCCGGCAAGGACTGCCCATCTCGAGCGACGAGCGTGTGGGCCTCAGCTTTGCTGAGCTTGCCCGACGCCAGCCGCGACCCCAAACAGGGCATTCCGAACCGGGCGCCCTCTTCGTCAGCCATGGCGACGACTGCGAAAGGTTTCGCCGGCATGATCCCGGCTTCTTGCATCTTCGCCACAGCCACCAATGACGAGACGACGCCGAGAGGCCCGTCGTAGGCTCCACCGCCGGGCACAGAATCCAGGTGGGACCCCGTCAGGACGGCGTCGGGACCCGGAGTTCCCCACCACGCCCAGATGTTAGCGTTCGCGTCCGTGACGATCGCCAGCCCCAACTCGGTGGCCTTTGCGACGAACCATTCCCGCAGCGCCACCTCCTCGGGACGTAGGCAAAACCGCGAATAAGAGCCGTCCTCGTTGCGTCCAATCGCGGCGATTTCAGCCAGCAGACTGGCAGCAGTCCAGGTCGTCATCACTTCACCAATCCGTCAATAAGGGCGTCATCTACCAGGTAGGGCAGGGTGATTTGGGCGTCGTTGTGCTCGTGGTTGAACTCGGTGGCCGTCTCGATGGAGTGAGCGTTGCGGGCCCAGCCGCGTCGCGCCACCCCGCACATGACATCCCACAGCAGAGAACTGCGAATGACGTTGTCGACCCGCTCAGAGCCGTCCAGGACGAGCCCGAACCCGCCGTTGATGGCGTTACCAATGCCGGTTCCGCCGCCGTTATGTAGGGTCACCAGACTCATGCCGCGGGCGGCATTGCCGGCGAAGCACTGGGTAGCCATATCAGCCATGACGTTAGAGCCGTCCTTGATGTTGGCGGTCTCACGGAAGGGAGAGTCAGTCCCGGAGACATCGTGGTGATCACGTCCCAGCATGACCGGTCCGATCTCGCCATCGCGGACCATCTTGTTGAATCGCAAGGCGATGTCCATACGGCCTTGAGCATCTTGGTAGAGGATGCGCGCCTGGGTGCCCACGACCAGGTTGTTAGCCTCGGCGTCACGGATCCAGATGTAGTTATCGCGATCCTGGCCGCGGCGATTCGGGTCGATGCAATCCATCGCGGCATGGTCGGTGGCAATGAGGTCCTCGCGCTTGCCGGACAGGCACACCCACCGGAACGGCCCGTAGCCGTAGTCGAAGAGTTCCGGGCCCATGATGTCCTCAACGTAGGACGGCCAGATGAACCCGTTGCGGGCGTCCCCGTCCTTGGCGATCTCGGTCACCCCGGACTCAAAGACGGTGGCCATGAAGGCGTTGCCGTAATCGAAGAAATAGGTGCCGCGGTCGGTGAGGGTGCGGATGAGCTCGTAGTGCGTGCGCAAGGATTCGTTGACGCGGCGGGCGTATTCGTCACGATCGCGGGCCAACAGTTCGGTGCGCTGCTCGAAGGTCAGCCCCTGCGGGCAGTAACCGCCGTCATAAGCGGCATGACAGGAGGTCTGGTCCGATAGCAGCGGGATGTTGATGTTGTTGTCGACGGCGTACTTCAACAGATCGACGATGTTGCCGTGGTAGGCGATGGAGATTGGGGTGTGTTCGTCAATGTGTTTTTTGGCTAGCGCGAAAACTTCGTCAAGGTCGTCAGAGACGTGACCCACCCAACCCTGATCCAGTCGGGTCTGGATGCGCGACATGTCGACCTCGGCAATGATCCCGACGGCGTGGGCGATCTCGGCGGCCTTGGGCTGGGCCCCGGACATGCCACCGAGACCTGACGAGACAAAAAGCACCCCGGAGAGATCCCCGTCAGCGGGAATTCCCAGCCGGATTCTTCCGGCGTTGAGAATGGTGTTGAAGGTGCCATGGACGATGCCCTGCGGGCCAATATACATCCAGCCGCCGGCGGTCATCTGTCCATAGTTCGCCACCCCCATCTCCTCACAGATCTCCCAGTCCTTCTGGTTGTCGAAATGGCCGACCATGAGGGAGTTGGTGATGATGACACGCGGGGATTCTGGGCGCGACGGGAAAAGCCCCAGCGGGTGACCGCTCATGACGACCAAGGTGGTGTCCTCGGTGAGCTGGGAGAGGTATTTCTTGATGAGCCGGTACTGCAGCCAATTCTGGCAGACGCTACCGGTCTCGCCATAGGTGACGAGTTCGTAGGGATAGAGGGCGACGTCGAAGTCGAGGTTATTGTCAATCTGCACCTGGAAGGCCTTGCCCTCGGTACAACGACCCTCGTAATCGTCGATTGGGCGTCCCTTGATATGCCCGGCTGGACGCCACCGGTAAGCGTAGATGCGGCCATACGTACGCAATTCCTCGAGGAACTCCGGAACAGCCTTCTCGTGCAACTCCGGGGGTAGATAACGCAGAGCATTGCGCAGCGCGATCTTGGTCTGATCGGGGGTGAGGTGGAATCCACGCGATGGGGCTCGACGGATACCGGGTTCGAAAACCGGGTCAGGGGGGAACTCGGCGTCGAGTTTGATCGTCATAGCTGCGGTAGTGCTGCTGTTGTCGTACATCGTTTGCTTCCCCCAATACATTCTTGGTGTCGTTGTGGCGTGACGATCCTGGCGAGGTCGCACACACAATTGCCATGGGCGAATCGCGTCGGTGTGATCGCCGGAGGTTGTCTCGTCAGGGAGACACCATTGACCGTATCACTACGGGTGGAGATGTCATGCGAACCGACCTGCTTAGACTGGTCAGCCTCAGCCGTTGGCACAACTCCAGACGAGAACACAACATGAGGAGAAGTACCGTGAAACGACGCACTGTCATGGCCGCCGCGGCTGGAGCCTTTGCGGCATCAGCCCTTCCGCTGTCGCGAGCGGCAGCGGATGACACCCGGTCTCAGCTCGCCTCCATGACCTTGGACCAGAAGATCGGTCAAGTGCTATGGACCCATGTCTTCGGTGCCAGCGCTGACGACGCTTCAATGGCGAGGAAGAATCAGCTGGCCTTTGGCGATGACGTCCGCACTCCGGCCCAGGCCGTGCAGAAGTACCACCTTGGCGGGGTGCTGTACTTCAACTGGTCCGGTAACATCTCGACGCCCACGAATCCGGCCGCCGTCGCCCACCTTTCCAACGGCCTGCAAGAGGCGGCGAGGACGTCGTCGACGGCGCCGTTGGCCATCGCTGTCGATCAGGAGGGCGGTATCGTCGCGCGGATTACCTCCCCGGCCACCGAATTTCCAGGGAATATGGCGCTGGGTGCTGTCAATGACCCGCGCGCTGCGCGTGCCCAAGGCGCGGTGCTCGGTCGCGAGCTGGCTGCCCTGGGCATTAACGTGGACTTCGCCCCGGACGTTGACGTCAACACTAACCCAGCCAATCCCGTAATCGGGGTGAGGTCCATGGGGGACGATCCGGTGCGCGTCGGGGTACTCGGCGTCGAGCAGATTCGCGGCATTCAATCCAGAGGGGTTGCGGCCACCGCCAAGCATTTCCCAGGTCATGGTGATACCCAGATCGACTCCCATCTTGGTCTTCCGGTCGTGGAGTACGGTCGCACTACCCTGGAGCGTCACCTGGTGCCCTTCCGCATGGCGATCAGCGCGGAAGTGGACATGATCATGACAGCCCACATCATCGTTAAGACCTTGGACCCGACGATGCCGGCCACCCTGTCGAAGAAAGTGCTTACTGGCCTGCTGCGCGAACAGATGGGGTATCGCGGCATCATCACCACCGACGCCCTGGACATGGAGGGCGCCCAGCTTGCGGTCATGACCGAGGACGAGAAGGGCACGTATACCAGGCTCAAGGCTGCTGCCGACGCCGAGGGCAATGACCCCACGGCGGCCGATGAGGGGCATGCGAGTGCCGAGTTCAACGCCTTTATGAAACCGATCCGGGGGCGTGTTGCGGTGCAGGCTTTCGAAGCCGGATCCGACATTTTGCTGAACCCCCATGACGCTGATGCCGTCGTCACAGCGATGCGGAGGGCTATCGCGGACGGTCGGGTTAGCGAGCGGCGTCTCGACGAATCGGTGCTGCGCATCCTCTCTTGGAAGCGGCGTCGCTGCATTACGGGCAGGCCGGTTGACCTCGCGGCGGCCGATCGTGAGGTACGATCTGGCCGCAAGGTTGCTGACGACATCGCTGCCAGGTCGGTGACGATGCTGGTCAATGACGGCACTCTGCCGCTCAAGCCGTCACGGGTGCTCGTCACCGGAACACGTCGGGGTAATCCGGAGTACCTCGTCGAGCCGTTGCGCTTGGCCGGATTCACCCCGATTCTTGTTCCGTCAACCGGACAGGAACCGACGACAGCCGATGTCGAGAAAGCGGTGACTGTCGGTGTTGATGCCGTCATCGTGGTCACGCACGGGTTGAAACGTGGAGATGCCCAGGACGCCATGGTTAAGGCTCTGGCGCGGACCGGGAATCCGGTCGTGGAGATTATGACAGGGACCCCGTACGACGTGGCGATGACTCATCGCCCGCATGCCGCACTAGCTGTCTACTCCAACCGCAAGGTGAGCATGGTTGCGGCTGTCGCGATGATGGCTGGACGAAACCCGGTGGGGCGACTTCCGGTACGGGTGCCCGACCCGAACGGAGGCACAGCTTTTCCGCGCGGTTTCGGGCTCAGCTACCGCGCGACGCCCGGACCCTATGAGGGCCCGGGCGCGAAGACTGCTTGAGCGGGGGTCACGTCAGATGACGTTGACAAGGTCGCAGACGAAGACCAGCGTCTCACCGCCAGCGATCACACCGGAGATTCCTTGCGGACCGTAAGCAAGGTGGTGGGGGATGACGAGTTTGCGTCGTCCACCGACCTTCATACCTTGGACACCTTCATCCCACCCGGGGATCACCTGGCCAGCCCCTAGTTGGAAGGTCAGCGGCTCACCGCGGTTCCAGGAAGAATCGAACTCACGACCATTGCTTAAGGCCACGCCGACGTAGTGCACTTCGACGAGGTTGCCAGCGGACGCTTCAGGGCCGTCGCCGATGGTGATGTCCTCAACGACGAGGTCGTCGGGGGCGGAATCGGGCAGGGTCACTTCGGGCTTGCTCATGACGACAACCCTACGGGATCGACGCGTTTTGGTAATGAGCCTGAGCAGTCATGCTGGACCGTCCAGGCTCCCAGGGTTCAGTCCTCGACGTCGATCAGCCCAGAGTGGTAGGCCTTGACCAGATTTCGCGGGACGCGCAGGACCTTGCCCTCAACGCGGATCTCAACCAACTGTGTTGGCGTGGTCTTCCACTGGGCCCGCCTATGACGCGTGGTCGAACGGGACTTCTTTCGCTTCGGTACTGCCATGGCTTCACCAGCTTGACTTCGTGATTCCGGGGAGTTCGCCGCGGTGGGCCATCTCACGGAAACGGGCACGGGACACACCGGCCTTGCCAACGTAGCCGCGGGGACGCCCGTCGACTTGGTCACGGTTACGTAACCGCACGGGGGATGAATCGCGCGGCAGGCGAGACAGTTTACGCGATGCCTCCATGCGTTCGTCCAATGAGGCAGTTGGGCACTTCATGATGGCCTTGAGTTCGGCGCGCCTTTCGGCGTATTGGGCTACGAGCTTCTCACGTTTCTTCTGGGCGACAATCTTGGACTTTTTGGCCATTAGCGGGCCTCCTTGAACTCAATGTGACGACGCACGATGGGATCGAATTTTTTGAGGACGAGACGATCCGGGGTATTGCGTCGGTTTTTACGGGTGACGTAGGTGTAACCGGTTCCAGCTGTCGACCGTAGCTTGATGATTGGGCGCAGCTGTGTGGTCTTTTTGGCCATTAGATTTTCTCTCCTCGTGTGAGCATCTCGGCGACGACAATATCTACGCCGCGGCGATCGATCTCCTTGATTGCTTTGGGGGTCAGAGTCAGGGTGACTTTTCTACCCAACGAGGGCACCCAGTAGCGCTTCTTTTGGATATTAGGGTTCCAGCGGCGTTTGATGTGACGTTGGGAGTGCGAGACGTTGTTGCCGAATTCTGGCTTGGTGCCGCGGACCTGACAGCGTCGTGACATGGGTATCTCCTACCATGGGTTGCATATGAGAATCATTATCATATACTGACGACGACGAGATGCGAACTCGTCGTACGCACAGCTGGAGGGACACTGATGAAGCAAGGCATCCACCCCGACTACCACCCGGTGGTCTTCAGAGACATCTCGGCGGACACGGCTTTTCTGACGAGGTCAACGGTCACCAGTTCCACCGAGATCAAGTGGCAGGACGGCAATACTTACCCCGTCATCGACGTCGACATCACCTCGGCCAGCCACCCGTTCTATACAGGCAAGGCCAAGATTGTCGACACCGCCGGACGAGTTGAGAAGTTCAACCGGCGTTACGGCAAGAAATGAGACATCGGGATGGCATACGCGTCTCTCGTTGGATACGACGGGCTGAGGGGGTGATTTATTGACGTGGTGACGACGCAGGAAGACCTGGACTCGATTGACAATGAAGAGTGTGCCGTTGTCGATCGACATGCCGACTGATCCCTGGCATCGTCCAGTCCCTGGATGCAGCACCCGCCACGTGGACTGTGGCGGGTGCTTGTGTTCTCAGTGAGGCGTTGGTACCGATGTCAGCTCTCCTTGCGAGAGACGGGGCTGATGTCGTCCGAGGCCTTCTCGAAGATCTCGGCAAAGTGACACCGGCAAGCATGTTCGCCGTGACCGTCGGCGTGCATCGTCAGGGTGGTCTCCTTTTCCGAGCACAACGGTTGCGCCCGCCAGCACCTGGTGTGAAAGCGACACCCGGAGGGCGGATTTGCCGGGGAGGGCACATCGCCATGTAGCAGGATCTGGTGACGCATACCTCGCGCCGAGGGATCGGACACCGGCACCGCCGAGAGCAGGGCCTGGGTATACGGGTGAGTGGAACGTTCGTAGATCTGCTCCTCGTCACCAATCTCCATGATCCTCCCGAGGTACATGACGGCCACACGATCGGAGATGTGGCGCACCACCGACAGGTCGTGGGCGATGAAGATGTACGCCATCCCCAGTTCCCGCTGCAATTTCTGTAGCAGGTTGACGACCTGAGCCTGCACCGAAACATCCAGCGCTGACACCGGCTCATCGCACACCAGCACCTTGGGATTCAGGGCAATGCCGCGGGCGATTCCGATGCGCTGGCGCTGGCCGCCGGAGAACTCGTGCGGGTAGCGGTTGATGTGCTCCGGGTTAAGCCCGACGAGGTCGAGCAACTCTTTGACCCGCTCGGTTCGCTTGCGACGCGGTACAGCGTCAGGATGGATTCGGAACGCTTCACCGACGATGTCCCCCACCGTCATACGCGGATCCAACGAGGTATACGGGTCTTGAAAGACGATCTGAATGTCACGACGCAGTTTGCGCATCGCCGATCCCGTGAGATTCGTCACGTCGCGTCCCTCGAAGGTGATCGTGCCCGACGTCGGCGGCTCGAGGTTTACCAGCAGACGCCCCAGCGTGGACTTGCCGCACCCAGACTCTCCGACGACACCGAGTGTCTCGCCAGGATAGAGGTTGAAACTGACCCCGTCGACAGCCTTGACGTAGCCGACGGTATGGCGCACCACGCCGGATTTGAGCGGGTAATGCTTGGTGAGGTCACGTACCGACAAAATGGGTTTAGCTTTGTCGGCTGTGGTCTTAACGGTCACGACGGAGGACCTCCTCGGTGTGGTGGCAGGCGGCCCAGCGTCCGGGCTCGACTTCGACGAACTGGGGAGCGCCGCCGACGCGGCATTCCTCGGTAGCCCAGCGGCAGCGCGGGTGGAAGGAGCACCCTGATGGCAGGTTCGTTAGGGATGGCGGCAGACCGCCGATGGCGTATAGCTCGTGTCCCTTTTGGTCCAGGCGCGGGATGGAATCCAGCAGACCGACGGTATACGGGTGGGCGGGGTTGTCGTAGAGACGGCGGACGTCAGCGTGCTCGACGAACCGACCGCAGTACATGACCGCGATGTCGTCGGCCACGTCGGCTACCACCCCAAGATCATGGGTGATGAGGATCAACCCCATGCCGGACTCCTCCTGGAGCTCTTTGAGCAGGGTCATGATCTGGGCTTGAACAGTGACGTCGAGGGCCGTCGTCGGCTCGTCGGCGATGAGCACCCACGGGTTGAGTGCGATCGCTATCGCAATCATGATGCGCTGACGCATACCGCCAGAGAACTGGTGTGGGTAGTTGTTGGCACGCTCCTTGGCGGCGGGAATATGAACCCTCTCCATGAGGCGGATCGCCTCGGACATCGAATCAGAGCGGTTCATACCGCGGTGAACACGGAACATTTCGGCGATCTGCCATCCGACCGGGAATACCGGGTTCAGCGACGACAACGCGTCCTGGAAGATCATCGAGATGTGCTCGCCACGGATCTGACGACGTTTCTTTTCCGGCACCGTCAGCAGGTCTACCCCGCAGTACTCAATCCGCCCGCCAGTGATCTGGGCTGGAGGGGATTCGAGGATGCCCATAATTGCCTGTGCAGTCACCGATTTACCCGACCCTGATTCACCGAGAATGGCGAGGGTTTCGCGTTCAGACAAGGTGAAGCTCGTCCCGTTGATGGCCTTGGCTACCCCGTCACGGGTGCGGAACTCCACGTGCAGGTCGTCGACTTTAAGGAGCAGCCCGTCAACCGGTTCCATGTGAAGACGAGCGGGCGTGAGTGTCTTTCGTGCCATGTCGAAACCTCAGTGCTGTTTGGGGTCGAAGGCGTCCTGTGCCGCCTCGCCAAGGAAGATGAACGCCAGCACCGCCAGAGACAGGAATAGTGACGGGAACAGCAGCATGAACGGTGCCGACCGGACGTATCCCAACCCGGAGGCGTCAGAAATCGACACACCCCACGAGATGGCTGGTTCTTGCAGGCCGATGCCCAGATAGCTCAGTGTCGCCTCGATGGCGATGTAAGCACCCAGATTGATGGTGGCCACTACGATTACCGGGGCGACGGCATTGGGCAGGATGTGCGAGCGGATGATTCGCCACGACGACGCCCCGAGCGCGCGAGCTGCCTGTACGTAGTCGTGTGGTAGTACCTGAAGCACCGACGACCTCATAAGTCGTGCGATGGACGGCCAACCGAGGATGATGATCGCCCCCACCACTTTGAGCACCATGACGAGATACGGGGTGCCAGGCTCGTTGGGAAAGGTGTACAAGGTGATGATGCCGCCGAGCAGCAGCGGGATGGCGTAGAAAACGTCGCCGGTTCGGCTCAGCAGGGTGTCGAGCCAGCCGCCGCGGAAGCCCGCAACCAGACCGATGAAGGCACCGAGAATGGTCGTTCCCAAGGTGGCGAGAACGCCGACAAGGATCGACGATCTGGCCCCGTACACCGTCCGGGAGTACACGTCACACCCCTGGATATCGGTACCAAACCAGTGTACCGCCGAAGGGATGTGCCGGGCCGCTGACAGGTTGCAGTCGGTGGGGTCCTTCGAGGTGAAGATAGCCGGGACGGCCGCCATGACCAGAAAGACGACGATAAGAGTCACCGATATCCAGAACAGGGGGTTGCGTTCAAGGGAATCCCAGGCGTCATTCCACACCGAGCGCGGCTTGGAGTTGCCCAGTACATCGTTCTCGCCGGGCGTGGGATCGGCCATGGCCTCAGGACCGCTAGAGCCGAGCGGGGAAAGGTTCGTACGTGATTCAGTCATGGCTAATCCTCGGGTCGAGTACCCCGTACAGCAGGTCGACGAGGAGGTTTGCGAGCAGATATACCAACACGAGGCAGGTCACCGCACCGACCACCGAGACACCGTCGCGTTGGTTGATCGACCGGTAGACGTAATTGCCGATCCCGTTGATGTTGAAGATGCGCTCGGTGACGATGGCACCACCCATAAGGGCACCGAAGTCATACCCGATGAAGGTGATCACGGGGATGAGGGAGTTGCGCAGGGTGTGCACAGTCACGATCCGTGACGGCGACATGCCCTTAGCCTTGGCGGTGCGCACGTAGTCGGCTCGCTGGTTTTCCAGCAGGTTCGACCTTGTCAGGCGGGCCACGTAGGCCACTGACAACGCTCCCAGCACGAGTCCTGGCAGGACGAGTGCTCCCCATGAGCCGTCCCCGGCTGTCACTGGGAACCAGCCCAGCCGCAGACCGAAGACAAGCTGTGCCAGCGAACCGATGACGAAGATCGGGATTGAAATGACGACGAGCGAGGACACCAGGACGAAATAGTCGATGAATTTGCCGCGTCGCACACCCGCCCACGCACCGGCGAGGATGCCAATGACGATCTCAACGAGCAGGGCGATGATCGCCAGCTTGATCGTCACGGGGTAGCGGGCACCGAGCTCTGAGACGACGGTGTTGCCGTAATAGTCGACGCCGAGGTTTCCGTGCAACAGTTTCTCCAAGTACAGGCCGTACTGGACGAGTAGTGGTTTGTCGAGGTTGTATTCGGCCCGGAATGCCGCGACGTAGGAGGGCGGGCAAGGGCGTTCACCGCATCGTCCGGCCGTAGGGTCACCGGGCAAGGCAAAGACCAAACAGAAAATGATGAACGTCGTCCCGATGAGCACCGGAATCATCTGGAGGATGCGTCTGACGATGTATCTGGACATGGTGTTCCTCACGCCACCGTCGGTCCGTCGAGACTAATTCGGCAGACCGACGGGTGCGTCATCACGGATGAATCACTTCACGCTGACCGACTGGAAATCAATCGTGCCGAATGGAGTGAGCTTGACATTGGCGACCTTGTTTGACCACGCGAATGGGGTCGAGGTCGTCCACAGCGGGATGTTGGGTGGGTCCTCCACCAGCATCTTCTCGGCCTCCTGGTACAGCTTGTTGGCTTCCCCAGTGTTGGTAGCGGCAGGGGCGTCTGCGAGCTTGGCGTCGAAGGCCTTGTTCGAGTAGTCGTTGTCGTTGCTTGAGGCGCCGGTGGCGTACATCGGGGTCAAGAAGTTCTCGATGGAGGGGTAATCCATCTGCCATCCGGTGCGGAAGAAGCCCTGGAGCTGGCGCTTGGTGATCATGTCGCGCAGGGTCTTGAAGTCCGGGGTGACCTTGAGCTGGCACTTGAGGCCAAGGTCGTTCTTCCAGCCGTTGCAGATCGCCTGAGACCATGCCTTGTGGTCGCCATCACCGTTGACCGCAATGGTCAGGGTGCCCTTGTACCCACCGGACTTCTTGTACAGCTCGACGGCTTTGTCCTTGTCGTACTTGCACATCTGGCCACATTGGTCTTTCTTGTACCCGTCGACGACGGGGGAGACCCAGCTATCAGCGGGGGTTCGGGAGCCAGCGAAAATCTGCTTCGTGATGGTCTCGCGGTCGATGTCCATGCCAAGGGCCTTAACTAGGTCCTTGTTGCTGGCCAGCTGCTTGTCCTTGCCGGAGTAGGTCAGTGTCTGGTTGATGCCCGACTGACGGATGGCCCAGCGGCCAGACAGGTCACTCTTCCACTGGTCGTTGGTGAGCTGGTCGGTCGGGACGAGGTCGTTGATGTCGAGGTTGTTGGCGACCGTGTCGTTGTAGGCCGGACTGGCGTCGTTGTAGATCTTGAAGGTGACCTTGTCGACGTGGCCTTGGTACGCCCCGGCGTAGTTCTCATTCTTGGCGACGGTGATCGCGGTGGCGGTGTTGTCGGTGACCTTGTATGGCCCGGCGCCGATTGGCATCTTCTCCCACTTCTTGTTGGTCGGATCCTTGAGGAAGGCATCCGGCAGTGGGGCGAAGGCGGTGTAGCCCAAACGTACCTTGAGGTTAGAGACCTTTTCGGTGGTTTTGATGGTGAAGGTGTGGTCGTCAACGACTTTGAGGCCGCTCATGGTCTTGACCTTGGGCTTGGTTTTACAAGCTTCGTCACCACACTGTTCGTCGGCGTACCCCTCGATCGGCTCGAAGAAGTAGCCGGACTGCTGGGCATTGGGGCCGTAGGCGGCCCAGTTCCAACCGGCGACGAAATTCTGAGCCTTGACCTTGGTGCCGTCGGAGAACTTGTATCCCGGCTTGATCTTGACGGTGAAGTTCTGGTTGTCCTTGGTCTCGATGGACTGGGCGATGTCCATCTCCGGCTTGGCGGTGTCAGGGTTGTAATGGATAAGGCGGGCTGTGACGGCGTCGAGGACATTTCCGCCGCAGGTCTCGTTGGTGTTGGACGGAATGAGCGGGTTCTGTGGGGTACAGCCGCGAACGGTGATTGATCCGCCGTCTTTGGCCGGGGCGCTGTTATTGCTGCCGCCGGCGGCTGACGATCCGGCAGCCGAGTCATCCTTGGCCGCGACATCCTCGCCGCAGGCTGACAGCGTCATCAAACCTGCGAGGGACAGCGCAATGAGTGGCCTCATGTGACGCATGGTGTCTCCTTCTCACGTCACGTCGGCATCCAACCGACGGTTTCGGGACACCATGCCATCGCGAAGCGTCATTCGTCAGCCGTTTCGTAAGGCTGATACAAGATCGTGACCATATTGAAACATGTGTATAATTATTCGATTGGGTGGACGTCAGTCTCACGATGTGGAGATATCTGGGGTAGTCCACCGCGTCATCGCAGGCTTTAGGGGTTTCGGAACACAGATCGTCGTGCCCTTGGACATACGCAAAGGGACCCACACCTGCAGATGCGAGTCCCTTTCTTCTGAAGTTGTGTGAATCAGGAGATCTCGTCGACCAGAGCCTTAGCGAAGGCGGGTAGATCGTTGGGGTTGCGCGAGGTAAGTAGTACCCAGCCGTTGCCGGGGCAACGGAAAAGTTCCTTGTCTACCCAGGAAGCTCCGGCATTTTCAAGGTCCGGTCGAATGGAGATATAGGAGGTCATCGTCTTGCCTTTGGCAACGTCGGCGTCAATCAGTACCCACGGTCCGTGACAGATAGCCCCGACTGGCTTGCCAGCAGTTGCGAACTCCTTGACCAGGCGGCGTCCGTCCTCGTCAATACGCAAGGTATCCGCATTGACGGTGCCACCGGGGATGACGAGCAAGTCGTAATCGGAAGCCTTGGCGTCGGCAAGCCTGGAATCAGCGTTCACCTTGGACGCCCAATCCTTGTCGCCGGTGACGGTTTGAATGGACTCGCCGCTGTTGGAGGCGACGGTTACCTCGATGCCGGCCTTCTTGAGGGCGTTGAGGGGCTCGACGAGCTCGGCCTCCTCGACTCCGAAGTCGGTGACGGCGATAAGTGCGCGTGCAGCCACGGTGGTTCCTCCTTCAATCGCTTTCAGTGGTGGAACAAGACCAAAGGCTGAAATATTCCGATTTCGGCACAGTGGAGCCTCCCCGGCCACCACACTGTTGCCGCGGCAGGGCCCACAGTGTGAGATCACGGCCAGAATAGGCCCCTTGAGAGGTGATACAAGATCAGGGTGAGTCCCCAAAGCTGACGAAATCTGTCAACTGAAGAATGGATGGTCGGGGTGACAGGATTTGAACCTGCGACCTCTTCGTCCCGAACGAAGCGCGCTACCAAACTGCGCCACACCCCGCGACCACGGTCATCTTTCCCATTGGAATGGCCGACGCATACTTTAACCCAGCTTGGTCGAAAGCGCCAAGCTGGCCCTGTCAGGGTCGGGGAACGAGGGTAAGCAGGGTGGCCTCCGGCCGGCAGAAAGTCCGGTACGGAGCGAAGGGGGAGCATCCCAATCCGGCCGACACGTGCAGCCACCCGGTGTGTCCGCCGCGGCCGTGCTGAGACAGCCCTTTGGCGCGTTCAGTGTCTAAATCACAGTTGGTGATAATGGCTCCGGTGAAGGGCAGGCATACCTGTCCGCCATGAGTGTGACCCGCGAAAACGATGTCCATACCATCGCTAACCATGGCGTCGAGAATCTTGAGATACGGGGCATGGGTGACGCCGATATTGAGGTCCGCCTCGCCGTCAGGTGGGCCAGCCACCTCCTCGTAATGGTCGCGGTCGTGATGGGCGTCGTCAGTACCGCGCAAAGTCAACCGGTGACCGGCCACCTCCAGCGTTTCGGACTTGTCGTTGAGGTCGAGCCATCCCGCAGAGGTGAAAGCCTGACGAAGTTCCTCATGGGGAAGCTCTGGCACTGGTTCGGTGGCTTGCTGAGAGCGTCCCCATAGGAGGTACGAGAACGGGTTCTTGAACTTTGGTACCAGGTAGTCATTGGACCCAAAGACGAATGTCCCAGGCCGCTGTAGCAGCCCCGACATGTCGTCGAGAAGTGGCTGGAGCGAGTCGGCCGAGCAAAAGTTGTCGCCGGTGTTGATGACAAGGTCAGGATTGAGAGCGTCGAGTTGACGAATGAACCGCCGCTTGGTCTCCTGGCGGGCTAGCAGATGTAAGTCTGACATATGCAGTATGCGCAACGGTGAGCTGCCGGGCTTTAATACCGGCACCTCGACGTGACGCACCACAAATCGATGCGCTTCGATTACACCGTAGGCCAGACCTGCAACGCCGACCCCAATAACGCTAGCGACCGCTGTGAAGCCCGTCTTCATGGCGGCTCTCATGTCAGCGAGGTCCCGTCGTTCCGGGCGGGTTCTGTTGACCACCTCCGGTGTTACCCCCGTAATCGCCGCCATTATTACCCTCGGTGCCGCCATTATTACCCGCGGTATTATCGCCGGGTGGGTTGTTCTGCTGGCCACCGGGCTGCTCATTGCCGGGGTTGTTTGGCTGGTTTTGTGGCGGCTGCGGAGGAGCGTAGGTCGGTTTAGGGGCTGGCTTCGGGCCCTTCGATATTTTGAGGGTGACGGCGGCTCCGGCGTGGGCTGACCCCTCGGGATCCGTGCCGAGGTAGGTACCGGGCTCTGAGTCGTCCCATACATGCCACACTTTGGTGCGGAATCCCGCCTTAAGAATGGCAGCTTTGGCCTGGGGATAGGTCATCCCGTCAGTGCTGGGAATCTTGATGAGCTTGCCGTAGCGCACCTCGTCGGTGGGAGCTACGAACTCTGTCTTGGGCTTGCCTTGGAGGGCGCCGGCCATCGCCGCACGGTAGATCTTGCCGGCGTCGCTACCACCAGAACCGTTGAGGTAGACCCCGGTAGAGGTCCGGATGCCCTTGATCGAGCGGGACTTATCGCCACGGAAGTAGGAGTTTCCACCATCGGCAGCGATCATCGCTACACCGGCAGCCTGCGGGGTATACCCGTCGAACCAGGCAGCCTCATGGGCGTCGGTGGTACCTGTCTTGCCGGCCTGCGGATAACCACCTGGAATCCTCGCGGGCATACCCGTGGCGTCCATGACACCTGAAAGCACCGAGTTAACGCCGTCAGCAACCTTCTGCGGCATGACTCGCTTGCAATTGCCGGTCGGGACCTTAAGAGGTGAACCATCGCGATTCTTAACCGACGTGAGAATAATGGGGTCGCACTGAATGCCACGTGAGGCGAAGGACGCATAGGACGAAGCCATGGACAGTGGGGACACATAAGCAGTACCGAGGGTAAACGATGGCACCTTCTGGAAGGTCTTGACGATGTCCTTACCGCTAGAGAGTTTCACGCCACTGTCCTGAGCCATTTTGGTGACCCCGCACATACCGACGTCCTGCTCTAGCTGGACAAAGTAGGTGTTAACCGACCACGCGGCCGCCTCACGCAAGCCGATGTTCCACGAGTGTCCGGTTGAGTTGCGCACCCGGAACGGCCCCGACTTAAAGGTGCCCTTACAGCTGGTGAACTTTTCGCCGGTGAAGTCCATGGGAGAGGATGCGGTGTAATGCTTGCTCATGGGTATGCCCTTGGCAATGGCCGCAGCCGTCGTGAAGGCCTTGAAAGTCGACCCTGCCTGGAAACCAGTGGCTCCGCCCATTGAGGCCGGTGCCATGTAGTTGTAGTAGGTTTGCCCGGGCTTGTCGCCCATGATGGGACGAGACTGTGCCATCGCCATGAGCAAGCCGGTGCCCGGCTGGACGATGGCTGTTCCGGCAAGAACTGGGTCCTTGGGCCCGACGACGTTCGAGACGGCGTTCTGGGCGGCATCCTGAACCTTTGGGTCAATACTCGTCTGGATTGTCAATCCACCACGCTTGACCATCTTGGCCCGCTCCTCGGGGTTCTTGCCCAGACTCGGCATCTGCAACAAGCTGCGATACGCGTAGTCGCAGATGAACGGGTACTTCGATGAGATGCAGCCGTTTTTCGGATAAAAGACCTTCGACTTGTCGAAGACGGTCGCCTCGGCCTTCCGAGCTTGGTCAGCGCTGATGAGGTTAAGTTGGGCCATACGTGCCAGCACGATATTGCGGCGGTTCATGGCTGCCTCTGGGTGGTTTACTGGGTCGTAGGCGACCGGGTTCTGTACCAGGCCAGCTAGCATCGCCGACTGGGCGAGGTCAAGGTTGGCGGCTGTGGTCCCAAAGTAGTGATGAGCTGCAGACTCGACGCCGTAGGCACCGTCACCGAAATAGGCGATATTGAGGTAGCGCTCCAGGATCTGTTTCTTAGAGAGCTTCTTCTCCATAGCCACCGCATAGCGCAACTCTTGTATCTTTCGGGTGATCGTCGGCTCCTGGGCGGCTTGCACGCCCTCCTCATTGCCCGCAGCTACGGCAGCCTCGATACGGATCTGCTTGACGTACTGCTGGGTCAGAGTTGATCCGCCCTGCCGGGCTAATCCGGCGATGTTTGTCGCTAGGGCGCGAGCGGTGCCTTTGAGGTCGATCGCACCATGGGAGAAGAATCGGTTGTCCTCGATAGCGACCTGGGCCGTTTGCATCTGCTTGGAGATCTTTGACAACGGAACGTATTCGCGGTTCTCGTCGTAGAAGGTGGCTAGTACCGATCCATCGGCCATCAGAATGTGGGACTTTTGAGCCTGCGGTGTGCTCATCAATTCGGGAGGTAGGTCCTCCATGCTACTGGCAACCATCTTGGCCGTTCCGCCGGTTAAAGCCGCCAGGGGCACAACGAATCCAGCCATTAGCAGTCCGGTCAGGATACTTACGATTCCGAACATGGCCAGGGGGTAGAGCTTGCCGTGCCTGTCTGAGCGCATGTACCCAAGAATACGTGAGGCTTCAGACATACCCGAGTTACCTGGGTCAGCGGCAAGTCTTTCCTGGGTTTACTCCCTGTTCCTACTATCGTGGCAATCGCGCCTGACAGCCTTTGCGTCACGGCGTCACGCAATAGACTGCGGCGCTCCCGTGTACGGCGGGGTCGCCGTACTGTCGCCGGTTAGACTTTGGTGTCCGAACCTGGCAGGAGGGTTGATGACGCGAGTCGTCCAGAAGTTCGGCGGGTCCTCAGTGGCCGATGCCGCATCGATTAAGCGCGTGGCGCGCCGTATTGCCGCCACAAAGCAGGCGGGCAATGACATTGTCGTCGTCATCTCGGCTATGGGTGACACCACTGACGACCTGATGGACCTCGCCTTGGAGGTTTCCCCACAGCCCGCTCCCCGGGAACTCGACATGCTCCTGACGACGGGTGAGCGGCAGTCCGCTGCCCTGCTCGCGATGGCTCTGTCTGACGTGGGTATCCCGGCACGCTCGTACACCGGTTCTCAGGCTGGAGTTATTACGACCGCGGCCCACGGCAATGCCCGCATTATTGACATTACCCCCGGGCGAATTGAGAAGTCTTTGGAGGCCGGAGACCTCGTCATTGTCGCGGGATTCCAGGGGGTTTCCCAAACAACTAAGGACGTCACCACCCTAGGGCGGGGGGCGTCTGACACCACTGCGGTCGCCCTGGCCAGCTCCCTGGGCGCTGATTTTTGTGAGATCTACTCTGACGTCGACGGTGTCTTTACTGCTGATCCACGGATCGTCAAGGGTGCCCGACGCATTCCTGAGATCTCCTACGAGGAGATGCTCGAAATGGCCGCTTGCGGTGCCAAAATCCTCCATCTGCGTTGCGTCGAATACGCCCGCCGTGAGGACGTGCCAGTGCACGTACGTTCCTCGTTCTCTGACAAACCCGGCACCTGGGTCAAGGACCCTACCGACATCACGAAGGGATCTGACATGGAAGAGGCCATCATCTCCGGGGTGGCCCATGACCGCTCGGAGGCCAAGATCACCATCGCCGGTCTTCCTGACGCGGTGGGTCGAGCTGCCCAGATCTTCGAGATCATCGCTCACGCTGACATCAATATCGACATGATTGTGCAGAATGCCTCGCGGGTTATGAATGGGCGTACGGACCTCTCCTTTACCTTGCCGATGAATGACGGACCCACGGCAGTCCGCGCCCTGACCGCCGTCAAGGACGAGTTGGGCTACGAGCAGATCCTGTACAACGACCAGATTGGCAAGGTATCGGTGGTCGGCGTGGGCATGAGGACTCACCCCGGGGTCACCTCGACGTTCTTCCGTGCTTTGGCCGACTGCGGCATTAACTTGCAGATGATCTCGACTTCCGAGATTCGCATCTCGGTGGTTGTGGATGCCGATCAGGTTGACGAGGCCGTTCGCGTTGCTCATACCGCCTTCGGGCTCGATGCTGAAGGCGAGGCCGTCGTCTACGCCGGGACCGGCCGTTAAGGCGACCATGCCTGAATCCCATGATGACGACGTTTATGACCTTCTCCGTCTTCCGGAGGCTGCCCCGCCAGTAGACGTTTATGACAGCCTCGACATTGACGCCGTCACTTTCGGTGCCGATGTTTCTCGCCGTAGCCTGAGGCGGTTTGGCGCCGACGAGGACTTCGATCGCACCCGGGTTATCTCCGGGGTCATCACCTCCCCAGCAACGTCGGCTGCCCCCGAGGCTCCTGCTGAGGGGTCGTTGCGTCGCGCCAGCATCGTCATGGCTGCCGGCACGATGGTGTCGAGGATTCTGGGATTCGTCCGCACATACTTGCTCACCGTCATTGCGGCTGGTACTTCATTAACCCTCGACGCTTTCCAGGCCGCTAACACCCTGCCAAATGTTGTGTTCATCCTGCTCAGTGCGGGAGTACTCAATGCCATCCTTATTCCGCAGATCACCAGGGCCATGAAGCAGCCAGACGGTGGTCAAGAGTTCGTCGATCGATTGCTGACGGTGTCGTTCGCGTCAGTGCTCGTCGTTACCACTGTGGCGACGTTGGCCTCGCCATGGCTCTTGGATCTCTATTTCTCATCGAGTGGGGCGACTCGTCACCTCACCATTTTCTTCGGGTTTATATGCATGCCGCAGATCTTCTTCTACGGTCTCTACGCGATCCTCGGCCAGGTACTTAACGCACGCAACCAATTTGCTGCTTTCATGTGGAGTCCGGTGCTGGCGAACGTCATTCAGATTGCCGGACTGGTGTGGTTCCTGGTGCAATTCGGAGCCCATCCTGACCCCGCTACCTGGACCCCTGAGATGGTGTGGGTATTGGCCGGAACGACGACCTTGGGCATCATCATCCAGGGCTTGTTCCTCATCATCCCGTTGCATCGCGGCGGGTTCCGGTGGCGTCCTCGCTGGGGAATCCGCGGCTACGGTCTGGGAGCTGCCGCGCGTATCACGGTGTGGACCTTCACCGCACTGGTCATCGCTCAGTTCGCCGGCATCATCATGAAGAAGATGCTGTCCCACGTACGCCTGGTGCACCCGGAGGTGTCGTCGTCGATTAGTGCCTACGACAACGCCTTCCTGATCTTTATGCTGCCGCAGAGCTTCATCACGACGTCAATTCTTACTGCACTCTTCCCACGAATGAGCCGGGCTAATGCCGACGGCAGCAATTCCGCCATGAAAAAGCTGCTGCGTCAGGGATTGGAAATGCCAGCCCTAGCGATCATCCCATGTTCGCTGGCGATGGTCGTGCTGGCCCGCCCCGGCGTGCAGACAGTGTTCTCGCTGGAACCTGGTCAGGTCGGGTCGTTGGCACGAGCCGTGGCGGTCATGGGGGTGGGCCTGCTGCCCTTCGGTATCGCTACCCTGCAGCAGCGCTACTGCTTCGCCCGCGAGGACGGCAAGCTCAACCTCATCATGCAGGCGGTTACTACGGGCGTCCAGCTCATCATCTTGGTGACGATGTTCGTCTTTCCGCCTCAGCATGCCCTTGTCGTCGTGGCGGCTGCTCAGACCATTGCCAACCTTGTTGGAGCGGTGGCGTGGCTGGTGGTGGCTTCTCGCCAGCTCGGCGGTATTGGCATGGGAGAGGTTAACCGACTGTGGACCAAGCTCGCTGTGGCCTCGATCGTTGCTGCGGTTCCGACATACCTCGTCGCTCATGGGATCGACGCTGCGGGTCATGGCGCGTGGGTCGGTCACGCTGGCGGTACCTTGATCGGCGGGGTGCTGTTCGTTGCCCTATTCCTCGTCCTGGCGAAGATATTGCGCATTGTCGAGGTCTTGGACTTGCTGAATCCTATGTTGCGTAAGGTGATGCGCCGGAGCTAAGGCAGGGCTGACGATCTGTGACCGATAGATCGTGTCAGTTGTGACAGCCGAAGCCATTCTGGTTGACGGCAGTACCACGGCAGTAAACTTTGCCGGTTTCGAGGCCACCAGTATTGACGGTCAACTCAGAGACGGTGACGAGTGTCATGCCCTTGTGACGGAGCGCTTCGATTATCCCGCTGGTCGCGTCGGCGGTTGACGAATAGGTGTCGTGCAGCACGATGATCGGCTGGGTGTAGGTCGTGGCGTACTCGGTCACCGTCTTGGTGATCTTGCCGGCGTTACGGTTCTGCCAGTCATTGGAATCGGCGGTCCAGTTGACCATGGCCAGATTCTGTTTGGCCATCGCGGCATCGATCTGCTCGTTGTGCGCACCATACGGCAGACGGAAGAGCATCGTCGGTCGTCCAGTGAGCTTACTTAGGGCATTGACGGCATCGGTGATCTCAGCTGTGCGGCCCCGAGGCCCGAGTGTCGTCAGAGTTCGGTTGCTGGCCGAGTGACTGCCAACCTCGAAACCGGAGCCGGCCAGCAAGGTGGAGGTGTCTGGGTGGTTGTCAACGTTGGTCCCGAGCAGGAAGAAGGTGGCGGCGGCTTTCGCGTGAGTGAAACCATCAATGACCTTCGCAGTAGTATCAGCGGGTCCGTCGTCATAGGTCAGGGCCACACAGTTTTCGACGATGCAGTCGACACCAATTGCCGTTGAGGGGTGGGTCGGTGTGCTGCTCGTTTTGGTGGCCGGGTCGCCCGGGAGGGGCCTGGTGTTCGGAGAATCTGCTGGTTTCGGGCTCGTCTTGAGTTTGGTAAACCATGTCGCATCCGTTGACGGGGTACCGGTGAACGACGTCGGGTGTAGTGAGGCGCCGAGGGCCTTCTGGCCGAGCCCACTGAGCGTCGGAGAGACGGCCTTGGAATCGATGAGAACAGTACGTTGAACGCTATCGATAGCTCCCGCCGGGAACTTCACAAGCAGGTCCCCCTTGGAGTCAAATGACAGTGCAGGTCCGGTGCCATAGGGGGCTTGCGGTTGCTGGAGGGCCGCCTCAGCCTTCTTGCCGTTGAGGCCATCGGCATGGGCAGATTTAACAACTTCCTGGCTGAACTTTGGCCAACCGGGCCACGAGATGAGGGCGCTCGCTGACAGGGTTTGTTTCATTGTGGCGTCGTACCACAACGTCGTTGTGGACTGAGAGGTTGTTTTGCCCTTCGTCACTTCAGCCTGCAACTCGACCCCAAGTAGGTCAGTTGTCGAGGAGATGAAATGGCCGGTCATAGTGACCTTCGTAGCCGAATCCCATGCAGCGCCGCGTAGGGTGCGCTCACGGACGACCTCGATGGCCTGGCTGAGATTACGGGCGGTGGTGATAGTTGGGACCTTGATGGAAATGTCTGACGGCTTGCGGAAGGACGTTGATGTCATCGACGCCCCTGAGACATGGTCGCTGGCCACGGAGGTGGATTTCATGGTTGACCGGATGTCTGAGGGCGAGGCGTTGGGGTCCCCGTCGTCGTGAGAGCAGGCTCCAAGTGAGAGCAGGGCAACCAAGGCGATGGCCAGGGCTCGAATCGAGCGACGCGGGGAGGCACTCACGATTTATAGATTAAGGCTCTGCTCAAGTAGGGAAGAGTCACAACGCCGAGCGTCGCCGATATTCTGGGAGAGTTCTTCGAATTCTCAGATGACTGGCGATATTGGGGCACACTCTGTCACTGGTTCGTGCCAGTTGTGGTCATCAGTGCAGGTTGGCTATGAGGAAAAGATGAGAGCACCAATGAGGATTGCTGAGACGAAGCAGCAGCACGTTGCCAGCGGGACGAACCGTTTAAGGAACCCAGCACCAAAGGCCCCGCCCTCCATAGCCATCAGCTTGACGTCAACGATCGGTCCGATCGCCAGGAAGGCCAGCTGGGCGGTGGGGGAGAAACTCGTCAGAGAAACAGCCATGAAGGCGTCGGCTTCTGAGCACAGGGCGACGATGACGGCTAGCAGGCTCAATACTGCTGCCTCCACTACAACGTTGATCGTCAAAGCCTGCATCCAGGCGATCGGAACACAGACCTTGACGGTGGCAGCGATCGCCGCACCAATGACGAGGAAGCCGCAGGATTGGATGAAATCGTGAGTTAGCTCGCTGCGGAAGGTCTCGGCCATTGCGGACATGGTGCGCGGTTGGTGGTCATGTAGTCCGCAGGCCTCCTCGCAGGCAGATCCCGGGGAGCCGTCATCAACCCCGCGGAGAGGACGCCCTAGCCAGATCCACCCCAAACCAATGAGGACGGCGGCCAACAATCCGGCGATGAACCGCGCTACAGCCATCCGAGGATTGACGGTGTAGGCAACCGCGGTGGCTGCTATGACGACCGGATTGATGGCCGGGGAAGCCACCATAAAGGTGAGGGCTGCGGCTGTCGGTACGCCTGCCCTGACCAAGGACTTGGTGGTGGGCACCGAGGCGCACTCGCAGGCGGGAAGGGCGATGCCGGCAAGCCCCGCGACCACTACGGCCAAGGCAGTTTGACGTGGCAGGAAACGGGCCAGAGCTTGCGGTTTGAGGAAGGCTGTTAGGGTCGATGAGATGATCGTTCCCAAGAGCAGGAAGGGTACGGCCTGTAGCCAGATACCGATGAAGATCACGAGCCAGGCATTTACCTGGGGAGGCAGCTCGCTCATATATACGGGTTCTCCGGTACCGGGATCTGGTCGATGCGTTCCACCCTGAAGCGAGTGTCGCCGTTGGGGGAACTAGGCAGGTACGTGCCGGTGACGCGGATCCACGAACCGCCGGTGGGACGAGACGAGGCTCCCACCATCGTCGTCATGAACGGCAGTGCGTCGGCCACGCAGCACCACATTTTGAGTCGGGCCAGCACCCAGGCATGAGCTGGGTCTTCTGGGGCGGCACTGACGAAGCCGATCATCGTCAATTTTCTGCCTTTAAGCGTGGCGATACCGCGGGGATCATCAGCCCGTTGCACGTAGTCGTAGATGGTGAGTTCAGCCGGATTGCCTTTGAGAGCGGGCCATTGGGCCGGTGGTGGACCCATAGGGCCGTTGCGGTCAGACCCGATGTTGTCGCCGCCGTTGTCGTATCCGCCGACGGTTTTTCCGGTCTTGGGGTCGATAGCTACCGGGGATATCGACGTAGGAGCCGCCGGTAAACCGTTATTCCACGAGCTCGAGTGAGCCGGAGATGACGAGGTGCCCCGCACTGCGGGACGGTAACTCGCCGCTCCGAGCAGGGTTAGTGGCTCTAGCGGGACGAATAATCCCAGGGCGACAGGGGCAACGATAAGTAGTCCGATCCGAGCACGATGATGCCCTGTGGTATTCGGGTGACGAACCGCGTGGGCCAGGGTCCACAAGCCCATGACCGTCAGGACCGGACACGCAACCCACAGCAGGGTCGTGATGATGGTGCCGACGAACAGGTGAACGCGGCCACTGAGCAGCAGGTAGAACCCCAGCGCAGCACAGGCCAGCAGAGTGAGACCTTCTACAGCCGTGCGCGCCCCCGGTCGGATCCTCATCCTTTGCAGTTATAGCCGCTTTGTGGCTTGACCGTTCCATTGCAGTAAGCGTGACCGGCCTGGTAACCCCCGGTGTTGAGGGACAGTTCACTGACGCTGACGATGGTCTTGCCCTTTGCTTCAAGATCCTTATAGATCTGCGGGGCGGCGTCGATTGATGCCTTCTGGATGTCGTGTTCAAGGACGATAGGTGCGGTGTACGGCAGCGCGGTCATGACGTTCTTATACGTCATCTCAGGGTTGCGGTTCTTCCAGTCTTCGCTGTCAATCTGCCACTGAATGATTGCCATGCCATTGTCCTTGGCGACCTTGTCAACAGTGTCGTTGTGAGCGCCATAGGGTGGGCGGAACAACAGCGGAGTGGCCCCGGTGAACTGCTTAATGAGCTGCGAGTTGTGCTCCAGTTCACGACGGATGCGATCCGGGGTCTTCGCCGGAAGATTCGGGTGGGTGACTGTGTGGTTGCCGATCTCCATGCCGGCGGCAGCCACCTTCTGGGCCGTATTTGGGAAGGCCATGATGCTGTTGCCCATCTCGAAGAAGGTGATCGACAACTTGAACTTCTTGATGGTGTTGAGAAGTTCTGGGGTCATGGCGCTGGGGCCATCGTCATAGGTGACTGCGACGCAGTGCAGTACCCGACAGTCCGGGCCGACGGCTGTTGGTGGGCGACCACTCGTGTCCGTGGCTTTGAGGGACTCATCTACGGGCTGGGAGGTAGTTCCAGTGAACGTGCCGGGATTTGTTGAGGCTTTCTGAGCCTGGGTGCCGAAGTTGCTGAGCATTCCCTTCGTTTTGTCGCTGGGAACGACGAGGGTGACGGCCTTATCGGTGACGACTCCCGAGGCAAAGCTGGCCAAGAGGTCACCGTTGTGGCTAAAACCGAGGGCGGGGCCGCTGCCATACGGGGCCGATTTCGCCTTGACGGCCGCGGCAATTTTTCCGCCGTCGAGGGACTGATCCTTGCCAGCATCCTGCAGCGCTGTCGTCAGGTCAGCCCATTTGTCGGGCTTGACGAGGGCGGGAGAGGAGTATGACTGCTGGGCTGCGGTCGAGTACCAGATGGTGGCCGGAATCGTCTGCTTCTTACCGGCGATAGTGGTCTGGTTGGTCACCAGCACGCCCAATGCGGCGTCATTGGAGGCAATGATCTGGGAGGTGACGTTGACGTCAGAAGCGTTTTGCTGCCAGGAATCGCGCAGCATGCGCCCTTTGACGACCTCTACTGCGGTGCTGAGGTTCCGCGCCTTTGCGAAGCGCGGGAAGATGGCCTTGACCTTCTCGGGGGCGGCATTGAAGGTGATGTCCGTTGCCCCGGCCTGAGCGGCTGGAATCTTCGCCAAGGTGGCGTTTGATACGCCAGCAGTGGAGGAACTGCCGGACTGGCTGGGGTTCTTCACATCGCTATGGGAGGAGCAGGCGCTGAGCGCTAGGCAGGTCGTGAGTGCGACGGCTGTGACCCGCAGAGGAAGGTTAGGTTTCGGCAACATGGAGGAGACCTTACCTCGTATGTGTGGCTCACCGAAGCAATGACGAGCGGGTCGTGGTGACGATGCTCAAGCCGCGCTGTAATGCCACGTGATGGTGATTTATCACTTACCTAGTGATCGTATAACGGCACCGGCTGAGCCCAGGGAATACCTGGGCTCAGCCGCTATGAGGACATCATTGAGTAGTGCTCACTTGTTGTGAGCGTTAATCCAGTTGATGATCGTATCGTCGACCTGATCTTTGACGGGCTCGTTGATGGTCTCGTGCATCAGACCTTCCCACTCGATGATCTTCTTGTCCTTAGAGCCAATGGCGTTGTACCAGTTGACGTCGAAGTACGAGGGGACGATGCCGTCGTTGGCGCCGTGCATGATAAGGGTCGGCTCGCTAAAGGATGGAGCGTTAAAGGTGTTGTACACCTGTGCGACGCCCATCTGCTTGACCATGCCGAGGCTTATGTACTTGTTGTTGAGGGGATCCTTCTTGTAGTCCTCGATGACGGCCGGGTCGGTGCAAACGCCGTTCGCCAGCGGGTTCTTGAACTGGATGAAGGCCTCGGCGGCGGTCGAGGGCAGGTGGATGGCCTTGGGATGGCGCACCGCTTGGGTCAGCAGGATGCCGTTAAAGCTGGTGAGCTTATCCATCGGCAGGAGTTGGCTGATCGTGGGTGCGGCGTTCTTCTCGGCGTCGGTGAGGTCGTGTGCGGTGACCTTCTCCGGCCCTTCGGTGTCGCGGCCCCATGGGTTGACGGCAATGCCACCACCGTTGCTCACGATGCCGGCAACGGTTCCCGGGTACTTAGCGCCGTAGGATTGGACGGCGAAACTACCCATGGAGTGCCCGAAGAGGAACACCTTTTTGCCGGCGTTTTCCTGGTGGGCGATTTGCACGAACTGGTGCACGTCGTTGACGAGGTTGCTCCAATCGTCGATGTGGCCACGTGGGATGGCGTTGTCGACGTATGGGCGCGCGCTACGACCATGCCCGCGGTGATCGAAGCGGTAGGTTGAGTAGCCGGCGTCGTTGAGACGCTTAGCCAGGTAGTCATAGCGGCCGGAGTGTTCAGCTGCGCCGTGGACGATGACGACGGCACCCTTAGCGTTGGGGACGATGTTCTTGCGGAAGAAGAGCTTGGTGCCCTACTGATCAGTGCTGGTGGTGTACCCGGTGATGAGTTTCGACTGGACGGTGGCAGTGGCCGGGGCTGGAGCTTTGTCAGCAGCCACAGCCGGAACTGTCGCTATAGAGGCTCCGGTAATAGCCATAGTGCCCGCAATGGCCAGTGCGCTCAGCTTCTTGGTGAAGGTCATGTCCCACGCTCCTTTGCATGTGATGTTTGTGCCTTAATGGCCGTAGCCTTGACACTAGATGAATGGAGGCTCATCTGATGGCTTGGGGACGTGTACGCATACGAACTTGGTTAGACGTGCATGTCAGTCAGTGTCATGTGCACATAAGTGCTGCACCTACGCATGTGAAGCGGGGACGTGACAAAGGGCTGCGGGAAAACCCGCAGCCCCATTCATGTCGGGCAACATGAGTCACATGGTCGCTCGGTTTATGGCGTTACCGTGAGAGTTAGCGATACTCAGCGGACCTGGCTGGCCGGAAGCCAAGCGGCGGACTGGAGGTCGCCGAGATGGCCGACATGCTGGATCTTCGGGGGCTGCCCCGGGATGTTAATGACGAAGCAAGCCTTGGCGGCCTTAAGGTTGTTGACGATGTCCTGAGCGAGCTGCTTGAGATCGCCGAGGGCGGTGGTGTCGCCGAAAGCCTTGAGAGCATTGTCGGTAATGATCTTGACGATCTTGGTCACGAGGGCACCCGGTTTGGCCAGCAGGCTCGGGTCCTTGAGAACGGTATCGATGATCTCCTTGGCGGAATCAACGGCCACAGCCTTGGACTTGGCGGTGCCGTCCTTGACGAGGATCTTGGCGATCTTGAGCTCGATCTGGTGACGCTCCTGGGCATTTTTCTTGAGGCAGTCGAAATCGATGTGGATCGGCAGCTTCGAGACGTTGATGCCCGGCTTGGCAGGAGCAGAGGGGGCAGGGGTGGGGGCAGGGGCCGGAGTGGCAGCGTGGGCCGGCACAGCCATGAGGGCGGTACCAGTTGCGAGGGCAGCTGCTGCTCCAGCGGCGACGAGGCGGTTCTTGATCATGGTGTGTCCTCTCTTGTCCATGAGTCGGCACCCGATGAGGTGCTCGCGCCGGCTTTGTCCGGCGGACACCACATAAAGTAGGAATAAGGGTTCTCTCAGGTCCACTTCGTAGCGAGGTTGGTGCACTTTCGTCTGTTAACGGAAGCCGAACGGCCACCATGGTGGGCAAAAAAGCCGATTAAAACGCCTCGAGAGCCCCCTCAGCTGACGAATGCGGGAGCGAGTGCACTACACGTGTGATGAAATACAAGCGTAATAAAACCTCGAACCGGACTTCGATCCGAGGCTTCTTATTCGTTGTGCGCGAGAGAGGAGTTGAACCTCCACGTCCCAAGGGACACTGGCACCTGAAGCCAGCGCGTCTGCCATTCCGCCACTCGCGCATCGGGCTCACCTGGCAAACCCAACCCAAAGATGGTAGCACGAAGATGGCATGGAAGTGAAATTGAGGGAGCTTCTCTGTTGCGCGACGCGGGGGCAGTTCATGCCATTCGAAAAATGGCTACCGAGTAGCCTTTCCCTGTGCTGTCTTTCCTCGCTGCGGCTTTCGCCCTCGGTATCGCCGGATTCGATCCGTTGGGGTCCCTGGTGCTGTTGGCAGCACTCGGGCTCGGGGTCAGGCGGCGCGGGGTCGTGACTCTCCTCGTCACCTCGGTAGGGACCTCCGCTGGTTTTGGGATTGCCGGGGTGCTTGGTCTGGGAGCGCTGCTTACTCGGTTGGGCGTCCATGGGTTCCACGTCCCCCACGTGGTGTGGGTGTGCCTCGTGACCGTCCTTGGTGTGGTGTTTGTTGCCTGGGCGGCGTGGCGATCGCGTCCGGGTGCGCCGACGAAGGATTTCGGGGGGGATACTTCTGCAGCGCCACGCTCGACGGCGCCTCGAGCTCTGGCTGTCAGCGGTCTTCTCGTAGGACTGTCGTCCCTCATCGACCCAGCGTTCTGGGCGATGCTGGTACACGCTGCTCATCTTCCGCATCAGAGCTGGGCTGTCGTCGAATCGCTAATTTGGGTCGCCTGTAGCCATAGTCTGCTGATTGTCCTGGTGATCGCGTATCTCATTGGCGGACCAGATCGTGTCGCCAGCATGGTGACGGGTATTCGAGAAAGTCACGCGGTGGCAGTCCGCCGCGGTATCTCAGCTCTTCTGGCAGCCTTCGGTATTCTTCTGCTGGCCGATGTCATTGGCGTTGTGGCCACGGGGCAGTGGTTCTTCGAGATTTAACCCGTTTAGTGCCAACGGCGGCGACGCTGACGACGTCGACCGGCACGTCCCAAGAGCCAGCCCGCCCCTAGCCCAGCAACACCTGCACCCACAGCCACGCCGATCTGAAGCGGTCCCCAGTCGCGAGTCGTCACCGCCACCGTCGACCCGTGAGGCAGGGGAGTCCCCTTTGCCTCGGCGGCACCGATGGCGTTAGTACGCTGAGCAATGCGGTCCAACGCCCCTTCCATGACTGTGCGGGTGTAGCCCATGTGAATCGGACGGCCTTGATTGAGTTCGTCCTGCCAAGTCGACTGCAAGGTGAGGATGCGTGTGAGGGCCGGTGCGGTATCGCAGACCGGATCACCCTTCATGCACACCGAATACGTTTCCGGGTATGCCTCCGCTGGAATTGCAGCTCCGGCCTTCGACATGTCGGCATCGAGGGCTTTCTGGTTGATGGAGTTTTGGCTCAGACTAAGCGTGGCTTCGATGATGGCCCGCATCTGGGCGTCACGATTAGCGCCCGGGGTGGCATTCGCGCGCTCACGTAGGTAGTAGAGGATGGCGGCCATACCAATTGCTGACTGGTCGGCGTCTCCACTGACCTCCTGGACGTTCTGGCCGGGGTAATGGTCGGGGTTTCCGACCAGGATGGCACCTGCTAGACGCTGTGGGGTGTCGGTCTGAGCAAGGGCCTGCGTGATGGCTTGTGACCCCTGGGAAAAACCAGCGAGAACCACCCATTCCTTAGGGCACTGCTTTTTCTCGGTATTAAGCAAGGCGATGAGTTTTTTGGCTCCCAGAGCTGCTGAATCGAAATATTCGGTTGATGGCATCGTGGAGTCGAAGAGCAGAGAGCTCATCGGGGTGTTCTGCAAGGTGTGGGGGTCAGCGGCCGGGTAGTTCAGGTACACCTGACGAACGGTCCCCTTGCCTCGCCACTTTTGCGCTAGGGCGTCACGGATTGACGTAATCGTGTCGCCGTACGGCGGGGTCTCCCCCGACCCTCGCACGCCTACAAACATGACCGAAGCACAGTCCATTCTCGCGGCCATGTCGGAGGACACCGGGGTCGAATCCCAGCCCATACCCGCTCCCGGGCCCCCGTCAACCGATGGCCGTGAGGTCGGGGTCTCACTGACGTACGCGGTACTGGTGGTCGTCGGAGTAGGGCTTGGCGGTGCGGCGCTGGCAGAAAGGGGCACCGAAACCAGGCCGAAAAGGACAAGGACGATGAGAAGTGCCTGCCGAACCTTCACGATGTCAGTCAAGCAGGTGCCGCGGACACCCGCGACACCTGCCTCATCGGTACAGGATGGCTCAGGACTGCTGGAAGGTTCCGGTGATTGACGCCGAGTCCAACTCGGTGGTGTGGATGGCGAAGCGCACTTGGACGTTTGCCGCCTCGTCGGGGATGTCGAGGTGTTCAGTCGGCATGGCATGGACAGTGTGGATGTAACGGTGAGCGGGGCCGGGAGGCGGACAGGCGCCGGAGTAGCCCTCCTCCTGGTAATCGTTGGTCCACTCCCGTCCCCCAGCGGGCAGCGGGCCGCCCTCGCCAAGAGAGGTGACGTCGGCCGGGATATCGGCGAGAATCCAGTGCCAGAAACCTGATCCGGTGGGGGCGTCAGGGTCGTAGATGGTGATGGCGTACGACTTGGTGCCCTCTGGGCCGGGTGTCCAACTGAGCTGGGGGCTGATGTTCTTGCCGCCCGCGTCGGCGTGGGCGTAGGCCAGTTCGATTGGCTGACCCTCGGTGATGGATGTGCTGGTGATCTTCATGGGAGTGTCCTTTCCCTGAGCGTGTGTCCATCATGCCAGCCGCCGCTACAAGGATGGAAAACCGGTTTGTAAGGCCAGACTCTGCGCTGTTTCGTGGCAACTCGGGGGGTCGCGTGCAGGTGTGCCACCAATGCGTATACCCTTTATCTTGTGCTGGTTCCCATCGTCAGGCACCAGATGTAGGGGATAACCCTTCGTGTGGCGGTGATGGGAGGCAAGAGGGAATCCGGTGGGAAACCGGAACTGCCCCGCAGCGGTAACAGGGAACGACGGCGACATCACGCACTGGCCAGCTGGCTGGGAAGCGTCGCTCGGTAGGAACCCGTCTAACGACGGAGGGCCCTGAAGTCCGAATACCTGCCAGTACCCGGGTCAACGACCCGGTACGACAACGGGCGCGCGGGACGACCCGGGGCTATCCATGCTCCACCTGTGCGCTGCTTCGAGGAGTGAGCATGTCGACGATCGTTCAACCAGACGACCAGACCATTAGTCAGCAACGCGCAGTACCGACGTCCATTCGCAAACGTGACGGCAGGGTGATCCGCTTCGACTCGACGAAGATCGTCGAGGCTGTCCGTAAGGCTTTCGTGGCATGCGGGATGGGTACCTCCGAGTTGCATGCATCTGAGGTTGCCTTGGAGGTCATGTCTCGGCTGAGCGAGATGGGCGAGGAGACCCCGGACGTTGAGACCATCCAGGATCTCGTCGAGAAGACGCTCATGGACCAGGGGCATGACGACGTCGCCAAGGCATACATCCTGTACCGACAGCGCCGCACCGTCGCCCGTGACCAGCAGTCAGCATTGATGCGCACCCTGCGCGAGATCACTTTCGCGTCCGCAGAGGAGGCTGATGCCAAGCGGGAGAACGCCAACGTTGACGGCAACTCCGCTATGGGGTCGATGCTGCGCTATGGCACCGAGTCAGCCAAACAGTTCAACTTGCTGGAGGTACTCGACCCTGCCCACGCCGCCGCCCACCGTGACGGTGACATCCATATCCACGACCTCGATTTTCTTACTCTGACAACTACCTGCTGCCAGATTAACCTCACCGACTTGTTCGAGCACGGGTTCTCCACCGGCCACGGTGTGCTGCGTGCCCCGCAGTCCATCGGGTCATACGCAGCCTTGGCTTGCATTGCCATCCAGTCCAACCAGAATGACCAGCACGGTGGTCAGGCCGTGCCAAATTTTGATCGTGACATGGCACCGGGTGTCGCCAAGACCTTTAGGCGCGCCGCCCAGACCGGTCTGGCACGAATCTTTGAGGTTCTTGGGGGCGACGAGGACAAGGTTGACGAGGTGCGGGAAGCGGCCTCGGAATGGACGTTGGAACCTGACGAGACTGGTCTTGCTGCCGAGCGCGAGCAGGTCGGGCGGCTGTTTGCTGGACTCGTCCGCGACACTGATCGCCTTGCCGAGCGGATTCGTCGTCAGGCCCTCGAAGAGACCCGACGCCAGACCTACCAGGCGATGGAGGCCCTCATCGCCAACCTCAACACCATGAACTCGCGGGCCGGAGCGCAGACGCCATTCTCGTCGATCAACTACGGTACCGACACACGCCCGGAGGCGCGGATGGTAATGCGCTGCCTGTTGGAGGCCACCGAGGCGGGGCTGGGTGGCGGGGAGACCGCGATCTTCCCGATCCAGATCTTCCGGGTACAGAAAGGGGTCAACCTCAACCCGGGCGATCCCAACTACGACCTGTTCCGGCTGGCGTGCCGGGTGAGCGCCAAGCGGCTGTTCCCGAACTTCTCCTTCCAGGATGCCCCCTTCAACGCCGAGTTCTACCGGCCTGGCCACCCCGAGACGGAAATCGCGTACATGGGTTGCCGCACTCGGGTGATGTCGAACGTGCATGACCCGTCCCGGGCCCAGACCTGGGGACGTGGAAACCTGTCGTTCACGTCGATCAACCTGCCCAGATTGGCCATCGAAGCCCATCACGACGTCGATGCCTTCTTCGCTTCGTACGACCGGATGATTGATCTGGTCATTGACCAGCTCCTCGACCGTCTCAAGATCCAATCTCACAAGCTGGTGCGCAATTTTCCCTTCCTCATGGGCCAAGGGGTATGGATCGACTCTGAGGAGCTGCGTGCCGATGACTCCGTCGCCGAGGTGCTGAAACACGGGACTCTTTCGGTGGGGTTCATCGGGCTTGCCGAGACGCTTACGGCGTTGATCGGAGTCCACCACGGTGAGTCGGAAGAAGCGCAACAGCTTGGCCTGCGGATCGTTGGTCACCTGCGGGAACGTATGGACGAGGCTGCCGAGCGCACCGGCCTGAACTTCTCGGCCCTGGCCACCCCGGCTGAGGGACTGTCGGGGCGGTTCGTCCGAATGGATCGGCAGCGCTACGGGTCGATCCCGGGAGTGACCGACCGCGAGTACTACACGAACAGCTTCCACGTGCCGGTCTGGTACCACATCGGTGCCGCAGACAAGATCGCCATCGAGGCTCCCTACCACGCCTTCACCAATGGTGGCCATATTTCCTACGTGGAGTTGTCGGGGGATCCAGCCCGCAATGTTGACGCCTTCGCAGCGATCGTGCGACACATGGCAGCCAGTGGCATCGGATACGGCTCTATCAACCATCCCGTCGACCGGGATCCACAGTGCGGCTACACCGGAATTATCGACGACGAGTGTCCCGGATGCGGTCGGGCTGAAGAATCGGGCCCCTTCGACCGGATCCGTCGCATCACTGGATATCTGGTGGGCACTTTGGATCGTTTCAACGACGCCAAGCGCGCCGAAGTCAGAGACCGCGTTAAGCACGGGTGAGGATCGCTGGGATCGAGCCGGAGTCGATCGTTGACGGCCCCGGCATCCGTTTCACGGTCTTTACCCAAGGGTGTCCGCTGCAGTGTCCTGGGTGCCATAACCCGGCGACGTGGGATCCCTGCGGTGGTCAGGAGGTCGACGTTGAGGAGGTCATCGCCGCTATGAACTCGTCGGTGTTGGCCAGTGGGCTGACCTTGTCGGGGGGAGAGGCGAGCCGTCAACCTCGTGCATGTGCAAGGTTGGCCCGCGCCGCTCATGAGATGGGGTGGGACGTGTGGTCATGGTCCGGGTACACCGTCGAGGCGTTGATGAGACAGGCACGTCGTGATGCTGAATTGGCCGACATGCTGGGCCAGATTGACGTCTTGGTTGACGGTCCCTTCCAGCTGGTCCACCGCACCCTCACCCTGCCGTGGCGGGGGAGCAGTAATCAGCGAGTGATCGACATGCCTGCCACCTTGCGAGGTGGACGGGCAGTGGAATGGGCGGACCGGGCGGGGAACCTACGGTGACTTGGTGACGAACGTCAGTCCAGCCGGGCGAACGCTCTGGTACGCAGCACTAGGTCGTCGGCCTCGTCGCACTCGTCAAGGTCAACGGTCGCGGTGATTGACCAGTCGTGGTTACCGGCTGGGTCGTCGATGATCTGACGAACTAGCCATATCCGGCTGTCGCGTCGTCTCGATTCGTTTTCGATCATGAACAGACCGGGAGCGCGGGCGTCAGGCCCATCGTTGATCTCGTCGTGCTCGTCCCAGTAGGTGCCCAGAGTGTCCTCCCAAGCGGTGGTCGTCATGGCCGACCGTTCGGGTTCGAGGGCTCCCAAAGCTTCGAAGTCGTCGTCGGCAGCCAGGATCACCTTGCGGAACATCGCATTGCGCACCATGACGGTGAAGGCTCGTTGGTTGGACGTGAACGTCCGCGCCGGGCGGACCTCCTCGGGTTCCTCGTCGAGGGGATGGGTGAGGTCCTCCCATTCGTCGATGAGGGAGGAATCGGTGGAGCGGACAACCTCGCCGAGCCACGAAATGACGTCACTCAGTTCGTCGGTGCGCTCGGACTCGGGCACTGTCTGGCGCAGCGCCCGGTAGGCGTCGGTGAGATAGCGCAGCACGAGCCCCTCACTGCGTTGCACCTTGTAGTGGGCACAGAACTCGCCAAAGGTCATGGCGCGTTCGTACATGTCGCGTACCACCGACTTGGGTTGCAGGGCGTCGGCGGGGACCCACGGGTGGCTCGGGGCGAAAATATCGAACAGGGCGTTCAGAGTGTCTTCAAGGGGGCGGGGCCACTCGATCTCCTCGACGGCGGCCATCCGGTCCTCGTAGTCGTAGCCGTCCTCTTTCATGTGCGCGATGGCCTCACCGCGGGCGGCGTGCTGTTGGGCGATGAGGACGGTCATCGGATTATCGAGGGTGGCCTCGATAACACTGACGACGTCAAGGGCGTGGCTGGGGGAATCCGGGTCGAGGGTCGCAACGGCCTCGCTGGCGAAGGCCGAAAGTGGTTGGTTGAGAGCAAAGTCGTCCTGCAGCGCCTCGTTCATGGCAAATCGGCGGCCCCCAGGTGTGGGTACCTCGAGGCGATGGACAACCTCGGAGCGCAACAAAGACAGCCCAATTTGGACTGCTCGGCGGTAGAGACGACGTCGTTCAGCGACGGCCGGGGTGGCGGCCTCGACAAGGTGCTGGACGGCCCGGGCGGTGTCCTCGTCACGCTGCAACAGGTTGAGCAGCATCGCCTCGGTGATTCTCATGCGAGCATGGAGGGTCTCCGGGGTGGATTCGATGAGCTTAGTGAAGTTTTCCTCGGAGTAGTTGACGAATCCTTCCGGTGGCTTGTGACGCTGTACTTTGCGACGTTTCTTGGGGTCGTCACCGGCCTTGGCAAGGGCTTTGTGGTTGGCGATGACGTGCTCGGGTGCCTGCGCGACGACGTAGCCGACGGTGTCGAATCCGGCACGTCCAGCTCTCCCGGCGATCTGGTGAAACTCGCGGGACTTGAGGACGCGGGTGCGTCGGCCGTCAAATTTCGTCAGGGATGTGAACATGACGGTTCGAATTGGCACGTTGATCCCGACGCCGAGGGTGTCGGTGCCGCAGATGACCTTGAGTTTGCCCTGCTGGGCGAGAGTTTCGATGAGGCGGCGGTATTTCGGCAGCATTCCGGCATGGTGGATGCCGATCCCGGCGGTGATGAACTTGCGCACCGTCGATCCGAACCCCTTCGCGAAGCGGAAACCGGCGATCTCAGCGGCGATGGCGTGTCGCTCTTCGGTGCTCACCAACTTCATTGACGTCATGGATTGGGCACGTTCTACGGCCTGTTTCTGGGAGGGGTGGACGATGTAAACCGGGGCTTTCTGATCGGCCACGAGTTCCTCGATGGCTTCGTGGTCGGGTTTCATAGACCACGAGTACTCCAGCGGGACGGGGCGGACGACCCCGGTGATGACGCTGGTGGGGCGCCCGGTGGCGGTCGTCAGGCCGACGGAGAGGTCGGAGACGTCACCGAGAGTGGCGCTCATGATGATCTGTTGGGCCTGGGGAAGCTCGGACAGTGGCACTTGCCAGGCCCAGCCGCGGTCGGGGTCGCCGACGAAGTGGAACTCATCCATGACGACCTGGTCGATGCTGGCGTGATGGCCCTCGCGCAGAGCGATGTTAGCGAGGATCTCGGCGGTGCAGCAGATGATGGGGGCGTCTGCGTTGACCGAGGCATCCCCGGTGACCATGCCGACGTTGGCGGCTCCGAAGATCTCGCACAGGCTGAAGAATTTCTCGCTGACGAGAGCCTTGATGGGGGCGGTGTAGTAGGAGCGCCCGCCGGCTGCGACGCACGCGAAGTGGGCGGCGGTAGCGATGAGGGATTTCCCGGATCCGGTCGGGGTAGTGACAATGACGTGATTCCCCGCCAGGATTTCCAGTATTGCCTCTTCTTGGTGCTCGTACATCGAGATGCCGTCGGCGGCGACGGCGCGCTCGATGTGGTCTAGCGCCATGTCGGCGTCGAGGGGGCGGGCACCGGGAGAGTCCCAGCCCGGTTGACGTTCCCCGCGGTCGGTAGTGACGGGGGCACGACCGTCAACCATGTCGTCAAGGGCTTCGGCCAGTCGCACGGTGTCTCCTTGGGGCGGACGATTCAGAAGGGGCTGTGCCCAATGTAGTGGCGGCCTCCGACGAGTGTGGCGGTCGGTGAATACGCACTGTGGATCCCGAGATAATCTCGGGACCCACAGCATGGTGAACGATGGGTTGCGTCTGAACTGGTGAATCAGTGAGCAGTTGGAGTGCGAGTTTCAGCGCTGATGAACCATGCCTGCTGTTCAAGCTGCTGGATGAGGCCGTGCAGGATGTCAGCGGAGGTGGGGTCCTCTTCGTCAACCTGATCGTGGACCTCACGCATAGTGCCGGTCACGGACTCGATTGAAGCGGTGACGACCTTGATGGCGTCGTGGGTCAGCACCTCGCCCTGAGGGGATTCCGGCAGGGTGGTGCTCGCAGCTACGACTGCGGGACGACCGTCTGGGGAGGCGTGAAGGGCACGCATACGCTCAGCGATCTCGTCAGCGCCCTCACGGGCAATTTCGACGACCTCGTCGAGGTTGAGGTGGAGGTCACGGAAGTTGGGGCCGACGATATTCCAGTGGGCATGTTTGCCGACCAACTCCAAGGCGATGAAGTCAACGAGAACCTTTTGAAGGTTCGCGGCAAGGGTTTCGGAGGCCTTGAAACCGGATTCAGCGTTTTCGAGCTTAGTAGTCGTCTGTCCAGCAGGATTCGGAACATTTACGGTGTTAGCCATGCAACATCTCCTTCGTTCGGGGTGGCCAAGAGCCGACCACCGGCGTACATATAGGGCAACACGGGCCGAACGTGTGTTATTCCATCCCAGACACGAAAAATGTGGGCGGCCGAGTGCTGGTCGCTCTTTGTGTCGGCTAGATGCCCCTCATAGGGCATGATGTGACTTATGAGCGCAGAGGTTGACGATTTGGGCCGCACTGATGATCGACTGACTTTTCCCGACGAAGTGGTGGCGGGAAAGATCATCGCGGTACTTCCTGACGTTCCCGCAGCTGACCTTATGGCTCCTGTTGAAGCGATGATTCAGGAGAAGGTGCGCGTTTTTGCCCTCCCGGTCGCTGATGCTGAGCGTCGTCGCGCTGTGCTGAGGATTTACCGTCGCCGCGCCGTCGTTGGTGTCCATGGCGTGATGACTGTCGAGGACGTTCAGGGGCTTGTTGACGATAAGGTCTCTTTTGCCCTCCCGGTGGCCGCAAACCGTGAGGTTCTTGATGCTCTGCGTCAGGCTGGTATCCCCGCCGCCCCCGACGCTCTGACCCCTAACGAGGTACGGGCTGCCTGGGGCGCTGGTGCTGACGCCGTCCAAGTTGCCCCGGCTGACATGGGCTCGGCTAGCTACGGCGATATCCTCACCCGAATGGCTCCCGGGGCTGCCCTCATTCCGCGCGGTGGCGTTGGCTCCTATGCGCTGCGACGCTGGCTAGCCGCAGGTGCCCTTGCGGTCTGTCTTGACGACGTCCTCGTCGGGGATGCTTGTGAGGACGGTATCGTCTCGGCCCTGCGTGAGCGCTGCCGTTCGGTCTTGCAGGTTGTTGCAGACGCGGACGCCTGATCGCACGTGGTCAGTGGGTGACGCGTCAATGGGTGACGCCTTTAGTGCGAGTCAGGGCCATCCCACTCGTCGAAGAGGGAGTTGCCATCCCCCTCGTCGCTGGAATGGACGTTGTCGCCGCGGCGGCGGGTCAAGGAGCCGAGGAGGACACCGAGCAGCAGAACCCCGATGACTCCCGCGAGGATGAGAATCGGTTTGCGCCCACCGAAGGCGTCCACGACGCTACGTCGCGCTGTTGGAATAGGGCTAGTCGACGTCTTAGGGATCCGGCCGTCCGGGGATTCCTCACTGTCATGAGTGGCGACCGGGGTGCTGGGTGACGACGGGGTGGGCGTCACGCTGGTTGGCGTAGGGGAGGGGGTGAGTGTTGGAGTAGGAGTCGGGCTGGCTGACTTCACCTGCACCGTTACCGCCTGTTGCGAAACTCCATACCGGGAATCGACCAATTTGACCGTGACCGTGAGTGGGCCGTTTGGGGCATCCAGCGGCACCTGGAACGCGGCTTGATAATTGCCCTGGGAGTCGGTGGGGGCCGTTAATGCCGCCTGGCCGTCAGTACCGAGCAGAATCGCTACGTGGCTGTCGGTGACCCGACGGTGAGTGGGAAGGGTCACTGTCCCGTTGACATTGAGTAATGCTCCCGGGGCGGCGGTTGTCGGTTTCACGGCTGCGGTGAGGACAGTGGGTTGGGCAGCGATTGAGAAAGTGCCGCTTGCTGAGGCTGCCCCGACCCCTTCGGTGCCGTCGAAGGTGGCGGACAACTCGTGGGCGCCAGCTTGCATAGTGGGAGGCAACCGGAAGGTGCCAGACCACGATCCGTTGTCGTGTGTCACGCCGACGGCAAGGGGCTTTCCATCTACTGCCAGGTTGATGAGGGCCCCTGAAACCGGTTGCTTGGTGTGGGTTCGTAATGCCCCTTTGACCTGCACGGTGCCCGACCGGTCGAGGGACGCGTTCATCGTCAGGTTGCCAGGAGGCGTGGCTCCCGGAGGCGCAGCATGGGCAGCTGAAACCGACCAAGGCGTGGGGGTAGGACATACCGGCGGGGTCAGGATTGACGTCGAGATGACGAGAACCGACGTCAGTGCCAGAGCCCGACGATACTTCGCGCTCACGCGTCCTCCTTTAGTCGATCGCGAATATGATAGGCGAAGCGACGTGATGGTGTGACGCACGAGCACTGCCCCATCTCCTAGGCTTAGGGTTATGCAGACTCCCATCGACGCTACCTCCACCCCCGCATGGGGCACACTCTCCGGCCTAAAGTCCCGCTTCGCTGACGGGCCACATAAACTGCGCCGTTTGTTCGACGCCGACCCTCACCGCGCTGAGCGCTACACCTTTGACGTCGCGGATTTGCACGTCGATTTATCGAAGAACCTCCTTACCGACGAGATTCGTGACGCTCTCCTCGAACTGGCTGCGCAGATGCGCGTCACCGAGCGTCGTGACGCGATGTATGCCGGTGAGCACATCAACGTCACCGAGGACCGCGCCGTCCTCCATACCGCGCTGCGTCGTCCCCGCACTGACGAGCTGCATGTTGACGGTCAGGATCCCGTTGCCGATGTTCACGAGGTGCTCGACAAGATTTACGCCTTTGCGGATAAGGTGCGTTCGGGTGAGTGGAAGGGAGTCACCGGCAAGCCGATTCGCACTGTCATCAACGTGGGCATTGGCGGCTCCGATCTTGGCCCCGTGATGGCCTATGAGGCCCTCAAGCCCTACGTCAAGGACGGTCTGGAGTGCCGCTTCATCTCCAACATTGACCCGACCGATGCCGCTGTCAAGACCGCCGATCTTGACCCTGAGACGACCCTGGTCATCATTGCCTCTAAGACCTTCACCACTTTGGAGACTCTGACCAATGCCCGGTGCGTGCGTGCGTGGCTGCTTGACGGCTTGGTCGCTGCCGGTGCGATTGCCGACACCGAGCAGGCTCGACGTGACGCCGTCGCTAAGCACTTTGTCGCCGTCTCGACGGCCTTGGACAAGGTCGAGGAGTTCGGCATCGACCCAGTGAACGCCTTTGGGTTCTGGAGCTGGGTGGGTGGCCGATACTCGGTGGATTCCGCCGTCGGTACGTCGCTTGCCGTCGCGATCGGGCCGAAGAGTTTCGAGGACTTCCTGGCCGGATTTCACGCCGTCGACGAGCACTTCGCCACTGCCGAGCCGGAGCGCAATGTGCCGTTGTTCATGGGTCTACTCAACGTCTGGTACACCAATTTCTGGGATGCTCATTCCCATGCGGTGCTTCCATATTCACAGTATTTGCACCGTTTCCCGGCTTATTTGCAGCAGCTGACTATGGAGTCGAATGGCAAGTCGGTGCGCTGGGATGGTTCAGCAGTGACCACCGACACCGGCGAGATTTTCTGGGGTGAGCCAGGCACCAACGGTCAGCACGCCTTCTATCAGCTCATCCACCAAGGCACTCGCGTCATTCCGGCCGATTTCATCGCGGTGGCTAATCCAGCCCATCCGACCAAGGATGGCGGTACCGACGTCCACGAGCTGTTCCTCAGCAACTTCTTCGCCCAGACCGCCGCGTTGGCGTTCGGTAAGACCGCCGACGAGGTGCGTGCCGAGGGCACTGATGAGGCCATTGTTCCCGCTCGGGTTTTTGCCGGAGACCGTCCGACGACGTCAATCATGGCTCCCGAACTATCCCCGAAGGTGCTTGGTGAGCTCATTGCCCTTTACGAGCACATCACTTTTGTGCAGGGTGCCGTCTGGGGTATCGACTCTTTTGACCAGTGGGGTGTCGAATTAGGTAAAAAGCTTGCGCTGCAGATCGCCCCGGCTGTGTCCGGTGACGATGACGCCCTGAAGGCTCAGGATCCGTCGACGGCCTCGCTAGTGACGTGGTATCGCGAGCACCGTCGGTGATCACTGCGGGTGGTGTTTGGCGGCAGGGATACCGTCCATACCTTCAATTTCGGGGAGGAAGTATTTCTGGTGCTCACTATGAAAGGCTATCTCCTTCTCATGTGAGGTTTGGTGGCACAATTACTAGTTATGCTGGTGTGTTTTCTGGATCAAGGTTTCTGGATCTCTCTGTAAAGGACTTTAACGCAACAGCCTAGCTTATAGACTAGGGCAAGCTGGGTTGTCATAGTTTATGAAAATTACTGCTGGGTTGCTAGCTGAAGGGAAGGTCTAGCGCGTGGATGTATTATTGATGTCGAGTGAGTCTTGGATTATCTCGATCCTGATCGTCGCGGTCGTTATTCTTGTGGTCATTATTGGTCTCCTAGTGGTTAATCTCCGCAAAGGCGATAAGCGGTAGGGATAGCGACAAAGTTTTGGATAGGCGGCGTGGTGCCGTGGTGACCTCTTTGTGCTACCACATGCCATTGCAGTCGCTGGATGCCGAAACACGGGTTATACAGTGGGAGTGTGAGTTCGTGCCGCCGACACCCAATTCGCACTGTGGTCGTGTCGACATGCATTGCTGCCTTTGTTGCACTGTTGGGGCCTTGGGCGCTGGCTGGGGCACTGTCATATGGCAAGGTTCACGACGTCGCTGACACTGAACCGCGCGACGTCGCCATTGTCCTCGGTGCCCAAGTCCTGCCCTCGGGTACCCCGTCGGCCTATCTGCGAGGACGCCTCGACGTTGCCGCGGATCTCTACCGCAGCGGCAAGGCCAAGGTCATCTTGGTGTCGGGGGACCACCGAGAGACTCACTACAACGAGCCCAAGGTGATGAAGACGTACCTCGTCAGCAAGGGAGTTCCGGCGGCCAGGATCGTCGAGGACGTCGCTGGTCTCGACACCTACGACACCTGTGTTCGGGCTCGACGGATCTTCGGGGTCGACCGGGCCATCATGGTGACGCAGGACTACCACGAGATTCGTACCGTCGCGACGTGCCGGATGACCGGGCTTGACGCTGTCGGGGTCCCCGATCGCACCCAGCCTCGCGACAACGTGTGGTGGTATGGCTGGGGTCGCGAATTCGGGTCTCGGCTTAAAATGATCTGGGATGTCGTCAGTCGACGAGAACCGACTTTGGGACAGACTGACAATGGCGTCCACAAGGCGCTCAACTCGTAAGGACAGACGATTGGCCCCGACAACCGCGTTGCCGGGGCCAAGCTATGACCGGTCACTGTCGCAGAATCAGAAGTCGGCGGTAGAAGGGTCACCACCGAGCCTGTTGCCGTGATCCAGGCCATCAATTGCGGCGATCTGCTCGTCAGACAGCTCGAAATCGAACACATCGAAGTTCTCGACGATGCGCGACGGGGTGACCGATTTCGGGAAAACAATGTTGCCGATCTGCAGGTGCCAGCGAATGACGACCTGGGCGGGCGTCTTTCCAGTCGCCTTGGAAATATCGGTGAGGACGGGATTGTCGAGATCCTTCGACTGGCCCAGCGGGCTCCAGGCCTCCGGGTTAATGCCGCGCTCAGCCAGCTCTGCTCGGAAGGTCGCCTGGTTGAACGAGGGATGCATCTCGATTTGGTCGACGCTCGGAGCGGCCCCCTCGATGGCGTCCAGATGCTCGGTCTTGAAATTCGACACACCGATGGAGCGCGTCAGGCCCTCTGACTTGAAGTCCTGCAGGGCGTTCCACGCCTCGATGTAGGCGTCGCCGTACTTGACCGGGGCTGGCCAATGGATGAGGTAGAGGTCGACGTGGTCGAGGCCCAGCTTGGCCAGACTGGTCTCGATGGCCTTGCGAGCATCGTCGGCATGATGGGAGTCATTCCACAGCTTGGTGGTGACGAAAAGGTCCTTGCGATCCAGACCGGAGTCGGCGAGTGCACGGCCCACACCCTCCTCGTTGCCGTAGATGGCTGCGGTGTCGATATGGCGGAAACCTGCCTCCAGGGCGGCGCTGACGGCCTTCTCGGCCTCGTTGGCAGGAACTTTCCAAGTGCCGAAGCCGAGCTGGGGGATGGGAACTCCGTCGTTGAGAGTGATAGTTGGAACGCTCATAGATCCTCCCTGTCGAAACATCGTTATCGTTAAGGCAAACGTCTTTGCAGCGGTGTTTGTTCCAAAAACGTCACTACGGGGCCTGTGGCGCCTCCGACTGTGACGAGCTGGCCCTCTCGTGGGATAATGCCGCCATGTCGTCTCTTCCCTCTCAGCTTGCTGCCCGCATCGAGTCCGCCATCGGAGTTGACCCGCAGTTGCGCCCGGCCACTAAGCCACAGTTCGGACATTTCCAATCCAACGTCGCCCTGCGCCTGGCCAAGGAGGAGAAACGTCCACCTCGCGACGTGGCCGCCGATATTGTTGCCAAGCTAGATATCGAGGATCTGTGCGAAACCCCCGAGATCGCCGGTCCCGGATTCATCAATCTGCGCCTGCGTACCGACGTTCTGGCTCGGGTGGCCTCTGATCTCGTCACCGATCCCAACGCCGGGATCGCCCAGGCTGAGAAACCCGAGCGAGTTGTCATCGACTATTCGGCCCCCAATGTCGCCAAGCAGATGCACGTCGGTCACCTACGTTCCACCATCATCGGCGACTGCTTCAACCGTGTCCTGAGCGCTCAAGGGCACACCGTTATCCCACAGAATCACATCGGTGACTGGGGCACCCAGTTCGGCATGCTCATTGAGTACATCGTCGAGAAACGGATGGACGTCGACGATTTCGACCTGTCCGGTGTCGAGCAGCTCTACCAGGATTCCAAGAAGACTTTCGATGCTGACCCGCAGTTTGCTGACCGTGCGCGCCGTCGCGTTGTCAAACTGCAGGGTGGGGACGCCGAGACTCTGCGGATCTGGCGTACTCTCATTGACATCTCCCTGGAGGGGTTCAACGCCACCTACGCCCGTCTGTCGGTGCTGCTGACGGACGAGGACGTGGCCGGCGAGTCCAGCTACAACGACGACCTGCCGCGGGTTGTGGACGAGCTCGCGGCTGACGGCCTGGCCGTCGAGGACAACGGCGCACTGTGCGTTTTCGTCGAGGGGCAGGATGCCCCAATGATCGTGCGTAAGAGGGACGGTGGCTTCGGATATGACGCCACCGATCTCGCTGCGATTCGTCGTCGCGTGGGCAAACTCAAGGCCGACCGCATTATTTACGTCACCGACGTGCGCCAGAGCCATCACTTTGAAGTGCTTTTCCAGGTGGCCCGAATGGCCGGGTTCCTGCCTGACGACGTCGAGGCCGAGCACGTCGGCTACGGCATGGTGCTTGGCCCTGATGGCCGTCCTTTCAAGACTCGTGAGGGTGGCACAGTGTCGTTGTCGGATCTGCTCGACGAGGCCGAGACGCACGCGGCTCCGAATATCGCCTTGGCTGCCATTAAATACGACGACCTGTCCAACGGCTTGCAGAAGGACTATGTTTTTGACGCTGAGCGGATGGTGCAGACCACCGGTGACACTGGCCCGTATCTGCAGTACGCTCACGCCCGCGTCTCACAGATCTTGCGCAAAGCGGCCGCTGAGGCCAACCCGAACGTCGATCCCGAGGCCGACCTGGATGCGATGGATTGGGGTCGCATCAGCGTCCTCGACGAGCCAGCCGAGCAACAGTTGGCCCTGTTGTTGTCGAGGTTCGGAGAGATCGTCGAGGTTGTTGCTACCGACCTAACTCCGCACAAGCTGTGCACTTACCTCTACGAATTGGCTGGCGCTTACTCGGTGTTTTATGAGCAGTGCCCGGTGTTGCGTAGTACCGGCGAGGTTCGCGGATCGCGTCTGGCCTTGTGCGCGGCTACTCGTCGGGTGCTTGGCCGAGGCCTTGACCTGCTGGGTATTGATGCCCCAGATCGGATGTGACCCGTCGAGTCCAGAACGGGAATGATCTACCCGAGCTGCCCCCCGGGATCGACGATATCTTGACCATATCGGTGCCGTACACGGTGTGGTGAAAACCCAGAGGTGGTGGGTGGGATTACTTGTTACAGATCCTGGTTGCCGATTTCGTGGCTGAAAAACAATGGCCATGGCCCACAAGAACTGTGAGCCATGGCCATTGTGATTGGCTGATAAACCACCCCAAGGGGTTATCGCCGATGGTGATCAGAATCCCGTTGACGGAAGATCACTTGAGTGGGTCAGCACAGGGGCAACACCGTGATGGATGTAATGAGTCCCGGAGCCACCCTGCGAATGGCCTCCCGAGCGGCTGGTCGATTCATCAGAGGTCGCCCCACTAGTCGGAGCCGGAGCCGGGGTTGGCTTTGGTTTCGGTGTTGGGGTTGGTGTTGGAGTGGGAGTTGGGGTTGGTTTTGGTGTTGGAGTAGGGGTTGGTTTTGGTGTTGGAGTAGGGGTTGGTGTTGGAGTAGGGGTTGGTGTTGGAGTGGGAGTAGGGGTTGGTGTTGGAGTGGGAGTAGGAGTCGGCTTCGGGCAGGAGCAAGCCTTCTTCACAAGGTCGTCCAGAGCCGGCAGTTCTTTCTCGAGCTGCTCAGCAGTCTTGATAGCTTTGTCGGCGGTGATAACGTCAACAATCTGTCGAGTGATGTTCTTCATGAGCTTGGCGGTGTTGAGCGCAAGAAGCGGCTCCTTGGCCAGCCGATCGATAATGCGAGGTGCGATCTGGACTGCAAGGGACTTGTCTATCCCAGCCCTAACCAAGTGGGTGACGATACGCGCATTTAGGATGGGAGAACTGACGATTGCCGTGGCAACGGCAGCGTCGAAACTCCGACCGATGATATGCTCGATGGCCGCCTTCTTGAGGTGCACACCCCTGCTCACTAGGAGAGCTGCCTGGGCACCGATCTCAGCCTTAATGGCCTCAGTCTTTGCGATCGGCCCGAGAGCGGGATTGAGCGCAGTTGCGGCAATGGCGACAGCCGTAGCCTTTGCCAACTTCTTGTCAACGCCGGCGGCGACAAGATTTGCGACCACCGCATCCTTGAATGCCGCTGAATGCAGCGCGTTGGGAATGATTGTCGCAGCTAGAGTGGCTTTGATGCCGAGGTCCACTGCAGCGGCAGCACGCTGGATCTTCGCATCAGTGAGCAGACCCACCTGGGCTCCGATGAGAGCCTTTAGCTTGTGGTGGTTGATGAGGAGGACGCCCTCTTTTGCCATTTCTCTGGCAATACGCGGCGCTAGAGCCACCGCGTCGGCGGAACTAAATCCAGCCTTAACCAACGCACCGGCAATCGCGGCACGCAGCTTTGCATCGTTGATGACTGCATCACGGCAGTCCTTGTTGATTATCCCCTTTCCATCCGTGGCGATAGCGGCTTGAGCTACCGAGCGTGGCCTATTGGAGCTAGCTTCTGCCTGGGGGGAGGGGGTGATTGCTGCGATTGATCCGACCAGCGCAGTAGCCGTCGCAGCAGCGACAGCAATTCTTGACCGACGCATTGCTTCTCCTCTTATTTGGGAATCTTATATGGCGGCTAGCGCCTCGGCTAGCTGCTAATCACCACGGTACGACCGTGAGGTGACGTTGGCAAGGGGGGGTACGTCCTCAGCTCATGCCGTGTAGAGAATTATCGCCGCAAGCGTAGTTAATTCGCTGGGCTTGGATGGTTTTACATGCCATCATGATTGATGGAAATTATTGTATGACGTGCCCGATTGCTCGTGATTCAATGGATCATTGATAGGCCTCGTAAATAGAACAGCTAATATGTGTTAGTCGGATAGAGATGGACACGTCGAAGAAGGAATATCATGTCACGGATTTTACTGTGAAGATCGTTGTCGTTGACATGCTTGTGGTGCTGAGGAAATTGAATCCATCGCCGGTTTGGCTGCGCAGCTTAAGGATGCTAAGTGCTGCGGAACTGAGCATCCTATGCTTGCGAGGAAGAATATGCCCTGATTTTTAAGAAGGCGTCGGCGCGTACTCGGTGTGCTCTCGAGGTGGCGGCTTACGGATAGGGTGAGCATGTGACGAGTGGATCCGATATGGGGCATAAGGAGTCTGTAAAAGATGCGGGTCGGATGATGGGTCATATATATGAGTATCCGGGGTCATCGGTCGGTAGTGGAGGGACTGGCTGAGTATGCCGATGTTCCGGTTTTAATGGTTTGACTGACGAGTTTCATCCGACTTGGGTGTGCGCTGATGCTTTGACGATGCGCGAGCACGCCGAGAATCGTATGCACATCATCAAGGTCGTCTTCGTTGCGTCGCTAACCTGAGGGATCTTGAGAGGTAAGCAACCAGAATTTTGACTGGATGGGGTGGGGATCCTTGCTGCGATATGGTCAACAGATGACGGCCGAGAATCGGCGTTGGCTTTGCAGTCGATGGCTGACAGGGCGGGTCTCTACCGCTGGATGTACTGGGCTGAGTCTCAGGATATGGAGCTGGTTTGATAGTGAGAACGAGTACCAATAAGATGGTATCGTCAAGGACGTAGAAGGTTATGAAGGTCAGGAACTCGCTACGATCTCTGAAGAACCAGCCCGGCTCCCAGGTGGTGCGCCGTCATGGTCGCGTCTACGTCATCAATAAGAAGAACCCGCGGCTGAAGACCCGTCAGGGCTGAACAGGTGAAGGTGACGATCGCCCGTCCTCTTTGGGCGGGCGATGCGTAAGTCAGCATGGTTGCGGCGTGATGCATCTGGCATCGACGAGATTCACATGCATGAGTTTGCCGATAATGCCGCGTTTAGTCGTGAGTACGGAGACTGCCTCGATGAAGAGGATGGTGCCACCGATCGACGCAAAGACTCCGACCGACGTCTTGCCGAGAATGGACAAGATGAAAGCCAGACCGATAACGAAAGTGTGACCGCGCCCTGCCGGGCGACCGGTCGAATCTACCCAGGCAAGCTGTCGGGAGTTCGTTCCAGGGGAGACGCCAAGGCGTCCCACGAGCGATATCAGTACGTAGCCGACGTTAATTCCTAGCAGGAGTGCGCTGCCTGCGGGGTGAATGGCCTGCTCGATGGCTGATTTTTGGTCGACGTGGTTGAACTCATACCCGAGTGTGGCGCCGCTGAACAAGCCCCATCCTGCCAGCGTAAGCAGGCCTACCCACATGGCATCACCCAGCAAGGCCATGAAACGTTGCCCCTGAGTCACGGGTACCGGCTCGCCGGTGGGGAGTTTCCGCTCCCTGCGAATCTTGTAGATAAGCGTAGGAACAAGAAGAACTAAGAAGATCGCAACCGAAATGAAGGTAAGGATGAATTCTTGCTTGGTCATGAGTTCCTTTCATCCGTGGTCATGGCATCCACCATGCCGTGGCGGAAGGTCGTCGCGCATCGTTCCGCGGCACGAAAACCGAGTGATACGTGGGGTTGAGTGCGTGACTGACCAGGACCCCGCAGATATTCGCCCCTCTACTCCGACGAACGATCCCTAGTTCTCACGTGGCCTCAGTCAGCGTCCTTCGCCTTCTTGGCAGCTTTGACGACCTCTTCCTCGGTGGCGTCAGGATGCTCTAGACGCCACTGGGCCTGCCAGGCCGCACCGATGATGCCAGCTCGATTCAACAACTGGGCGGGCACCATCGGCGTCTCGAGCTTGAGGTACTTGAAGAACTTCTTATGGTCCTTAGAGATACCGCCACCGACGACAAAGAGATCGGGGGAAAAGAGCATCTCGACGACCTCGTAGTAACGCTGCAGACGCTTGGTTGCCCAGTCCTTGTAAGACATGTGCTTGCGATCCTTAACCGAGGAGGCAGCGCGCTTCTCGGCGTCGTGACCATCAATCTCGAGGTGCCCAAGCTCGGTGTTCGGCAGCAGGATGCCGTTATTGATGACGGCAGAGCCGATGCCGGTGCCCAGAGTGGTGAGAACGACAACGCCAGGTACTCCCCTCGCAGCGCCGTAGTGGACCTCGCCCACACCTGCGGCGTCGGCGTCGTTAAGAACGGTCACTGGGCGGCCGAGAGCGTCACTAATATATTTCTCGGCGTGCAGGCCGGCCCAACCCTGATCGAGGTTAGCGATGAAGGGAATGACGCCGTGGCGTGCCGGGGCGGGGAAAGAGATGCCAACCGGCCCGTCACCGATGGTGGGGGCGAAATTGTCGACGATCTCACGCAGCACGGTAACGATGTTCTCGGGGGACGACTTCTCCGGGGTGGGAATGCGAAGCCTCGGTTCGGCAAAGTCTCCGACCTCGAGGTCAACCGGGGCTCCCTTGATCCCGGAACCACCAACGTCAATTCCCAGCACCTTGTTCATGGTGGACAAGCGTAACGGTAGATGGTTGGTGCGGGGGAGACTCGGGTGACAGTTCCCGGCCACGGGCGGCACGGGCGGATCCATCTGACCGACGGCGAAGACCTGGGCGTCCATGGCGTCGAGGTGGGGACAGGAAACCGTCACTGGGCCAGACGAGGTATGCACGTCGATATCAGCCAAGCCGAGTTTGCGTTGTATCGGCCCCTGGGACAGTCTTACCGACTGCGACCGAGCATGAGGAACGACGCTGACGGTCCAGGTAAACAACCCCTGCGCGTCACGACGACCTCCTCGTTGAACCCCCAGCCGACGATTCTCTAATCAAACCACCGGAACCACCGCGCTCGTTTCGGAATCCCATGGAGGGGCACTGCGTCTAGTCGGAACCTAGGCCACAGGGTGTCAAGGGCGGCGCGTACCTGCTCATCATCGCCGATCGGCAACAGTACCGTTGATTGTTCGACTTCGGACAACATTGATTCCGCCAAGTACCGTCATCTTGATACGTGACATCCCAAGCGGCCGCCACAGCAGCGGCTGCAATAATCATCCAGCCTCGCACGAGTGGAGTCGCCCAGTGGGGACGTTGCTCAACAACCTCTTCGCCGCCCCGCGCTTCGCTGGCCCTCTGTTCGATCACAGCGCCGCGTCCTTGCCTTCGGCCAGTTCCGTCATGCGGTCGCGTAACGCACGAGCCTCCTCGGATGGCAGCCCGTCAATGGAGGCGCCGGTGGCTGTGATGGCGACGACCCCCGCCCATCAAGTGACGAAAACTCCCAGCACGACGGCGAGGACGACCGTGAGGGCGCTCCAGGTCAGACAGACCATGAGCCTTTTGACGGTCACGTAGTTTTTGGAGACCGGATGCCATTACGCCTCCGGTGGGCTAAAAGTTCGTCCACGTTAGTGGGCTCTAACAAGGGACGATGCCGGCCCCAAGACCATACTTGGGGCCGACACGTCAGCGTGCATGCTGTGGCGACTTCATGCACGCTCACCGCGCGCCGCAGCGAATGTTCGACTCGTCGCGGCGCGCGTCACCGACTGCCGGTGGCGTGGGCATTGACCTCATAAGAGGTATTGGTGGCCTCGAAGAAGTTCACAACCTGCAAGGTGTCATTGGCCGTGGCCATCCACTTGGCAGGGTTAACTACGCGGTATTCTGGCTCGAATCCGAGTTCTTCGAGACGACGATCTGCCAGGTATTTGACATAGTCATTAACGTAATCAGCGTTCATTCCGAGGATCCCCCGCGGGAGCATGTCACGGTTATACTGCTCCTCCATCTCGACTCCCTGAACGATCATATCGTGGATCTCGGCCGCGAACTCGTCGGTGGCGATTTCGGGGTTTTCCTCCAGCACCGTCAGAATGAGGTTCATCCCGAATTTCAGGTGTAAGGATTCGTCACGGACCACCCAGTCGATGAGGGAACCGAAGTTGCGAAGGAGGTTCCGCTGACGGAACGACAATGCGACCATAAAGCCGGAGTAGAACCAAATCCCCTCGAGGATAATGTTGTAGGCAATCAGGTTGCGCACGAAGTCCTGCTTACCCTCGACGGTGGTGATATCAAGAGTCTGCTCGGTCATCCGCTTGATGAACGCCACCTCGAAAGCTTCCTTGCGAGCCATTGAGGGGACGTGGATGTGGGATCGGTAGGCCTCGTCGCGGTCAATCGGGAAGGTTTCGAGGACATACTCGAAGGCCATACAGTGGTTGGCCTCCTCCCACATCTGCTTGGCCAGGTATAGGTGGCACTCGGCAGCGTTGACATAGGGGTAGACCCCAAAAGCCAGCGCTTTGTTGACGAGCAGCTCATTGGGGTTGAAGTAGCTCATGAGGTTGGTCAAGGCATGGTGCTCGTCTGGGGTCATCCGGGCAAAGTCGGCAAGGTCCTCATCGAGCTGAATCTCGTTGGGAAACCACGTGTTTGCCACAGCCTGGTTGTAGAGGTCGTACGCCCAGGAGTAGGTGACGGGCTTGAGTAGCAGCCCCTCTTGGATTCCAGAACCAAGGATCATCGGTGTTCTCGCTTTCAGCGGGCAGTATGGTCAATCACTGGCAGGACTCGCACTGTTGGCGCTCCTGGGGGTCAACAGGGCAGGAGGCGCCGTCGATAAGGTCGAGGGAGACGACGGGCTCCACGCTCGCATTGAGCGTTTCGGTAACCGGTTTCCTGATAGTCGCGGCACCTGAGGCCCGACGCACCGCAGTGGCGAATCCGCGACGTGGGCCGTTCCGACGCCCGGCGGCCTTGTTAACGGCCACCGTCGACTGCTCGGCGGTGTGGCGAGGCAGCATGTGCAGGTAGTACGTCGTTTTGACACCCATTCGCCAAGCTGCGGTGTAGAGGTCCTCCATGTCACCGACCGACCGCGAGGCCAGGTAGATGTTGCGGCTAATGGCCTGATCCACCCACTTCTGCGCCCGAGCGGCCACGTTGAGGTAGGCCATCGGGTCCAGGGTGAAGGAGGTGCGGTAAAGACGACGCAAGGGCGCCGGAATTGCCTCAATCTCGCTGGGATCACCCTGACGACGCAGCAATTCCTCGCGGATCGTCTCCCACAGGCCCAGATCCTTGAGGTCCGCCACGAGATTGCGATTAACCTCGAGGAACTTCCCGGCCGAGGTGGTTCGGGAGAACATCTGGGAGAACTGCGGATCCAGGCCGGGCGTTGTGCCCGCGATGAGGCCGATTGACGCCGTCGGAGCGATCGCCATCAAGGTGGCATTGCGCATCCCAGTGCGCACCTTGGCGCGCAGCGCGTCCCAGTCCATCCGCGTCGTCCGGTCGACGTCGACAGGGATGCCACGGTCGCGCTCGAGGACGGCCAAAGTGTCCACGGGAACCATCCCGCGTGACCACCCCGACCCTTCGAACATTGGGTACGCCCCACGTTCGGCGGCCAGGTCGGCCGAGGTGTCGATAGCGTGCCAACTGATGAACTCAACGACCCGGTCGACGATCTCGCACGCATCCGGGGAGTCGTAGGGGACTCGAATCTGCTCGAGCATATCCGTCAGACCCATGACGCCTAGACCAATTGCGCGGTTTTCCTCGTTGGAGCGCTGAGCCTGTGGTACTGCAGAGGCGGTGATGTCGACAAGGTTGTCGAGATGACGTACCGCCAGCCGGGTGGTGGCGGCCAACTGGTCCCAATCCAGACGACGCTTGCCACGCGGGCCGGCGAGGTGCGCCGCCAAGTTCACCGAGGCGAGGTTGCACACCGCGGTGTGGTCGCGGTCCTGTGGCAGGCAGATTTCGGTGCATAGGTTTGACGAGTGGATCGTCCCGGTATTGCTGTTCAACGCGCGAGTATTGATGCTATCTTTCCACGTCAGCCATGGGTGCGACGTCGTCTGTAGGCTCACCAAGATGGCTCGGAATTGCTCGCGGGCAGTAGTGCGCCGAAAGCGCTTGATCTTGCCAGCTTCCGCCTGCTCGACATACTGGGCGTAACGCTTGGAGAAGTCCGATCCGGTAAGCTCGGTGAGATCCTGGGTTTCGGCGGGATCGAAGAGGTACCAGTCCTCGTCTTTGGCGACACGCTTCATGAACTCGTCGGAGATCCACACCGCAGTGTCGGCGGTGCGGGTGCGTCGGTACGGGTCACCGGAGTTCTGCCGCAGGTCGAGGAACTGCGGGAAGTCCATGTGCCAGTTCTCCAGGTAGAAGCACAAGGCGCCGAGCTTCTTGCCTCCCCGAGAGACCGCACGCAGTGTGGAGTCAAAGGTGTGTATGAAGGGGATCGGCCCAGTTGATGCAGTGTTATCTGAGCGGATCGGGGATCCCTCGCAGCGAAGATCCGACATCGACAACCCAATGCCGCCGGTGCCCTTGGTGATCCACATGACGTCGCGGATCGTCTGGGCGATGTGCTCCAGATTGTCCTCAGTGCGCATGACGAAGCAGTTAGATAGCTGAGCCGATGGCGTCCCCGCATTGACAAGGGTGGATCCAGCGGCCAGGTGGCGCAGGTTGCTCATGGAGTCGTAAAGGGCCAGCGCCGAGGAAGTGGGATCGTCCTCAGTGAGGCTCAGCCCCATCGCGACGCGCATCCAGAAGTACTGCGGTACCTCCAAAGCCTGCTTATCGGGAGTGCGCAAGAGATAACGGTTGATCATGGTGCGCACGCCCATGAACCCGATGAGGTCGTCACGAGTGGGGTCGAGGGCAGCTGCAAGCGTCTCGAGGTCGAAATCTCGTCCCAGACGCTCGTCAAGGTGACCATCGGCGACAAGCTTGGCGATCGTGCGCGGGAAATAGTTGCGGTGCAGATCCTGCACCCTCTCGGGGTCGACGTCACCTAGATCGTCATGGGTGTCGCCAAAGACCTCTTTGTAGAGCTTCTTGACGGCGATCCGGCTGGCGATAGTGTCAAAGGCTGGATCGTCCTTAGCGTTGCCTAGGGCCACCTGAATGACGGCTTCGTCGAGGGCGTCGGTGGTCATCCCGTCAAAGAGGGTGATCTCCACCTCTGCCTGCAGCAGGGTTGCCCGGGCGACGGCGTCGTCAAGGCCGCGGGCCGAGTCCATGATCGAGGCAGCGACTTCGTTACCGTCGTAGGGGGCTAAAGACCCGTCACGCTTGCGGACGCGGATGGTCGAAATGGGGTCGGCGCTCATTGCAATTCCTCCGTGCGATGCCGTGGGCACGCGACCGGGCGGAATGCGGCAGGGACAGTGGTCCCCCTGAACGCTGCGATACTTCCCGCGAGATCGCGAACCGGGCCCCGCGGTTGCGGGACCACACCTGGCAGGTCTTCGGGCTCATGAGCTCGTCCTGATCGGACTCCTACTAGCCGTCGCTTCCCATGCCAAAGCACAGTGCGTCATGACGGCGGTCGTTCTCATATACCGCTGCGGGGCAGCTCCGGATTCACACCGGATTCCCTCTTGGCCCGTGCGAACACGGGAACCACGTGCATTCGTCACTATATGAAGGGCGAGCAAGGGGAGTCAACGGAGGATATTCCCGGGCCTCGCCGTCGGCAGTTTGGCTTCGTAGCATCGTGTTCGACCGCCTGAAACGTTGGAGAAATCACCGCGTACCGGGGCGAGTAACTGCCGCTTTGTTAGTCGTGCCCACCCTTCGTCGGCGCATCCAGGTGTGACGCAGTCCGTGTGGTCAGCCCGAAGAGGATCGTAAGTAAGGTGACCGCGGACAGCGCCGTCACATACCCGATGAAGGCGGGGATCGCGTCACCCTGTTTCGCCCACACGTAAATGAGTGGAGCCGTGCCGCCGAACAGGGAATTCGCGAAACCATGGGCCATCCCAACACCCAGCGCCCTGACATCGGTTGGGAAAAGGTCGGACTTCACAACTGTGGAGATCGAGGTATATCCGGTAAGGAAGATATAGCCCATGAGCAGCATGAGGAATGCAGTTACGGGCTTGCGGGCATGCGACAGACAGGTCACGAGAACCCAGGTATAAACGACTCCACCGGCGGCAAAGAAGAGCAACACCGGTTTGCGTCCGATCCGGTCACCGATGAGGCCTCCCAGCGGTTGCCCGAGCATGAGGATGAATAGGGCGATGAGGTTGACCGCGGTTGCCGCCATCGGAGTGCTGCTGAAAGTCGAATGGACGATATTCGGTGCATTGACGGTGTAGACGTAGAAGCACAGGGTACCGCCGCTGGCGATGGTAAAAGCCAGGAGGAAGTTACCGAGATGGTTTCCAAAGAGCTCTTTCAGACTTCCTGACGAGCTGTCCTCACCCGACCGCACGGATTTAAGATGTTCGGTACTCAGCGATTTATCCATCGTCTTCTGCATGAAGAAAACGATGAGCGCTGCGACGCCACCGATGAAGAATGGGATGCGCCATCCCCAGGCATGGATCGTGGCCTCACTCATGAGGGAGGACAGCAGGAGTAGGACGGCCTGGGCTGTCACTAAACCACCCACGAGGGTGAAGTACTGGAACGAGGAGAAGAAACCGCGGTGTCCCTTGGTGGAGGCTTCTGACATGTAGGTGGCCGAGGTGCCGTACTCACCTCCTGTGGCGAATCCTTGCACGATACGACAGATGAGCAACAGGATCGGGGCCCCCACTCCGATGGTGCCTCGGGTGGGCAACACGGAGATGACGAGGGAGCCGACGGCCATGATTGTCACTGCCATGATGAGGGCGGACCGACGTCCGTGACGGTCGGCCCAGCGACCGAAGAACCACGATCCGAACGGCCTCATGATGAAGGTCGCCCAGAAAATCGCGTAGATGTAGATGCTCTTGTGCGGGTCGTCAGGCGAGAAGAACTGGTCCTCGAAATAGGCTGCGAACGTCGTGTACGTGTACACGTCGAACTACTCGACGAGGTTGCCCATCGACCCCTTGACGGTGTTCCATACTGCGCGGTACACGTCCGATTCGCTGCGTACTGATGCTGACCTGGTGCTCTGTGCGTCTGACATCTCGTCCCCCGGCATTGGCGGGACCGCATCAACTCGTCGGGCGTGGCGATTGCGGTAGGTCCCGACGGACACGGCCAATCGGCGTGGAGTCGTCATCGACATCGCCGATTCGAGCACTGTACGTGTGCCTGGGGTCACGTGACGAACTAATTCTCAGCCACGCGCGGCCGACCGTGGTGGTGAAACCGACTGTCACCGCCAGGCGCCGCGGAATCGCGCCGGGTGCCACGGGGCCTCCTCGTTGGGGACGCCAAGTTCGTGGGCGGCGCGCAGTGGCCAGTTGGTGTCACGCAGGGCTGCCCGGCCAACCATGACGGCGTCGGCACACCCCTTGTTGAGTAGATCCTCGGCTAATTCGCCGGTCCAGATCATCCCGACCGTGGCGGTGGGAACATCCGCCTCGGCGCGCACCCGAGCCGCTAAATCGGCCTGGTATCCCGGGGCTACCGGGATGGGGGCTGACGAATTACCACCTGAGGAGGCATCCACAAGGTCGACGCCAGCCAAGGCGAATCGACGCGACAGCTCGATCGAGTCCTCGACTGACCAGCCATCGTCACGCCAGTCAGTGACCGAGAGGCGGGCCAGCAGAGGCATGTCGTCGGGAATAGCCCCACGCACCGCGTCAGCGACCGCCAACGGCAGACGGACTCGTCCGTCATAATCGCTTCCCCAACCGTCAGTGCGGGTGTTGGACAGCGGCGAATAAAACTGATGTAGCAAGTAGCCGTGGGCGCTATGAATCTCGACAGCGTCGAATCCGGCTACCACGGCACGCGATGCCGCAGTCCGGAAGTCGTCAATAATCTTCGAGATGCCGTCCTCGTTAAGGGCGGTGACGGGCGACCCGGCGTACTGCTTGCCATCGGCGGGTGCGGCAGTTGGACCGACAGGAATCCAGCCGCCCTTTTCGGGAGGAACCACCCCGCCATGGAAACCCGGCCACCATTTCTCTGTGGAGGCTTTCCGGCCGGCGTGGCCCAACTGGACAGCAATCGTGCCGCCAAGCTCGTGGACAGCGTCAGTGATGGTGCGCCACGCTGCCACCTGGGCGTCATTCCACAACCCGGTGTCACAAGGGCTGATGCGGCCTTCAGGGCTGACCGCAGTGGCCTCTGCGACGATGAGGCCGAAGCCTCCCACAGCGAAAGATCCATAGTGGATGAGGTGCCAGGTGCTGGGAATTCCGTCTTGAGAATCCACGGCATATTGGCACATCGGCGGCAGCCAGGCGCGGTTGCGAACCGTCAATCCACGAAGGGTGAGGGGTTGGAACAGGAGCGGTGACGTCATGACTCCATAACATCACGTGTTTCAACCCCCGAGCCCTCTGCTGCCGCCGGCCTCAGACGTGATGGTGGTAATTCGGCTTCCACTCGCGAACGGAGGTCACTTGGACGGCCGTCTTGGGATAGGGGTCGGCCTCCAGTAAGTGGTTGAGGACGTCACGGTCAGGCACGGTATAGATGAGCACCGCCCCGCTTCCGTCGGCTAACGGGCCGGCATTGGCGAGCTGGCCACGCTCGCGCATGACGTCAAGGTTCTCCAGATGGGCCGGGCGCGCAGCCATGCGCTCCTCGGAATGGGCGGGATCGTAATGGGTTTCGACAATGAAAACAGCCATGCGGGGCATCTTAATCGCGTCCGAGGACCATGTCGTGGCGGACATGTTGCCTCTGAAATGGGTTGCCATCGCGTGCCGCATGGCCAGCAGTCGTGAACCCGATTGCCACACGTGCGAAAGACCTTGTCAGAGTTGTTTTGGGTTGATGATAGCCGCAAATGTGCGCAGCGCTAAGGGGCGCCTGGTTGGTTGGGTGGCCAAGGTTTTCCGGATTCAGGCGACACTGCAACGTCCGGTCGATGCCGGGGTGGAGCCATACGTACCAGACCTGATGAGCTGCCGGGTTTCTCGGTTGGTGAGGGCGTAGCCGGCTTGCGGTTGCGAGGTGGACCTGGCGAAGATCGTGCCCGCTACCTTTCCGTCGGTGGTCAGTAATGGACCGCCTGAGTTGCCCGGTTGCACGGTGCCGCGCAAAGACAGGATCTCGCGGACGACATCGTCGTCACCGTAAATGTTCTCGCCACGAGCCGTTATTGCCCCGCGCACTCGCGCAGCGTTGACTGTGTACGGTCCGTCCAGCGGGAATCCGGCGATGACCGTCGAGTCCCCGGCGTCTACCGATGAGGTCATTGTTAGGGCAGGAGCCTTAAGTTTAGGAACAGCGAGCACGGCAAGGTCGAGGTCGGGGTCGTAGGCGACGACACGCGCTCGCAGGCGGGCGCCTTGGCCTCCAACCTGCACCGTCACTGTGTCAGATCCGGCGACCACATGGGCGTTGGTGACGACGCGGTGCGGTGAGCTGACCCATCCGGTGCCCTCCGAGGCCCGGTCACATTGATGCGACAGTGATCTCACTTTGACGATGGATCTCGCCGCTTGTCGTACTCCAGGGCTATTGGCGGCGGAGTCGTCGGGGGCATCTCCGGGCAGACGAGGGTCCTGACCGGTAAAGACCTTCGGGAAGGTATCGGCCATCTGGCCGATAAGCCGTGCCGCTTCGTGATTGATTTGGGGTGGAATTGCGCGGTTGGTGGTGTTGATGACGGCTGATTCGTCAATAGCCTGAGTCCATTGGGGAGGCAGAAGTGGGGCCAACGCCGTTGCCCCCACCGCCACTACCAAGGCCGTGGCGGTCGCAGACAGCAATGCGCCGCCAATCCGGTCAAGGGCCCCTAACCCTGCTGTCTCAGAGGCGTGGCATATGCGGCGGGCGAGCCCATTACAGAGGCCATGGATGACTTCGACGATGACGAGGACGACGCCAAAGCGTAGTGGTCCGGTAGCAAGCCAGGACGATGAGTTGTTGGTGATCCGGGACACGATGTCTCCCGACGCCCACAGCCCTACCCAGACTCCGCCAATCAAGCCGATGAGGCTGGCGATCCCAGAAATTGCTCCTCGGGTCCATCCGCGCAGGGCGCGGAGGATGAGGATCACCGCGAGGGTGATGTCGAGGATGTGCGCCATGGCTCTCCCATCAGGGGTGGGTGGACGGATCAGCAGCGTCTCAATCGTGCCTAGGAGGCGACATTGGGCCAATATCGTCAAGCTACAGCGTATTCGACTTCGCGGGACTCGCGGTTATTGGTAACTTGACGTCATGAGTCATCATGATGGCGAGAACGTGGGGACGAGCGCGGATTCCGGTTATGACGATTTCGTTATCCTGCTTGACGATGACGGCAACCACATTGGAACCGCTCCCCGGGCGACCGTCCACAGTCAACATACCCCTAGGCATCTCGCCTTCTCGTGTCACGTTCTTGACGTAGGCGGTCGGGTACTTGTGACCCGGCGCGCTTTGACGAAGGTGGCGTGGCCAGGGGTGTGGACCAACACCTGTTGTGGGCATCCACGTGTAGGGGAGACGATTATTGACGCCGCCGTGCGTCGTACTCACCAGGAACTCGGACTCGACCTTGATCCGCGTCGGATGCGCGTCGTGCTACCAGATTTCTCCTATCGCGCCACCGACTCCGGGGGCATCGTGGAGGACGAGTTCTGTCCGGTTGTTGTTGCCCGATTGTCCCTGCCAGAGGAGCTCGTCGAACTTAACCCAGACCCTGACGAGGTGGAGGAGGTAGCCTGGGTTGGTTGGCAGGACATGTATGGCTTGGCCCGGTCAATGCCGGCCCTGCTGAGTCCCTGGGCCGTCGAACAGATGCTGGAGTTTGGGCCCGATCTTCCCGTGGTGCGCTGACCTTCACTACACCGAGGTGAGAACCTCGCCGTGGTCTGGCCATGCAGCCAGCATCGACGCTGACATGTGGCAGATTACCAATTGTTCACAAGAGTCGACGGCGATGAGGCCATCGGTTGCTGGGGCGTGGCCAGTGAGGCGCGATGAGACCTCGTCGGTGAGGGCTCCCAGAGCTGCCCGGTCGACGGGTTGTCCTGCCAGTCTCATCTGCGCGTCAACCTCATGAGCTACTACCCCTTGGAGGAAGGCCTCACCATCGCCGGTGCAGGAGACTGCCACGACTCCGTCGCGCGCGAAAGTGCCGGCCCCGATGACCGGAGAGTCCCCGATGCGTCCCTGCGACGAAGCGACGATCCCACCGGTTGAGGTGGCCGCAGCTAGGTGTCCATAACGATCTCGGGCAACCGCCCCGACGGTGCCGTGTTTCGGGGCGTGCTGTCGTCTGGCTAGCACCTGCTCTAACTGCTCGCGGCGCGCTTGGGTGACGAAGTACTCCGGCGGCGCGATCTCAAGACCCCAGTCTTGACAGACCCGTTCGGGCGGGTCACACAGCAGCACATGGGGTGAATCCTCAGAGCTTTATGCGCCAGTTGAATCGGGTTGCGGGCGTGACGTGAGCAGCACACCGCCCCGGCGTGTCCGTCTCCAGTCATGACGGCGGCGTCGGTTTCGACGGTTCCGTTTGCGGTGAGAACCCCACCTCGCCCGGCGTTGAACAGTGGATCGTCCTCCATCGCCGTAACAGCTGCGATGACGGCGTCACAAGCACTTACGTCGAGGGCTCGCTGCCCGGCTGCAAAGGCCTGACGCAAGGAGCGACGAAACTTCTCGGCTTCCTCTCCAGTACGTGACGGGACGTTTCCGGCCCCACCGTGAATGACGAGGGTAGGGCCGGGCTGATCGACGACGTGACTGGTCATAACAGGATCGTAAGGCTGGTTACGGGTTGATGTCATTAAGGGTTTGTCCATTGGTTCTTACCCCGCCTGTGGGAACGACATTGATGTGTTTTCCCCAGCGGGGCCGGTTTTCCACCGGTCTCCTGTGGATAACTCGCTAACTGCGGTCGCAATCATGAGGATACCGTGGGTTCCTCAACCGGAGGTTCTGCTCGCGGCAAGTATATCGTGAACATGGCGCCACCGCTTGGGGCCCGCGACGCTTTGATCCAACCCTGATGGCTAGTGACGGTATGAGCCACAATTGACAGGCCGAGGCCGGTTCCGGGGGTGTTGCGGGCGCGATCAGAGCGGTAAAACCGATCGAAGATATAAGGCAGATCGGCCTCCGCGATGCCAGGTCCTTCGTCACTGACGACGACGGTGTCGCCCTCCATAGACACCGTTACAGTTCCACCGGCGGGGGAGAACTTCACCGCATTATCGAGCAGGTTGGTGACAGCCCGCTCCAGGGTGGCCTCGTCACCAAGCACCAAATGGGACTCCAGGTGGACGTCGAATTCCAGGTTCGGGCCGCGTCGTCGTCCCCTCTCGACCGCTTTGGATACCGCATCTGACAAGTCGAAGTACTCCGGGCGCGGGGGAGGGGCGTCCTCGCGCGAGAGCTGGACGAGGTCGCCAATGAGGCTGGAGAACTCACCGAGCTGGGCGGCGACGTCGTCAAGGATCTCTCCGCGTGCTTCCTCCGGGAGCATGTGGCTCTTCTGATCGGCCATCAGCAGCTCGACGTTGGTGCGCATCGAGGTCAGTGGGGTTCGTAGTTCGTGGGAGGCGTCAGCGATGAGCTGCTTCTGACGCTCCCGGGAGTTCGACAACGAGGACAGCATGTGGTTGAACGACACGGCAAGATCGCCTAGCTCATCATGGGAGTGGACCTGGATGGGTGTCAGGTCTTCGGTGGTGGTGACGTGATGAACAGCTCGCGAGAGGTCGCGCAAAGGGCTAGTCGCAGAGTTGCCTGCCACGTATCCAGCGATGGCGGTGAGCACGATGCCGACGAATCCGGTGCCTACGAGGACGATCCATAGTGACCCTAGGGTGGCCCTGGTCCCGGTGAGGTCTTGGCCTGTGACGAGAGCGTAGTGGACGCCATCTGAGGTGAAGGGGACCGCGACGATACGCACCGGAACACCGCGGGAGTCAATGACGGTGTGTGCTTTAACCCCGATCCCGGTGCGGGCGACTGCTAGCTCTTGAGGTCCCGCGGTGACGGTGACCTCAGTTCCAGGGGCTGTGGTGACTTGGCCGTCGGCGCGTACCAGGATGAGGGTGGTGTTGGTGGCTGCCAACGAGCTGGCTTCCAAACCACCGAGGTTTTGAGGATCGGCGGCGACACTTGGCGAGATGGTGGTCGCCATTCGGGTGAGCTGTTCGTCCAGCTCGCTATACAGCGAGATGCGAGTCATGAGCCGCGCCGACAAGGAGGTCAAAGCGACCGCGACGACAACGGACGTCGATACTAGGAGGCTGACCCGGCGTCCCATGGTCATACGCAGGGGGCGCGGACGCCAATCGAGCAGCCTCCGCCACCAGCGACGGATCACGAATTTGCTTCCCGCAGCACGTACCCGACGCCGCGAACGGTGTGGATGAGACGCGGCTCACCATCGTGCTCGGTCTTGCGGCGCAAATATCCGATGTACACCTCAAGGGAATTCGCGGTGGTCGGGAAGTCGAATCCCCACACCTCATGTAGCAGCCACCATCGCTCCAGCACTTTTTCTGGGTTTTGTAGGAAAACGGCTAGTAGGGCGAATTCGGTACGCGTCAAACTGATGCGACGGTTCCCGCGGGTGATCTCGCGGGTGCCTGGATCAAGGGTGAGGTCAGCGAAGGAGAGTTGTTCAGGGGCCTCGTTTTGCTCTGGCTCGGGACGGGAACGACGAGTGAGGGCGCGTAGGCGAGCGAGGAGTTCGTCGAGGGCGAAGGGCTTGACCATGTAGTCATCGGCGCCAGCGTCGAGGCCGTCAACGCGATCGTCGACAGCATCGCGGGCGGTGAGGACGAGGATCGGGACGTCGTTGCCATTGCTGCGCAGCATCCGGGTGGCTTCCAAGCCATCTAGACGCGGCATCATGACGTCCATAATGACGGCGTCGGGGTGAGTTCCGGATAGATGGGCGAGAGCCTCGACGCCGTCGGCTGCGCTATCGACCTCGTAGCCGCTGTACTGCAGGGATCGGGCGAGGGATTCTCGTACCGCGCGATCATCGTCAACGACAAGAATGTGCATGCTCATGGCTTGACGTCCTCCGTCGGGGGCTGTGCGGTGGGATCGGCATCCGAGAGGGGATCGGGTTCGGGGCCTGCCGTCGGGGTCGGATCCGCGGCAGCCTGGGGGTTGGCTGCGGAGGCAGGTGCGTCCTCGGGGGTGGCGGAGCCCTCGGAGGTCTTGGTCTCGTCATCAGCAGACTTGGACTTCCGCGCGCGACGTCTCTCCTCGGCACGCTGCCGGGCTGCCTTCGCGCGCTCCTCCTTGTCGTGGGCGGCACGGGTCGCCGCCGCCACCTTTGCCAGACCGTCGAAGCGGGGCTTGTGCGGGGCTGGAGCCGTTTCCGGGGTGACGGAGCGCTGGGAGCGGACGAGAACTCCGTTGACCTCGCGGGTGAACCAGCGAACCAGGCCACGTCCCATCACCTCGGTGTGGCCGGTCGAGGCGTCGATGCGCAGGCAGGTGGCCTCGTCGACGGCAACGGCACTGGAAAGCAGGCCGGACTCGACGTTCGAGATGATGAGGCCGTCGCCGGAAAGGGTGTCGTTGTGGGTGGAGATGGTCAGGCTGACCAGGCCAAGGCCCTCGACGAAGGTGACCTCGTCGAAGCCCTCAGCACCTGTCTGCTGGCCGACCTGGCGTCCCTGCAATTTCCAGCCCCCTGCCAGAGCGGTGACGCACGGGGCCATCGCACCGGCCGAGAAGCCGAGCCAGGGAGCACCGCCGCGCACCAGCATCGAGAGCTGCTCGGCGGCCGGTGCAAGACCGTTGATGTAACTGGGGACGGCACCGCCGTCGACGATGATGCCGGCAAGGGCGTCGAGATTGTCGGGGAGCTGGAAGGACTCGTCCTCGGCCCACAGCGGGGTGGCCGGGTCGCCCACCGTCGGGGCGGTACCCGGGCCGTCGAGGTGGATGGTGAGGATGTTCGCGTCAACCCACCGGGAGGTGACGATCCGCGTCAGTTCGGCGGCGTGGTCGGCGGACTCGGAGGGCGGACCGGCCACGACCACCGCAATCGGAGCATCAGCATTGTGATGGCGGGCCTGGGAGACGAACTCGTCATAGACCTCCACCAGTGAGTCGTCGTATCCTCCGCCGACCAAGAACAAGCTCATGGGAACAGCCTATAGTGCCGCAACGATTGGTCTCGGGGGACCAGCGCCATGGCGGGGAACTGGTCAGGCCAGTGAGCGGACCTCGTCAACGATTCCGGGCATTGCGGCCTCGATGGCGTCGAGGGTGTCCTCGAACCCGTCGGCCGAGCCATACCAGGGGTCCGGCAGGGAGGTGCCAGGGGTGCAGTTGGGGTCGTAGTCGCGGATGAGACGGAGGTTGTCGGCGTCGGGGGCCATTCGCTTCATCATCTGGATGTGGCGTGGCTCGGCGGCTATGACGAGGTCGGCGGACATGATCTCGGACCCGTCGATCTGGTGAGCATTGTGGCCCGAGCAGGGGTATCCGTGGGACTTCAGGACGGACCTGGCTCGCGAATCCATCGGGCCGCCGTGTTCCTCATCGCTGACACCGGCGCTGGTGATGCGAGCGTCCAGGCCTTCGTTGGCGAAGACCTTCCTGGCGACGAATTCAGCCATCGGGGAACGACAGATGTTTCCCCAGCACACGAAGATGACGGAGGATGTGTTCTGGTTGCTCACAGGGGTTCCTTCCATGGTCGGTGGGTCCAGTCTGCCTGGTGTGGGGAGGCTCTTGCCGGGGTTCATACTCGCGGCGAACTACACGGAGCTGCCAGGAGATGCCCCGATTCGGCGATGCGAACGTCAACAGCGAGATTTTTGGGCAGCTTTGGATGACGGAGACTTGAATCCCAGACCGATATACTCCCACCTGCAATATCCTCAAACCACGAGATCCTGAGTCACGACCGACCGCGAACGAGGGGTTCAGCTGGCCATGCCCGTTGGGGTCACCTCCCAGGACTGGGCCACGCAACTTGGCTTAGACACCGCGGCACCCTGGCGCACCGGAGCACTCGACGTCACCCGCCAAGCCACTGCCAGTGGCCACTTCGTCAACGCCCGCTGCTACACCTCGGAAACCGAACGACGCAGCGTGCTGGACTCTGGCTCCACCACGACAACCAATACCGCCCGAACCCTTCTGGGCAACGACGCCGAACGCCTCTCGACGCTGCACCGATTGGACGCGTTCACAGCCGTGACCGTTCCTGAACGGTCACGGCTGTGAACTCTCGTGTGCCACAAATGATCCACCAAGTGGACGACCCGTGGGGCGAATCCGTCGCGGACCAAGCCCTGGACGACACGTCAATAGGGGAGAAGAAGACCGGGCTCACGGGCAAGGCGAGCCAGTCTCCTTCTACGGAAGTCCCGGGAGGGTGGGTCAGTTGGTACGCAGCTTCCCATCAGCCGGCCCCCGGTCCAGAGTGGCCTGGAAAGCGAGGTCCAGAGCCTTCACCTCGTCGTCGACCTGCTTGACGGTGGTGGCGGGATTGAACCACACACCGGTTGCGTGGGTGAGTGCCTTGTTGATCGCTTTGTACCCCTCTGCGTTCTTGCCGAGGAGGTACTTGTCACGGTTGATCCGTGTCTGCCAGATCTTCGTGTTGAGGCCGTTCTTGACGTACACGGTCGCCGCGTCGGTGGGCTTGAGGTCGCGGTAGGCCGCGACCTTCGCGTACGTGGACAGCACGTCGGCCTTGCTCTCGGCCAACTGCGCTGCGGTGCTGGTTGGGTTGATCGTGCGGATCAGGGCGCGTGTGATTGAGAAGCCCAGCTCGACGTGAGCAGCCTCCACCTTGTTGACCAGGTTATGGTTGGCCTGCTGGATGGTCTTCACGCTGGTGGTCAGCAGGTCGACACGAGCCGGGATGGTGGACAGATCCACCGGCGGCACCTTGCCGGCAATGATCGACTCGATCGCGGTGCGCAGTTCGAAGGCCGTGTCGAGGAGCTTGCGGATCTCCTCGCCGTAGTTGACCTTCGGAGCCTCGCTTGCGGGAACCTGCGCCTGGGGCATCTTATGCAGCTCGGCGATGCGGGCATTGACCTGCGCGAGTGCCTGCTCGGCGTCGACCTGGGCATGCTGGCGCGCAGCAGACTGGCTCACCGGAGCTGGCGCCGCCACGGCGACCGCGGGCGCCACCGGTGCAAGCACTGCCCCGGTCAAAATCGGGATGATAAGAGCCGAACGCTTCATGGGAATCCTCCTCGAGGGATGTGGAACAGCCATTGGGGCCGATCAGTGACTATCAAAGTCCTTCTCTCGTCAGAACCCCTTACTAACCTCCCCGCCACGATTGTGAACGAAAGTTATTCAATCTGACCGGAAGCTCTACTCATTCCTCGGATTTGTTGTTCGCCACAGGTATGGGCATTGCCGCAGCAACACCGGCAACTGCCTCGCCGGCGGATACGGCAGCGCCGGTTTGCGTTGTCGCTTCACGGTGGACCACTCAGTGACGCTGGGTGACCGACGTACAGCGCCGCGTGGTCATCACAGAGGGGATTAACGTCGAAGGCGTCAAGCTGGCGCTGATCGCCGTTCCCCGCCCGGACCGTGTCGCGGGCACCCCGTCCGCGAAACCTCCCACGGTCACGAACCTGCCGACTGCGGGAGTTGTATCTGCCATGGGGTTATACCTGCTCACTGCCTCAAACGTGCTGACTCTCGTCGGCGGGGTAGCGGCGTCGTGCCTATTCCTCATTCTGGCAGTTTCCCTCGCTGTGGTGGTCGTGCGTTTCAACGCCCTGCTCACTCCCCATGCCCACGCGCTGCAGGTGACGTTGGAGTGGCTGACCGTCCTCGTGGCGCTGATACTGGGTATCACACGCCAGTGGACTCGGATATATCGCGTATATGTCAATGGGAAGACCGAGAGATTCCACCACGCCTTGACCGATTAGCTGAGCTTACGTCCGCTTGCTACACCTCTGAGGCTGAACGGCGGGGTGAGTTCAGGGGGCTGAGCACGCCACTACAACTATCACCGGCCTCACATGGGCTACGGCAACCAGTCACCTTACCCGATTGGTCACCGTCTCAGCTGCGTGGCGGCAGTATGGCCCTAAGACGGCAGTGGCAAGCGTGGAACGTCAAATATGCCTTGGCCGTAGTACCCTGCGAGGATACCTACTGTTCTCCATGGGGGCCGGAGGTGGTGCTGCCAGGTGCATCCCACGACACGAAAAGGACGGGCCCACCCCAAGGGGGAGGGCCGGTCGTAAAAGTGTCTGGGAGACTTATAGGTCGGTGCTGAAGACGCTTGAAGGGTTAGCGCAGGGTGATCGTGACCTTCGCCGTGGTACTGCCTTGGTTGAGGTGCAACCGCGCCACCCGGTCGCCTGGGTGGGAGGTGACGTGGGCGCCGGACGCCTGCACGTCGTACCCGTGGGGCGCTGAGATGGCAGGGACCACCACAGTCGTCTCGTCCGACTCCTCCGCGCTCGACCCGTCGGGCCGCTGGGCGGTCCAGGTCATGGTGAACACGCGTCGGGACCGGTCGTGGTGGTACGCGGATGGGGTGCCCGCGACACGGTCCGGGTGGGGAACGGCGATCAGCGCCAGCTTGGCGCTTTCGACGTTGGTCCCCTGGGGTGGCCGAGCTGGGTCGTCGACGAGGGCTTGCTCGGTGCCCGGGCCGGCTGTGGTGGGATCACCGGCAGTGTAGGCCCACCACTGGACGCCGACCCGGTTGCGAGCTGCCAGGTCCATCTGGGACGTGATCACCGCGGGGGTCGTGATGGCGCCGAACTCGGTGAGCATCAGCCCCGACCCGGTCTGACGTGAATGCTTCTCTGCGTTAGTGAAGACCCGGTTGTCGGGCGCAGTGCATCCGACATAGGAGTGGAGGGTGGCCTGGCTGGTGCAGTAGTCGTGGAAGCTCAACCCCAGGTTGGATCCCGTGAGCCGGACGTTGGTCCCGACACCTATGTTGAAGAACTGCATCGGCTCGTACCAGACAGTGGTGGCCTTGTCGACCGAGCGGATCGCGTCGACAGTCTTCTGCTGGACGGCCGACAGTCGCGCGTCAGCAGCGCGGCAACCGAGCTGCGTGAGGCACCGCGTGTAGCGGTGGCCCGGGAACGGCTCGTTGAACAGGTCGTAGCCCTGCACGCCGGGCACGTTTCGGAAATGCTCGGCCACATGTCGCCAGGCGCTGGCGTAGTGGTCGGCAACACCGATGCCGTCGGAGGCCTTGGCGTTGTCGTAGAAGGAGTCGAAGGAGTATTTGACGGCCTCGTTGAGGAAATAGTTGCCGGGGAAGCCCGTCTTGACGATGTTGGGCATGCCGTGGTCGAGCGCGGCCCAGGCAGGCCACCCCTCCCCCTGATACTTCTCGTTGACCATGTCCTGATGGAAGTCGAGGACACTGGCGATGCCGTGGGCGTTGAGGATCCGCACGGTGCGTTCGACCCGGGCCAGGTAAGCGTCGTCGTAGACGCCCGGCCGAGGCTCGACGCCGGCCCACAGCACCCCCAGCCGGACGCTGGTGAACCCCTGCGCCTCGAGGAAGGCTGCGTCGTCTTCACCGAAACCGACGGCATCGGGGGCGTAGGGGGCGCTCTTGGCGACCTCGTTGATCCCCTGCGTGATGACCACGCGGTGCTGGGCGTCGGTCACCCAACGCCCCTGGGTGGTCCACCGTGAAGCGTCGACGCGAACTGGCGCTGCCGTATCCTCCGGCGAGGCAGTTGCCGGCACTGCTGTGGCAACGCCCATCCCTGTGGCGAACAGGGACAAAGCTACAAATCCGAGGGCAGACTTTCGACGCATGGCAATTCCTTCTTCTAATGTCAACTACCAACAGCCGCCAGGATGAATCGGGCTGGAGATGACTGGCGAGGTACCAGCATATATGAAGAGGGCTCTTCGGTGGGGTGACGAGCGTGATACACGGAGCTATAGCGCGCCAAGTAGCCGCGAAATTAGCATGACCGGCGGGCTCACGAAAGTATAGCGTTCGGTCATATCAGATAACTTTCGTTCACAGTTGTGCGGTTATTATTTCTTGCATGGAGCCTTAAGCTGGGGTTGGGTTGTGTGGATAGCTTCAGTTGGCCTTAGTATGGCGCCTGTCTGGCTAGAAGGCCAAGGGGCTTGCCGCAGGTCATATCGTGGAACGCCGAGGGCAAGCAGCAGGACACCCTACGGGGAGTTGCGCCCCCGCTGATCCCCACCGCCAAGTCGTATGGAATCTCTCGGGGGTTACCTTAGGGGCGTTGACCTCACTGACCGAGTTAGGAGAATTCTCAATGTGATGTATCGTTTAGGCTACCCCTTGAGATGAAATTTTTGTAGGCTACCCTTTTCGAATTGAATCAATATGATTCACGAAATTCGCCCCGTGTTCCGCTGAGGAGTCACTGATGAAGATCAACGCACGATTCGCCGTCATGGCCGCGAGTGTGGCCGTCCTGATGGCTGCCGCGCCGACTGCGCAGGCTGTTACTTCGCCGGGGGATATCCATCCCTTGGTCCAGGCAGCCCACAGCCCCGACGGTATTCCCGGTAACGGCGTCGGGCCGGAATTCCATACGTCGTCGATGGCGCGTTCCTACAGCGAGAAGCACCTGGGTGTGGCGCCGCGGGGTGTGAACGACTTCTCCTGCAAGGTCAAGCCCGGCGACCGACCGGTCATCCTGATTCCCGGTACTGGCGGCAATGCGTTCGCCACATGGTCCTTCTACGGACCCCATCTGGCCCATGAGGGGTACTGTGTCTACACCTTCACCACCAATGTCCCCGTGGGGATCCTCGACGAGGGCTGGGGCTTCACCGGTGACGTGCGCGCCTCCGCGCAGGCGCTGGGTGCCTTTGTGGATCGGGTCCGGAAAGCGACGGGCTCTGAGAAGGTCGACGTCGTCGGACATTCGCAGGGTGGCGGCATCCTGCCGAACGCCTACATCAAGATGTATGGCGGAGCGTCCAAGGTCGACAAGCTGATCGGACTGGTGGCCGCCAACCACGGCACCACCGCCGTCGGTCTCTACAAGCTTGTCGACGGCCTGCCCGAGGCTGTGAAGGATTTCCTTAGCACGTGGAGCTACGACCACAACATGGAGGCCTACGGCCAGCAGCTCAAGGGATCAGCGTTGATGCAACAGGTTTACCGTGACGGCGACACCGTCCCGGGTATCGCCTACACCGTCATCTCCACCCGGCTCGACACGACGGTCACGCCCTACACGCAAGCCTTTCTCAAGGGCGCCAAGAACATGACCGTGCAGGACGCCTGCCCTCTGGATGCCTATGGCCACGGCCGCCTACCCTATGATCCCGTCGCCTACCAGATGGTGCTCAACGCCCTCGATCCGAAGCACCCACGAGAGATCTCCTGCACGTGGCGGCCCCGGGTTCTGCCCGTATCCACCACGGATGCTGCATGAACTGTGGCAGGTCAGGGTTCTCCAGCGCCGTGCGGCGTGGCCACCAACCACGACTGTGGTGACAACGAACAGTAGCTCGGTCCCTGCCTTGTGCCGGGCGGCGCTGCCATGTCGTCCATCAGGGTTAGGTCGTGGTGGGCACGTCGTCTGCGTGGGTGACTACCTGTACGTTCACCTCTAAGTGAACTGACCGGGGATGTTGGTCAATCGTGAGAAGGGCGGCTGGTTCCCGCAGGCCGGGTGGGGCCGGTGGTGGTTGTAGTAGTGCAGCCAGTCGCCGAGCTTGCCACGGCGCTCCGCCTCGGAGATGTAGCAGCGGGCGTAGGCCCAGCCGTCGGCCAGGGTGCGGTGGAACAGTTCGATCTTGCTGTTGGTCTGCGGCCGGTACGGGCGGGTGCGCTTGTGCTTGATGCCGAGCTCGTTGCAGGTGTTGCGCCACAGGTGTGAGCGGTAGACGCCGCCGTTGTCGGACAGGACCCGCTCCACGGTGACGCCGCGCTGGTGCTCGCCGCCACGTGGGGATCGGTTGTCGGGTCAGTCGACGGGGCTGACCCGGATGAGGTTGCCGTCGGGGTTGGCGATCACGAAGGTGCGGCCGAACACGTCGTCGTGCGGTTCCTCGATGACGTGTACGCCCTTCGCGACCCCCTCTCGGTAGGCGTCATCGACCGCCGCGGACGACCGGGGGACCATGAGTCCGATCTCGCTCGTGCGGGGCGTGTCGCGGGTGGTGTCCCCTTTGCCCGGTCCAGATGGCGAACAGCACCCCGGGTGTCACCTCGAAGGCGACGTAGCGCGGGCTGGTGAAGTTGGGCTCGATGTCGAACAAGTCGCTGTAGAAGGCGGTGGACCGTTTGGCGTCGCTGACGTAGGTCAGGAACAGGTTGGGTGCCGACATGGGTGTCTCTCGGGTCAGTGGATCATTTGGCACTAGCCGATCACCAAAACAGGACAACTCATGTCATGCTTTCTGCGAGGATCGGGGCCATGAAGTCCTCGAGGCTGTTGTCGATCCTGCTGCTCCTACAGACCCATGAGCGGATGACGAGCCAAGAATTGACCCGACGATTCGAGATTTCACCGCGCACGATCCTGCGTGACGTCGAAGCATTGCCAGTTGCGGGCGTTCCGATTCACACGGTGGCGCGATCGTGCTGGACGGCCGGGCTCGGCTGGACGTCGCTCGTCTCGATCCGGGAGAGCTTCAGCTGCTCACTGTCGCGGGGCTGGACGCCGACCTTCTTGAGCAGGTCGGGCTGCAGGCAGTCCACGCCAGCGCCCAGGAGAAAATGACGGCCGTCGCCACGCGAGGACAGGTGCTTGGTACCCCGCCCCTGTCCGAGGTACTCCTCATCGACCCATCAGGGTGGTTCACGACCGGAAAGGAACTCGGCCTGCTGACCGCAGCGAGAGAGCGACGTCGCATCCGCCTGTGCTACCGACGGAGCGGAGAAACCAGCGGGCAATGGCTCACCGCGGACCCGTACGGGCTCGTGAACAAGGCTGGCTCCTGGTATCTCGTGGCCGACGTCGATGGGCACCCCCCCGCATGTTCAACACCAGCCGTATCGAAGAGCGCGATCCCCTCACGGATGTCGCGGTGCTCCGACCAGACTAAGACCTGCGGTCGGTATGGCACGACCTGGTGACCAGCTTCGAGCCGACCCCCGGCGTCGAGGTGCATGCGCTGCTGCGCTCAACCCGCCTGGACCTGGCCCAACGAATTCTCGGAACCCGCATGGCCAACGTCACCTATACCGAGGATGCGTGGACTCTGATCACTGTCCGCTACCCCGATGTCGAATCGGTGCGACAGCTCCTCTATCTCGGCGACCACATCCGCATTCTGAACCCAGCTGAAGCGGTCGAACAGTTCCACGACCTCGCCGCCCAGATCATGCGAGCTCACTCGACAAACAGCTCAACTAACGTCTCCGGTTAGTACATCTCAGGCGCCTCGTTGGTCGCCTTGCCGCAGGAAGGGACGATCATCCGCGTCGGCACGCACTCGGAGCTCTTGGCGACAGTCCCGGAGTACCGAGAGCTGCTGAGCGCCTACGACGCTGAGCAGGGGGATGTCCGGCGAGTCCGTGGAGAATCCGGGAGAGGAGGTTGATCGCGACCGACGGGAAGGCTGAACGCGACAGCACTTTCGAGATGTCCACCGCCGAGGAGAAGCGCGCAGCAGAGGACCAGCGCATCGCCGAGCTTATGGGGCATGGGTCCGACGGCCGCATGTCCGCCGTCCTCACCCCATCGCCACCGGTGCCATGCTGCTGCTTGTCATGGACTGGCGACTGGGCCTCATCTGCTGGCGTCGCTGTTCTTCGTCTCACCGCTGGTGAAGTGGTTTTCGGCGGAGTCGAGCCGCACATTCCGCAAGGTCCGCAACGCCTCGGCCCAGGTCATCATCCAGCTCTCCGAGACGATGACCGGCATCGAGGCGGTCCAGGCCTACTATCGCGAGCCGCGTAATCAGGAGATCTTCACCTAGCTGGCTGACCGGTGTCGCGGCATCAGTGTCCGGGCGATGCGGCTCTTCGTGATCTTCATGCCGGGCATCACCTTGATCGGCAACATCACCGTCGGCCTCATGCTGCTCACCGGCGGCTACTTCGCCTTGCGCAGATGAACGACGGTCGGTGTCCTGACGACCTTCCTGCTGTACCCTCGTCAGTTCTTCGAGCTACACACCTTCCAGTCGGCATCCTCGTCCCTGTACGCTCCCTCGGAGCGTTTGGTGCAGCGGGCTTTGGGGACGATCCCTGCCGACCGGACCGCCGTCATCATTACCCATCGTCTGTCGACGGTGGAGATTGCCGATTGGGTGCTCGTGCTGGAACACAGCCAGATCCTGGAGAACGGATCCCCGGCCGAGCTGGAGGCCCAGGGAGGACGCTATGTCGGGCTTCACAAGCCTGGTAGGAGTCACCTGCCTGACGGCGACGTATCCGAGGCACACCCTGAATCCCGGAGGCGGGATTGAATACCGTCCTCGCCACCATCACGTGGTGCGGTAATCGCGATTCTAATGGTGGTTGTTGCTGCGACAAGTGGCAGCACTCACGGTCATGACCGGCATTTCCACCACGTCGGCAGACTTCATCTCTTTGCTGCCCCAACTCAGACACACAAGAACCCTGGCCCGGGACCCCCTCAGGCCAGAGTTTTTCAGTATGAGGTTGTGTCGATCCTCGGATCAGACACCAGTTTTCGGCAGGCCGGGTTTGCCGTTGCTGGAGCCTTTGTCAGATCCGGGGGTTCCTAGATTGACGTCGTGGCCCGGGGTGCCAGACTGGCCCGGTTTCGGGGCCGGGATCACAGCGCCACCAGGATGATCGCCGGACGGTACTGACAGCTTGGCGGCGAAGCGCACCGTGGTGCCGGAATCCGGGAAGGTGAAAACGGTGGTGGCCTCACCGCTGACCAGCCCCTTGGCGGTCGGTACTTTGACGGACACGGAGGACCAGCCGTCCTTAACCGGAGTGGTGGCGACGTCGACGGTCTTGTCGTCCTGGACGATCTGGGCCTTCATGATCGTGTTGACTACAGCATCCTTGGAGGTGAAATCCACGGTGTCGGGGGCAACAGCCTTATCGGCAGGTTTACCGAGGGTGAAGGTGGTGTCCCTGGACGTGCCCTCGTGGAGCGAGGTTGTCAGGGAGACAGCGCGTTTGGCGAAGTCTGGCTTAAGGGTCTTGCGGGCCTTGATCCAATCCACCCAAGCGGATAGGTTAATCTTGCCGCTATCGACGGGTTTAGAACCCTTGGCTAGCTCCGTGAAATTGTCTCTACCGGCGATTAGGAAGGAACCGGAACCCACGGAGTAAGTGCCTTTGGGGTCGATCGGCTTGTCGTTCACCCACACGGAGGTGATGCGTTCGCCCTCCTTGCGGGACTCATCGTAGGTGTAGGTGACGTTCGAGGACACGCCGAGCTGCAGGTATGGACGTGACGGGACCTCGCCGTCCCGGCGCGTTGCCACTGCTGCTCAAGCACCTTCTTGAACTGGGCGCCGGTGATTCTGGTGGTCGTCAACGTGTTAGCGAAGGGGAGTACCTGGGCTGCCTGCTTGTAGGTGATGTCCTTGTCGAGCAGAGAGGCGCGGGTTCCACCGGGGTTTTGTAGGCCGATGAAGTTCGGGTCGTCTTTGCCCAAGGTGTCCTTGAACATGTCGGCGACCATATTGGTCATCGTCGATTCACGGTCGCGGACCTCGGCGCCGAACTACTGATCGGATGTGTTCGACGGCGTGGTGATCGGTGCGGTTTCATGCCCAATGACGGTAGTGCCAGCCTTGTCCGACTTGGCCTTGGCGTCGTCGTAGATCGAAGAAATCTTGGCGATCGTTGGGTCGTCAGCCGGGGTTGTGGCCGGGTCAATGAATGAGGCGCCGGTAGAGCACAGTTTCTTCTGCTGTGAATTCCACGCCACGTTCACCTTGGCCAGGTGCTGGCCGTAGGAGCCGGCCTGCAGGAGCGGGGCGCCGGCCTTGTCCTTCCACGAGTACACCTGGTGAGTGTGGCCGTTGAAGACGACGTCAACATCGGTGGACGTGTCAGCGTAGACCGGTGCGAAGTTGCCGCCCTGGCTGGCGGCATCCCCGGAACCGTCGGCAGCGCCTTCGTGGTATTCGGCAACGACGACGTCGGCCAGGCCCTCGCTCTTGAGACGCTTGGCCTCGGCATTCACAGCCTTAACCGGATCACCAATGGTGAGGTTGGAAATGCCGGCAGGGGAGACCAAGGAGGGCAGGTCGTGGGTGACAGCGCCGACGACACCGATGCGCACCCCATCCTTGACGATGATCGTCGACGCTTTGAGGGGAGCCGCCACTTTCGTGGTGCCCTTTTCGTAGACGTTGGCGCCGAGGTAGGGGCTGTTGAGATGAGGCACGATGCGCTCGGCTAGGTCCTTCCAGCCCTTGTCGAACTCGTGGTTGCCGACGGCATTGGCGTCGACACCAGCGGCGTTGAGCACGTCGATGGTGGGCTCGTCGTTGAGGGAGCCAGACTCGAAGGTCGATCCACCAACATTGTCGCCAGCGTCGAGCAGCAGGACCTTGTCGGCTCCGTTGGCGTTGCGGGCCTCGACGACAGGGGTGAAGAGGTTGGGGCTCCGGTAGCGATACGGCCGTGAAAGTCGTTGAAGTTGAAAATGTCGACGTTCTTGTCGCCATTGCACGACGCGACCGGCGCGGACGAGGTGCCACTCGTGCTCGGTGCTGCGAAAGCAGGCTTGGCAACGAAGCTGCCCGCGGCCATACACAGTACCGATAGGCCGATAATGCGAGCCCTGCGTCGGTGATTCATGGGCTCCCCCTGGATTCGTCCGAATGATGCTGTGTGCCCAAAAGCGTACAAGGCTAGCTTCGCCTATTTTTGGCCGTCCTGGCAATGGTTCTGGCGAACTTCACCGCCAGGAATTCGCTGTGTCGGCACCTTGACCTGAAAGCGGCCAAAGTTGAGGCAAATCTGCTTTCGTTCAGCCACGACCGACGCTGCCCCTGATCAATGTGCACTGGTCGACCATGCCCGGAATACGGCAGACGCCGTGACGAATCCGTCACGGCGTCCAGGTTTCAGATCTGCGGCATCCCCTCGGCAGGAACCCCTTCGGGTAGTTCACCGTCATACCCCGGCGGCACATAGGCGCACGAAGGATCAGAGGCGAGATAATCCCCGGTCAAGGCGTAGGCGGTCGAACGAGACCCACCGCAGAAGTGGTTGAAATTGCATGCTCCGCACTTGCCGGAGAACCCATTCGGATTGCGCAACCCCTGGAAAACCGGCGATCCGCAATAGATCTCAGGGAAGGGCGTCTCCTTGATCGACCCACAGTGGATCGGTAGGAACCCTGACGGGTAGACATCACCGGTGTGGTCGATGAACGCGAACCCAGATCCAGAGTTGATCGCCAGTGGGGTGCGTGGCGGGCGCGGTTCTGTAATGGTTTCGCCCAGCAGCTCGTTGGTTTCGCGGGTCAGCCACTCGTAGAGCTCGCCGTGGCGAACCGGCCGCTCCTTGCCTTGGCGGACGGCGTCGCGCTGGAAAGCGATGCGCCGATACTGAGGGGCTTCGGTCGTCTTGATGGCAATGCGGGTGGAGTTGTCGTGCAGCCAATACAGGACGTCCTCGCGCTCCAGGGGCGAGAGCATATCGAGCTGGGCGCCACGCCCGGTCGGCACCAACATGAATGTGTAGAACATCATCGCCCCGAGGTCGATGGCGTTCTTAAGCATCTGTGGCGCCTCGTGGATGTTCTTAGCCGTGAACACCGTATTGAGCTGGAACTTCATCCCTAGCTCGCGAAGCATGTGGCAGGCCTCGACGGTGTGGTCGAAAGTGCCAGGGAAACCCCGGAAGGCGTCGTGGGTCGTGGCTGAGCCGCCATCCAAGGACATCGACATCATCGACACCCCAGCTTCCTGCACCGCCCTGACCCTGTCGCGGGTAAATAGCGGGGTCACTGATGGCGAGATCGACACGTGCAGGCCCTTGCTGACGGCGTACTCGATGAGGTCGACGAGGTCAGGGCGCTCGAAACAGTCACCGCCGGTGAGGATGAGCATCGGGTAGGGACGCTCGTAGCTGGTCAGCTGATCGATGAGTTCGTGGCCTTGGGCGTTGGTGAGCTGGCCAGGGGCGGCATGGTGCTGGGCCTCGGCGCGGCAATGCTGGCAGACCAGGGCGCAGGCGCGGGTAACCTCCCAGATGACGATGAAAGGCTTGTTGTTGAGGTCGTGCTTGATCTCGCGGACGAGCGGGCTGTGGCCTGGATGACCTCCCGGATGGCCACCGGGGTGTCCTGTGGGCGCACTGCCGGGCCGGGTCAGGTGGTCAGGGTGCTCAGTGATGGTCACTAATTCTCCTCCTTCGAGGTGATGTGGCGTGCGAGACGGCGTCCAGCAGCAATTGCGGTGCCAACTCCGGCACCGTCGATACCGGCCCCTCCCACATGGAGACCGGTGCCGTTGAGGGTCGCGGCGAGCTGGGCCATGCGCTCCCGGTGGCCAGGAGCTGGTTGCGGCATGGCGCCGCGGTGTCGCTCAATGACGTAGTCGTGGGGGTCAAGAGCCAGTCCGAGACGTCTCAACTCTGCCACGCTCATGGCGACGAGGTCGTCGTCAGATAGATCGTCGATGGGGGTTCCACGCTGCCGACCCATGGCGATCCGAAAGGTGGGTTTGGCGAGGTGCCACGTCGTCGAGAGATTGGTCACCTGACGCACCAGGGCAGACCATGCCGAACCAATGAACCACGTTTGGGCCGTAGCGATCGGGTGGTCAGTAAGGTCAGCCTGCATAACCAGCGTGGCAACGGTAGTGCTTTCACACTGCGACAGCAGCTCGGAAGCTCGCGGGCATGCGGTAGCAAGCAGGGCACCCGCAACCCTGGCGGGGGTGGCAATGATGACGTCATCAACAGCAACCGATCCAACGCCATGCGGACCAGTGACATCGACTACCCATTCGTGGCCGACCTGACGGATTCCCCTGGCACGGGTATTCGTATGAATGGTGAGCTCCCTAGCCAATGCTTCCGGCAACATCATCAGGCCGTGTTTCCAGGTGGCGGTGGCGGGGGTGCGCGGACCGGATCGCTGTGAATGATGGCGGAGCTGCGACCACCGTCCGGCAGCATTGCGTTTGAGAGTTCCGGCGACGATGGAGTCGCCGTTCCTGACCGTCTGCTCCAAAGCGGGGGCGGCAACTGCTAGCGAGAACGTGTTGAGGTCGGCGGCGTGAATACCCCCCAGTAGCGGGTCGACGACGGCGCGGCTCACCTCGTCACCAAATCTTTCGGCGATGAATTGGCCGACGCTGACGTCGTCAAGGTGCGGGTGAGCGTTGAAAGGTTCGAGCCCGGCCCGTAACAGTCCGGCAGGGGAGAGGATGCGCGAGGCAATAGTGGGGAGGAACTTCGTGGGCCCTACTGGTGTTACGCCGGACGGCATCTCGACGACTCCACGCCGGCTCGACAATAAGACGCGCCCAGGAACGGGATGACGCATGGAGTCCGTTAGTCCCAGCTCCGCAACGAGTGCGGCGACGCCCGGGGCGCGAAGAGGCACGGCTTCAGGTCCCATGTCGACCACATCAGAACCAAGACGACGGGACCTGACCTGGCCGCCAACGCCCTGCCCCGCTTCGAGGACGACGGGACGACAGCCGTGGCTGTGTAGGTGGTGTGCGGCTGCCAGGCCCGTCATTCCGGCACCGATGACTGCCACTGTTTTGCTCACCGTTTGAGGGTACGCACGTTCTGGCACCAATCGAAGTCCGGGGTAGGAACCAGGAACAACCTACGCAACGGTAACCTCATCTTTGGTGTCTCTTTACGGAACGGTAGGTTTCGCTTGGAAACGGGACTTGTTGGCGTTCAGAATTGAGTTACGGAACACTTAACCAGGAGGAAGATGTGACCGAGACCATTTGTGCCGACGAAGGCGGCACGGATCCGTTCGTCCTTCCGGCGCGGCAACACCCCGTTAATCGTCCTGATCCTGCAATGGTGCGGATCCTCGACGAGCAGGGACGCCTCACCACACACCCCGACTTTCCTGTTGACCTGGTCGACGACGACCTCGTCAAGGCTCTCGAGATGATGGTCATGACGCGACGCTTCGACGTCGAGGCTACCGCCCTGCAGCGCCACGGCGAATTGGGTTTGTGGCCGCCGCTATTGGGACAGGAGGCCACCCAGGCTGGCGCTTGGTTGGCACTGAGAGAGGGAGACCAGGTGTTTCCCACCTACCGCGAGCAGGGCCTGGCCCACGCCATGGGCGTCAGTCTGGCTGACATCCTTGGAGCTTGGGACGGGACCTCTCACTGCGGCTGGGATACCGTCGCGACCCACTTCAGCGCATATCCAGTGATGATCGGGTCGGGAACCCTGCATGCCGTCGGCTATGCCATGGGTGTCCAGCGTGACGTCGAGGCTGGAGGTGATCCGGCTGCCGTGCTGGATTTCCACGGTGACGGCGCGATGAGCGAGGGGGACACGAACGAGGCTTATGTTTTTGCGGCTTCGATGAACGCCCCCGTGGTATTCGTATGCGTCAATAACCAGTGGGCGATTTCAGAGCCGACCACGGTGCAGTCGCCCACGTCTCTTTTCCGCCGCGCCACCGGGTTCGGCATCCCTGCCGTGCAAGTCGACGGCAACGACGTCATCGCCATGATGGCCGTGCTGCGATCGGCCCTCGAATATGCCCGTAGCGGAAAGGGGCCGGTGTTCGTCGAGGCGTGGACCTACCGGATGGGTGCTCACACCACCACCGACGACCCCACCCGCTACCGCACCGCAGAAGAGGAGTCGACGTGGGGTAAGACCGACCCCATCGTCCGGCTGCGCACGTATTTGCAGAACCGCGGGATTATCAACCAGGTGTGGCTTGACGGCCTCGCTGAGCGTGAGGACGCCTTCGGTGCTGAGGTTCGCGCTGCTGTTCACGAGAATGCCACGCCTGTGATGGCTGACCTTATGGCGGACGTGTACGCCGAGCCGACCCCCGACGTCCTGGCTGACGCCGAGGAAATCGCGTCGTGGGAGGAGGATAAGTGATGAGCGAGGAAGTATTGCGCAGTGCGCGTCCGCAGGGGGAGACCACCCTTGCCAAGGCCCTTAACGCTGGCTTATCCGATGCTCTGGCAGCCGACGATCGTGTTGTCCTCATGGGGGAGGACGTCGGGACCCTCGGTGGTGTCTTCCGCATCACGGACGGCCTCAAAGCCCAGTTTGGTGGCCGTCGAGTCATCGATACGCCGTTGGCAGAGTCAGGCATCGTCGGAACAGCGATTGGTATGGCCATGCGCGGGTACCGCCCGTGTGTGGAAATCCAGTTTGACGGCTTCAGTGCCCCAGCCTTTGACCAGATCGTTTCCCAGCTGGCCCGATACCGGGCTCGCGTCGGTGGCCGGTGGTCCCTGCCGGTGACGATCCGCATCCCCTTCGGAGGCGGTGTCGGCTCGCCAGAACACCACTCCGAGTCGCCGGAAGGCTTCTATGCGAATACGCCTGGTCTCAAGGTGGTTACCTGCTCCAACCCTGACGACGCCTACTGGATGCTGCGTCAGTCCATTGACAGCCCCGACCCGGTGATCTTCTTTGAGCCGAAACGTCGGTACTACACCCGTGGCCACGTTGCGCAGACACCGACGCTGGGGTTGCACCAGGCCCGAATCGCGCGCTCCGGCGAGGAGGTCACCCTGATCTGCTACGGCCCGATGGTCGATACCTGCTTGGAGGCGGCGAAGGAGGCGTCCCAGGAGGGGCGAAAACTCGAGGTTATTGACGTGCGTAGCCTCTCCCCGCTCGACATGGCGACTGTCTACGAATCGGTGCGCCGTACGACAAGGGCCATCGTCGTCCAGGAGGCGCCACGCACCCAGGGTGTCGGCGCGGAGATCGCGGCTCGGCTGGGTGAGGAGCTTTATTACGTTATGGAGGCCCCGGTACTGCGAGTCACCGGCTGGTCGACCCCCTACCCGCCGGCCAAGGCCGAGGGGGAACACATCCCGGACGTCGACCGCATTCTCGACGCCGTAGACCGCTCCCTGGCCTTCTGATTCTGAGAGGCATTCACGTGAAGAACTACTGCATGCCCGACCCGGGCGAAGGGCTCACCGAGGGAGAGGTCGTCTCCTGGCGGGTGTCTCCCGGTGACACCGTCAAGATCAACGACGTGCTGTGCGAGGTCGAGACGGCCAAGTCGATCGTCGAACTCCCCAGCCCTTTCGCCGGGACCGTGGCGAAGCTGTGTGCCGAGCCCGGCGAGACGGTGGCTGTGGGAGAGCCACTGGTGACCATTGACGACGGTTCCGACGACCAACCCGAGGAGGAGCCGGAGTTCCTCGTCGGTCACCTGACCGCGGAGTCCGGACGTCGACGCCGTCGTCGCAGGGGAGCTGCGGTGTCGGCTGAAAGGGCACCCGAGAAGGCCCCCCAGACGCCGACCCTCAAGACCGGTCCAGAGACTGATGTCGAGCCCGTTCCCGAACCTGTGCAGCCGACACAGCCCAGGCGCCAGGATCCGCCGCGCATGGACCGCGCCGGGCATGTCCTCGCCAAGCCCCCGGCCCGACGTCTGGCTGCCGACCTCGGCATCGACCTCTCGACGGTGACGGGCACCGGCCCGCAGGGGGCGGTGACGAGGAGCGACGTCAAGGCGGCAGCGGAGGCCGGTCGTCAAGCCGCGCCTGAACCACCTGTCGTCGGTGCCTCTGCTGGCGACGCTGAGTTCGCGACCCTGTCGGTGATGTCTCGTCGTCTCCTCGGCGGTGCCCCGACCGAGCCTGACGGCCACACTCGCAGGGTCCCGGTGCGCGGCGTCCGCAAAGTGACTGCCAAGGCGATGAAGGATTCCCTGGACACCAAGGCCCTCGTGACGGCCTTCCTCACCTGCGACGTCACCCCGACGATGGACCTCGTCGCCCGGCTGCGTGCCGACCGCAGGTTCAAGGGACTGCGCGTCTCCCCGCTGACCATCTGGTGCAAGGCGGTGTGCCTGGCGATGGGACGCACCCCGGTCGTCAACGCCCGCTGGGACGACGCCGCCGACCAGATCGTCTTCCGCGACCAGATCAACCTCGGCATCGCCGCGGCCACCCCGCGCGGCCTCATGGTGCCCGTGGTGCGCAACGCCCAGGACATGACGATGCTCGAGCTGGCCGAGGAGATCACCCGCATCGTCGCCATCGCCAAGGAGGGAAAGCTCCAGCCCACCGACTACACCGACGGCACCTTCTCGATCACCAATGTTGGGGTGTTTGGCCTTGACGCAGGGACTCCGGTCGTCAACCGCACCGAATCGGCGATCCTCGTTCTCGGGACGATCGCTCGACGTCCGTGGGTCGTCGGGACCGGTGACGATGAGGAGGTCGTGCCCAGGTGGGTGACGACGATGAGCCTCGGCTTCGACCATCGCCTCATTGACGGCGAGGAGGGCTCGACCTTCCTCCATGACGTTGCGGAGATTCTCTCGGACCCGGCCTCGGCAATGCTGTACTGATCGACCTTGGCCGCTGGTCGAGGATGTCAGTGCGGTGTTTTCACCGCGGACGAGGTTGTTTTAGCGTGTGATCGTCACGCGCCATGGCGCTACTGCTGTGCCCTCGTGTCTTCACTGGTACGACAGGTCGCAGCGGGTTAACTGGCCACAGGGGTGGATACGTGATATTATGACCGCTGCCTTGAAGGTATGGATTATGGCTATGTAGCCGCGTGGCATCTTTAGTTGAGAAAATGGTGATGGAGATGAGATCTCGCAAGGAGCTGGTTTCTACTATCGTATTAGGTGTTATGACGGTGAGCGCTGGGATGACGATGATCGCCGGGCAGGCTAACGCAAGCCATTGTTCTTTGTTTGCAAATAAGCCTGTCCAGCATGGCACGACGATGTCCGGGACTGGTGGGCGTCAGAGCTGCGCCGACACCGTAGGATCCGTGGCAGTCGCTGAGTATCACCAGATCTCGCATTGGCCGGATAGTCGTATGGCATCCGCACGCAGGACTAATGTAAAGAATGCATCCCTGACCGTTACTGGTCATGGTAAGCACGGCTGGGATGTCTATACCAGGGTTGATAGTTCGACTGGAGCCCAGACGAAATCGGGTTACACTCGGGTCGGATGAATGATCGAACTCGAGCACATATCGCACCGGTATCGTCGTCGGCGTAGCCTCGTCGATATTTCCTGTGAGTTTGACTCTGGGTTGTGGGGGTTGCTCGGCCCGAATGGGGCTGGAAAGTCGACACTTCTCAGTATTCTCGCAACACTACGGGAACCGGAGTCCGGTCATTTTCGGGTGAATGGTGTCGATGTCAGCGATGACGTCAATACCATTCGTAGTATGGTCGGATTCTTGCCCCAGCGGTTTTCCCTCCCGTTGCATTTTCGCATCCGGAGGGCCGTGGAATATGCGGCATGGGCGCGAGGAGTTGAATCGAGGGAGTGCTGTGTACGGGCAGGTGCGGCCCTTGATCGTGTGGGGCTTGTCGACCGCGCCGATGATCGCGTCCAGTCTCTTTCGGGTGGAATGCGCCAGCGGCTTGGAATCGCGTGTGCAATTGTCGGAGATCCGGCTGTGCTGCTGCTCGATGAGCCGACAGTCGGCCTCGACCCGGCATCCAGGATCGGGGTGCGATCCCTCCTCGGTGAACTTGCCGAGGATCGGACGGTCATCGTTTCGACGCACCTGCTTGAGGACCTCCAGGAATTCGTGTCGCAGCTTGCCGTCCTTTCCGAGGGAGAGTTGATCTTCGAGGGCTCGTACTCTGACCTGGAATCTGTTGGTCAAAAGCATCCAGTCCGTAACGCCAACGATGCTGAGGCTGGGTACCTCACCCTCCTCGGGGAGGCAGCCTGATGTCCGTGTCGCCCCGGGATATACGCCCGTTGCGTGGTCTCCACCGCGTGGCATTCCCCTTCCCATCATGGTATGCGATTCTCGTAACGGCCAGCGGTGCCGTCTGCAGTCTCATTGCGCTGCGAGGATCATGGTCCTGGGGAGTGTGGCAGGTGCAGGACGTCACCGTCACCATCCGGGAGTCCAGTATGTTGTGGGCCATCGTGGCCGGCCTCATCGGGGCAGGATCGGCGGCCCGCATGGCACCGTCGGACATGATTGTCGGGGTTGCTCCGGCAAGGTCCATTCTCAGCATCCACTGGCACTGGTTCTGGCGTCAGGCGGCTGCCCTGCTCATCGGGACCGTTGTCGTTGCGGCGCCCCTGGTCGTCAAGGCCTGGATCAACGCATCCCCGACTGCCCCCGAGGTCGCAGACCTTATCGTCGTTCTGCTGTCCTTCCCGGCTCTGGTGGCCGTTGCTCACCTGGTAGCCGCGATGGTGTCCCACCCCATCGTGTGGGTGGTGGCGCCGGTTGTGTGCATCGCTGTGGTCGGAATACCGGTCCTTGTCAACGAGAATCTCTTTGCCAACACCGGGTATGGCTCGGTGGTCTTCGCGTGGTCCATGGACATGGCAGAGCCGAGTGGCAACCACACCGCCACGGCCTCGGCCGTGACCATGCGCACCATCTTCTTTTGCATCGTCTCCGTCTCGTGCATCCTGGCTGCCAGCCGTTGGTCCACGGTTCGCTCCGGCGGTTTTACGTGGCGTCGGGTGGTGCCATGTGTGGCCCTGGTCGCCCCACCGCTCATCATCGCTGCCCTGGGGGTCGTCATGCCAGTGCCGTTGTTCCGCGATGCGCCACTGGCCTTCGGGTGTTCGTCACACGAAGACGTACGGGTGTGCGTCATGCCGGCACATCGCAGTCTCGCCTTGTCCTACGCGCAACCCGCTCAGCGCGTCGTGTCCGTCATGCCGCCTACGGCGGTACCTCACGACGTCCTACTTGCTGAGCCTGGATACCACGCACGCAGCAAGCAGTTCGTCATGGATCTCGGACATGCGACCGTATATGATTCTGCGCAACAATTATCGGATATGACGGCTCAGGGTCTGGCTCAGTCTTTTTCCGGTCAAGACGCATGTACTTTCTCTACAGAGATGACACCCCAGCAGATCGAGGCCTTCGACGGCGTTAATTCCGTGGAACGCACCATTCTTCGGCTGGCTGGATTCCAGTATGATGATGCGCCAAGTTCGGAACGAAATGACCTTGACGGCATGGATGTCACCGCATTTCGCCAGTGGTACACGCACCATCGTCAGGCGATCGAGGGGTGCTCGTTGACCTCCAGCGATCTGCACCGATGATGAGCATCGTGACTTTCTTGAAAGGGCGCCATGCCGTAGCCCTTGTTGCCGTGCCGGTTGCGGCCGTTGTCGTGGCCTTTTTCCTGTGGAAGACGCGTCTGTCGGTGGCATCGGGGGACGTGTGGGATCGCCCTGTGACAGGTCTCGAGCTGACCAGTCTGGTCGGTTGCGCCACCATCATGTGGTGCGTCTCGTCGGGCATGGGGTGGGTCGAGAGAGCTTCGATTCGCTCCCTGGAAATTGGGTATGGGTCAATGGGGCTGTGGATATGCTTGTGCGCCGCTGCTCTTCCACTGCTCACGGGGTGGATACTGCGGTCGCTTCCCGTCGAATTAATACCCGATGGTGATTCCGTGTTAGTACCGGAAATGCCCGCGCGGTTTCAGCTGCCGTGGTCTCCATTCATCGGGTTCTCGGTCACCTGCCTGCTGTGCACCGGTGTCGCATTGTTTGCCACGGGGGTGCTGTCGCGCAAAAGTGGGCCATTGTGCGGCCCCCTTGCCTACCTGATCATGGTCGTCGCGCAGTCAAACACCTTCCTGCGATTTCTCCCCGGCGGCTATCTAGGACAAACAGCTGCCGTCGAGGGAAGTGTGCGGGGGGTGTCTGTTGTGGCTGTGGTGTGTGCTGCCGTCTGTGCCCTCCTCGGGGTTGTCGGGTATGCACGAGGGCTGGGCGGAGTGAAATCCCTACGTCCCTGACCCGTATATTGATTTCGGCCACTGGCGTGCCGAAGGGCCCAAGGTGCGCGACGATTGATCCTGGCGACGGTATCGACGATGGGGCCTGGAGTGGACGAGCTCGACGAAAATGGCGTCCGCCGACTGCTGGCTTACGTTGCCGCAGCCGGTATCGCCGGTGGTCAGCCGGTGCACGAGGTGGAGGCCGACACCCGCAGCGTCGGTCGGTACCTGGGATGCCCCGACGTCCAGGTACAGGGTTGGCCCACCGGGGTCGTGGTGAGCCTGGGAGGTGGCACCCCCGCAACCTTCGAATCGGTGGAAGGAACCATCCGTCTGGACCAGAGCGCCACCACAGCTCGTATCCGTCAGCAGCTCCTCGACGGCACCATCGGCCCGGTCGAGGCCCTCGAGCAACTGCGGGACTTGCGTTCCATCCCGCCACGTTACCCGCGCCTGGGTCTGCATGGTGGCATGGTGTGCGTCGCCTCGGGCATCGCCCTGGTACTGCAGCCGTTGTGGCCCAGCGTGCTGTTCTCCGTGCTGGCCGGTCAGGTCACCGCCGGATTCATATGGTTGTCCGGCAAGAGGAAGGCCCTGGCCGTCCTCACCCCGTTCCTGGCCGCGTTTGTCGTCGCACTGTGTGCCTTCTGGGTCGCGCGACTCGGACTCATCGAGGGGCCGCTGCGAAGCCTGCTGCCGCCCATCGCGGTGCTGCTTCCCGGTGCCCTCATCGTTACCGGGGTGGCTGAACTGGCGGCAGGGGCGATGATGGCGGGCGCGTCGCGTCTGGGGTTCGGGACCGCCCAGTTGGCCATGTTCACAGCGGGTGTTCTCGGTGCGGCGTGGCTGACAAAGGTCCCCGTCGACCAGCTCAACAACCAGATCATTCCCTGGCGAGGGTTGTGGGTGCCATTCCTCGGCGTCCTGCTCCTGACCGCCGGGATGAGTCTCATGGAGTCGATACCCAGATACCTCGTCCCGTGGGTGGCCCTCATGTTGGCCACCACCCTGACCTTCCAGATCATCGGCCAGACGGTTGCCGGGGCCACCTGGGGCGGCGGCCTGCTGGGAGCGACCGTGGCGAGTTTCGGATCATCGGTGATCGAGATGCATCGCCCGCGACTACCGCGTCTGGTGCTCTTCCTGCCGAGCTTCTGGTTGTTGGTCCCGGGATCCCTGGGCCTGGTGTCCCTGACCCAACTGGGCGCGGGCACCCCCGTGGCTGGCGCGACGGCGTTGGAGTCCACGGGAATCATTGGCTCGATCGCGCTGGGTCTGCTCATCGGCACGACGGCTGCGCGGGCTGTCGGACTGCTTCGTCGCAGCCGCACACGTCGGCCCGGGGCACGCCGTCGGCAAACCTTCTGACGCCTCCCGGGCCGAACACAGATCCTGGCCTCAGCCGCGCGGGCGGCGGGTCGGGAACTGCTTGCGGGCGTAACGAGCGACGCTCCAGGTGGTGAACCCGTCGGTGGTGGCTCCGACTCCACCACCTAACACGGGCACGCGCTTGGAGACGAAGACCGGCAGTTTCTTGCCCGCAACCTGGCCCATGAGGACGTTGACGAGGTTACGGGCGACAACCTTCTCCAGATCGGCGTCCCCCACCGGGGCGGTGGCGATGCCCATCGGGGTCGTCGGAAGCTTCTCCTCGTGAATGAGGCTGTCGACCTCACGCTGACCCATGAGGGTGGCGAGGATGGCGGTCCGGACGCGCTGGTCGTCAAGGTCGTAGCCGCGCAGGTGGGCGATGGCAGCCACCATGCGGGCCTGGACGATCGCGACGCCCGAGATATTGGCGGGGATGGTCACGGCCAAGGTGACGACGCCACCGAGGTTGGAGACGAATCCCTGTGCACCGGCCATGGCGATGTGCTGGTTGACGAGGGAGCTGATGGCCTGTTCGACGTCACCGTCGTGCTTGGTGAGGGTCTTGCCAGCGGCCTGACGCGCTCCTGGCAGCGACGAGGCACCGTCGATGGCGAATCCCAGGATGCTGCGCAGCATCGAGACGGCCGCGCCGGGTGCCATGTCGGGTGCCTGAGCCAGCAGGGCCTTGCCGATGTTGCTTCCGATTCCCACGAGGGTCTCCTCTCGATCAACTCACTTCAAGGGTAGCCGTGGGGGCAGGGCGAGTCCTGTGGTGTTCGCGTTGAGGTGGTGACGGGCAATGCCCGTGGTGATCGCGCCTGCACGAGGCCGCGATTCCTCCGAACGTGGTGTGCCCTCCGGCGTCACCAGTAGGACCGCCTGTCTGGCCTGTGAGTGTATCTCCTTGCCAGGACGTGAATGACTCCTATTTATTAACGAGGATAACTAATGAGTTAGGGTTGCCTTACGAATTGTGACGAGGTGACCGTGGCCCGACAAGGTGACATCCACCCGCTCCCGATGGCCCGCGCCATGGCTGGAAGCGCGCTGACCGCCACCCATCGGCCCCGCACTCGGGGGTTCCACGGCGCTGTGGACCCACGCACCCTGTTCCTCTATGTCATCGTCTTCCTGCTGGGGCTGGCCGGTGGCTGGTTGGGCATCAAGGTGGGTCGCAAGCACTTCCAGCGGGCAGGACTGACGAAGTGAGCAAGACCTCCACGTCCCCGCAGGTGTGCCCCGGCGCTGCCGCACCGGAAGATATTCGCGACTACCAGACCAAGCACCGTGCCGGTGGCAAGGCCCTGTCGTCGATCATGAAACCTATCCGCGAGTACGTCCTGATCGCGCGGATCCTCGTCATTGCGTCCTGCATCGTCGCCCTTGCCCCGTACGTCGCCCTGACGAGACTCGGCGCGATCCTGCTAGGTGACCACGTCGACCACGAGGCGCTCACCCGGACCGCCAATGTGCTGTGGATGGCCTTCTGCCTCCAGGCCCTGCTCTACGTGTTGGCCCTCGTCATCACTCACATCGCCGACATCAAGCTGCGCAACATACTCCAGGACCGCATCATCGACCGCATCTCGAAGGCCCCACTGGCCTGGTTCAGCTCGTCGTCAACCGGTCGGGTGCGCAAGGCCATCCAGGACGACACCGTCCAGATCCACATGCTCGTCGCCCATGCGCCCGTTGAGCAAACCGCAGCCGTGGGAGTTCCGCTCGTACTGCTCGTCTATGCCTTCGTGGTGGACTGGCGGCTGGGATTTCTCTCCATCGCCACCTTCCCAATCTACGCCCTGCTGCAGTGGGTGACGATGCGAGACATGGCCACCAAGACCGCCGAGATGGACGACAAGCTCGCCGACATCTCGTCCTCGTCGATCGAGCTGACGGAGGGGATCCACGTCGTCAAGAACGTCGGACAGACCGGCAAGGCCCATCGTCGCTTCACCCGTGCGTGCGAGGAGTTCGCCCGGTTCTACTGGGACTGGTGTGGCCCGCTCATCAAGGCGTCGGCCCTGTCTCTGTCGGTGATCTCGGTGGCAGCTCTCATGGCGATCAATCTAAGATTCGGTCTACTCATGGCCAAGGCCGGCTGGGTGGGCGTCACCGACGTCCTCACCTGTTCACTCATCGCCCTGGTCCTGCCGCGCACCATCGAGGTACTGGGCAACATGGCATGGGGTTACCAACAGGCCGGCAACGCGGCTCTGCGTCTGCAGGACGTGCTGTCCATCGAGCAGATCAGCCATCCACAGGTCAGCGTGCGGATTCCTGACGACATGACGGTCACCTTCGACGACGTCAGCTCCTCCTACCTCACCCCTGACGGCGTCATTCCGGCGCTGAGTCATGTCAACCTGACACTGCGTCCAGGAACTGTCACGGCTCTGGTCCGGCCGTCGGGGTCGGGCAAGTCGACCTTGGCGACGATGCTCGCTCGCTTTCGCGACCCGGATTCCGGGGTGGTGCGCATCGGTGGGGTCGACCTCAAGGACGTTGCCCAGAATGACCTCTACCGGTTGGTGTCCTTCGTCCTCCAGGATCCGTACATGCAGCGTCGGTCCATTCGTGACGTCATCACCTTGGCTCGTCCCGACGCCACCGACGATCAGGTGCGCGAGGCTGCTCGTGCCGCCCACATCCTTGACGACATCGACGCCCTGCCGAAGGGTTTCGACACCGTCTTGGGGGATGACACTGATTTCTCGGGTGGTCAGAAACAGCGGTTGTCCATTGCTCGCGCCGTGCTCGCCGACGCCCCGATCCTCGTGCTCGACGAGGCGACGGCCGCCACCGATCCGGACTGCGAGGCGGAGATCCAGCAGGCCCTGGCCGCACTGGCCCGAGGCCGAACCGTGCTCGCCATCGGTCACCACGCCGAGTCGGTGGCCGGAGCCGACGTCATCTGCGTCATGGAGAACGGTGGCATCGCAGCTTGCGGTTCGTCCGAGGAATTGGCCGATCAGCCCTATTGGGCGCGTCTGTCGGCAGGGCGAGCGATGGAAGGAGCCACCCGATGACCACGACCATGAACTCCCGCCTTTCCTGGGCGGGCGACATCCTGCTCCTGAACACCTTCAGGCCCCTTCTCACCGAGGAAGGGGCTGCCAAGTTCCGTCGCTCCCTGTGGCTGGCAGGTCTTCAGGGAACCCTCGAGGGGGTTGGCCTGTTTGCCGTCATCCCGACGATCACGGCATTCGTCGAGGGTGGATCCTCGATGGGACTGACCTGGCAGGGCTGGGTGTGGGTGCTCGCCGCCTTGGCCGTTGCCGGGGCCGTCGTGACGTACTTCCAGTCGACGATCGGCTATCTCGCCGCGATGGATGTCATGGGAAAACTCAGCGTGCGCATCGGCGACCAGGTGGCGAGCCTGCCACTGGGATGGTTCCGCTCGAGTTTCCTCGGCCGCCTGTCCCGCCTTCTCATTCAGGGACTCATGCACCTGGGCGAGGGGTTGGCACATTTCACCGCCCCACTCGTGCGCGGTGCCGCGACCACCGTCGTCATGATGGTGCTCTCGTGGTTCTGGTCGTGGCAGTTGGGGTTGTCCCTGCTCATCTCGATGCCTGCGATGTGTCTGATTATGATCGCCTCGCGGGCCTTGTGGCTTCGCGGTGAGTCGGTGGTCCAGCCGACCGAGCAGGAACTGGCTGCCCGCATCGTCGAGTTCTGTGAGACCCAACCAGTGCTGAGGGCCGCCGGACGAGCCGAGGGCTACGAGCCGCTTCGGAATGCACGCCGGGCCAATGAACGCGCCGCTCGTAAGTGTCTGGGGCTGGGCGTGACGGCGAACTTCCTCTCGGGTCTGGGTGCCCAGGCGGTCGCGGTCGTCCTCATCGTGCTGGCCGCGCGCATGGGCAGCAACGGCACCCTCGCCCCGGTCGCGACGGTCGCTTTCGTCGGCGTCTCGCTGCGCTACGCCAAGGTGTTGGAGGACGTCGTCTCGGCTGCTCTGTCCGTCGAGACCGCGCGCAAGCCGGTCAGTGAGGTCGACGAGATCCTCTCGGCGGAGGTGCTGCCCGAGCCCGAGGCCCCGAGCGACATGACAGCTCCCGGTGAGGTGTCCCTCGAGGACGTCTCCTTCGGTTATGACAAGGAGCACCCGGTCGTCCATGACGTCACGTTCACTGCTCCAGCGGGGGGTTTGACGGCCATTGTCGGCCCCTCGGGGACTGGCAAGACGACCCTGTTCCGGCTCATGGCGCGGTTCTGGGGCGTCGACTTGGGGACGGTGCGTGTCGGGGGACTGGACGTGCGCGACCAGACGACCGAGCAGCTCATGAGTCAGCTCGCCATGGTCTTCCAGGACGTCTACCTCTACGACTCCACCCTGGCGGAGAACATTCGCATCGGTGCCCCGGATGCCACTGACGAGCAGGTATGGAAGGCAGGATCCCTGGCCGGGGTCGACGAGATCGCAGCTCGCCTGCCCGGTGGATGGGATGCCAGCGTCGGTGAGGGTGGTCGTCGTCTGTCTGGCGGTGAACGGCAACGGGTTCCGGTGGCTCGCGCCTTGCTGAAACGCGCCCCGATCCTGCTGTTCGACGAGGCCACCTCCGCACTCGATCCCGAGGACGAGGCCCACGTCGAGGCCGCCCTGGCCCAGCTGCGCGAGTCCTCGACAATCCTCGTCATCGCCCACAAGCTCGACACCATCCGTTCGGCGGATCGCATCGTCGTCATCGACCGCAACGGTAGGGTTTGCCAGGTGGGAACCCATGACGACCTCATTGCCAGCGGCGGTGTCTACGCCGATCTGTGGCATGCCCGGGAGCGGGCCGAGGGGTGGTCGCTCGTGGGCCGCGAATGATCAGCAAACGGCCAGGGCGCAAGCCTGCGTTCACGCGACGTCAGGCGATTGACGCGGCCCTGGCCGAGGGCATCGAGACTTTCACCCTGAGGGCTGTTGCTGATCGTCTCGGGGTGAAGGCCACCGCCCTGTACCGGGAGTTCAGTTCTCGTCAGGAATTGCAGTTGGCCGCAATTGCGGAGATCGCGGTGGACATCGAGCCGGATCCCGACTTCTCCAATTGGCAGGACGCCCTGCGCCAGGTTGTCGACCGCCAGTGGGCGTTGTGCGAGCGGTATCCAGAGGCTCCGCTGGTGCTCATGGCTCAGCCAGAGGCCTTCGGGGCAGCGATGCCTCGTATCGCGGCGATCGTGCAGAGACTGGCAGAGCTTGGTGTCCCCGGAGGGGTCGAGGGGGCTGCTTTCGCCTTCGACTTTGTCGGGGACACCACCTTGGAGACCTTTGTGTCGATCCAGCCTTATCTGACCGCTGATGAAGGAGGACGGACCGGCGTTGAGAGGATCGGGGAGATGACGGCAGGGCATCCGGATGTGTTCGGGGTGCAGTCGATGGGTGAGCGCGGCAACCTCGATCTCAAGGTTGAGTTCATCATCGCCGGCATGGAGCTCGGGCTGTTTCCCGGCTCGGTCGCACAGAAGTGATCGCATTCCCAGACCGCGAATCCTCCTGCAGCATCCCCATCCCGCGATCCCGCCTCCACAAGTCGAGGGCGACGACGGCCCAGCTTGCGGAGTTGAAGGCCAGGGTGAGCTGACGGTCTCGGCCGGTCAGTACGACAGTGACGGCACCGATCGACGCCATGGCCAGGCAGGCCCCGGCGAATCCGAGGATCGCGCGGTCGATGAGGGAGATCCATGTGTCGGGGCGGTGACACCGGTGATGACGCCGTTCCGTCAGAGACCAGGCCGTCGCCCTCGTTGGCGACGGCCTGGTCTCTGACGGATGGTATTCCTCAGGCGTGCAGATCGTCAGCGGTCTTGTCGGGTTGGACGCTCCACTCCGGTGGGACGTCGGCTCCGGACTTTTCGTCCTCCTCAGCCTTGGCAGCGGTCTCCTGGACGATGCCCGGGGTGTGGTGGACCGGGGCGTAGATGGCGTAGACCTGCATCGGCTCGTCACCGGTGTTGATGACGTCGTGCCAGGTGCCGGCCGGGACCTGGGCGGACCAGCCGTCGCTGACGTCCTGCTGGAAGTCGAGCTGATCCTCAGCCGGTCCCATGACGCAGCGCCCCTTGCCGGAGTCCAGGCGCAGGAACTGATCGGTGTCGGGGTGGGCCTCCAGGCCGATGGACTCTCCCACCGGGATGGACATGAGCGTCACCTGCAGGTACTTACCGGTCCAGGCGGTGGTGCGGTAGTTCGTGTTCTCCTTCGTTGCGGTCTCGATGTCGAAGGCGTTCGGTTTGGGGCCGTTGTCGTTGATCTTCATGGTCAACGCTTCCTTTCCTGGTGAGATTCGTGCTGCGGGTGTGGGCCAGTGACCGGTCGCGCCGATCGGATTGGTATCTGCAAGGCAGCCATTGCCCCACAATCTCGATGGATCCAGCCAGTGTGGCCAGACTATCCTGCCCACCCACCTTGACGACATGTTCGACAATTCCAAGGGGTCTAGGCCTCTCTAGAGGAGAGTACGTGCTGTGTCGGCCCACTTCGACATGGAGATCCACGACGACGAGTTCCAGTCCGGCGTTCCCGCGGACAAGCAGCCGACGGTCTCCGACGTCCTGAGCACCTGGCGTGAGAGGTACAAAAGGCCGCCAGGGAGGAGTCTCGGCGCTGTGATCATGGCGAGGGGCTAGGACTTCTTCTTCCGGGTGTCCCGGATCCCCTGGATGAGGATCGCGAGGATCCCGATCACCATGACCCACGCTATTTCCCCGACGGCGCCGTACCACGGTTGGATGAGGGCGGTGAGGGCGAGGACGATGAGAGCCCACGCGGCGAGGATGAGCGTCAGGATGAGCAAACGTGCAGCTCGTGTCTGGCCCGGTTTGCCTCCGCCGCGGGGGAACATTCGGTTCTCGCCAACCAGTTCCAGCAGGATCTCGCCGGGGATTCCGATGAGCAGGACTCCGACGAACATCCTCAGCGACCAGCGCCAACCGATGAAGATCGCCACGATCACGAACACCACGGCCATGCAGATCGTAAACGCGACGGTGCCCGCAAGGATCCTCTCAGCGCGGGACGGTTCCTTCTCCTCGATGGTCATGACTTCCTCACACTCGCTCGCCAGCGTCGTCACGCACGTGGCTGACGACCTGCTCTGACAAGGCCAAGTGTCCTCCAGGAAGGCTCACGACCAAACCGAGGGGCTCCAGGCCGGACTGGGGATGCTACGAGACGTGTCCGTATGGAGGGTATGGGGGATCAGTTGCACCGAATCCGTCGGCTCCTATCTCGATGAGGGTTCCGGGGCCGACGCCGACTCCGATACGAATGATGAGGTCCACCCAGTCGAGCATGATTCCTTCCAAGATTCGGGCAGGGCGGCACCAGGGGACAGTGAAATGTGTGGCACATACCCGTTGGACAATGAGGGGGCAGGACACGCGGATGTGCGAGTCCTGGAGCAAAGGCGCTCTGACCAGCCCGAACAGCCTCAGCAGAAGGTGAGGTGGGACGACTCAACGATCGGTGGTGCGGTGGAGGGCCTCTATTCTGACGCCATGCCCACACGTTTCTTGCCGGTTCTGCTCGATTGCGACCCTGGGATTGACGACGCGTTCGCGCTGGCCTACCTGGCGAGCCGCGACGATGTCGAGACCGTCGGGGTGGTGACGACAGCTGGCAATGTCGGTCAGGACGACGTGCTGCGCAATGCCCTGGGGCTGACCGAGCTGCTCGGGATGGATGCCCCGGTGGCGCGTGGGGCGGACGCGCCCCTCGTCGAGCCGGTGATGACCGCCGAGGAGACCCATGGACCCCACGGTTTGGGGCATGCCCAGCTGGGGGACTGCGGACGTCACCCCGATGGGCGCAGCGGTGCGCAACTGTGGGTGGATCTTGCCCGGAAATACCCCGGCGAGCTGGTCGGCATCGTCACCGGGCCGCTGACGAACCTCGCGCTGGCGCTGCGGGAAGAACCGGACTTGCCGCAGTTGTTGCGGGGGCTGCACGTCATGGGTGGAGCGATCAACCACCGTGGCAACACCGGCCCGACGAGCGAGTGGAACATCGCGGTGGACCCGGAGGCCGGCCATGAGGTGTTCGAGGCATGGGGGAAGGCGTCCAAACGGGTCGTGCTTGGGGCGTTGCAGGCCACTGAGGTCATCAGGCTGGACGAGAGGGATCGTCGGGCTGTGAAGGAGCTAGGGGAACATCCGGTTGTGAAAGTCTTGGCCGACGCGCTGAGGTTCTACTTCGAGTTCCACGAGGCTGACGGGTTGGGATGGTGTGCGTACTTGCACGACCCGCTCGTCGTCGCCAACGCGGTGACCGGGAGATTTGCGACGACGCGGCCACTGGCCGTCGACGTCGAGCTGACCGGGACGCTCACCCGTGGCCAGACCGTCGGTGACGAGTTGGGGCGCTGGGGCAAAGAGCCCAACGTCGACCTGTTGTGCGAAGTTGATGCTGAGGGGTTCATTGAGCATCTTTTGACAACGTTGCGGACGGGGTTGGGCTGAGACGTGGAGTTGCCTGCGTTCTTGCGGCAGCGACAGCCGTAGCTGCGACCGGATGTACCAGGGACGAGAAGCAATTAGCGGTTCCGGTTGACGCGGTGGCGGCAGCGCCACGGCCGGGTCATCCAGTTCGGTCTCATGCCAACCAAGCTCATGCTGTTCAACCTCGTGCGGCTGGGAGTCACGCGGGCGGATGTGTGCGGGTGAATTCTCATTCGGAGTGGGAGGCCACGTTGTGGTGGCTTGATCCGTCTCAGAATCCCAGGATCGTCATCAAAAGCTGATACTTAATAACTAGTTCCTGTCCAAGCTTATGTGACTGAAGCATCTCAGTGCTGGGGTTGAATCGTCTGAACTTGATGCCGGTGTCCTGGACACCCGAGCCAGTCGTAGCCGAGGCCGACAGAACCATATGCATGCGCTGTGCATGGCAGCTATGCTTAGTGCATGGCGACCATTCAGATTCGCAACGTCCCGGAGGAGACCAGCAGGGAACTCAAGGCGCGAGCGGCTTTGCAAGGCAAGTCGTTGAGTGAATACACCCTGGAAGTGCTACAGAACACGCTCAAGAATCCCTCACGCGAGCAGTTGATGCAGCGCATCATGGCGCAGACTGCTAGGACGGATTTGCCACCGATGGTCGAGGTGTTGCAAGAAGGCCGGGAAGGACGATGACACTCGTCGTCGATGCGTCCGTGCTCGCCGAAATGCTCGTTGGTAGCACGGTTGGGCATGCGGCATGGCAGCAATGGGGCGGCGAGGAGTTCATTGCTCCCCAACATCTGCCTGCAGAGATTGCCCATGTCGTACGAAACCTTTCCTTGGGGCATCTCATCACCGATGCGGAGGCAATGCGGATATTGTCGGACTTCCGAGCATTCAAGGTGGAGTTGTATCCGGTGGAACCACTGATGGTGGATGCGTGGGAGATGCGGCACAACGTGTCTGCTTATGACGCGCTGTACGTGGTGCTGGCGCGTCTGTTGGGTGCGTGTCTGTTGACGTGTGACCGTCGTCTGGCTGTGGCAGCCCCCGATGTCGCTGTGGTGCCCACAACATGACCATGTGGCTGTCGCACATGCGTAGGATCCGGCCATCCAGTGACGTATGGTTCGCACCACGGTAGGAAGGCCCCGCTGCACTCCTGACTTTCTACGACGGGGTGGGAGGCATGGACGCCTTTGAAACCTTGGTGCGCCTTTTCTACGAGGGGGTTCGGTGCGATGAGGTGCTGTGGCCGATGTATGGCCCGGACGATCTCGAAGAGGGCATCGTGGCTCAGCCACTTTCTTGGCCAGCATCGGGGCTGCTCGTTAGTCCAGCAACGTCTTCACGTCGTCGAGCCCGTCTGCGTTGCTGGCTATGGAGCGGGCGACGGGAATCGAACCCGCGTATCCAGCTTGGGAAGCTGGCGCTCTACCATTGAGCTACGCCCGCAATGTCTGAAGACTTGAGATAGCCTAGCGCACCACGTCAGAGCTGTGCGAACCCGCATACCTCAGTAGTGTTGGGGAACCCTGCCGTACCTCATTGGAAAGGTCGGACGTTCGGCTTCGTGGGTGACTGGTCGCAGCGAGTCCATCCAGCGTCTCACCGGCGGCAGCCAGACCATGACGCCGGCGGCTATGAGGAACGGCATCCCGATCCATGACACCCAGTTGAGGGTCACTGCCGCGCACCCGACGGCAACGCCGCCGATGGCACCCCAACGTACCCACCGGCGTCCCAGCCAGGTATTGACGGCCAGGATCCCGGGCATGGCCACCATCGCGGCGGCGATGGACATCATGGCGGTGGCCAGGAGCACTGATGCTAGGGATCCGGGACGAGAGTGGGTCCACGTCATGAGGTTTGTGGCCTGGATGAAGGTCTGCATATGGATGGACTGCCACCACGCGATTAAAAGCGCAGCGGCGGCAGCGACTGCTGCGGCGAGGTAGAGCCCGGCGGCGATCCGTCCCACCTTTGCCGACGACGCGGCTTGGGCTTCGGGGACTTCGGGTGGGGGAAGGGTGGCAATCGTCTCGGCGCTGGCACGTGGCGGTGCGCTCGGGGAGACGTCCTCTGGCTCGGCATGGCGGGGCTTTGGGTGCGTGGACTGCTCGGTCACGATCCTCCTGGTGACGGGTTATTCCAGCCTAGACGTAGTGGCCAATCTCGTGAATATGAGTTGGCATGGCTAGCGGGTTAGCTTGCTGCGCCAGAGTCCATTTTTTATACGGATATGCGGGCGTAATGACTGGGCCTCGAAGGAAAAGACACCGAACGTGGTAGGACCATGACTATGGATCCACTGACCGCCCTGGAAACCTCCACCCGTATCGCCGCTGGTGACGTCGGGATCCTTGACATTGTCGACGCCGCCCTCGAGGCGGCACATGCCGACGAATGTCACGCTTGGACCTGGATCGATGACACCGGGGCTCGGAACACCGCCCGAAAACTCCAGCGTCAACTCGATGCCGGACAAGCCCGTCCCGGCCCGCTGTTCGGTGTTCCCTGCCCGGTCAAGGACCTCAACGCCTTAGCCGGGGCGCCCCGAGCCGTCGGTAGCCGAGCTGTCGGCGGGACGCCTTCGGACCACGACGACGGCATCGTCACTCGGCTCAAGGCCGCCGGTGCCATCCCGATCGGTACGACGGCCGCTCCCGAGTTTGGGCTTCCTTGTTACACCGAGCCGGATGGTCGGGCGGCGACCGTCACTCCGTGGGACCACACCCGAATGGCGGGAGGGTCCTCTGGTGGTGCTGCGGCCGCAGTCGGGGCTGGTCAGGTGCCGATCGCTCAAGGCTCCGACGGCGGCGGGTCGATACGCATCCCGGCGTCATGTTGCGGTGTCGTCGGCCTCAAACCCAGCCGTGGGCGAGTTTCGGCCGGTCCTTACGGGATCGACGGTCCCGGGCTGGTCTGCGGTGGGGTGCTGACCCGCACGGTGCGCGACACCGCAGCCGCTCTTGACGTGCTGTCCGGGCCGTGGCCGGGGGACCCCTTCTACGCCCCGACCCCGACCGAGACCTTCTTGTCGGCCTGTGGCCGTGATCCGGGACGGCTGCGCATCGGAATTCTGCGCGAACCGGTTATCGCTGACGTCCAGGTCCATCCGGACATCCTGGCCGCATTGGACCGGACGGCCGCCACCTTGGAGTCCATGGGCCACGTCGTCGAGCAGACGAGTGCCCCGTTCGGCCCGCGTGAGTGGGACTCTTTTCGGTGCGTGTGGGAGTGGGGGCGGCGGCGATACCGGTCCTGTCCGAACGTGAGGAGCTCTTCACACCCATGTCTCGTTGGCTGCGGGCCGGGGGCCGACGTCGCAGCGGAGTCGAGCTGGCCGAGGCGTTGGCCGGTATCCAGATGGTGGCCCGTCAAGTCGGGCAGCATTGGCAGCGGTTCGACGTCATTGTTAGCCCGACCTTGGCCCAGCCTCCTTTGCCAGTTGGGGCTTTGCGGGACGATGAGGATCCGGCGGCCGATTTTGACGCCCAGTGTCGCTTCACACCGTGGACCAGCTTGTGGAATATCACCGGGCGCCCGGCAATGAGCCTGCCGCTGCACAACACGAGGATCGATGGTGTCGAGCTGCCGATCGGCATCATGATTGGCGGTCGGCTGTACGACGAGGCCACCCTGCTGGCACTCGGATGTGCCCTAGAAAATACTCGGGACTGCGAACGCAGCTGCCGATGATCAAAACTCCCGCCTTACCTGCGGTGGCAGCACTGACATGCCTGCCCACGGGCCCGGGCGGGAGTTTTTGCATGTCGACCTGTGCGCAGCCACGGCCGCGCACAATGACGTGACGTGACGAAAATCGTCACTTGCCGCGACTGCCGCACATAATGATCGCCCCAGAACCGAAACGGTCCTGGGGCGAATGTGGGTCAGGGTTGTAAGTCAGACCTCAGTCCTTCTTCATGGTGCCGGTCTCGAGGAACCGGGTGTGCCATGAGTACGCCTCACCCAGCAGGTGCGGGGTGTGCTTGAACTTGCAGTCGCGCAGCGCACGCTCGTAGTAGTCGAGCAGCATCGGACGGTAGTCCGGGTGGGCACAGTTCTCGATGATCTTCGGGGCGCGCTGGCGTGGGGCCAGGCCACGCAGATCAGCGATGCCTTGCTCGGTGATGATAACCATGCCGTCGTGCTCGGTGTGGTCGACGTGGGAGACCATCGGGACGATCGCCGAGATGGCGCCACCCTTGGCTGTCGATGGGGACACGAAGGCCGAAATGTAGGCATTGCGGGTGAAGTCGCCGGATCCACCGATGCCGTTCATCATCCGCGAGCCCATGACATGGGTCGAGTTGACATTGCCATAGATGTCGGCCTCGATCATGCCGTTAGCGCCGATGACGCCGAGGCGGCGAATGACCTCGGGGTGGTTCGAAATTTCCTGCGGGCGCAAAATGATGTGATCGCGGTAGAAGGCTGCATTCTCGTTCATCTTGTGCGCATAGTCAGGCGACAGCGAGAAGGCGGTAGCGGAGGCGACGTCAAGCTTGCCGGCGTCGATGAGGTCGATCATGCCGTCCTGGATCACCTCGGTGTACGAGGTCAGATGCTCCAGGTCGGAGTGAAGCAGGCCGTCAAGAACGGCGTTCGGGATGTTGCCGACGCCGGACTGGAGCGGCAGCAGGTTCTTGGGGATGCGTCCCTGCTTGACCTCGTTGTCATAAAAGTCGAGCAGGAATCCGGCGATCTTGCGAGAGTCGTCGTCGATCGGCTTGAACGGGGTGTTGCGGTCGGGGCCTGCGGTCTCGATGATCGCCACAATCTTGTTCTGGGGGATGTGGAGGAACTTGTCACCGATCCGGTCACCGGGATGGGTAATCGGGATCGGCACCCGGTTCGGAGGAAGCGCAAAACCACCGTAGATGTCGTGCATTCCTTCGAGGTCCTCGGACTGCCACGAATTTACCTCGATGATGACTTTCTCGGCGGTGTCACAGTAGACCGCGTTGTTGCCAACCGACGAGGTGAGGACGACATCCCCGTCCGCGGTGATTCGTGTGGCCTCGATGACGGCGAAGTCGACCTTGCCGAAGAAGCCCTGACGCACCATCATGCCCGACTCCGACAGATGGATGTCGGTATAGAAGGAGGTGCCGTCGTTGATCTTGCTTCGCATCTGGGGATCGGACTGGTACGGCATACGCCAGCCGATGCCGTCGACAGAGGCGAGGGCGCCGTCGAGTTCAGGAGCGGTCGAGGCTCCGGTGAAGACGTTGACGGTGAACTTCTCACCACGGCCGTGGGACTCTTGGATGCGCTTGGTCAGTGCGCCTGGAAGTTCCTTGGGGTAGCCCGACCCAGTGAATCCACCGAATCCGATCTGGTCGCCGTCATGGATGAGGGCAGCCGCGTCGTCCGCGCTCATCACTTTCTGACGCAGGGCTGCGTTGGCAATCCGCTCTGACATCTGTCCTCCTGCCGCCGTGCGGCTGGTTGTCGGTGACGGCACACAGCACTACCTGTGAACCGTCGAAGAAACACTGTTTCGTTCCCGGTGAAGGCGGTCCGAAACCGTGACATCACTGTATATGGCGTTCTTTAGAACGGGATGAGCTACCCCTGCTATTTGGAGTCGGGTGAGCACTGTTGCTCGTGGACAGGTGAAGTGTTTGCACGGATGTTCGTGACACTGCCCCACATGTCTGGTCGAGTGTGGCCTCCGCGGCGTCCGATCTTGGCCATGATCACAACGTTTCGACGCTGATCCGTGTGGACATGGTGAGGTCGCTGTGTGGGGCAACAATGACCGCATTGTCCTTGCAGGCCCCGGTCTCGACGCATACGAAATCGCGCCATGCCTGGGCTGTCGGGTTATCGGCATGTGTCGACGAGGAGCGTGGATTCCAGACCACGGCACTGGGACACCCTGTTGTCTCCACGTGGATCTGGCGTCCCCACGCTGAATCGAGGAGGGCTAGGGCGGGCCCGACTCCCTGGATGACGGTGTCAGTATCAGGAGCTACGGCAAGCTCGTTGGCGTCGAAGGACCCCTTGTCGCCGGTCGCGAAGTTGTGCCAGCTGGCGCCGCGAACGCCCCTGACCCGTGCCTGTGCGGCATCTGCGACGCGCAGGTAGGTGTGCCACATCCCCTCGACGACGCGTGGTTTCTGATCATGGTTGGTGAGAGTAAGCGTCATTTCTAAGGCTGTGTTCGTCATGACAACCTCGTGACGGATTCCGATGGACGCGGTCTCAGCAACCCCGACAACGCGGAAGGGATCAGCGACCGTTACTTCGAAGTCGGTGCGACGGGCTAGACCATGCTGGGGGTCCTGATCATTGTTGGGGCCGTGACCAAACCACGGGGCACACAGCGGGATTCCTCCCCGGATCACGGCCTCGGACTCGTCAGCATGCTCGGCGTCGAACCAGATGACGGGCTTGTCGTCGGCTTGCCAGGCCAACACTTGGCAGCCATGCTCTGCTACCTGCCAAGTGCCATTATGGGCCGAATGAAGGGTTCCAGGAAGGGTACTCATGCTCTTTATGATCATGGTCAGTGGGCCCACACGGCGCGGACTGTGTCTATCCGCTCACACCTGATGGTGTTTCGTGCAGCCTCGACGGCGACCGGCTTAGCGCAGAAGGCAATCGGCAGCCCAGCGATAGCGAACATGTCAAGATCGTTAGCTCCATCCCCTAGGGCGATTGTTCGCTCAAGAGCGACCCCACGTTCCGAGGCCCAGCGACGTAGCCAGGTTGCCTTTGCAGCCCGGTCGATGATGTCACCAACCACTCGTCCGGTGAGGTGATTATCGACGATCTCGAGCTCATTGGACGCTGCGAAATCAGCCCTGATCTGTTCGGCCAACGGATCGACTATGGCCGTGAACCCGCCAGATACCAATCCGACGGCAGCCCCAACGTCATGTGCAGCGGCCACTAGCTCGGCTGTCCCAGGGGCGATGACGGTGGCTTTCCACGCCTCTTCGAGGGCCCCGATATGCAACCCTTCCAGACACCTGACTCGGGCGTACAGGGACTGTGTGAAGTCCAGTTCTCCGACCATGGCGCGGGCGGTGATCTCGCGGACCTCATCGGCATTCCCGGCGCACTCGGCGAGTAGATCGATGGCCTCGGTGCGTGTGACGGTCGAGTCAACGTCGCAGACGATGAGACTAGGCGGATCGGTGGCCAGGGCGCCGTGGGGATGCAGCACACCGACACCGTTGGCGGCAGCGAGCTCACGCACTTGCGTCATATTGCCCTCGAAGGACATGGCGTATTCGAAAATATGGGCGGTCCACTCACCGGTGTGAATGCCGCGCATACAGGCCGCATCGGGCCATAGCAGGGTGTCGGGGGAGCGAAGGCTGGAGCGATCGTCGCTGACGAGGATGACGCGAGAATTCATGAGACTACGGTAGGTGCGTTTGGGCGGGTTTGGTCGAGGTCACGGCCTTTGGCGCGGTGCGGGCTTGAGGGCTTTCGGCTTATCGACGCACTGTTCGGATGACGGTGTATCGACGATTCCGCACGACTTGGTGGGTCGGCCCAACAGTGCGCTGGACATGAGACGCCCACGGCAGGTGGTTGTTGTATACACACCACAGAGTCCCGCCGGGGCGTAGCACGCGTGCGGCGTCAGCCAGCATGGCCAGGGTCGGGGCGTGATCCTGGGCGGTGCCACGGTGGAAGGGCGGATTGGTGACAACGACGTCGACGCTCTCATTGGGTATATCGACTAGACCATCGCACCAATGAGTGACGATGTCGAGCTGGTTCGCCTGAGCGGTGAGATGGGTGGAATCAATGGCTTGCCATGACACGTCGGTAGCGTGAATCGTGGCCTGGGGGAGCAGTCGCGCCAAATGGGCGGAGATGACACCATTCCCGCACCCCAGATCGACGGCGTCGGAGTGGACGTCGGCTGCGATGGCGTCGAGGTAGTCGAGTAGCAGGGAGGTTCCGGCGTCGACTCCGGCGGTGTGGAAGACACCTCCGTGGGCTCGGATCGTCAATCCGTTGACGGTGTTGGTGCGCGGCCATGTACCGGTGATGGCGGGGCGCTGCCGAGGTGACGAGAAGTGCAGCACACGGGCTTTGCGCACCCCGAGGCTGGCGTGGACCTCGTTAAACCAGCGGGCGGCGACGTCATTCATCGACCGGCTCATGTGCTTGATGCGCCCACCGGCGACGACATGGGCATCGGGGCCAAGGATGCGCCACAGCGTTCCTAACAGTTCGTCGAGTTCGTCGAGGCTGGCTGGCAGGCCCATCCACACCACGGGGCTGTCTGAAACGTCGCCTGCGGTTAAGGGGTTGAGGCGGATGGCTTCAGGGATGTCGGCGAGATCGCGGCAGTCATCAGCCCACGCCGCAACCCGTCCCTCGGCCATATGCATCAAGGAAGGACGCCCCAACACCCACACTGAGTCGGCGTGCGGTGATTCGGCGGCGATGAGCTCGTCAACGGGGTCCCGGGTGGCAGCATCCATGGTGGCAGTCTCCCAGATCGGGAGGGCGCCGACTTGGCGATGCTGTTCGGAGCTGTCAGTAAGCGCTGATGGTAACGTTAACATTGTCTTGTTGGGATGTTTCTCCGCAGCTATGGATAGTCGTTGCGCGGTAGTGGCGGCATAGAGTCAGGGTGTGGCAGTCCTAAGATGGCGACATGGCAGAGTCGCCCCTGGAAATACACGTCATCGCTGATTCGACGGGTGAGACCGCCGTTCGTCTGGCTCGGGCCGCCCGCAGTCAGTTCGAGGGGGCCCATTGGCACATCGTGCGCCACCCCATGATCGGCACCGTCCCGGAAATGGTTTCGGCCCTTGAGGCTGTCTCAGAGGCTCACGAGGCTGGGCAGTGGGTGTGCGTTGTGCATACCTTGGTGCTGCCCGATATGCGCCGAATGGTCTCCGATGCGTGTGAAGAGATGGGCATTCGTGAGCTCGACCTTATGGGTCCGATGCTCGAGGCGATGGAGGAGGCCTCTGGCCTAGATGCCGACGCGGTACCGCGCCGTCCGGTGGGTGTTGAGGCCGACTATTTCACCCGGATCTCCGCGATGGAATTCGCAGTCCGTAACGACGATGGCGCTATTCCCGACCGCCTGACCGAGGCTGATATTTGCCTGGTAGGTGTGAGCCGATCAGGAAAGACGCCGTTATCGATCTACCTGGGGTACTTAGGCTACAAGACGGTTAACGTCCCGCTGGTTCCTGGCATCGCTCCGCCGACCGAGCTCGCTGCGGTGGACCGATGGCGCATTGTTGGGTTGACGATTGACGCTCAGCGTCTGCTGGAAATCCGTGGTCGCCGAGTGCGTGGATTGGGCGGTTTTGGTAATGAGGACGGGTACGCGGACCTCGCCGCGATTTACGAGGAGCTGGACGAGGGTGGCAAGATTCAGCGTCGGCTGGGGTGCCCCATCATTGACACGACCGGCCTGGCCTTGGAGGAGTCGGCGACGAAGGTCATTGACGTCGTTGATCAGCGAGCCAAGACGGCGGGTACCCGGTTGCGCAAGCCTGCGGGGTCGTATCGCATGCGCCCCTGACTGCGAAGAGTCACAGAGGTCGGAAGGCGTGATGGCGGCGGAGCTTGCGCTCGTCGTAATTCTGTGGTCCGTGCTTTCACGCGCTGTGAGGAAGAATGAGAGCTGCGCATCAGGGACCGCCGCTGTACTCACCGCTGCCGGAGACCGCGCGATATGACGATGACTTGGTGATATTCGTCATTCTCGGTGGTTGCTGCTAGTGAAAATGCCCCACGAGCGTGAAAGAATGACCATATCCGGCCCAACTGAGGGCTGGGCCTCGGGTCCGCTACGCAGTCGCACGGGCCCGATCGCCGTGATTTGCTGAACAGGCTGACACAGATCGAAGGAGATCAGTCATGACTGACCGTTACGTGTATGACTTGTCCGAGGGCAGTGCGGAAATGAAACCGCTGCTCGGCGGCAAGGGCGCAGGAGTTGCCGAGATGAAGCGTCTCGGCGTCCCGGTGCCCGACGGGTTTACCGTCACCACCGAAGCCTGCGTGGACACCATGACGAGGAAGGGTGAGTGGCCCGAAGATCTGGAGTCCCAAGTATGGGACGGCCTTAAGCGACTTGAGGAGCGCACCGGTCGCGTCCTCGGTGACGACAAGAAGCCGCTGCTGGTCTCCGTGCGATCTGGCGCCGTGATCTCGATGCCCGGCATGATGGACACCATCCTCAACCTCGGCATCTCTGACGACACCGTTGAGGCCATCGCTAAGGAAGCTGGCAATGAGCGGTTTGCGTGGGACTGCTACCGCCGCTTCATCCAAATGTACGGCGAGGTCGTCGAGGGTATCGACGCTCACATTTACGAGGATGCCCTGACCGCCCTTAAAGAGAAGAAAGGCGTCGAGTCCGACACCGATCTGAGTGCCGATGACCTCAAGGGTCTCGTTGACACCTTCAAGAAGCTGTCGAACGAGCAGCTCGGTGGGAACTGGACAACCGATCCGCGTGAGCAACTGATGCGTGCCGTTGACGCCGTTTTCCGTTCCTGGCTCAACCCGCGTGCCTTCGTCTACCGCAAAGCCAACAAGATTCCCGACGACTTGGGTACCGCCGTCAATGTCATGCAGATGGTCTTCGGCAACCGTGGCGACACGTCCGCTACCGGTGTCTGCTTCACCCGTAACCCTGCCACCGGTGAGAAGGAGCTCTATGGTGAGTTCCTCGTTAATGCTCAGGGCGAGGACGTCGTTGCTGGTATCCGCACCCCGCGTTCCCTCGCCGAGATGGAGGAAGTGCTTCCGGAGGCCTACCACGACCTCATCGACACCATGAAGAAGATGGAGTCGCACTACCGCGATATGCAGGACATGGAGTTCACCGTCGAGAATGGCAAGCTCTACCTGCTGCAGACCCGTAACGGTAAGCGTACTGCTGCTGCGGCCCTCAAGGTGGCTCGCGACCTCGTTGACGAGGGGGTCATCACCAAGGAAGAAGCCCTCATGCGGATCGAGCCGGCTCAGCTTGATCAGCTCTTGCACGAGGCGATCGACCCGGACCACAGCGAGCAGCCAGTTGCCGAGGGCTTGCCGGCCTCCCCGGGTGCTGCTGTTGGTGAGGCTGTCTTCGACGCTGACGTTGCTGCTGAGCGTGGCGCTAAGGGCGAGAAGGTTGTCCTCATTCGCTTTGAGACCACCCCTGACGACATTCACGGCGTCATCGTCAGCCAGGGCGTTCTGACTGCCCACGGTGGCATGACTTCCCACGCGGCCGTTGTCGCCCGTGGCATGGGCAAGCCCTGCGTTGCCGGCGCTCGTGGCATCAAGATTGACGCTAAGGCCGCCACCCTGACCATTGGTGACACCGTCATCCACGAGGGGGACATGATCACCCTTGACGGATCCACTGGTGAGGTCTTCGCCAGCGGCCTCAAGCTCATTCCACCGCAGATCAACGCGGACTTCCAGGAGGTGCTCTCCTGGGCCGACGAGATCCGTCGCCTAGGTGTTGAGGCCAACGCCGACAATGCCACCGACGCTGCCAAGGCTCGCGAGCTGGGTGCCGAGGGCATCGGGTTGTGCCGCACCGAGCACATGTTCTTCGGTGCTGATCGTCTGCCGGCCATGCACGAGATGATCACCGCGGACACTCCGGAGGAGCGTCAGGCAGCCGTCGACAAGATCCTGCCTATGCAGCAGGATGACTTTGAGGGTATCTTCACCGCGATGAAGGGCCTGCCCGTCACTGTCCGGTTGCTTGACCCGCCTCTTCACGAGTTCCTGCCGAACCTCGTTGAGCAGTCCCTCAAGGTTCAGAAGATGGAGAACCAGGGTGCTGACGCTGGTGAGCTCGACAAGGAACGTCGTCTGTTGGCCCAGGTGAAGAAGCTGCACGAGCAGAACCCGATGCTCGGTACCCGTGGTTGCCGTCTTGGCATGCTCTACCCGGAGATTCCTGACATGCAGGCCCGCGCGATTATTCGCGCTGTCCTGTCGGTGCTCAAGAAGGAGGGTGAGACCGTCCAGATCCACATCATGATCCCGTTGGTCTTCACCCCAATCGAGCTTGAGACCCATCGTCGGATCGTTCAGCAGGCCATCGATGAAGAGTTCGAGTCTGCCGGTACCAAGGTCGACGTCAAGATCGGAACCATGATCGAGTTGCCGCGTGCCGCCCTGGTTGCCGACAAGATTGCCGAAGTTGCTGACTTCTTCAGCTTCGGTACCAACGACCTGACCCAGACCACGCTGGGCATCAGCCGTGACGACGCCGAGAATGGCTTCCTCACTGAGTACCTGCGCACTAAGGTCCTCAAGGACAACCCGTTCGCCTCGATCGACCAAGAGGGCGTCGGCCAGCTCGTTGCCGGAGCCGTTGAAAAGGGCCGCAAGACTAATCCAGAGCTGTCTGTCGGGGTCTGCGGTGAGCACGGTGGCGATCCGGACTCGATCCACTTCTTCAACAAGACTGGGCTCGATTACGTGTCCTGCTCGCCGTTCCGTGTACCGATCGCGCGGTTCGCTGCGGCCCAGGCAGTCATCTCCCAGCAGGAGAAGTGATCTGCCATCGCATTATTGATGTGTGATTCTGCGGCCTCTCCATCGTGGTGGAGAGGCCGCATACACGCCGGTATGTACCGGCTACTTCGCATCCGATTGGAGGGGGTTCGTCGACTCGGGTCCATAGTCGCGGAATAATGGCATTAATCGTGCCTCGACTTCTGGAGGATCAATGTCCCAGACTTTCGGTGCTTGGCGTGCCACCTACATCCCTGGTTCCTGGGTGGTGCTGACTGGGCCGAGCAGTCTCGTCGTCATGCAGCCAGCTGCCCCGCGCCACTCCGGCCTGGTGTCGTCCATCTGGCGGCACGTAGCCGAGGCCAAGGATCCCGAGTCGCTTGTTGAAACCCTCTCGATCATCGGGCTGGCCAAGATGCCCAGCTTGGGGGCGTTCTTTTGGGTGGATGGGGAGATGTATTCCCTGGCGCGTGGCCAGATCGTCGTCAAGGACGCCTCCACCGGCGAGATCGTCAACCACGGTGACGGTCTGTTGACGTGGAGCGAGAAGAAACTGAACCCGGCGACCATCGTCGTCGAAATGGAGCAGGCTGGGCAGGGACTATCGATGCCATTGCTGCTAGGTGTTGCCCAGGCGAGCAAACTCATCATCGATGCCACCGGCAATGTTGAGCCCTTCATCGTACCGCAGACCGACGAAGTCCATCGTCCACGCGTGTTAGGTGACGATGCGCTCAAGCCGTGGACATCAGAGTCGGACGAGGCTCACAAGGCTGACGAGTCTGAGGGCTCTGATGAGACGGGTGAGGACGCCGGGTCAGGCGAGGCACCCGATGATGAGGACCGCGCTCCCGGATTCGTGGAGGTTCCGGCCCCGGGCGAGGTTCCTGAGACCGCCGTCGGGCCTGCGTCTGTCACCGAGTCCGCCACAAGTGACGAGGCCCGGGAGTCTGACGGTGAGGATGCTGTTGCCCCAGTTCGCTCTCAGGATGATTCCCATGGCGACTGGCGCTTTGCGTCGATCTCGACGAGCGACCGTCTGTCTTCGCAGTCGGACGCTGCGGCTGCCACCCTCGTCTCGAGCACCGGAGAGGTGACCCACCTCTACGGTCCTGTTCTTATTGGGCGGGCTCCGCGAGGCGATAATGGCGAGGACATCATGCGGGTGCCGTCGCCGGGGCAGGACATTAGCCGTACCCACGTCAAGGTCGCTCCTGGCCAGTGGGGGATCGAGGTCACTGACATGCATTCGACGAACGGCACCGTCGTTTGCCGCATCGGCCAGGAGCCGTTGCAGTTGGAGAGCGGCCAGACGGTCGACCTGTCCATCGGTGATTCGGTCGATCTAGGTGACGGAGTTGTCATCACTATCGAGGCTTATCAAGGCTGACTCTGGGCGTGGATGTCCTGGAACGACGCTGCCCTCGTTTCGGGAGGAGATTTCGACACCAAGCTGTAACGTCACCGGTTCGCCCTTTGCGAGTTAGTCTCCTAGTGTGATTCCTTGGGTTTACCCAGAATCAGGAAGGAAGTCCGATGGGACACATTCTCGTGTTGTCGGGAGCTGGGCGTTATGCGGACAACATCCACGATTTTGACGCAACCTCCGAGGCTGTCTCCCAGGTCTTGACTGAGCGGGGCCATCAGGTGGAGGTGAGGCGATCGTATCCGGAGGCCTTGGATCACCTCGCCGGCGCGGATCTGCTCATCGTTAATACCGGGGGTGGCGACCCGGAGGAAGAGTGGGACTACATCCCGGAGTGGTCGCGCGCCCACAGCAAGATCCTGGAACATCACGAGGCTGGCAAGCCAATCCTCGGACTACACACTGCGTGCAACACCTTCTGTGACTGGGACCTGTGGTCGTCCATTCTTGGCGGTAAGTGGGTGCTAGGAGTGAGCGGACATCCTGAGAGGTCCTACGCCGTCTTTGAGCCCATGCCGGAAGCGGCAGATCACCCGATTCTGCGTGGTGTTGAGCAGGTAGTGGTCTATGACGAGCGCTACTCCGACCTGGACATCAACCCGCTCGCGACCCCGCTGCTGTTCCACGAGACCGGAGAGGAATTCCACCCGATGTGCTGGGTGATGGGCAATAGCGTCGTATATGACGGTCTGGGCCATTCGCCGCGCTCGTACTACTCGGCGTCGCGACGCCAGCTATTGTGCAACGAGGTCTCGTGGCTGCTTAACTGGAAACGTCGCGAGGCTGCCGCCAAGGGCGCGGCTGAGGTTAATCCGTCGTTGACTCAGCCCGTGCTTTGACAGCGTCAACGCTACGCACGGCGTCACTCCGTGGGAGCTCCGGCAAGGATCTTGGCGGTCGAGGAAACTCCTAGACGCGTCGCCCCGGCCTCGACCATCGCGCATGCCGTCTGGTAGTCGCGGATGCCGCCGGACGCTTTGACGCCCAGACGTCCACCAACAGTGTCAGCCATGACCTTGACGGCCTCGACGCTTGCGCCGCCACGTGGGTGGAATCCCGTCGACGTCTTGACGAAGTCGGCGCCGGCCTTCTCGGCAGCCTGGCATGCCCGCACGATCTCGTCGTCGGTCAGCACCGCCGACTCGATAATGACCTTAAGGATCTTCGGATCCGGGACGGCCTGCTTGACGGCAGCGATATCGGCGGTGACGTCCTCCCAGCGTCCCTCCTTTACCAGACCAAGGTTGATCACCATGTCGACCTCCTCGGCCCCTGCGGCGATGGCCTCACGAGCCTCAGCAGCCTTTACTGCGCTGGTGTGCTTGCCTGACGGAAACCCGCACACGACGGCCAGATGCACGTCACCCATGTCGAGGTTCAACGGCAGCATCGATGGCGATACGCACACCGACCACGTCCCATATTTTTTGGCATCGGCGACCAGCTTGGCGACGTCGTTGTGGGTGGCCTCAGGGGTCAGCAGGGTGTGATCGATCATGCCGGCCAACTCGGTGGCAGACAGTGGGGCAGAGGACATGCCAGCTCCTTGTCTTGGGTAAGTGCCTCCAGCCTACTGGCTTGTCGTTAGTGGTCTCCTGTTCCAGCAGTCCCATCAGGCGGCGTCTGCGCTCTTCGACGCTGAGCCTGCTACACCACGTGCAATGCTTCCCCGAATGAGGAACATCATACCAGTGGCAGCAGGAAGCCCTGTGATAGAAAAGGCGGCTAATGCCATCATGTTCAAGGATTTCAAAATGGCCGCCACGTGAAAGCTGGGGACGCCGATTCATGAAGTCGGTGGCCATGTCAATCAGCTCGTGGGCATCCTTTTGACACATACGGCATTATCCTTCATGGAGGTAATTCATGCCCCTGCAAGACCCATGCTAATAGCTAGATGGTAGTCAAGTGGCTTTCTGTCATAGTATTCTTGCGCTCACCACGGCGTCTCACCGGCAAGATTCTCTCTTGCCCTGTGAGACTGTTCCAGTCTTTGAGGTCTTCGGGGTTAATGTATACGCTGTCATTAATGACGACAGCGTGTACCGTTATTACATTTATTCGTCTTATCGTCATCCCAATCTTGGGGGCATATTGCCTCACGAAGGGGATAGAAGCTTTATAGACGTGATGCTAACTTGAGGTCATTGGGGAGGACTCGAGAGGTCATAGATCCAGATGTCATGCAGACCTGTGCTTTGGGGGGATTCGTTCCAGCGCGAGGCGAGCGGGTGATCGCCTATAGGCGGGCTAGGAGAGAAATCGCTTGGACGCTCTCATTCTGCAGGTTTGAGAACGTAACCTGCCCCACGCATGGTGTGGATCATCGGTTTGTGTCCCCTGTCGATCTTCTTGCGCAGGTAAGAGATGTACAACTCGACGACATTGGCTTGACCTCTGAAATCGTAATTCCACACTCGGTCAAGGATCTGGGCTTTGGAGAGCACTCGCTTGGGGTTGCGCATGAAGTAGCGCAGCAGCTCGAACTCGGTGGTCGTCAGGTGGATTTCTTCGCCTGCTCGGCGTACCTCCCGGGAGTCCTCGTCAAGGGTGAGGTCTCCAACCGTCAACATGGAGTCGGGCTTGGGTTCGGTGGCCCCCGAACGGCGCAGGAGGGCGCGTAACCGGGCGATGACCTCTTCGAGGGAGAAAGGTTTGGTGACGTAGTCATCCCCGCCGGCGGTGAGGCCAGCGATACGGCCACTAGCGGCGTCTTTGGCAGTAAGGAAAACCGCCCGAACAGTGGGCTGGTTTATTCGGATCTGCCTCATGACTTCGAGACCGTCGAAATCAGACAGCCTCATGTCGAGGACGATGACGTCAGGGCGGGTGGCCTGTGCTTCGTGGACGGCATGAGCACCGGAATTAGCGGTGGTGACGTCCCATCCCTCGTAACGCATGGCCATGGAGAGCAACCCAGTGAGGCTCGGTTCGTCCTCAACGACCAGGACGCGGATGGGGGACCCGTCAGCGCGGGTGAATCTGGAAGGTTGCGTGGGGAATGCCATGGATTAAGGGTTTCACGTGGAAAGTCCGTTTTGCCTTATGGGTCTCCTGTTATATTCCTGTGAAGATGGGCAACGGTGTAACGCCTGCTGCGGCCGGGGCTGATGTGAAGTCATGGTGAACTCTTGGCTAACAACAGCGCTAGCGGAGCGGTGCGATAGTTGGAGCTGCGCTGTCAAACACCGCGTGAAGTCGGGTTTACACGACGGAGTTTTGTGTCGGACGGCAGCGTGTCGGGTGAAAATCGTTTACCTTGATGTCATCTGAGGTGATCCCGCCGCGCGAAGATAGGCCAACTGGGCGTAACGTGTCAGCCGGCTGGAGCTGCTCCCGGGTTCTGGCTGACCGTCCTCCCCGCTCCGGTAAGGGGCGGGGGATCCCAGCTTGCCGTCCGGGGGCGTTACGGCCCGCACGAAGGATCTTGCATGAGTTCGACTCTGTTAATCGTGGTCATCGTCGTTGTGACGGCGTTGGCATTCGACTTCACTAACGGCTTCCACGACTCAGCCAATGCTATGGCAACGTCGGTGGCAACCGGGGCACTCAAGCCCAAGGTGGCCGTCATCATCGCGGCTGTGCTCAACGTCATTGGCGCGTGCCTGTCGACTGAGGTCGCCAAGACGATCTCGGGCGGTATCGTCAACGATCACCTGGTGACTGCTCCCATGGTCTTTGCTGGACTTATCGGTGCCATCATTTGGAATCTGGCAACGTGGCTGTTCGGTCTGCCATCCAGCTCCTCCCATGCTCTCTTTGGTGGCCTTATCGGTGCTGTGTTGGTTGAGGCTGGTATGAGTGGCATCGACGCTGGCAAGATCATGAGCAAGATCGTTCTACCGGCCTTGGTTGCCCCTTTTGTTGCGGGTATCGCGGCCTTAGTGGCCACGTGGCTGGCTTACCGCATCACCAACCACACTGCCCACCACTCTTCGCGGATGTTCCTTAACGGCCAGCGAGTCTCAGCTTCCATGGTCGCTCTCGCGCATGGCACCTCTGATGGTCAAAAGACGATGGGCATCATTACCCTGGTCCTCATTTCCGCTGGATACCAGGCCTCCGGCACTGGCCCAGAGTGGTGGGTCATCCTGGCTGCGGGGTGCGCCATCGGTCTAGGTACCTACTCGGGTGGTTGGCGCATCATGCGGACCATGGGCAAAGGTCTATGTGATATCGAGTCTCCGCAGGGTTTTGCGGCTGAGACGGCCTCCACTGCCGCGATTCTGGCCTCTTCGCACCTGGGCTTCGCCCTGTCGACCACCCATGTCTGTTCGGGATCGATTCTGGGCTCGGGTATCGGCCGTCACACTGAGGTTCGCTGGGCCACCGCTGGAAAGATGGTTATCGCGTGGCTCGTCACGCTGCCGGCGGCCGCTCTCGTTGGTGCCGTCACCTCAGCCGTCGCCGGTGCCGGCACTTGGGGCGTCATTGTCGACCTCGGCTTGCTGGCTGTCATGGCCGCACTGATTGTCCGTCAGGCCAACCAGCACAAGGTTGACCATAGGAACGTTAATGACTCCACCCAGGTGGGCGTCCGTAAGGGCTCCGCCGTAGCCGGAGGGACTGCAGCATGAATATTGATTGGACTTCGCTAGGGCTGGTGTCCGTCGTCACCGTCGTGGCCACCGTTCTCATTGTCTCCGTCGTTTCGGGTGGGGCACTAATGCTCGATCGGGCGCATGCGCGCGCGGAGGCTGGCAGCGACGGTGCCGCCGGGTTGGTGGCTCTGGGCTGGACGGCGATTGGCGTCGCAGGCCTCATCGTCTTGTATGGGTTATACCTGCTTATCCCGTATTTTCACTGACGTGAAGTGCGGAAGCTGCCGGACGGTTCGCCGTCCGGCATTTTTCATGGTCGGAAGGGGCCGTCTGAGGATGTCCTGACGAGACTTTCGGTGGGTGGGAATACTCCCGCCGGATCGTCGGTTGAGTGTAGCGAACTCAACTTCATGAAAAATCAGCCAACGTCAACTTGAGTGCTCGTGACTCAGAGGCTAGAGTTGAGTCGAAGTCGCTCAAGGGGATGTAGTCCCAGAACATTCGTCCATCAGGAGGAAACCAACTATGGCCCGTTCAGTCGGTATCGACCTCGGAACCACCAACTCGTGCGTCGCCGTCCTTGAGGGCGGCGAGCCCACTGTCATCCCGAACGCTGAGGGTGCTCGTACCACCCCGTCGGTGGTCGCATTCACTAACTCCGGCGAGACCCTCGTCGGCGAAGTCGCCAAGCGCCAGGCCGTCACCAACGTTGACCGCACTGTCCGCTCCGTCAAGCGCCATATGGGTGAAGCGTGGACCATGGGTGTTGACGACAAGACTTACAAGCCTCAGCAGATCAGTGCGTTCATCCTGCAGAAACTCAAGAGGGATGCCGAGGCTTACCTCGGTGAGCCGGTGACGAACGCCGTCATCACCGTCCCGGCTTACTTCTCTGACGCCCAGCGTCAGGCCACCAAGGAGGCCGGTGAGATCGCCGGTCTGGCCGTCGACCGTATCGTCAACGAGCCCACCGCAGCCGCCTTGGCATATGGCCTCGACAAGACCGACAAGGACCAGACCGTCCTGGTCTTTGACCTCGGTGGTGGCACCTTCGACGTCTCCCTGCTCGACATCTCCGACGGCGTTTTCGAGGTGAAGGCCACCAACGGCGATAACCACCTCGGCGGTGACGACTGGGACCAGCGCATCGTCGACTGGCTCGTCACCCAGTTCAAGAACGCTAACGGCATTGACCTGGCTGCCGACAAGATGGCCAAGCAGCGTCTGCAGGAGGCCGCCGAGCGCGCCAAGATTGAGTTGTCGCAGGCTTCTGAAACCCATATCAATCTGCCGTACATCACCGCTGGTGCTGCTGGGCCTCTCCACCTTGACGAGAAGCTGACCCGCGCTGAGTTCCAGCGCATGACCTCCGACCTCCTCGAGCGCTGCCGCACCCCGTTCAACGCCGTCATGAAGGATGCCGGACTCAACGTCTCGCAGATCGACGAGGTCATCCTCGTTGGTGGTTCGACCCGTATGCCCGCTGTCGCCGAGCTCGTCAAGGAACTCGCTGGTAAGGATCCGCACAAGGGCGTCAACCCCGATGAGGTTGTGGCCCTCGGCGCCTCCCTGCAAGCCGGTGTGCTGAAGGGTGAGGTCAAAGATGTACTGCTCCTCGACGTCACCCCGCTGAGCCTCGGCATTGAGACCAAGGGCGGCGTGATGACCAAGATCATCGAGCGCAACACCACCATCCCGACCAAGCGTTCGGAGGTGTTCACTACTGCTGAGGACAATCAGCCGTCGGTGATGATCCAGGTGTTCCAGGGTGAGCGTGAGTTCGTCCGCGATAACAAGTCGCTGGGCAACTTTGAGCTGACCGGTCTTATGCCGGCCCCGCGCGGCATCCCGCAGATCGAGGTGTCTTTCGACATCGACGCCAATGGCATCGTCCACGTCCACGCCAAGGACATGGCCACCGGGAAGGAGCAGTCCATGACTGTCACCGGCGGATCCGCCCTGGGCAAGGACGAGATCGACCGCATGGTCAAGGAGGCTGAGGCCAACGCCGAGGCTGACAAGAAGCGTCGCGAGGCCGTTGAGATGCGTAACGAGGCCGATGCCCTGGCGTTCCGTACCGAGAAGCTGCTCGACGAGAACTCCGACAAGATCCCCGAGGACACCAAGACTCCGGTGACTGAGGCCATCGCCACATTGAAGGAGACCCTGAAGGGCACCGACAACGACGACGAGGTTAAGGCCGCCATGGACGACCTCAACCAGAAGGCGTCCGCCATGGGCCAGGCGATCTACGCTGCCGCTCAGCAGGCTCAGGCCGAGAACCCGCAGGGCCAAGACGCAGAGTCGGCCAGCTCGGAGTCTGGTGATGACACCGTCGTGGATGCGGAAATCGTCGACGACGAGGACGAGAAAAAGTGACCGGGGCCACGGCCTGACCCCAGCCCCGCCGCCGGGTCGCCATCGCGATGGCCCGGCGGCCGGCACTCACGTGAAGGAACACAGATGACTGATAAGAACGTCAATCCCGACGACGACCAGGCCGACGAGAACCGCGACGACAACGTCGACGAGCGTTTTGCCGACATTGTTGGTGACGTCGACATCGACGCTGATCAGTCGGCCACTGACTCGCCGGCTCCGGAGGAACTGTCCCGTGAGTCCCAACTCGAGGCTCTGCTGGCCGAGCGTACCGAGGACCTGCAGCGTCTACAGGCCGAATACGTCAACTACAAGAGGCGTGTTGACCGTGACCGCGCGCTGTCGCGTCAGTCCGGTGTGGACAAGGTCATCACCGACCTTATGCCGGTGCTCGACTCAATCGCCATGGCTCGTCAGCACGGTGAGGTTGAGGGCGGTTTCAAGCTCGTCGTCGACGAGCTGGAGAAGGTCGCCAATAATCACGGCCTGACCAGTTTCGGCGAGGTGGGTGACGTCTTTGACCCGAACCTCCACGAGGCACTCATGCAGATGCCGATGGAGGGGGTCTCCGTCACCTCCGTCAGCCAGGTAATGCAGCCCGGCTACAAGCTTGGCGATCGCGTCCTGCGTCCGGCACGTGTGGCCGTCTCGGACCCGGATCCCAACGCGACCTCAGCCGATGAATCCAGCCAGGCTGATGGCGAGTCCGCTCAGGCTGACGAGGATGACGAGACGCCGCGTAACGAGTGACGGCGATCTTGGCCGACTACGATGAGGCCACCATGACCGCAAATCCGACGATGGCCAGGGAGGGAGGAATTAGATGAGTACCAAGGACTGGGCTGAGAAGGATTACTACAAGATCCTCGGTGTCTCCAAGGACGCGAAGCCCGAAGAAATTAAGAAGGCGTTCCGCAAGATCGCCCGGGACAACCATCCCGACTCCCACCCTGGTGATAAAGCCGCTGAGGCTCGTTTCAAGGAGGCCTCGGAGGCCAACGACGTGCTGTCGAACGTCAAGAAGCGCAAGGAGTACGACCAGGCTCGTAGCCTGTTCGGATCAGCAGGTGGATTCCGGTTCCCGCGTGGTGGAGCGCAGACCAGCGTCAACGTGGAGGATTTTCTACGTACTGCCTCCAACGGGGACGGGTTCGGTGACCTGTTCGGCAATCTCTTTGGGGCTAGCGGGGGACGTCGCACAGCGTCCCGGTCGCCACGTCGGGGAGCTGACGTTGAGGGGGAGACGACGATTTCCTTCGACGATGCCGTGTCTGGGACCACCGTCACTATGGACATGGTCTCTCAGGCACCCTGCCAGGCATGTCGGGGGACTGGAGCTCGGGCTGGTACCGTTCCGCGAGTGTGCTCGACCTGTCAAGGGTCGGGTATGCATGCTAGCTCGGCTGGTGGGGTGTTCGAGATGACCGAGCCCTGCCCGGATTGTCACGGTCGAGGCATGATCGTTGAGGACCCCTGTCAGGTCTGCCACGGATCGGGTCGGGCTAAGTCCACCAAGTCTATGCAGATCCGCATCCCTGCCGGGGTGGAGGATGGTCAGCGCATTCGCATTAAGGGCAAGGGGTCTCCTGGCGAGAATGGCGGGAAAGCGGGTGACCTTTACGTCAAGGTGACGGTGCGTCCACACGAGATCTTTGGTCGTGACGGCCACAACCTCACCGTCACCGTGCCAGTGACCTTTCCAGAGGCCACTCTGGGCGCCGAGGTGGAGGTGCCGACTCTAGCGGGAACGACCGTTCGACTGCGTATTCCGGCTGGGACACCGAATGGCCGTACCTTCCGGGTGCGGGGGCGTGGAGTGCCGCGTTCCGACGGCAGCAGGGGGGATCTACTCGCCACCGTTGAGATTGCTGTCCCGGAGAGTCTTGACGACGACGCCCGGCATGTCGTGGAGAGACTTCGTGACTCCCTCCCCCAGGCCACTCCGCGACCATGGGAGGTGAAGTGAGATGGTGAGGCGCAGCAGGAATCTATCCGACGCTGTTGATCTTGCGGTGATCGACAAGGACGCTGCCATCTTCGCCATCTCAGTGGCGGCAGAGCTCGCCGGAATGCACCCTCAGACCCTGCGCACTTACGATCGGCTCGGGCTTGTAGTGCCCGAACGCACTCGGGGGCGGGGGCGTCGCTACTCGATGCGTGACGTTGCTGCGTTGCGGATGGTCCAGCATCTGTCCCAGGAAGAGGGGATTAACCTCAACGGCATCCGAAGGATCCTTCAGATGGAACGTAGGATCGAACAGTTGTCGGAGCAGGTGGACGAGCTCACCGACACCGTGCGTGGGATGCAAGTGGCGCGTTACCAGGGCAGTGAAGATCCGAGAGTCTTTACTGCTGAGTCGACCGGCCGGGTGCATATGGGTCGGACGGTCGTTCATGCCCAGTTGGCACTGCCTTCTCATCGTGGTTGACTTCAGACCACGATGGTGTGGCCTGCTGTGAATCTGCTGAATGCAGATTGGACTCCTGCTGCGAGAGGTATGCAGGTGAGGCTTGGTAAGGCAGGATGAGAGTATGAAGAGAATTCTTAAGATTCTCAGTGTTGTGGTCGCTGTGGTCATCGTGGCGGGAATAGCGATCGGGTTGCGACCTTATACCCATGCCTTCGGGTCGGTGTTTCAGAATCGCTACAGGTCTAGCGCCGCGAGCGCGCCGGGCCCGGCAACGAGCGCGTTCTCTGCTGTCTCGTCGACGGTCACGCCGTTACAAGCTCCAACACCTGCGGCGTACGCAGCTGGGCAGGTGACAGAGCATGGCGGAACTTTGGCGACCCTCGGCCTGGGTGATTCGGTGCCGCAGGGCGGCACATGTACCGGCTGCACGACGTTCATCGAGAGAGTCGGCACCGATATGGCACGTAAAGCCGGGGTGAAGGCTGCTGTGCATAACGAGTCGGTATCGGGATACAAGACCGCTGACCTATTGACCCAGCTTGAGTCCAATAACGCGAAGGCTCTGCTGGCAACGTCTGATCTAGCGATAGTGACGATCGGTGCGAACGACTTCGACCTCGACACAATGGTGGGTCAGTGTGCTCATTCTGATGCGTCATGTATAGCTGATGATGTTAACGGTGTGACTGATCGAGTGCGGACGATCCTGGAACGCGTCAAGGCCGCGATGAAGACGCCGAGAGCGACTGTTGTCGTCACCGGGTATTGGGACGTGGGGCTGGACGGCAAGGCGGGCCGCGAGAACGGGCCCGACTACGTCAAGGTGACCGATATGATCACCGAGGCCTTCAACGCCAACGTCAAGAAGATCGCCCACGAGGTCGGAGCGGTCTACGTCGACTTCCGTACCCCGTTTAGGGGAGCAGATGGCACGCGTGATGACACAGCACTGCTCACTGACGACGGGGATCATCCATCCGAGCAAGGGCACAAGGTGCTAGCGGAGGCTGTCGAGGCCGCACTGTCCTGATCGGCTGAAGTAGCGAGCAAACCGCAGGATGGCGTATTAACCTCGGCATCAATAGCGTTGGCAGTTGGCAATGGGGTCGGCGCGCTCACAGAGGGGATCAACGATGACAGAAACCATGCTTGCTGAACGTTTCCACGCCGCAGATCGGTCTATCACCCTCGAAGATATCCCGATCCCGCACCCGGGACCCGGTGAGGTGCTTGTCAAGGTCGCTTACTGCGGTATTTGCCATTCTGACCTGAGTCTCATTAGCGGTGCGTTCCCTGCAGCTCTGCCAGTAGTGACTCAGGGCCATGAGGCATCCGGAACCATCGTCGAGCTCGGTGCGGGCGTCATCGGTTGGAAGGAGGGTGACCGCGTCATCCCATCCGCCGGTCGCCCTTGTCTCAAGTGTCGCAAGTGCCGCCGCGGTGCCTTCACGGACTGTCTGGATCTGAACCTCATGGCTTTTGCCTACGACGGCGCATGGGCTGAGTACCACATTGCGCAGGCCTCCGGTATGACGAAGATCCCTGACAACGTCCCACTGGACCAGGCCGCTCTGCTCGCAGACGCCGTATCTACCCCGTATGCTGCCGTCGTGCGTACCGGCAAGGTCCACATGGGCAATGCCGTGGCCGTGTGGGGCGTCGGCGGTGTCGGAACCCACCTCGTCCAACTAGCCAAGCTTGCCGGCGGCGTCCCCGTCATTGCTATTGATCTCAATGACGCTGTCCTCGAGCGCGCTAAGCGAGTCGGCGCCGACCACACTCTGCGTAGCGACGACCCCGAGCTCATGCAGAAAATCGAGGACATCACTCATGGCCGCATGATCGACGTTGCCTTCGACGCCGTCGGCATCAAGCCGACGCTGCGTGCCTGCGTCGACTCCCTCGACGTTGATGGCAAGGCGGTTTCGGTTGGGCTGTCCGCCCAGGACATCGACGCTGGTCCATTCCTCAACTTCAACCTGCAACGCAAGCAGGTCCTTGGCCACCTTGGTTACAAGTCTCAGGACATCGCCCTGCTCGCCGAGATGTTGTCCTATCACCGCCTGGACCTCACGGAGTCCATCTCAAAGGTCATCCCGTTGAAGGATGTCGAGAGCGGCATCGCGGAGCTCGAGTCCCACCAGGGCAACCCGATCCGTATCCTGGTCAAGCCCTGATGGAGCGCATCACGGGTGCCGTCGCGATTCGTTGTGGCGGCACCTTCGCGTTGGGCGGCATCAATCCATGCAGCTGTGTGCAACCTCTGTGTCTGAGCGAAGGCCTACAATTCAAGGGTTAAGTCCCGGATCGACCGGGATTGCTGCGACGCGCATCCTGCCGTCGCGGCGGGAACGTCGGCACGATGCCAGGAGCTTCATGACAGTACTGACCGACTTTCTTGCCACGCATCAACTGCTGACGATCCTGATCGTCCTGGCCTCCGGCGCCTTGCTAGGCCAAATCAAGTTTGGCCCGTTGAGATTTGGTGCCGCTGGAGCCCTGTTTATGGGGCTGGTCGTCGGGGCCCTTGATCCTCGCTTCGGTCAAAACCTGGGGATGATCAAAGGCCTAGGCGTCGTGCTGTTCTGCTACACCGTGGGCCTGGCTGCTGGATCGACCTTCTTATCTGACCTCAAACGTCAGTGGGGCCTCATGCTCGCCGGTGTCGTCGGGTTGGCAGTGATGGCCGCAGCTGGACTCGGCCTGGGGCGACTCTTCGGTTTAACCCCGGCTCACGTTGCGGGTCTGTACGCCGGTGTCCTCACCTCACCAGCCATTGACGCCGCATCGATGGCTACCCATGGAGCCGCAGATACTCTTGTGGGGTATGCGCTGTCCTATCCCGTGGGCGTCGTCGTCGGGCTCATTATGGTCGCAATCATTGCTAAGAGATGCTGGCCGGCCAGCAAAGACAACACCTCAATGGCTGAGGCTGGGCTTACCGCGGTGTCGACAGTCGTCGACCGGGAGACATCGATCCGGCAGACCCCTGGCTTTAATGACGACCAGGTTCGGATGTCCTATCTGCTGCGCGATGGCGAGATGCGATTGGCCACCCCCGACGACGATCTCCACGTCGGTGATCAGGTGCTGGTGGTCGGAAACCCTGACGACGTCAATCGTGCTGTCGAGCACCTCGGGCACGTCTCCGAGCGCACCCTCACCAACGAGCGCAACGAGCTCGATTTCCGGCGCTTTGTGGTGTCCAACCCGGCCTTGGTGGGCCGCACCTTAGGCAGCATCGATGTGCGCGGACGTACCAGTGGCAAGGTGACGCGAGTACGTCGCGGTGACCTCGATATGTTGGCTCGCAGCGATATCGTCCTGCAGCCAGGAGATCGGGTGCTGTGTGTTGTGCCAGCTCATCGCCTTTCCGACGCTGCGGACCTCTTTGGCGACTCTGAGGCTCGCGTCTCCCAAGTGGATGCTCTGTCTTTGGGATTGGGTGCCGCTCTTGGCTTATTGCTCGGTGCCCTCATGGTGGCCCTGCCCAGGGGGTTGCAGTTCGAGCTGGGAACCGCTGCTGGGCCGCTGGTCATGGGCATGATCTTAGGATCGATTCACCGTACGGGGCCGCTGCGGTGGCAATTGCCGCACGCGACGAACGCGATTCTGCGTCAGCTCGGGCTCATGATCTTCCTGGCCTGCGTCGGGCTGGCGTCCGGGCCAGCATTCTTGTCCCAGGCGGTGAGCGGGACGGGTCTGGCGGTTATTGCCGTCTCGGCTGTGACCCTGGTCCTTGGTGGTGCGATCGTCATCGCAGCAGCCTGGTGTATGAAGCTTTCGGCCCAGCGCGCTACGGGTGCTTTTGCAGGCTTCGTTGGTCAGCCCGCCATCCTTAGCTACGCCAACTCTCTCGTTAATGACGAACGGATCGAGTCGGCCTACGGTGCCCTTTTCGCGTTAGGAACCGTCGTCAAAATCCTACTAGTACAGGTGATTGTGCTGGTCTAAACAGCCTCGGGTCACCGCCTATCGGTCGTTTTACCCGATCGTTTACAAAGTCTGACGGCGCCGTGACAGCTGCCACCCCAGGCCCAGGACAGCCAGCCAGATGGGGCCGATAGCCACCGCGATCCGGTAGGGCGGCATGGTTGTCATGACGACGACCATGAGTACCAGGAAGGCCAGCACGATCCAGTTGGTGACGGGGGCTCCCGGCATCGTGAAACGCAGCTCGGAGCGGGATTCAGGGTCGAGACGGCGACGAAAGAGCATCTGGGTGATGATGATCGTCGCCCAGTTGATGATTGCGGCGATCATGGCGATCGACATGATGTACACGAACGCCTGTTCCGGTAGCAGCCCGACGACGACCACTGCAATAGCTGTTACGGCGCTAGACAGAAGTACCCCGGCCCACGGCGACCCGGCCTTATTTACCTTGCCGAGGAAGGCGGGGGCATCCCCTTGATGGGCCAGGGCGTGGAGCATGCGTCCATTGGCGTACAGACCAGAGTTATACGCCGAGATCGCTGCGGTGAGAACGACGAGGTTGAGGATGGCTGCCGCTCCCGGGATCCCGACGAGGTCGAAAATCTGGACGAAGGGGCTGGCGTTTCCGTCGATCTTCGTCCACGGGACAATCGCCACCATGACGATGAGCGCACCGACGTAGAACAGCAGGATGCGCCCGACGACTCGGTTAATGGCCCTGGGGATGGAGCGCTGCGGATCTTCGGCCTCACCGGCGGTGATGCCGATGAGCTCGGTGCCGCCAAAGGAGAACATGACGACGATGATCCCGGCGAGCATCCCGGTGACGCCGTGAGGCAAAAATCCGCCATTGCGCCACAGATTGCCGATGCCAGTCGCCGGGGTGGAGCCGGTGCCGAAGAATATAATCCACAGGCCCAGGACGATCATGGCAATAATCGCGACGACCTTGATGATGGCGAACCAGAACTCCACTTCTCCGTAGGCGCGGACGTGGAGGAGATTGACGGTTGTGACGATGGCAAGCAGTACCGCCGCTGACACCCACCGGGGGACGACAGGGAACCAATAGTTGATGTAGATCCCGACCACCGAGAGCTCGGCCATCGACACGAAGATGTAGTTGAACCAGTAGTTCCAGCCGGAGATGAACCCGGGGAGATCTCCCCACCACTGGTGCGCGTACTCACTGAAGGCACCCGAAGTCGGGTTGTGGACGCTCATTTCGCCAAGAGCTCGCATGATGAGATAGATCACTACGCCACCAACGAGGTAACTGACGATGACCGCCGGTCCGGCGGCCGCGATAGAGTCGGCTGCTCCGTAGAACAGACCGGTTCCGATTGCGCCACCCAAGGCGATGAGTTGGATGTGTCGGTTGCGCAGACTGCGATGCAGTTGCTGGTCGGGTTCGGTCACGGTCTGTGAGTTTAGAGGCGGGTGTCGATGGGAACCGGTGTTGATCGAAGGGTGGGCGCGACGTGGCGCCGTCCGTCCAGTGTGTGGTGACCTGGCGGGATGGTTCCGGCCGATACCCTGACCGCGTGATATTCAGCTTAGCCGCCGTGTGCCTGATGCGAGGCCGGACTTGCCTCAACGTCCGCAAGAAGGGGGCCGATCACGTCATCTTGCCGGGAGGCAAGATTGAGCTGGGGGAGACCCCGCTGGAGGCCGCCATTCGCGAGGCCCGAGAAGAAACCCGTCTGGTTCTTGATCCGGACGACCTCAAGCACCTCGGCACCTTTGACGCCCCCGCAGCTAACCATGACGCTGACGGCATCCGGTGTGTGGTCTACGTGTGCAACTGGCGTGAGATCTGGCCTGAGCCCGTCCCAGACTCCGAGATCGTCGAGTACGAGTGGACTGACCTCGACCACTGCTATGACGACGTGCGTCAGGCCCCGCTGCTGTGTGACCGGGTTATCCCGGCTTTACAGCAGCAGGGCTTGCTGTAAACCTCACTCAGTCACCACGAGGGCGCTAGGTCTGCTCACTCCTCAGCTAGTGCGACGGCCGGCTTGATCGTGGCTCCTCGACGGCCTGGGATCACCGATGCCAGCCATCCGGCCAGCACGGCAACGAGGGCGACGATGAGCAGCTGCAACCATGGCACGGATGTCTCGACGGTCATGAGGGAGCCAAAAAGGGCGTGGGATCCGGCGATGCCGTACCCGATCCCCAGGGCAATGCCCAGGATCGCTGCGATGCCCGAGAGCATGAGCGCTTCTTTGCCGAACATCGATCGGACCTGTGCGCGAGTCAGGCCGAGGGCGCGTAACAGTCCGATCTCACGGGTGCGCTCTACCACCGATAGACCCAAGGTGTTCGCGACGCCGACTATGGCAATGATGACCGAAATCACCAGCAACCCGACGACCATCCCAAGCATGATGTTGATGATCTTGTCCATCTGGGCTTTCTGATCGGCCGATGACGTTACCGTCACCCCTGGGTGGGTCGACATCGACTTGGACAGGGCTTGGGTGGCCTTGGACTGATCGGTGCCGTCCTGATAACGCACCTGGATTTCAGTGGGTTGGGCATGAGGCGCCAGCTTGGTGAGGATGCCTTGGGTGACGATGAGTCCCTCGTTGTCCTTGCCATGTCGTACCAGGGTCAGATTGGCTTTCTTCCCATTAACGGTGACGGTGATCTTGCTGCCATCGGCGGCCCCAGGCAGCGCTCCCACAGCGTGGCTGTCGTCGAGTCCCTTGGCAGCGGACTCGTCACGGACGACCTTGGGGAACTCCGGAGACGCTGCCTGGACAGCGACCTTTGTGGCCTTGCCACCGGCCTCAACCGTGCCGGGGACCGTCGTCACAGTGGCGACCTGACAGACACCGTCGGACCTCTTGACGTCGCCAATGGTGGCGTTGTTGAGCGGGCCCTGGGCTCTCACAGTAGCGTCAACGGGGAAATGCCCGTTCATCATGTTGCCAATGGAGGCCCGACCGGTGGCGGCACCCGTCGCAACGGTGGCGATGAGGGTGACGCCGATAAGCAAAGCCGACGCCGTTGTGGCAGTGCGGCGTGGGTTGCGCTGGGTGTTCTCGATAGCCAGCTCCCCGGGAATCCCGCCAGGACGAGCGACACCGATGGCTCGGCCTAGGCTTCCGATGAGGACAGGAGCTAACACGAGCACTCCGGCAAAGCTGATGAACCCGCCGGCGACCCCGCACATCACGGCGTTCTTCGTCTCCATATCGCTCGTTGCGCAGGTGATGACAAGGGCAGTACCAGCGAGGAAGAGCAGCGTTCCGAACCCGACGCGGACCCGTCCAATCTTGCGAGTGGGCGTCTCAGTCACCGGCTGGAGTGCCACCACTGGAGTGACCTTGGTGGCGCGTCGTGCCGGAGGCAAGGCAGCCAGAGTTGTGACGACCACACCTACAAGGATTGGGATGATGCAGGACGTCACGGTGACGCTCACTGAGGTGTCGATCGGGGATCCAGCAGCCTTGAGGCCCATAAGCATGAGCTGGGTGACGCCGATACCCAGGGCAGTTCCGACAACCGACCCGATGAGACCGGCGATGAGCGCTTCCCCGAGAACCGAGCGTCGCACCTGTTTTCGGGTGGCACCGATGCAGCGCGCCAGGGCGAGGGTGCGAGTGCGTTGTACGACGAGGATCGTAAAGGTGTTGACGATAACGATCGCGGCTACAACCAGGGCGATCACGGCAAAGGCTCCCATGAAGGTCGTCATGGCGGCGAATCCCTGGGAGGCTTGGTTGGCCTCATAGGCTCGCTCGTCGTCGGCGGTGCGGACCGTTGCTGTGGTGCCGACAACCTTCGAAACCTCCTGCGCGATCTGCGAGGCAGGGCGGTCAGAGTTTACGTACACGGTATTGGCACCGGAATGACCGCTGATGCGTCCCAGATTGGCGGCCGATAGGTAAATTTCCGGGGAAGTCGGTGTGGTCGTGGTGCGGGCGTCCGGGTCGAGCACACCAACCACGGTGAGGGTAATGGGCTTCGCACCGTTTCGGGAGGGGTCGTTGACGATGATCTTCGATCCGATCCCGGCGTTGTTGCCGGCAGTGGATTGGTTGACGGCTACCTCGTCCAGCTTGGCTGGTGCTCGGCCCTTGACCAAGTGGGGATGGGCCGGGACCAGGTGACCGTTGACGAAGGAGGCCTGCCCGTTGTCGGTGCGCTGGAGGAAGGCGTTACGGGTCTGCTCCACTGAGGTCACGCCGGGCACTGCGGCAACCTTGTCGACAGTTATCGAGGACATAGGCTTCGAGGGCTCCTTAGCGGTCACCACTGCGGTGGCGTCCCCGACAGCTGCTGCCTGGATACGTAGCGTGTAGGCCTTGATCGAGTCCATCAACATCAGCGTGCTGGCTACGAAGGCCACACCAATGATGACGGCGATCATCGTGGGTATAAGACGACGACGTTCGTGGATCATGCCAGGGCCTCCTGGCTGCGAGCGGTCGAGACCTGGCCGTCGGTTACGGTGACGATGTCGTCGGCCCTGGCAGCGGCGTCGTGATCATGGGTGACCATGACGACGGTCTGACCAAGATCGTCGACGCAGTGACGCAGGAAGGTGAGCAGATCGCCGCTGGCCTCCGAATCGAGGGCGCCGGTCGGCTCGTCGGCGACGATGACGTCGGGGCGGGTCACCAGGGCGCGGGCGACGGCGACGCGCTGCTGCTGTCCGCCAGACATCTGCGACGGCTTATGGCCAAGACGCTCGGTAATGCCGAGCATTCCGGTGATGTGGTCAAACCATTCCTTGTCGACCTTGGTGTGCGACAGACGCAGCGGCAGGGTGATGTTGTCAGCAGCGCTGAGAGTGGGCATGAGGTTGAAAGATTGAAACACGAACCCGACGTGCTGGCGACGTAGCTTGGTGAGGGCGTCGTCGTCGAGATGGGTGATCTCGGTATCGCCAATCCACACCCGGCCCGAAGTAGGGGAGTCGAGCCCGGTGATGCAGTGCAGCAGGGTCGACTTGCCCGAACCTGACGCTCCCATGATTGCGGTGAACCGTCCGGAAGGTATGTCGAGGGTCACCGACCGCAGGGCTCTCACAAGGGTCGTCCCGGACCCGTATGTTTTAGTGAGGTCGAGAGTGCGGACCGCTGAGGCCGTGCGAGACGTCATGGTGGTTGCGGCCGTCACTGAGGCAGACATGGAAACTCCTGTGTCAGAGGTTTAACAACACCTTTGACGCTAAGGGTGTTTTCCCTCGTCACACATCGGTCCCGGGAGTGGTTTCGGCTCTCCTACCGCAGGAGGATGTGCCCATTTTCGGCAGCGCCGTAGTCAACTGAAAGGTCAGCGACCCGGACGCACCAGACCGGCATCATAGGCCGTGATGACCATGGAGACGCGGTCGCGCAGCCCCAGCTTTGACAGGATGTGGCCAATGTGGGTTTTGACGGTCGTCTCGGCCAGGTAGAGCCGTTCGGCGATCTCGGCGTTCGTGAGTCCTTCGCCGACGCAGGTAAGCACCTCGCGCTCCCGGTCTGAGAGAGTCTCGACGAGCTTCGGGTCGGTTATGGTCGCAGCCCCTTCGCCCTGACGGGGGATGAACCTCTCTATGAGGCGGCGAGTGGCCGACGGGGCGACGACAGAGTCACCGTCGCGGACAGCGCGGATGGCGGCTAGTAGTTCGGTGGGCCCAGCGTCTTTGAGCATGAATCCGGACGCCCCTGCTCGCAGCGCAGAGTGGACGTACTCGTCAAGGTCGAAGGTCGTCAGCACGAGGATCTTGGCCTCAGGGTGGCTTGTCATGATCTTCTCGGTGGCGCCCAAACCATCAAGGACAGGCATCCGGATATCCATAAGGACAACATCGGGGGCCAACTCGTCGACGAGCTGTAAGGCCTCAGCTCCGTCATTAGCCTCCCCGACGACGGACATATCCGGCTGGGCGTCAAGGACTAGGCGGAACCCGGCGCGCACCATCTGCTGGTCGTCGGCCAGGAGGAGTCGGATCGGGTCGGTCATGGCGTGGTCCTTCGGGGCTCAAACTGACGATCAACGGGTAGGGATGACGGCACGGACTCGGAACCCGTGGCCCGGGCGACTCCCTACCTCAAGGGTGCCACCCCAAGCGGACATTCGTTCTCGCATCCCCACCAGGCCATGTCCGGCCCCGTCGGCGCGCTCGATACCCGTGACGCTAGTACCGCGGCCATCGTCGAGAATGTCCAAGGTGACATCATCGGGGTGGTGGCTGATGGTGACGCGGGCGGTTGCCGTCGGGCCGCCGTGTTTAAGGACATTGGTGAGGGCTTCTTGGACGACGCGGTAGCAGGCGAGTTCGGCGCCTTGGGACAACGGTTCGTGACATTCCGAGCGGCCTTTGATCGTCAGAGTGATGGCGAGAGCTCCCTTCATCTCCCTGATGAGGTTGGGGATGTCGTCAAGGCCCTGAGTGGGGGACAGCTGCGGGCCAGCATCGTTGTCACGCAGCACACCGACGAGACGTCGAGTCCCGTCAAGGGCGTGACGGGCCGTCGTAGCGATCGTGTCGAGGGCCTGCCCACTGGCTGACAGTCGGGTCTCGATATCGCCGGCCTCTTCATGGTGAGCCAGGTAGGCGCCACCGTCTGCCTGCACCACGATGACCGACAAGGAGTGGGCGACAATGTCGTGTATGTCCCGGGCGATCTTGGCCCGCTCCTCCTGGGTGGCTAGCCTGATGCTTTGGTCGCGCTCGCGCTCCAGGTCGATGGCACGTTGGCGCAACGCTGCCATGGTTTGACGTCGGTCTACTCGTGGCGCTGCCGGCAAACCACGCTGCCAAACAACTGGCCATGCACGCGATGATGATGACGGAGAAGCGGATGAGGTGAGTGTTATAGCTGATGGGTTCGGAGGTCGTCGGGGCGAATCCCCAGCTCACCCCGGCGGAAACCGGGCCGACGACGCACATGGCCAGCCAGAATCTGCGCCGGGGCGGGTCGGTCTTCAGTGACACCTGATAGAGGATGAGGGGGACTAGGGTGTTTTGCGGTGACGGGAACGGGTAGACCGCTAGCTGAAGGATGTGTGAGGCGACTAGCACCGAAGCGGTCACTTCCGGCTTGGTGCGGGCCCACACCCAGGACGCACAGACAGTCAGTACCCACAGCGCCATCCATGCGCGGTAAGCGGTGTTGTGGTTGGTGTCGTGTCCCCACGTCGCGAATGCGGCGATGAGGACGAGGAAGGCCATTACTGAATCGAGGATCATGGGGTGGGCGTGCAGCCATCGGTAACGACGACGCAAACGTCCCGGGGGGCGTCGTGGGGGTATCGAAGCGCTGCTCACTTTCCTGACCCTACGGCTACAAGACGCGTGTGACATCCTTCCGTCGGTGGATTTCATGACGATTCAGCTCGCCGCCTGACGGGTGACAGTTGTGGCGTTTTGGGGCTCCTTGCCTGAGGGGACATGATGGCGATGTGAGCAACCGAGTGATACGCCTTATGGGGCCAGCTTTCGTCGCCGCCGTGGCGTACGTCGACCCGGGAAACGTCGCCGCGAACCTGGCAGCCGGAGCCGGCTACGGCTACTTGCTGGTATGGGTGCTCGTCGTCGCCAACGTCGTAGCGATGTTGGTGCAGTATTTGTCCGCCAAGCTCGGATTGGTTACCGGACATTCCTTGCCCGAACTTGTCGGAGGGGCACTGCCGCGTCGTGGTAGTCGTCTGGCCTATTGGTTTCAGGCCGAGCTTGTCGCTGCCGCCACTGATCTGGCGGAGGTCATCGGTGGGGCGGTGGCCCTGCAGCTTCTGTTCGGGCTCCCACTGATCGTAGGTGGACTTATGACCGGGGCGTTGTCGCTGGCGATTTTGGCGATCCCGTCGCGTCATGGCCAGCGCACCTTCGAGATCGTCATTATCGGGATGCTCGTCGTCATCGCCATCGGGTTCACCGCCGGTCTTGCTTTTTCCCCGCTGTCATGGGGTGGGGTCGCGTCAGGCCTAGTGCCCCGGTTTGAAGGTACTGAAACCGTCATGCTCGCCACGTCGATGCTGGGCGCTACAGTCATGCCTCACGCGGTATACATGCACTCTTCCCTGGTGCGTGATCGCCACGGGACCGACGACAGGCCAAAACGGATCACCACGCTGTTGCGAGCAACCCGATGGGATGTCGCGGTCTCTCTGGTGCTGGCAGGATCGGTGAATATTGCGATGCTGCTGTTGGCTGCGGCGAGCCTGCAAGGTGTTAAGGGTATCGACGGCATAGCTGAGGCTCATGCAGCCATGAGTAACTCAATGGGGCCGGTAGTGGGGCTTATTTTCGCGGTGGGGCTGTTCGCGTCAGGTCTGGCTTCAACCTCCGTTGGCGCGTATGCCGGAGCTGAGATCATGGCCGGGCTTCTCCATATGAGGGTGCCGATGCTGGTCCGGCGACTTGTGACGATCATCCCGGCGCTAATCATTCTGGCATCCGGAGCCAATCCGACTCAGGCCCTCGTCTGGAGCCAGGTGCTGTTGAGCATGGGGTTGCCGCTCGTGTTGGTGCCGTTGGCTCGGTTCACCGGCGATCGGCGGCTGATGGGCCAATGGACGAATGGCCGTGTCATGGCCGCCATCGCGTGGATCGTCGTGGCAGCAGTCTCGGCTCTCAACGTGGTTCTCGTCGTCGAGACGGTCATGGGTGCATGATCCTTGAGGGCAGTTTTCTGGCGACAATCGTGAAAATGAGTGACAAACTCAAGCGGGTGACGACGCCGAACCCCGCACCGACCTCTGCCCACGAGCTAGCCAACGATTTGGCCACTGCATTTCGCGGGTACCCTGCTGGAGTGGCGATCCTCACGACGATGGGAGCGGCTGGGCCCGAGGGCTTGACGGTCTCCTCCCTGGCGTCGGTGTCAGTCGTCCCGGCTGTTGTGTCGGTGTCGTTGGGTAATGGTTCGACGACCCTGGCCACCCTGACGGAGGAGTCCCGCGTCATCGTCCACATGCTTGATGCAGATCGCGCGGACCTCGCTGATGACTTCGCTGTGCCAGGGGCCGATCACTTTGCCGGCACCGAGTGGGCGCCGAGCGCTGAGGGAGCACCCCGGTTAGAGATGCAGGGGCCCATTTTGCATGGTTTCGTTCAGTCAATGACTGATACCGGATCGGCCACACTCATCGCGGTAACGATTGATCGGATCGAAGCTGGGAATTGTCATGCCCCGGGGTTGGTGAGGATGGCTCGGGAGTGGCACGAGATCCCTCGCTAAACCTTTCGTGACCCACGTTTTCGGGTACGTTGGAAGACGTCATCGAAGTCGAAGGAGATGTCGCCATGACAGCCACTAATGCGCGCGCTCAGCAGACTGAACGCATGGGTACTGCGCCCGGATTCATTGCGGCCTTGGACCAGTCCGGCGGTTCTACCCCGAAGGCCCTCAAGGCATATGGGGTAGAACCTGAGGTTTATGGAGACGATCAGGACAAGATGTTCGATCTCGTCCACGAGATGCGGACCAGGATCATCACCAGCCCGTCTTTTACTAGCGACCATATTCTCGCGGCGATCCTGTTCGAGATGACGATGGATCGCAAGATCGAGGGAATCCCCACCGGTGATTACCTGTGGGAGAAGAAGGGCATTGTTCCCATTCTCAAGATTGATAAGGGCCTGGCTGACGAAGACCGCCACGTTCGTCTCATGAAGCCGATTCCCGGCCTCGACGAGTTGCTGCATCGCGCCGTCGAGGACAAGCACATCTTCGGTACCAAAGAGCGCTCTGTTATCCTGGATGATGACAAAGCTGGCATTGAAAAGATTGTCGACCAGCAGTTCGAACTGGCCGAACAGGTGCGCGCTGCGGGTCTTGTGCCGATCCTCGAACCCGAGGTCGACATCCACGCTCTACATAAGGAGAAGGCTGAGGAAAGGCTGCACAACCTCATCCGCGCCCACATCGACTCTCTGCCGCTCGATGCCAAAATCATGTTGAAGCTGACGATCCCGAGTTCCGAAGACCTGTATGCCGACCTCATTGCGGATCCGAAGGTCCTGCGCGTTGTCGCCCTGTCTGGTGGGTACTCCCGTGAGGAGGCCAACAAGAAGCTGGCCCGCAACAGGGGACTCATCGCGAGCTTCTCTCGTGCTTTGGCCGAGGGGCTAAACGTCGCACAGTCGCAGCAGGAGTTCGATCAGACTCTGCGTGCCTCTATCGACTCGATTTACGCCGCATCGGTGTCCTGACCCTTCGACAGACGGGCCCGCTGGGAAACGTGCGGGCCCGTTGTCGTGCGTGAGCATTCGTCGGCCTTGTACAGTTCGAGGGTGATTCCTGAACTTGTCGCGTTTGATCTAGACGACACGTTGGCCCCCTCGAAAACTCGCCTTCCCCAGGAGATGGCCCGCATCATTGTTCGTTTGCTTGATCGCACGAGTGTATGCGTCATCTCTGGTGGCCAGTTCGGTCAGTTCCGGACTCAGGTCGTCGAGGCTCTCGTCGACGCACCCCGGCTGGATCGGCTCCACCTGCTGCCCGCCTGCGGTACTCAGTACTACCGCTGTGTTGACGGTGAGTGGCAGCGTATTTACGTCGAGGCTTTGACCGACGACGAGAAGTCCCGTGCTATGGAAGCTGTCGAAACCTGCGCCCGTGACCTCGGGCTGTGGGAGGAACACACCTGGGGTCCGGTACTGGAAGACCGCGAGTCGCAGATCACTTTTTCCGCACTGGGTCAGCGGGCCCCCGTCGACGCGAAGAAAGCGTGGGATCCCAGCGGCGACAAGAAGCTTAAACTGCGTGAGGCGGTTGCTGGGAAGCTCCTTGATCTTGAGGTGCGCGCTGGGGGGTCTACCTCCGTGGATATCACTCGAGTTGGTCGAGACAAGTCCTTCGGTATAGCCAAGTTGCTTGAGATGACGGGCCTATCCAAGGCGGATGTGCTGTTTTACGGTGATCGTCTTGACGAACACGGCAACGACTATCCTGTCAAGGCGATGGGTATTCCGTGCGTCGCGGTCGACGACTGGCACGACACCCTGGTCAAGCTCGAAGACTTGCTCTCGCAAGCGTAAAGCCACTCAGCTACTCGTGCCCCAACGACGGGGGCGACCCAAGATGAGACTGGCTCCCCAACCGGCGGCCAGACCGATAATGGCGGGAAGCCCCCAACCGAGACCGTCGGACGCCCAGGGTAGGACCATGTCGGCCACGTGGGTGATAGCGCGGGTTCCTGACCCTTGGATCGGCAGGGCGCGCACCAGGTCTGGCAGGGCAGCCAGGACGACGCATCCGGTCATGATGCGGTGGGGGAGGCGGCTGGCACCCAGCCACGGGTCAAGCAGCCCCAAAATGATCGCCGTGATTGCCAACGGGTAGAGGAACATGAGGACGGGGGTCGACCAGGCGATGATCGTCGTCAGACCGGCGTTGGCGATGATGGCTGACGCCACGCTGAAGATGACGACCCAGCTTCGCACTGACGGCCCCGCCGGGAACATGCGACGAAAGATCTCGGCACAGGCCACGACCAAACCGATCGCTGTTTTGAGGCAGGCTACCAGCACGATGGCGGCTATCAACACCTGACCGGCCGTGCCGTAGTAGTGGCGTGAAACCCCAGCCAGGACGACGCCGCCATTGGCAGCGTTAGGGACGACGAGGGTGGACGTGCGCCCGAGCCATGCCAGGGATACGTAGACGAGGGTCAGCGGGATGGTGGCAACCAGCCCGGCGCGGATTGTGATATGGGTGACATCGCGACGGCCCGTCGAGCCGCGTTGATTGATTGCTTCAATGATGACGATGGCGAAGGCGAGGGACGCCAGCGCGTCCATGGTGTTGTAGCCGTCGAGGAAGCCGTGCATGAAGGGCTGGTGATCGTACGGGGGCTGCGGGGGACGATTCGCGACGGTGGGCATGGGATGGATGAGGGGTGCCACGATGAGGATGGCTAGCAGGGCAAGGAACAGTGGGGTCAGATATCGCCCTACCCAGTCCATGAGCTTTCCGGGTTTGAGGGCTGCGACCAGAGTCATCGCGAAGAACACGATGGTGAAGATCGGCAGTGCCGGGCCGTGGCCTTGGATAAAGGGCGCCACGCCGACTTCGTAGGAGACGGTCGCCGTTCTCGGGATGGCGAAGGCTGGGCCGATGGTCAGGTACAGCAGGCAGGTGAAGATCGTGGCGTATTGAGAGGACACCCGCGAGGTCATGCCGTGGACGCTGGAGCATCCCGACACGGCGGAAGAGATGATGGCCACGATGGGGATCCCGACTGCGGTGACGAGAAATCCTGCGGCGGTTACGGGGGCGCTGTGGCCGGCGAGGCGCCCTAGCTCGACCGGGAAGATGAGGTTTCCGGCGCCGAAAAATAGCCCAAATATCATGAGCCCGATGAGGAGGGCGGTGTGCTTGGGGACGGTTCGCAGATCGGACATGGGGAATATCTTGCCAGGGTGGTGGCGGTAGCTTCCGCTTTTCCTATAGGTGAGAACGAGCGTTCATCTGAGGGTCGTTCGTGTCATCTGACAATTGGGACGGGAGGCCGTCCTCTTCCAGTCATTCTGACCGTGACGACGCGGAGCGGCTGGACCTCACAGTGGTTCCGAGGTGGTAGGGGAGCGACTCCCTTGGGCTAGTTGAGTCATATACGCTCAACTTCACTTGATTGTGTCCCGTCAGGAGTCATACTTGAGTCATAGCAACTCAACTTCAGTGAGGCACGTAATGGACACCAATCTCACCACGATGAGCCGTGACGCGGTCACCGCCGCTACTCGGCATGCGTTGGCCCACGGGAACCCATCCGTGGAGCCCTCGCATCTTCTTCACGCACTGTTCACGATCCCAGACAACACTGTCAGTCCGTTGGTAGCTGGCTTGGGGATTGATCCTCAGCAGGTCGACGCCGTCGCTACCGCAGCGATGCGCTCCCTTCCGTCAAGTACCGGCGCCTCAATAGCTCAGCCGCAGCTGTCCGGGGCCTTCGCCCGAGTCATCGCCGACGCGCAGAACCGTGCCGAGGCCATGGGCGATTCCTTCGTCGCTACCGAGCATCTTCTTATTTCGCTGACGGCGGTTCCCTCCGACGTCCAGAACGGCCTGGCAGGGCTCGGCCTCAAGCCCGACTCCCTCGCGGCGGCCTTCAATGAAGGTCGTGGAGACCGTCGTGTCACCTCCGAGGAGTCCGAGGGAGGCGAATCGGCTCTCGCCAAGTACTCCGTCGATCTCACCGAGCGCGCCCGTGCCGGCAAGCTCGACCCCGTCATTGGTCGTGACCAGGAGATTCGCCGCGTCGTCCAGGTGTTGGCGCGACGCACTAAGAACAACCCGGTCCTTATCGGTGAACCGGGGGTCGGCAAGACTGCCGTCGTCGAGGGGTTGGCTCAGCGCGTCGTCGCCGGGGACGTTCCCGACTCTCTCAAAGGGCGTCGCGTCGTCTCTTTGGATCTGTCCTCCATGGTTGCCGGGGCTAAATACCGCGGCGAGTTTGAGGAGCGCCTCAAGGCCGTCCTCAACGAGATCAAGGAGGCCGAGGGGCAGATCATTACCTTTATCGATGAGCTGCACACCGTCGTCGGCGCCGGGGCTTCCGGAGAGGGAGCAATGGACGCTGGCAATATGCTCAAGCCGATGCTGGCCCGTGGCGAGCTGCGAATGATCGGTGCCACTACCCTCGACGAGTACCGCGAGCATATTGAGAAGGACCCAGCTCTGGAGCGTCGTTTCCAGCAGGTCTTTGTCGGTGAACCGTCGGTTGAGGACACTATTGCCATCCTGCGCGGCTTGCGAGAGCGCTACGAGGCCCACCACAAGGTGCGTATTACTGACGGAGCCCTTGTCGCGGCCGCCAGCTTGTCTCACCGGTGCATCACCGCCCGTCAGCTTCCTGACAAGGCCATTGACCTTATCGACGAGGCTGCGTCTCGGCTGCGCATGGAGATTGACTCCTCTCCGGAGGAGATCGACACCCTGCGCCGTGAAGTCGACCGCATGAAGATGGAGATCTTCGCCGTCGAGAAGGAGGACGACCCGGCCAGCCAGCAGCGCCTAACGAGGTTGCGCGCTGACATGGCTGACAAGGAGGAGACCCTGCGCGGCCTGGAGTCGCGCTGGGAGGCTGAGAAGGCTGGTCTCAACAAGGTCGGTGAGCTCAAGACAAGGATTGACGAGTTGCGGACTGCGGCCGACAAGTACCAGCGCGAGGGCGACTTCGGGCGAGCGTCCGAGATCCTCTACGGTCAGATTCCCGGCCTTGAGAAGGAGATGGAGGCTGCTGCCAAGGCTGAGGAGGAGACCCCACGGATGGTGTCCGAGGAGGTCGGTACCTCCGACATTGCCGAGGTTGTTTCCTCGTGGACCGGCATCCCCGTGGGGCGGATGATGCAAGGCGAGCAGGAGAAGCTGCTCCATATGGAGGAGCGGCTGCACGAACGTCTTATTGGTCAGGATCGAGCTGTCAAGACCGTCTCGGATGCGGTGCGTCGCTCCCGGGCCGGAATCAGCGACCCGAACCGTCCGACTGGCTCGTTCCTCTTCCTGGGCCCCACGGGCGTCGGCAAGACCGAGTTGGCCAAGTCCCTGGCGGAGTTCCTCTTCGACGACGAGACCGCTCTGGTGCGTATTGACATGAGTGAGTACATGGAGAAGCACTCCGTCTCACGTCTGGTCGGTGCCCCTCCGGGTTACATCGGTTACGAAGAGGGCGGTCAGCTTACCGAAGCTGTGCGGCGTCGCCCCTACTCGGTTATCTTGCTCGACGAGGTGGAAAAGGCTCATTCCGACGTCTTTAACATTTTGTTGCAGGTGCTCGACGACGGTCGTCTGACTGACGGCCAAGGACGCACGGTGGATTTCCGCAACACCATTTTGGTCTTGACGAGCAATCTGGGTAGCCAATTCCTGTCAGACGCGAGCCTTGATGACCATGCTAAGCGTGAGGCCGTCATGGGGGCGGTGCGTCAGGCGTTTCGACCCGAGTTCCTGAATCGACTCGACGATGTGGTCATGTTCGACCCGTTGTCGATGGCCGATCTGGGACGGATCGTCGAGACGAACCTGGCTAAGCTCAATTCACGGCTGGCCGAGCGGCGCATCACCATTGCCGTGACCGACGCCGGTAAGGACTGGCTGGCCATGGCGGGTTTCGACCCGATCTACGGTGCCCGACCACTGCGTCGCCTGATGCAGACCACCATCGATGATCAGCTGGCTCGCAAGGTGTTGTCTGGGCAAGTGCAGGAGGGCGATACGGCGACCTTTGACATCAACGAGGCCGGTGACGGTTTGGTGATTCTCTGATGGCGAACGCTTGCCGTGTGACGGCGTTGTGACAGTTCGTAGGGGCGTTGGGGCAGTTGAACCAACGCCCCTGCTGTGATGTTTCTCACTATTTGGTGGAGTGTGTGGGTATACCCTGCTCACGCCATCCCCACATGGAGGAGGACCGCTGTGTCAGACGCCCAAGCCACTGAGCGAACGATCACATCACTGATACCGGCCCGTATCGACCGGCTGCCGTGGTCGACATTTCACACCATGGTTATCGTCGGTCTAGGAACAGCGTGGATCCTCGACGGTATTGAGGTGCAGATCGTCGCAGCAAATGGCTTTGCAAAACCGCTGCACATGTCCACCACCGAGGTTACCGCGGCAGCAACCTTCTACCTGCTTGGCCAAGTACTTGGTGCTCTCTTCTTCGGCAAACTTACCGACCGTATTGGTCGAAAGAAACTCTTCACTCTGACTCTCCTGGTTTACCTTCTTGGTTCGGGTATTGCAGGTTTGTCCTTCTCGACGTGGTTCCTCTATGTGTGCCGGTTTATTGCTGGATCTGGTATTGGTGGTGAATATTCAGCGATCAACTCGGCCATCGATGAGCTCATTCCAGCCCAGTATCGCGGTCGGGTGGACTTGTCTGTCAATGGCACCTACTGGGCTGGCGTCATGCTCGGTTCGGTCGCCACTATTTACCTCCTTGACCCGACGAAGGTCGCGGAGTTTTGGGGCTGGCGTATTGGCTTCTTTATTGGTCCGGTTCTCGGCATTGTTGTCATCCTTATTCGTAAGCACATTCCGGAGTCGCCTCGGTGGATGCTAACGCACGGTTACGGTGAGCAGGCCGAAGAGATCGTTGCCGGGATCGAGCAGGATGTTCGGGAGTCGGGGCATGAACTTGAGCCGGTTAGCGACGACCAGGCCATCACCTTGGAACCCGAGGTGAGGCGTCAAGGTCGCCGCAACTTCTCCCAGCGTTGGGTAGAGTTTAAGGAGTCTGGTGCTGAGCTGGTCGAGGTGTTCCTGCGTCGCTATTGGAAGCGCACTGTGCTGGGTGTCACCCTTATGGTGACCCAGTCCTTCCTGTACAACGCCATCTTTTTCACCTATGAGATCGTGCTGTCGCAGTTCTATTCAGTGTCTAAATCTGACGTCGGCTTATATATGATCCCATTCGCGGTCGGAAACCTACTCGGCCCAATTCTACTGGGACGATTCTTCGACACTGTTGGTCGACGTAAGATGATTTTCGCCACCTACGGAATAGCTGCTCTAGTGCTGGCTATCAGTGCGATACTGTTCCAGCGTGACGCCCTGACGCCGACCACCCACACTATCTTCTGGTGCGTCGCTTTCTTTTTTGCTAGTGCCGGAGCTTCCTCGGCCTATCTGACAGTGTCTGAGATTTTCCCGCTGGAAGTTCGTGGCCAGGCTATTAGCTACTTTTTCTCGATCGCCCAGATTGCCGGTGCTATCGCTCCATTCATCTTCGGTAACCTCATCGGTGACGGTTCCTCGCGCGGCCCCCTTGTCGGCGGTTACTTCATCGGTGCCGGCATCATGCTTACCGGTGGTCTCGTCGCTTTGTTCATGGGCGTTGACGCCGAGGGCAAGGGTCTGGAGGCCATCACTGATCCGCTCAGCCGTGACCGTGCCAAGAAGTCCGCCGCCCGTCAAGCGGAGTGAGCCAGGAGGAGACGACTACGACGGCCAGCACTATCAAGCCCACTCCGTTGTGCGGTGTTGGGATCTGAGACATCAGACGCAACGCGCAGTGCCCGGTGGTTGTCATGCCACGTCCGGTGCGCACGGCACATGGCTCGATAGCGTCGTCTCTTCGGCCGCGGCGGAGTCTGGCAAGAACTAAGTGCTTAGTCGACGTCCCCGTCGACATACATCCACCGGCCTGCGCGACGCTGGAAACGGGACACCACATGGAGGACGTTGTGGCGCTTCCCGGCCCGGTACGAGGCGCGAAATTCCACCATTCCCGTGATGTCGCCCGGTTGGCCATCCTTGGTGGCAAGGATCTGTAAACCCGTCCATTCCACGCCCTGCGAATCGACAACATCGGGACGGGTACGGGGGTGCCAGGTTGCCCACAGGTGATTCCACCGTCCCAGGGTGTTCGCGGTGTAGCGCGACCGCATGAGTGCTTCGGCGGTTTCGGCGTGACGCGGGTCGTCGAGGATTGGTCCGCAGCACTGGTCGAGGTTCCGTCCTGATCCGCAGGGACACAATAAGGTCATGGTTTAAGCATCCCAGGCTGGGTGTCGCCCGGCGCGGACTACAGTCGGCACCGGCCCTCCGACGAGATTCTGAAGGCTTGCGCCACATCGGGCGCTGGATGGATGGGAGATGGATGATGTCGCACGGTGTGGCAGCCATGGCGTTCTTGGCAGGCCTGATCGGGTTGGGACTTGCGGGGTGTTCCGGGACAGCCGGGGTCTACAACAGTGGTGACGAGGCGGCCAACGGATCACGTTCGGGAGTTGAGGCGACCCCCGAGGCCCATGCAGGTGCTACGCCTGACCAGAAGTGGACCCATTACACCCCAGGAGCTCGTTCCAAGGACATCACCGCAATGAAGCCCGATACCAACACCTCCCTGACGATCGGTGCGTTCAACGGATGGGATGAGTCCTGGGCGACAGCTGGTCTCATCAAGCAAGTCCTCAAGAAGGACGGCTACACCGTCACCATTAAAGGATTTGACGCCGGGGTCGGGTATCAGGCGACTGCTGGCGGTGACATCGACATCATCACTGATTCCTGGCTTCCGGTGACCCAGGCTGGCTACATCCGCAAGTACGGCCCGAAGTTGGAGAATCTCGGGTGCTGGTACGACAATGCGAAACTCACTATTGCCGTGAATAAAAACTCACCGGCACATTCCATCGCCGATCTCAAGAAAACTGGTAGCGCTTACGGGAACGTCATTTACAGCATTGAACCGGGTGCCGAGATGACGAAGACCATCGCTCATCAGACGTTGCCGATGTACGGGTTGTCGAACATTACCCTCAAGACCTCGTCGACGCCGGCGATGCTGGCCCAGCTCCAGAAAGCCACCAAGGCAGGGAATAACGTCGCGGTCACTCTCTGGCGGCCGCACTGGGCTTATGATGCTTACCCGGTACGCGATCTCGATGATCCCAAGAACGCCATCTCCAACGCGGAGCTCATTTACAGTTTCGGTCGCCCCGGATTTGAGAAGGACCATCCCAAGGCCGCTCAGCTCATCCGGAACCTCGCAATCGACGACGCCCACCTGTCTAGTCTGGAGCACCTCATGGTCGATACCACTAAGCGTGGTGGCCAGGAGGACACTGCGATCTCGAGGTGGATGGCCGATAATTCGGACTGGGTGCACGATTGGCTGGCCGGAAGGCTGGGGTCTCGATGAGCCGACTTCTGCCCGACCCGGACGTGGCGGGAGCGTGGATGGTGCGCGTCGGTGACGCGGATCAGTCGTGGATCGATCCCGACGATCCCACCCGTCTGGAGTTCGACTATATGCAACGCATCGCCGATCATCTCGATGTTCACCGTCCAGCGGGGGAGAGGATGCGCGTCATCCATCTCGGTGGGGCAGGGATGTGCCTCGCGCGGTATGTCGCGGCGACCCGTCCGACCAGCCCGCAGATCGTCTGTGAGCCCGACGCCGAGTTGACGGCTGAGGTCCGTCTCAAGGCTCCGCTACCGGTGCGTTCAGGGATCAAGGTGCGTCCGGTAGACGGACGATCGGGGGTCGCGGCCATGCGGGAGGATTTCGCCGACGTCGTCATCCTCGATGCCTTCGACGGCGCTCGGGTTCCTGGCGACCTCGTCACTGTCGAGTTCTTTGCCGATGTATCCCGCATCCTGCACTCCGACGGTATCGGGGTAGCGAACTTAGCTGACTCCGCACCCCTTGTGTGGACTAAGCGAGTCGTGAGGTCCGTTAAAGAAGTGTTTTCCAACGTCTGTATGGCGGCGGAGCCAGCGACCCTCAAGGGGCGTCGCTACGGAAATATTGTCCTGGCCGCCTCGAACGGACCGCTGCACGAGGAGGACCTGACTCGACGCTGTAGCGGCGCGGCTGTCCCGTTCCGGTTTATCGCTGGTGATGCACTGGCGAAGCTGTTGGCAGATGCTCGTCCTTTCCACGATGGCGACACCGAATCCTCGCCGGGGCCGCCTGGCGGAGCGACCTTCTTCTCCTGACTGCTCGTCTGGTCAGCGGTGTTGTCCTGGGTAGTGACCTGGTGAGACATCGCGGCGATGACGGTTCTCGTTCGGGTTGTCGCTAAGTGACATGATGTCACCATGACCCATACGACCTCTGAGGGAACAGTCAGGTATGGCTATCTGCCGTCGTTGCCAGGGATGCCCAAACTGATCGTTGTGGCACGGGTCATTGTGATCGGTTTGTCGACCATGTGGGCCCTCATCATCTGTGAGTTGTGGGTGGCTGGGCGTAGCGAGAGCCAATCGGCCCTCGGCCCGATCCTGACGTCGTTCGCCTTGGGCATGGACTCGGGAGGCTGGGCTGGTTATCTGCTCATTCCACTGGCGGGTTGCGTCTTGATGGTGACGATGGGTCGAGGCCACGCCATCGACCGCTATCTCTTCACGGTGCTCTCGCTGGGTTGGATGTGGTGGCTTTCTCGTGGCGCAGAGTTTATAGGAGGGTTTGACGTCATCGGGGTCATGGTCGTCGCGGTGGTGTTGGTTATCGTTTGGAGCGCACCAGTTAACACGTGGATTAAGGCTGTCGCCGAACGCGACAAGGTGATCGCAAATCCGCCAGAGGAAGGATGGCTAGCGCCGGGGCAGGTCCAGCCGTGGCAAGCGAACTCCCGTCGTAGGTGAGTCGATTCCCTCACCTACGGCACGTTCAGCTCGGCCTTCACTCGACGCGGGACCGCCGAGCTGATTGTGGCTGGCTGACCTGACCCTTGCGTCGGGCCTTGAGCCATTCGACACCCATCGGCAGCACTGACACCACGATGATGAGGAGTAGAGCCGCCTCGAAATTGTTCCGAACGACGGGGATTTGGCCGAGGAAATAACCAGCCTGGACAGCGATGAGTACCCAGAGTATGCCGCCGATAGCGGTATAGGTGATGAATTTCTGAAACGTCATCCGTCCCACGCCGGCAATCATGGTGACGAAGGTGCGCACGATCGGTACGAAACGGGCCAGGATGAGCGCTACGGAACCATGCTTGCGGAAGAACTCATGGGTGGTGTCCACATGTTTGGGGGAGAACACCTTACCCATGAATCCTTCTCGCTCTCGGAAAAGCTTCGGGCCAACCAGGTAGCCGATCCAGTAACCGCAGATATTTCCTGCGATAGCGCAGATGATGAGGACCACGTTGACGATGATGAGGGTCGTCGTCACAGATCCGTAATGGACCAAAGGGACGGTTGAGTTAACGCCCACGGCGGCAAACATTCCCAGAGCAAAAAGCAAAGAGTCTCCGGGCATGAAGAACACCGCAAGGCCGCATTCGGCGAAGGCGATCAGCGCGACGATCCACAGAGCAGCAGCACCGGTACCCTGGATGATGGTCTGAGGGTCCATCCAGGTTGGGGTGAGCAGGGCTGGGAGGGTCATGAGGAGACTCGACATAGGGTCAAGACTATCTTTGGTCCGTGTGTGCCTCGTCCGCTGATGAACTCGCTGATGCCCCTTCACTGCAGACTCCCAGCCAGTTAGGGACTACAGTCGTAGGTGTTGGGCCGATGCCCAAACCGTGGCCTGATGACCCGAGACTCGATCCTGAGCTGTTGGCCTCAGGCGATCGACGCAATGTTATTGATCGGTACCGCTACTGGACGATGGAGGCCATCGTCGCCGACCTTGACGCCCAGCGCTCCCCGTTGCATGTGGCTATTCAGAACTGGGAACACGATTTCAATATCGGGTCGGTGGTGCGTACCGCCAACGCTTTTAATGTCGCGGCCGTTCATATCTTGGGGCGGCGTCGTTGGAATAGACGTGGCGCAATGGTGACTGACCGGTATTTGCACGTTTACCATCACTCTGACGTCCCCTCCTTCCTACACTGGCTTGACGAGCACGGCGTCACTCCCGTCGGAGTGGATAATCTGCCTGGATCGGTGCCACTGGAGACGGTCCAGCTGCCGCAGGACTGTTGCTTGGTCTTTGGATCGGAAGGTCCCGGGTTGACCGACGAGGTCGTCAAAGGATGCGAGCAGTTGGTGGCTATCACCCAGTACGGGTCAACGCGTTCCATGAATGCTGGTGCGGCTGCCGCGATTGCTATGTACGCCTGGACGACGCAGTGGTGTCCAAAGCCACGCACTAGCTGATCGGGGAGAACCGTCACCCTCTAGGCTCGTGTCATGAGCACGCAACCCACCGAGGAACCACTCCGACTAGTTGTGGCATTCAATCCAGTGCCTAGTGCCTCCCGGGTTGCTCATCATCATGCGACGAGATTTCGCCTGGCGGTGCAGGCCTTCATTGTCGTCGTCATTGGTGGTTTGTTGTGGGCGTTGACGGCCGACGCCTTCCAGTTATCGACGGTGATGTGGATGCTCGGGGCATGGGTGGTGCTATTCCTCGTGCTTTTCGTCATCCAGAATCTGCGGCTGCACGCCGCTCGCAAGGATCTTCTCGACGTCGGGGAGGGGCCCGCGCTCATCGTCTGTTCGCGTGGCTTGCTCTTGCGACGAGCATTGCGCTGCGAGTCTGAAGGGCCTGTGGCGACGTCTATGGACGAGGTTCGCTGGGATGATGTATCTGCGGTCAAGGTGGGGGGCTCGTCGATTGGTTCTGGTCCCGGTCTGGTTGTCTATGCCGATGACGGCAGGCAGTGGGAGGTTCCACTGTCCTGGCTTGATAGTCAGCTAGCTGACATTGATGCGGCGATTTCCACGGCCTCAGGTGGTCACATTCGGGTGGAACAGGATGGTGCCGGCATCGCCGACTAATGTGCGCTGCGCAGCACCTATGAGCGTGCCGGGTGTCGGAACTGACATCGGGAGGGTGCCTGCGGAAGAATAGCTCTTGTCAACGCGAGTTCATATAGGAAAGGCCTAACATGCCCATCGCAACACCTGAGGTCTACGGCGAGATGATTGACCGCGCGAAGGAACAGGGCTTCGCGTACCCGGCCATCAACGTGACCTCCTCCCAGACCCTCAATGCTGCTCTGCAGGGGTTCACTGAGGCCGGTTCCGACGGCATCGTCCAGATCTCCACCGGTGGCGCCGAGTACGCCTCCGGCCAGACGGTGAAGGACATGGTGACCGGTGCGGTTGCTCTCGCGGAGTACGCCCACGTCGTTGCTAAGAATTATCCGATCAACGTGGCCTTGCACACTGACCACTGCCAGAAGGAGAAGCTAGATAAGTACGTCAACCCGCTTATTGCCATCTCGCAGGAGCGCGTCGACAAGGGCCAGGACCCGCTATTCAACTCTCATATGTGGGACGGCTCGGCCATCGAGGTTGAGGAGAACCTGCAGATTGCCGAGGAGCTACTGTCGCGCACCGCGAAGGCCAAGCTCATCCTCGAGATCGAGGTCGGCGCTGTTGGTGGCGAGGAAGACGGTGTGACCGGCGAGATCAACGAGAAGTTGTACACCACCGTTGCTGACGGCATGCGTACCCTCGAGGTGCTGGGCCTGGGTGAGAAGGGTCGCTACACCACCGCTCTGACCTTCGGGAACGTCCATGGTGCGTACAAGCCGGGTTACGTCAAGCTGCGCCCGGGAATCCTCAAGGAGATCCAGGACGAGTGCGGCAAGAAGTACGGCAAGGAGAAGCCGTTCGATCTGGTCTTCCATGGTGGGTCGGGATCGACTGCCCAGGAGATCGCCGACGCGGTGTCCTATGGCGTTATCAAGATGAACATCGATACCGATACTCAGTACGCGTTCTCGCGTCCGGTTGTTGAGCACATGTTCAAGAACTACGACGGCATGCTCAAGATTGACGGTGAGGTCGGCAACAAGAAGATGTACGACCCGCGTTCGTGGGGCAAGAAGGCTGGGGCTGGTATGGCCGCCCGGATTGTTGAGGCTTGTGAGCAGCTGGGTTCGAAGGGTACTTCGGTCAGCGCCTGAGTTGTTTTGTGAAGAATCCCGGCCAGTTCTGTTGTGAGGATTGGCTGGGATTTTTCACGTCATCGGTGTGATGGTAGTGGTGGGAGCGGGGAATTGTTGGCTCGCACCGTGGCGTTCCAGTCGACGAGCAATTTTCCGTTGACGGGGACCATGACGACCGTCATGATCGGTTCTCCGGTCGAACGGGACGATCGCGTAGGAAGGGGTCCATCGGAAATAAGGATTCCTTCGTTCAGTCCGGTTTTGTCGTCGTTGTAGGCCTTGAAAATGGCGTGGCCCCAGGCTTCGGCGAAATAGGTCGCCATGCCGACAGTGCTTACCTGGAGTTCGTCATCACGGTGCTGTACTAGGAGTGTGCCGCCAATTCCGACAGCAGCGGATAGCATGACGCATACGGGTATTTTATAGTCATTTTGGTTCTGATTGCTGTTCCTTGGTGGTAATCGGTTTCATGTCAAGTGAAGTGCCCATGTAGTTCGTCCCAAGTGCTTCGCTCTACCCTATTGAATTCACGCTCTTTGCCTGTGACTCGGGGGCGCGGAAGAAGGGCCGGGGAGCGTCGAGGGGTGCTACGCCTTCCATATCGCTTGCGGCTGGCCTTGCGCTCGCGGCCGACACCGCCATCGTGCAGGAGAGATTCGTTGCGGTCGACGTGTTAATGGGTTGGAGTTGACCGCAGGTTCCGTTTAGACCACTATGCGCCTGACGGGGAAATCCTCTGGCCGTTGGGCGGTGGCGGCGGCGACTATGTACATGGTGAGATGACGAGGACTTCCTTGAACCACACATACACATACTGACCAAGGAGGGCCATGTCTCGACCTGAACCGACCGGAGAGAACCGTATCGTCGAGCCGGAAGAGATCTTCTTCTCGACTACCGATGCCAAAGGGGTCATAGAGAAAGCCAACTCGGTTTTCGTAGACATCTCCCGGTACTCCTGGGATGACCTCATCGGAGCGCCTCATAACATTATTCGTCACCCGATGATGCCCGGTGCGGCATTCCTCGCCATGTGGACGACAATCAAAACCGGGGAACCTTTTTGCGCCTACGTCCACAACCTCGCTGCTGATGGTGCCACCTACACGGTGCTGGCCACCGTCGTGCCGTTGGGGGAGGGCTACCTGTCGGTGCGCGTCACCCCGCAGGTGCCCGAGATGCTTCAGGCGGCCGAGACCGTCTACCAGGCGGGTCGTGACGCCGAGTGGATTGCCGGTGAACAGGGATGCGGTGCTCCTGAACGAGCCCGCCGTGGTCTTGATGCCGTCAAGACGGCCCTCGAACAGGCCGGATACCCCGACTACGGGACGTTCATGCGCAAGGCGTTGGTTCAGGAGGTGTCGGTACGTCGGCGGCAGCACCGTGCCTGCCGTGGCATGGTTGACGAGACGACTTTGGGACAGCTGTCGAGCCAGGTCAACCGGGCTCGACAGTTGGTCGAGACCTGGCTGGAGACCTTCGACGGGCTAAGCGACCTCTCGTCCAAAGCCGGTCGGACCGCGCGCACCCTGAGTAAGGCGATGACCGAATCGCAGCGCACTGCTGACGTCATTACTGATTCCCGTGAAGCTACTGAGGCGTCGTTGCGGCCCTTGGTGACTGTCCTCACCCTGTGGAGCCGGATGGACGCCGAGATAGCGCCGCTGGTCAACGGGGTAGTCGCCGACCTCGACGCCATGGCTACCAGCGCGGATCTCACGAGTTTCGGCCTGGCGGTGGCCCACATCCAGGTCGAGTCGACCCGCAGCTTTGTTTCCGAGCTGTGGGCCGAGGTGGACGGTTGGCAACGTGCCCTCCCCGCCATCGATGACCTTTCTCGGGCTGTGGAGGAAGCCATGTCGGAGGCGAACCGTCGCCTCGACGAGGTGCGCGACTTGGCCGATCGCGCCGCGTCCTGCACCCAGGAGCTAGCTGATCTGATGGCTATGCCGACCGCCCTGCTCACCAGTTGGCAGCAGATGGCCAGCCAACGGGAGCTATCGGCCGGGGTGGCTGATCTCGTTCCGCGGGTGGAGGAGCAGATCGGCGCCAGCCAGGCGATGGCCGCTGAGCTGACCGACGTCGTTGCTGGGCTGCACAAACTCGCAGACGCCTCGAACGAGGAATTGGACGTCTCGGTGCTGGCTGAGATCCGTCGTCTCGGGGCCGAGGTGGCGGCCGGACGCTGAACCACGCCGGAGTCCGGCCCATGGTTGGGTCGGACTATCAGCAGCAACGCTCTCGACATATGCGTTTTTCCTCGGATAAAACGGCGGTCCCGTTCGGTGCGAAAGTGCCGATTCGGGCCGCCTTGAAGGAGTCGGGCTCCGACGGGAAATGGCGTCAGTGAATCCGCGTAGGCGATCCCGTGGCGGCAGGCTCGTGGCGCCGTCCGGGTACCTCTTCTCGGTGTCCTCAGGTGAACGCCTTCGTGGCTGAACACTGTTAGGGTGTGGAACTTTGACCCCAAGTCGGTGAAAGCTTCGGGGAAGGTGCAAAGATTAGATTCATGAGTCCACGAAAGATTGGCGTTACCGAGCTCGTGCTCCGCGACGCGCATCAGAGCCTGCTTGCCACTCGCATGGCCATGGAGGACATGGTTGATGCCTGTGCCGACATTGATGCGGCAGGCTTCTGGTCCGTTGAATGCTGGGGCGGAGCTACCTTCGATTCTTGCATCCGATTCCTCAACGAAGACCCATGGGAGCGTCTGCGTACTTTCCGCAAGCTGCTGCCGAACTCCCGGTTGCAGATGCTGCTGCGTGGCCAAAACCTTCTGGGCTACCGCCACTACAACGACGAGGTCGTCGACAAGTTTGTCGAGAAGTCGGCCGAGAACGGCATGGACGTGTTCCGGGTGTTCGATGCTCTGAACGATCCTCGCAACCTTGAGCACGCGATGGCAGCCGTCAAGAAGACCGGCAAGCACGCCCAGGGCACCATCTGCTACACCACTTCCCCGATTCACACCCCAGAGAGCTTCGTCAAGCAGGCCGATCGTCTCATCGACATGGGTGCCGACTCGATCGCCTTCAAGGACATGGCTGCTTTGCTCAAGCCGCAGCCTGCCTACGACATCATCAAGGGCATTAAGGAGAACCATCCGGACGTGCAGATCAACCTGCACTGCCACTCCACCACGGGCGTCACCCTGGTCACCCTGCAGAAGGCCATCGAGGCTGGTGTCGACGTCGTCGACACCGCTATCTCGTCGATGTCGCTCGGCCCGGGGCACAACCCAACCGAGTCTTTGGTCGAGATGCTCGAGGGCACCGAGTACACCACCGGCCTCGACATGGATCGCCTGCTCAAGATCCGCGACCACTTCAAGAAGGTGCGTCCGAAGTACAAGAAGTTCGAGTCGAAGACGCTGGTCAACACCAACATCTTCCAGTCCCAGATCCCGGGCGGAATGCTCTCCAACATGGAGTCCCAGCTCGAGGCCCAGGGTGCTGGAGACCGCATGGATGAGGTCATGAAGGAGGTGCCGCGCGTTCGTAAGGATGCCGGCTACCCGCCGCTGGTCACCCCGTCCTCCCAGATCGTGGGAACCCAGGCGGTGTTCAACGTCCTGATGGGCAATGGTTCGTACAAGAACCTCACTGCCGAGTTTGCCGACCTCATGCTTGGCTACTACGGCAAGCCCATTGGCGAGCTCAATCCCGAGATCGTTGAGATGGCCAAGAAGCAGACCGGCAAGGAGCCGATCGACTGCCGTCCCGCCGACCTGCTCGAGCCTGAGTGGGACCAGCTGGTCGAGCAGGCCAAGAGTCTTGAGGGCTTCGACGGCTCCGACGAGGACGTTCTTACCAACGCCCTGTTCCCGGGAGTTGCCCCGAAGTTCCTCAAGGAACGCGCACAGGGCCCGAAGAGCGTCGCGATGACCGAGGCACAGCTGAAGGCCGAGAAGGAAGGCACCGGCGCTGCCGGCATCGCCGGACCGGTCAACTACAACGTGACGGTCGGTGGCAACAGCCACCAGGTGACCGTCGAGCCTGCGTGAGGATGATCGCCAACTATGGCTGAGAAGAAACCAATCAAGCTGGCCGATACCATGGCCGGCCGGATCGAGCAGCTCGCCGACGAGCGCCACGCTGTGGAGCTTGGCGGGGGCGAGGATCGCCTGCAAAAGCAGCGTGACAGGGGCAAGCAGACAGCCCGTGAACGGATCGACAACCTCGTTGATGCTTATTCCTTCGATGAGGTGGGTGCGTTCCGTAAGCACCGCACCACCCTTTTCGGCATGGACAAGGCCGAAGTTCCCGCCGACGGCGTAGTCACCGGTCGTGCGACCATCCATGGTCGCCCGGTCCACATCGCGTCTCAGGACTTCACCGTCATGGGTGGGTCGGCTGGCGAGACCCAGTCGACGAAGGTCGTCGAGACGATGGAACAGTCCCTGCTGACCGGCACTCCGTTTCTGTTCTTCTATGACTCGGGCGGCGCCCGAATTCAAGAAGGCATCGACTCGCTGTCCGGGTACGGCAAGATGTTCTACGCGAACGTCAAGCTGTCGGGCGTCGTGCCGCAGATCGCCATCATTGCTGGCCCCTGCGCCGGCGGCGCCTCCTATTCCCCGGCCCTGACCGACTTCATCATCATGACGAAGAAGGCCCACATGTTCATTACGGGCCCCGGAGTCATCAAGTCGGTTACCGGTGAGGAGGTGACTGCTGACGACCTGGGTGGTGCGGATGCACACATGTCCACCTCGGGCAATATCCACTTCGTGGCCGAAGATGACGACGCCGCAGTGCTCATCGCGCAGAAGTTGCTGAGCTTCCTGCCGCAAAACAACACTGAGGACGCCCAGATCTCCAACCCCAATGACGATGTCTCCCCGCAGCCTGAGCTGCGCGACATCGTTCCGCTGGATGGTAAGAAGGGCTACGACGTCCGCGACGTCATCTCCAAGATCGTCGACTGGGGCGACTACCTAGAGGTCAAGGCCGGTTGGGCGACCAACATCGTCACCGCCTTTGCCCGGGTCAATGGTCGTACCGTCGGCATCGTGGCCAACCAGCCGAAGGTGATGTCGGGTTGCCTTGACATCAATGCTTCGGACAAGGCTGCCGAGTTCATTACCTTCTGCGACTCGTTCAATATTCCGTTGGTGCAGTTGGTTGACGTTCCTGGCTTCCTGCCTGGTGTCCAGCAGGAGTACGGCGGCATCATCCGCCACGGCGCGAAGATGCTGTATGCCTACTCCGAGGCCACCGTCCCGAAGATCACCGTGGTGCTGCGTAAGGCTTACGGCGGCTCCTACCTGGCCATGTGCAACCGTGACCTGGGTGCTGACGCCGTCTATGCCTGGCCGAGCGCGGAGATTGCGGTGATGGGTGCCGATGGCGCTGCCAACGTCATTTTCCGTCGCCAGATCAAGGACTCTGAGGATCCCGCAGCCACCCGTGCCGCGAAGATCGAGGAGTACCGCAACGCCTTCAACACGCCTTACGTGGCTGCCGCCCGTGGACAGGTTGACGACGTGATCGATCCCGCGGACACCCGTCGCAAGATCACCGCCGCTCTGGAGACCTACGCCACTAAGCGTCAGTCCCGTCCGGCCAAGAAGCACGGCGTCATGCCTTGCTGAGCGAAGAAGGCTGATGGGAGGACAAGATGAGTGAGAACAATGAACTCGTCATCGAGACGCTGAACAAGCGACTCGCGGCGCTGGAAGCCGAGGTTTCCCGGCTCAAGAAGACGAGCAAGGGCGTTCCTGAGGACGTGCTCGCCGCCATCTGCGCCGCCGTTTCGGCTTACCTGGGCAACGACGGAAAGGTTCAGGCCGTCCGTTTCGCCCCGAGTGAGACCTGGGTCCGTCAGGGCCGCAGGGCTCAGCAGAACCATTCGATTCGTTGACCTGGAGAAACTGACATGAAGCTCAAGGTGACCGTCAATGACGTCGCATACGACGTTGACGTTGACGTTGATAAGACCGCCAATGCGCCGATGGCGCCGATCCTCTTTGGTGGCGGCGCCGGCGGCCCGATGAAGGCATCCGGTGGCGGCGCCGGTAAGGCCGGTGAGGGCGAGGTTCCCGCACCGCTAGCTGGGACTGTTGCCAAGATCCTGGTGGCCGAAGGAGATGCCGTCAAGGCCGGTCAGGTGCTCCTGACCCTCGAGGCCATGAAGATGGAGACCGAGATCAATGCCCCGGCGGACGGAACCGTCAAGGGGATCCTGGTGGCTGTCGGTGACGCCGTCCAGGGTGGTCAGGGCCTGGTGGCTCTGGGCTGATCCTCGAACCAAGAAACACACCGGCGTCTCACCGTGGTGGTGGGGCGCCGGTGCCATGTCTAGGGGCTACGAGTCCCCCCTGTGACATTGTCGGTCGTGGCCTAGGAGACGAGATGGTCCGCTTCCCTGATGGGAGCCGGGCCATGCGTCGTCACATCACTTGAATACGATGACCTTGCGGCCAGTTGGAGTGCGGTTCCACAGCCACTTCAGACCAGACATATTGCGGATGTTGATGCAGCCATGGGAGGCCCCATTCCAGCCACGACGGGAGAAGTCCGAAGAGTAATGAATGGCCTGGCCCCTGTAAAAGAACATCGAGTATGGCATCGGGGAGCCGTAGACACTGGAGACGTGGTTCTTATCTTTCCAGTAGATGGTATGGACGCCCTCGGCAGTGGGCTCACTGGCCCGACCGAAGCGGGCGTCAAGGGTGATGAGGATGCGCCCGTTGTGCACCATCCAGAGCTTGCGCTGCTTCTTGGAGGCGCAGATAACGGTTCCCTTCATGCAGCGACGGTCTAGGTGAGCACCGGTATTCGAGATTGGCAGGGTGGCTGGAGAAGCGACAGCGGGCGAAGACTGTCTTGGTTCGGGCGAAGCCGTTGGTTCTGCGTTCGCGACGCCGACGACCCCAGCAGACAGTGACATCACCAGCGCGGCAGCCAGACTGGCAGCGCGGGGGGATCGCATTGATCACAACCTTTCGGGACGTGGACATGAAAATGCTACGCCTGGTAGCTCGCATTTTTTGACCTGGTTTCTGCTCTCTCCCCCCGGGCCCGCGGTGGCAGGGTGTTTCGCCGTGATATGACGATGATGCTGCAGCACCCCTAGTTAGGGGGAGCTGCAGCACTGAGGCGTCTATCAGCTATGTTTTGCGCGGGTGCGGGCTTTGGCCCGCTCGTGGGCATTGAGTTCGGTCTTGCGGATGCGCACAACGTCTGGGGTGACCTCCAGGCACTCGTCTTCGCGGCAGAACTCAAGCTGCTGCTCCATCGAGAGCTTCGTCGCCGGGATCAGGCGCTCCAACTCGTCGCCGGTGGAAGAGCGCACGTTGGTGAGGTGCTTTTCTTTGGTGGGGTTGACGTCCATGTCGTCGGGGCGCGAGTTTTCGCCGACGACCATGCCCTCGTAGGTGTCCTCGCCCGGCGAGACGAACATCGTGCCGCGCTCCTGCAAGTTGAACAAGGCGTAGGAGGTGACGACCCCCTGACGGTCGGCGACCATCGAGCCACTCTGACGGGTGCGCAATTCGCCTACCCAGGGCTGGAAGTTCTCGAAGATCTGGTTCATGATGCCCTGACCGCGGGTCTGGGTGAGGAACTCGGTGCGGAAGCCGATAAGGCCACGGGCTGGGACGACGAACTCCATGCGCACCCAGCCGGAGCCGTGGTTGACCATGTGCATCATCTGGCCCTTGCGTAGGCCCATCATCTGGGTGACGGGGCCCATGAACTCTTCTGGGGCATCAATGGTGACGCGCTCGAAAGGTTCGTGCAGCTTGCCGTCAATGGTTTTGGTGACGACCTGCGGTTTGCCAACGGTGAGTTCGAATCCCTCGCGGCGCATCTGCTCGACGAGGACGGCCAGCTGCAATTCGCCGCGGCCTTGCACTTCCCACATGTCGGGGCGGTCGGTGTCAGCCACTTTGATCGACACGTTTCCGATGAGTTCTTGATCGAGACGAGCCTTGAGAAGACGAGCGGTGAGCTTGTCACCGGACCGACCTGACAGCGGTGAGGTATTGATACCGATCGTCATCGACATCGACGGTTCATCGACGTGGATGAGCGGCAAAGGGACCGGGTTCTCGGGATCTGAGAGGGTCTCGCCGATGGTGATCTCGGGGATACCAGCGATAGCGACGATGTCACCGGGGCCAGCTTTCTCAGCGGGGACGCGTTCCAGGGCCTCGGTCATGAGTAGTTCGGAGAGCTTGACGTTTTGGACCGAGCCGTCGCGCTTGCACCAGGCCACCGTCTGTCCCTTGGTGAGTTCACCGGAGACGACACGGCACAGGGCTAGACGGCCAAGATAGGGGGAGGCGTCGAGGTTGGTGACGTGAGCCTGTAGCACCCCGCCCTCGTCGTAGGTGGGGGCTGGGATGTTCTCGAGGATGCAATCGAACAGCGGCTGTAGGTCGGGGGAATCGGGTAACTCGCCATCCCCGGGTTTGTTGAGGGATGCGCGTCCGGCTTTCGCGGAGGCATAGACCACCGGGACGTCAAGCAGGGAGGCATCGTCGTCGTCGGAAAGGTCCATGAAGAGGTCGTAGGTTTCTTCGACAACCTCGTCGATACGGGCGTCGGAACGGTCAACCTTGTTGAGCACCAAGATGAGAGGCAGCTTCTTGGCTAGTGCTTTGCGCAGCACGAAGCGGGTCTGCGGCAGTGGCCCCTCGGAGGCGTCGACGAGCAGAATGACGCCATCGACCATCTCTAGGCCGCGTTCCACCTCGCCGCCAAAGTCGGCGTGGCCGGGGGTGTCGATAATGTTGAGGGTGATTTCCTCGCCGTCACTCATGACGTGCTTGACGGCGGTGTTCTTGGCGAGGATCGTGATCCCCTTCTCGCGCTCAAGATCCATCGAGTCCATAACGCGTTTCTCGACTTCGGCACCCTCGCGGAAGGCTCCCGACTGCCACAACATAGCGTCGACCAAAGTGGTCTTTCCGTGGTCAACGTGGGCCACGATGGCAATGTTGCGCAGATCCTTGCGTACGGGCATGCAGAACTCCGGTTCAGATCGAGGATGGAGATACCGCGACGGGGCCGCGGGTGGTTGGTGGGTGCAAACACACCACAGTGAAGTGTAGGTCAGGGCAGGGTTGCGCCACGAATGAGCGAGTCAGCGCCACCTTCAGGAGCGCGAATGTGGTGACTGGGCCGCAGTTTTCTCAGCAGTCGTGTGGGTTCCATCGCACCACTGCGAGGGTGGCACCTGGGCCTTGACGTGGGCGATGTGCTCGCCACATCCGGCCCAAGTCGTCTTGCCACAAATGCCACATCTGACGGGTCGGCACATGGTGATAATCCTCTCCTTGGCTGAAACAAGTTTATTGTCGTAGGGCTTTATTGGCGGCCCGAATAAGCGCCGCGGCGCATTTCGCCCTAGGCTTGGGATCATGGCTGAGGAGCAAAACACCGATCTGACCACTGAGATCGAGGGACAGGATCACGGCGTGCGGTTGCCGCCCGACCCGGCCATTCGCAAACTTGCTAAGCGTGGACGTGGGGAGTTCATGACGGTCGTCAAGGAGCACCCTTCCTCATCCCTGTGCTGGGCCCTCCTGGCTGAAGGGTCGCTGTTGAGCGATACAGATGCCGCTGATGTCGCCGCGTACGCCTATGCCCGTACGGGTCGTGACCTTGGCCTTGAGCAGCTCCGGGACGCTGGGTGGGACGGCGAAGGGCCAGTGGATTGGGGCTATCTGCCTAACCAAGGTGTGTTTCGTTGCCTCCATGCGTTGGCCATGGCGGCCGAGCGGCTTGGATTTGGGGATGAGTCCGACGATGCCGACACCCTTTTGCGGGAGTTGAGCAACGAGGCCTGGCAGGCATTGCGTGGAGATGATGTGCCGTCTGATAATGCTGTAGACGTCGACGTGGATGAAGAGCTCGCTGATGAGCAGGAGTCCGATCATCAGGAGTGATGGGGTTATCGTCACGTAGACGTCGGCAGGTTGACAACATGATTCTGGTGATTCATCCTTGAGATAGGACATCCAAGGTCCAATGTAATGCGACGGGTTAACCCGACCAATCAATGGAGATGGGCGTATGAGCAACGTCGAGGCCATAGCAGCCAGGAAATCATGGCGTGACGAGTTGACTGGCACGCAGTGGAAATCCTTCTGGGCAGCATGGATCGGTTATCTGCTGGACGGATTCGACTTCGTCATGATCACGCTGGTCCTCACCGAGATCGGCAGGACCTTTCACGTCGGACCAGCGGCGACTGCGACCTTGGTGTCCGCTGCTTTTATTGCGCGATGGTTCGGCGGACTGCTGCTGGGAGCTATCGGTGACCGGATCGGCCGCAAGGAGGCTATGGTCATCTCAATTCTGCTTTATGCGGGTGGATCGGTCGTCTGTGCCATTGCCCCGGCTTTCTGGGTTATCTTCGTCGCCCGTGTCTGCATCGGCATGGGTATGGCCGGTGAGTACGGCTCTTCAGCCACCTACGTCATTGAGTCCTGGCCAGTGCGTCTGCGGAATAAGGCCTCCGGGTTCCTTATTTCCGGATTTTCCCTTGGCGCCGGTGTGACGGCTCAGGTGTATGCCCTCATCGAGTACCTTACCCGTGGTACCTCCGCTGAGCCTCATACCTGGCGAATACTCTTCGCGCTTGGCATTATTCCGATCGCCTTGGCCCTGTGGCTGCGTCGTGCCCTTCCTGAGGCCGCCGACTTTGTAAAAATGCGCGAGGAGGAGGCCGCTCGCGCCGCTGTCGGCGAGACTGTCAAGAAGACTGACATGTTCACCATGCTCTTCGCACGTAACCCGAAGCGAAGCATCATTAACATTGTTCTGGCCCTCACAACTTTCGGATGCCTAATCGTCATTTACCTGTTCAAGAGCGGCGTCCCGGGGCTCGTGTTGGCATTGCTGTGGGTCGTTGTCGCGGCCGTCATGGTGAGCTTCATGGTCCAGTTCGAGGGACCGCGTTGGCCGACAGGTGTGGCCGTTATGATCACGGTGTTTGTCGCCTTCCTCTACTCCTGGCCTTTGCAGGCTCTGTTGCCTACCTACTATCGCCAAACCCTGGGCCTGGCGAGCGACACCGCTTCCAATCTCGTGACCGCCACTTCTTTTGGCGCGGCAGCGGGCTGCATCATGGCCGGATTTATCGGTGACAGATTCGGAACCCGCAAGGCCTATTGGGTCTCCCTGCTCATCTCGGAGTTCCTCGTCCTGCCGGTCTTCCTCGTCAGCCGAGGCATGGTGCATTCCTCGGTGATATGGGTCGTGCTTCTTGGAGTTTTCATCTTTGTCCAGCAGATGTTCGGACAAGGTATCTCTGGTCTGCTACCGAAGTTCATTTCGAACTACTTTCCGGTCGAGAAGCGCGCTGCTGGTTTGGGTTTCTCTTATAACGTCGGAGCTCTTGGTGGGGCTATCGCCCCGGTCCTCGGCATTGCCCTGGCAGGTGATCCAGCTACCGGTGTTGGCGGTGTGCTGCCCTCCAGCTGGGGCCTCGGATGGACCCTGTTCATCTTGTCCTTCGTATTCACCGCGGTGATCATCGTTCTTATCGCCATCAATTTCCCGCTCCGGATGCAGAAGCTGTTGCGCCCCGACCACGTGCGTCCCGCTGACCGGATGGATCACGTCGATGAAGAGCTTGCTGTTTCCCGGAACCCTGACACTATCGTCGCCTCGTGATGCGAGCGAGAAGGAGGACGTATCATGACTGCTCCGACCATCGTTGGCGCATACGCCGCGATGCCACGGGCCATCGCTGAGCGGGAGTGCTTGTACCGGAGCCTGGCCGAGACCGGTTGGGTCGACGGTATCGAGATCCCGTACCGGGACGGCCTCGACGCCGATCCCCGATGGCTCGCCGATCAACTGCGCGACCGGTTCGCCCACTGCGTCGTGACGGCCATTCCGGGAACCATGGGTCAGCTGGCCGGTGATCCGGACTTCGGTCTGGCGTCCTCCGACGAGCAGGGGCGTCAACGAGCACTCAAGTGGTTCACCAACCTCGTTGACGACGTGCGAACCCTGCACGAGATGGTCGGACACCCCGTCGTCAGGTGGGTCGAGGTCCATTCCGCCCCGAGTCGTAAGGCCGACGCGAAAGCATTTGCTTCTTCGCTGGTTGAGCTCTCCGGTCTCTTCGAGGACGCTGGACTTGCCATCGTCGTCGAGCACTGTGACGCGGCTGGTGGCGTCGGACCGGGCGAGAAGGAGTTCCTCAGTCTGGACGACGAGATCACCGCGGTGGTCGGTACGAGGGTGCACCTGACGATCAACTGGGGCCGCAGCGTTGTCGAGTCCCATGACCCCGAGCTCCCTGCGCGTCAGGTCGCCCGGCTGGCTGATGCCGGTGTGCTCGGCGGGGTGATGCTCTCGGGTGCTGGTCCGGACGCCACCCAATATGGCCCGGCCTGGGGAGACGCTCACCTTCCGCTGCGAAACGACGAACCCACCAGCCTCCTGACTACGGATCTCGTCGGCTCCTTCCTGGATGCGGCCCGAGGCCTTCAGGCCTACCAAGGCATCAAGATCCAGACCCCCGCTGATGCCACCGTCGAGCGGCGGTTGGCCATGATCACCTCCATTCATGACGTCATGGCGACGGCATGACACCCATCAACGACACGACATCCACGAACAACACGAAGGACAACACCATGACCACGAAGTTCCACGGCGTCATTCCCCCGGTCGTCACCCCACTAACCCCCAACGGTGACCTGGACGTCGCCTCCTACGAAAAGCTCATCAACCGCCTCATCGGGCAAGGGGTGGACGGTCTGTTCGTCCTCGGTTCCACGTCCGAGGTGGCCTTCTTCGACGACGAGATGCGTGGACGTGTCCTGTCCGAGGCCAAGCGGATCATCGACGGTCGGGTTCCGCTGCTGGCTGGCGTCATTGACACAGAGACCTTGCGCGTCATCCGTCACATCGGTCAGGCCGAGGAGATTGGGGTGGACGCCGTTGTCGCCACCGCGCCGTTCTACGCCATCACCGGGCCGACCGAGATCGAGAACCACTTCCGCGCTTTGCACGAGGCCACCGATCTGCCGTTGTTCGTCTACGACATCCCGGTGTGTGTGCACGTCAAGGTGCCCGTCGACCTCATGATGAAGTTGGGGCGCGAGGGGGTCATCGCAGGCTGCAAGGACTCCTCGGCTGACGACGTGTCCTTCCGCCGTCTCGCCTTGGCAAACCGTGCTGCCGGCTCCCCGCTGTCCCTGTTCACCGGCCACGAGGTTGTCGTCGACGGGGCCTTTATGTCGGGTACTGACGGCGTCGTGCCTGGGCTGGCTAACGTTGATGCGACCAGCTACGTCGCCATGTACAAGGCCTACCGTGAGGGGGATTGGGAGACGGTCCGCATTGAACAAGACAAGGCTGCCGAGCTGATGGAGATCGCGTTCGCACCGCAGGGTGTCGTCGGTCCGGCCGCTGGTGTGGGCGCTTTCAAGACGGCCATGCAGCTTCTCGGCATTATCGAAACCAACACTATGAGTGTGCCACTGCCAACCCTCACTGGGGACAACGTGGAGAGAGTTGCCGAAGTGCTGCGTCGTGTTGGCCAGCTCGCGTGAATGACAAGCATCGATGTGAGGAGGATTCAAGTATGAGCGGATTCACCGACCGGATCATCGCCTCTATGGCAGGAGGGCTTGTGGTTTCCTGCCAGGCTTACCCGGGCGAGCCGCTGCGCCACCCCGAGACGATGGCCCAGATGGCGGCTGCGGTCGAAGCCGGGGGAGCAGTGGCGGTGCGTGCCCAGGGACTCTCCGATGTCTCCGCCGTCAAGGGGCGCGTGAGCGTCCCAGTGGTTGGTATCTGGAAGGAGGGTGATGAGGGCATCTACATCACCCCGACCCTGCGCCATGCACGCTGCGTGTCAGCTGCCGGGGCTGACGTCGTCGCCCTCGACGGCACCCGACGCGAACGTGCCGACGGGTTGAGCCTGGCTGAGACGATCGAACGCCTCAAGCGTGAATACGACGTCGTCGTCATGGCCGATTGTGGCTCGGTTGATGACGGATTGTTCGCTGCTGAAGCGGGAGCCGACCTCATCGGGACGACACTGTGCGGCTACACCGGGGAGCGCCCCAAAGCCGACGGGCCCGACTATGAGGTTATTGAAGCCCTTGTCAAGAAGCTCGATGGTGACCGTCCCGTCATCGCTGAGGGACGTATCCACACCCCGGATCAAGCGCGCCGTGCGATGGACCTGGGAGCCCACGCCGTTGTGGTAGGGACCGCGATCACCCATCCGACCTCGATCACTGGATGGTTCCGTGACGCGCTGAGGTGACCTTGCCCGTGACGAGCACCTTTCCCAGGCCGAAGCCGGGACGTTTCTCGGTATGTCACACCGGCGCGTATCCTCCGCTAGTCAGGTCAGGCTGACTGTTTCAAAGTTGCGTGGCGTGCATTCTTCAGGAGGTGCGGGGTGCCCCTCCCAACCTCTCCCGAATGGCGGCGAAGTGGTCCCACATAGCCTCGCGACTGGCCTGTGGATCATGGCCGATAACGCAGTCGGCGATGAGGTCGTGGGCGTGACGGGTGGCCGGCATTGTATTAGTTGGTGGAAGCATCAGCCCAGCGAGATTGAGGGAGTCCCAAAAGACGTCGATCAGTTCGCGGGCGAGTTGATTGCCCATGTCCGCGTACAACAGTCGGTGGAACTGGCGGTCCGCAGCGGCGGAGTCCTTAGGGTCGTCCATCCGGGCTGCCAGGGCGTGCAGGGCCCGTCCGGTCTCGGCGCTGATGCGGCCGGTGACTTCGGTGACCAGTGAGCACTCCATAAGGGCCCGCACCTCTACCATTTCTCGCAGACCGATGAAATCCCTGGTGCCGCTCTCGTCAGTGGTGATCTGTTTGACGCTCCGGTAGACGAGACTGTGCCGAATCGTCGAAGCAGATGCCGTAGACAGGTAGGTCCCCAGTCCACGCCGCACCTCAAGGATTCCTAGGGCGCGTAATTCGCGCACCGCTTCACGAACTGTGCCACGGGCCATCCCGAACTGGGTCGCGAGGTCCTGTTCGATCGGGATGGGGTCCCCGGGGGCAAGGTCTGAGGAGAGAATCCACTTGAACATCCGCTCAGCTGCCGGATTGAGGTTATCGGCTAGGTGGACGGCATCGTTCGTATCTGACATGCCGTTAATCATGGCATGGACGTCATGATGACGACACTAGAAAATCAGCTTGGGTGACGTGAGGTGGCAAAAGGCGGAAGAATGGAGACACAGCGACGTCAGAGGCGTCGCCAGACCCAGGAGGGCGACATGAGTGGGCACGTTGTTTTCCGCGATATGCGGCCAGAGGACGTCAAGGTGATCACCTTTGGAGAACCCGGTTCTCTGATTGATCGCGTCGACCGTCCGGATGTCGTCGCCAGGGTTGCGCTGTACGAGAATCGAATCGTCGGATATGCGGTTTCGTGGTTGGCGGTAGTTCACCGTACTCGTCGATTTATCGACGTTGAGGTCCATCCTGACTCTCGGGGCCATCGGATCGGTACGCGGCTGGTGCGTCAGATCCAGCAGAGGGTAGATCGACCATTGGCGACCAAGGCCATTGCTGGTTCTGACGCTGAGAGCTTCATTCTTTCCTTGGGTGGAGAGGTCTACGCATCGTGTCCGCCCTTCGAGCTGCCTCGCCGTCATTTTGGACGAGCGGTTGAGGTGCTGGAGGGGGTCAGCCTTGGCCCGGGCGGAGCCATCTCGGGCGCAACCCTGGCCCCCGGCGTGCTCGAGACGTTGTGGGAGCAGATGTACGTGTGGATGCACGCATCATGGTCCCCGGTCGACGACAGCGAGGCGGCCCACGAGGCGCTGCGTCAGGAGCTGGAAGACCTCGACTCCGAAGCCACTCGAGTAGCGCTTGTTGATGGTCAACCCGCGGCGGTGGCCTTCGTTTTTGTGGACGAGAACCCGACCGTGGTGGCAGAAACCGTGCAGGCTGGTACCCCCGCTGGAGACAACGCCGTCGCCTCAGCAATGTCATCGGTGATCACCTGGGCCGAAGATGCCGGCTACAAGCGCATCAATTTTGACGGTCACCGCAGCGACCCACACTTCGGCCCGCTCGCGTCTCGCCTTCCGCTGGAGGGGGCCAGCCTGAATCTCATGGAGATTTCGGTCCTGCCTGCTGACGACGCTGGTGATCCGGCGGATGGTGGCGCAACCGTCGCTTAGAGACGTCACTGGCGAAAAGGCCTGGGCTGGTGCGGGCGGAACGGATCGGCCTGGGCCGGCGCGCCCATTGTCGTTATGGGCACGTAAAGTGTCCTTGGTTGCACAGCGGCATGTGCCGATGCAACCAGAGGCAACCCGCACAGTGGTGCGAGGAAATGGAGGAACACATGCCTGGAATCGTCGTCATGGGTACCCAATGGGGTGACGAGGGCAAGGGCAAGGCCACCGATCTCATGTCCGAACGCGTCGACTATTGCGTGCGGTATTCGGGAGGCAATAACGCTGGACACACTGTCGTCGTCGATGACGAGAAGTTCTTCATGCACCTGCTTCCGTCTGGGGTCCTTAACCCGAACTCCACGGCCGTGCTCGGCAACGGAGTCGTGCTCAACCTTGACGTGCTGGCCGATGAGATCGACGCCTTGCGCGGCCGCGGCGTAGACATTCCGCACCCGCTCATCAGCGCCAATGCGCACCTCATCACCCCGTACCATCAGACTCTCGACAAGGTCACTGAGCGTTTTCTTGGCAGTCGACGTATCGGCACCACGGGTCGTGGCATCGGGCCGACCTACTCCGACAAGATCAATCGGATGGGCATTCGCGTCCAGGATCTTTTCGACGAATCGATCCTGCGTCAGAAGGTCGAGGCCTCTCTAGACCAAAAGAACCAGATCCTGGTGAAGATCTACAACCGTCGCGCTATCGATCCAGGCGAGGTTGCCGACGGTCTGCTGGCCCACGCCGAGCGCATCCGCCCCTACGTCGTTGACGTGGCTCGAGTTCTCAACAAGGGCCTTGACGAGGGCAAGGTCATACTTTTTGAGGGCGCCCAGGCCCATCATCTTGACGTTGACTTCGGCACGTATCCGTATGTCACCTCGTCCAACCCGATCGCTGCGGGCGCGTGTACTGGCTCAGGCGTCGGACCGACTCGCATCGACCGCATTGTTGGCATCGCTAAGGCGTACACCACTCGCGTTGGTGAAGGTCCGTTCCCGACCGAGCTCTGTGACGATGATGGTGAGCGGCTGCGCAGTGAAGGTCGTGAGTACGGTGTCACGACTAAGCGTCCGCGTCGCTGTGGCTGGTTTGACGCGCTGGTGGTGCAGCAGGCGGTCATGATCAATTCGGTGACTGACCTGTTCCTCACCAAGCTTGACGTGCTGACAGGCTGGGAGAGGATCCCGGTCTGCGTGGGCTACGACATTGACGGTGAGCGTACCGACATTATGCCCGTCACCCAGTCCGATTTGCACCACGCCAAGCCGGTCTATGAGTTCCTGGATGGCTGGAGTGAAGACATTTCTACGGCACGTTCCTTCGATGATCTGCCGCGCAACTGTCAGGCTTACGTGCGTCGTCTAGAGGAGCTTGTGGGTACTCGGGTCTCCGGGATCGGCGTGGGGGCCGGACGCGACGAGTCAGTCGTGATCAACGACCTCATTGACTGATTCCTCCCGGCTGACGGGAATAGACGCTGTAGGTTCTAGGCTAGTCCCCGTGTCCAGCATGACTGTTCTCGTCCTTGGGTCCGGTGGCCGCGAGCATGCCCTTGCCTTGGCCTGCCATCGTGACCCAGAGGTTGCCGCCGTCCACGTCGCTCCCGGTAACCCGGGGACGGCATCCTTCGCCACGAATCATCCGTTGGATCCGTGCGATTGTGATGCCGTTGTCTCCTTGGCGCGTGGCCTGGAAGCTGACCTCGTCGTCGTCGGCCCGGAGGCGCCGCTGGTTGCCGGGGTGGCCGATGCTCTGCGCGAGTCCGGGATCGACTGCTTCGGTCCAAGTGCCGAGGCCGCCCAGTTGGAAGGGTCGAAGGCTTTCGCCAAGGAAGTGATGGCTGCTGCCCGTGTGCCGACGGCAGCCTCCCGTTCTTGCGACGATGCCAATTCCGTCTCGGCTGCCCTTGACGAGTTCGGGCCACCATACGTGGTCAAGGACGATGGTCTGGCCGGGGGCAAGGGAGTCGTCGTCACACACGATCGCGCCGAGGCTCTCGCTCATGCCAAACGGTGTTTCGAGTCCGATCACCGGGTGGTCGTTGAGGAGTACCTTGACGGCCCGGAGGTAAGTCTTTTTGCTATCTGTGATGGCACCCGTGCCCTTCCGATGCAGCCGGCCCAGGACTTTAAGCGGGTCGGGAATGGGGGAGTTGGTCCGAACACCGGTGGCATGGGTGCCTACACCCCGTTGCCGTGGGCCCCAGACGATCTCGTCGAGACGGTGTCGACTACCATCATCTCGCCAACCCTGAGGGCCATGGCGGATCGCGGTACCCCATTCGTCGGCCTGCTTTACGTGGGGTTGGCGCTCACTTCTGCTGGTCCCAAAGTCGTTGAGTTCAACGTGCGATTCGGCGATCCCGAGACTGAGCCACTACTGAGTATGGTGGAGTCACCTATGGCCCAGATCATGGCTGCCGCGGCTCGTGGAGACCTGTCCGGTGTTGACGGTCTTCGCTTCCGTTGTGGCGCAGCCGTCGGCGTCGTGATGGCCAGCGAGGGTTATCCCGCTTGCCCGGCGAAAGGGCGCCGGGTCGTCGCCCCGGTTGACGACGAGGACGTTTTGCACGCTGGGACTCGTATCGAAGGGGACGGCCTCGTTACCAGTGGTGGCCGCGTTCTCGTCGTGCTCGGCCACGGCGAAACTCTGGCCGGAGCCCGCGCTGACGCCTACCGCAGGATCGACCAGTTGGAGGTTAGTGACGGGTTCCACCGCACGGACATTGCCCGCCATGCAGCCGAGCTCGAGGCCGTTGACGAAATGGCTGACGGACGCGCACCGCAGTCCGAGAATTCCACCAACCTGACCGACGGGGAGTCTTCATGAGCGTACCCAATATCCTTGCCACCCGTTATGCCTCCGCGGCCATGCGTTCCATCTGGACGCCGGAAAACAAAATCCGTGCTGAGCGCAGACTCTGGCTGACCGTCATGGAAGCTCAAGCCGATCTCGGTGTGAGCTTTGGTGGCGACGATCCCGAACAGGTGTTGGCCGACTACCAGGCGGTTCTCGACGACGTTGACCTTGACTCGATCGCCGAGCGGGAGGCGATTACTCGTCATGACGTCAAGGCCAGGATTGAGGAGTTCAACGCCCTGGCCGGTCATGAGCACATTCACAAGGGCATGACGAGCCGTGACCTCACCGAAAACATTGAGCAGATGCAGGTGCTGGAGTCGCTGCGGCTAGTGCGCGACAAAATGGTTGCCACGCTCAACCAGCTGTCGCGCCTGGCCGCTCAGTTCTCCGATCAAGCCATTGCTGGACGCTCTCACAATGTTGCCGCCCAGGTGACGACCCTGGGCAAGCGGTTCGCCACCGCTATCGATGAGATGCTGGTGGCATGGGATCACGTCAACGAGCTCATTGAGCGCTACCCGGCTCGTGGTATCAAGGGCCCGATGGGAACTGCCCAGGACATGCTTGACCTGCTTGGCGGTGATGAGTCCAAGCTTGACGATCTTGAGCATCGCGTTGCTGATCATCTGGGGTTTAACCAGGTACTCACTTCGACCGGTCAGATTTACCCGAGGTCCTTGGACTTTGAGGTCATGTCAACTCTGGTGCAGGTGCTGTCAGGCCCGTCTAACCTGGCGACGTCTATCCGCCTTATGGCCGGTAACGAACTTGTCACCGAGGGGTTCAAGCCCGGCCAGGTGGGTTCCTCGGCGATGCCGCACAAGATGAATGCTCGTTCCTGCGAGCGGGTCAACGGCTTCCTTGTTGTGTTACGTGGCTATTTGACTATGGCCACCGGTCTGGCGGGAGTGCAGTGGAACGAGGGTGACGTGTCCTGTTCGGTGGTGCGTCGTGTGGCGCTGCCCGATTCCTTCTATGCCATTGATGGTGCTTTTGAGACCTTTTTGACGATCCTTGGCGACTTCGGGGCGTTCCCCGCTGTCATTGAGGCTGAGCTTGAGCGCTACCTGCCCTTCCTGACGACTACTAAGGTCCTTATGGCTTGTGTGCGTGCTGGCGTCGGTCGGGAGGACGCCCATGAGGCCATCAAGGAACACGCCGTAGCCGTGGCCCTCGACATGCGCGAAACCGGTCGCACTGGTAACGACCTTTTCGCCCGTCTGGCCGCCGATCCGCGCATCCCGCTCACCAAGGAGCAGCTACGTGGTTTGGTGTCCTCTCCGCTGGATCTCACTGGTGGCGCCCAGGATCAGGTCGAGGCGCTGTGCGCCAAGGTGGAGGACATTGTTCGGGAATACCCGAAGGCTGCCAACTACCTGCCTGGTCTGGTGTTGTGAGGTGATCGTGCCGGGGCACGCACCACGTTGTCATCACATCCCGTGAGAGCACAACGATGCTCCGGCAACGCCGAGAGGCTCGACGACGTCACCTGGTAGCTGCCGCAGGATGGTGGTCAGGGTCTGCACCGCCGGACGGTGCATTGTGGCCGGTCTGCCAGCCACCACGATGTCGCGGTGGGGTCTGGGGTGGGTGAACTCCCGCACCACGATGCGCGGGTCCGCATGAAGTGGTGCCGAGATCGCACTGCGCGGCATGAGGGTTCGACCGGCGCCCACCGATACGAGTTCGCGGAGCGTCTCGAGGGATCCCGCCGTGAGGGTGTCGGGAGGCAGCGGATGAGACGGGCTGCACACCTCAAGCACCTGGTCTCTTAGACAGTGTCCCTCCGACATGAGGATGAGCCCTTCGGTGGGAACGTCGTGCGGATTGATTGGTCGTTCCTCACGGGCCAACTCATCGTCAGCCCCCGTCACGAGCAAGAACTCCTCCCGAAAAACGGGAATAGTCACCAAAGAGTCATCATTAACGGGGGCTGCCACTGCGGCGACGTCTAACTGTCCGTTGCGGATTGCCTCCAACAGCTCTGCCGTGCGCTTCTCGACGATATGGATGTTCACGCCAGGCTCGTGCTGGTCACATCGGGCGATCACCTGAGGCAACACGAACGGCCCTAAGGTGGGGAATACCCCGACCCTCAGCTGGAGGGTCATCCGGTCGGCTTCCTCCCGCGCCATGGTCCGGATGTCGTCGGATAGCACCAGCATGTCACGGGCAGCTTGGGCGATGCGTTCCCCCACTGGGGTGATCTCGATGCGTCGTCCCACCCTCACGGCCAGCACCACGCCGAGCTCGTTCTCGAGCCGGTGGATTTGAGTTGAGAGGGTGGGCTGGCTGACACCGCATGACGCCGCAGCCCGGCCGAAGTGGTGTTCTTCGGCCAGGGCGACGAAATACCGCAGATCATGAAGGTTCACACGGCCTCAGTTCTGTGTCGGATTTTGACGGATGAGGTGGTCGAAGGCGCCTAGAGCAGCGGTGGCGCCGGCCCCCATCGAGATGATGATCTGCTTGTACGGCTGAGTGGTGCAGTCACCGGCGGCGAAGATTCCGGGGGCTGAGGTGGTGCCACGCTCGTCGATGACGATTTCTCCCCGCTGGTTGCGCTCCAGGGCACCTTCGAGCCATTCGGTGTTGGGCAGCAGACCGATTTGGACAAACACACCTGCTAGCTCGATGGTCTTAACGTCGCCGCTGGTGCGGTCCTCGTACTCCAGACCGGTCACCTTGGATCCGTCGCCGAGGATCTGGGTGGTGCGGGCCGAGGTGATGACGTCGACGTTCGGCAGTGAGTTCAGGGTGCGTAGTAGTACGTCGTCAGCCTTGAGGGCGTCGAGGAACTCCACGACGGTGACGTGGTCGACGACGCCGGCAAGGTCGATAGCGGCCTCAATGCCGGAGTTTCCACCTCCGACGACGGCCACCTTTTTGCCTGTGAATAGCGGGCCATCGCAGTGCGGGCAGTAGGTCACACCCTTGGTGCGGTATTCCTTCTCGCCAGGCACGCCAAGGTTGCGCCAGCGGGCACCGGTGGCCACGATGACTGAGCGCGCCCGCAGGTCGCCGTCGGTCAGATGCACGGTGGTCATACCGCCGGTGGTCTCTATGGCGCTGGCGGTCTGACGCTCAATAACGTCAATGTTGTAGTCGTTGACGTGGCTGCGGAGGGCGTCGGCCAGACGCGGACCGGTGGTGTGCGGCACCGAGATGAGGTTGTCGATGGCCTCGGTATCGAGTACCTGGCCGCCGATTCGAGACCCGACCATGGCGGTGCGAATGCCCTTACGAGCCGCGTACACGGCGGCCGCGGCACCGGCGGGACCCGCCCCTACGACGAGCACGTCGTAGGGGTCGCGCTGCGAGAGGTCTTCCTTGGCTCCCTGGGCGGCGTCGGCGTCGAGACGCTCGAGGATTTCGGCCATGTCCATGCGCCCGGAGCCCCAGTCCTCGCCGTCCAGGTAGATGGCCGGCACCGAGGCGATTCCTTTGGCTTCTACCTCATCGGTGTGGGTGCCACCGTCAACGGCGGTGTGGTGAATATTCGGGTTGAGGACGGCCATTGCGTTGAGGTCCTGCACTACCGTCGGGCAATTTTGGCAGGTTAGTGACATGTAGGTGACGAAGTGGTGCTCACCCTTGACCGCGCGCACGGCGTCGATGAGGGACTGCTCCTCCTTGACGGGGTGTCCACCTACCTGCAGCAGGGCCAGCACGAGTGAGGTGAATTCGTGGCCCATCGGCAGGCCCGCAAAGCGGATGTCGATGGGGCTACCGGGGCGGGTGATGGCAAAGGAGGGGGTGCGCTCATTGTCGACGGGCTTACCGACGCTCACTTTGTCAGACAAGGCGGCGATCTCGGATAAAAGCTCGTCCATGTGAGCCGACTTTGACGATTTTGCGGCGTCGTCACCCCGGTATGGGGAAGGCACCAGGACGATCGGCTCGCGCACCATCTCGAGGTAGGTCTTGAGCTGAGTGGTCAGGGCGTTATCAAGCATGGTTCTCCTGAAGGGGTGAGGAGGGGGAGGGAAGGGTACCGGTCTGGGGATCCGCCGCAGGGACGAGCGCCCCTGCAGCAGATGCTCGGGTCGGAACTCAAATCTTGCCGACGAGGTCGATCGACGGGGCGAGGGTCTCATCGCCTTCTTCCCACTTGGCGGGGCACACCTCGCCTGGGTGGGTGTAGATGTATTGGGCGGCCTTAACCTTGCGGACTAGCTCGGTGGCATTACGTCCAATTCCTTCAGCGGTGAGCTCGTAGAACTGAATGATGCCGTCAGGGTCGACGAGGAAGGTGGCGCGATCGGCCTGTCCGGCACCCTCGCGCTCGACGTCGAAGTTGCGGGTCAGCTGCAGGTTCGGGTCGCCGATCATCGTGTAGTTCACCTTGCCGACGGTGTCGGAGTCGGCATGCCACGCTTTGTGCACGAAGTGCGAATCGGTGGACACCGAGAACACCTCGACCCCCATGGCCTGCAGTTCCTCATAGTGGTCGGCGAGGTCGCCCAACTCGGTGGGGCAGACGAAGGTGAAGTCACCGGGGTAAAAGAAGAACACGGCCCACTTGCCGTTGATGTCGGAATCGGAGACCTCGATGAAGTCCCCGTTGCGGAAAGCGTTGGCCTTGAATGGAAGGATCTTGGTGTTGATGAGACTCATGGGTGTCCTCTCTCGTCGACGATGTGATAGATCAAGGCTATCACTAAACATATTATCTATAGCCAATAACTATAAAGATCGTGAACTCGGGACTCTCTGTGTCGCCAGGGCCCGCACCCGTGGCATGATGCCCCCATGGTCACTTCGCACCTCAATCTTCCATTGCTGGCTGAGGGCAAGGTCCGACGCCTCTATCGTCTTCCCGATCAGCCGGGCCGCCTGCTTATGGTCGCTACGGACCGGATTAGCGCCTACGACCACGTCCTGACCCCCGATGTTCCCGGCAAGGGAGCCATCTTGACGAATATGTCCTTGTGGTGGTTCGACCAATTGGCCGACATCGTCGATAACCATCTCGTGAGCGTGGATGTCCCCGCCGAGGTCGCAGGGCGCGCCATGGTCGTTGAGGAACTCGACATGTTCCCGGTCGAATGCGTCGTGCGGGGCTACCTCACCGGTTCAGGGTGGGCCGAATATCAGCGCAACCAGGCCGTGTGCGGAATCCGCCTTCCCGAGGGGCTGCAGAATGGGTCCCGGCTCGAAGAGCCCATTTTCACCCCGGCAATTAAGGCCCCGCAGGGAGAACATGACGAGAACATCGACTATCTACGCCTGGTAGAACTCGTCGGTCCCGATGTTGCAGCGCAGCTGCATGACCTTTCGCTGCGGGTCTACCAGCGTGCAGAGGAGATCGCTCGGAAGCGAGGCATCCTCCTGGCCGATACCAAGCTTGAATTCGGGCGTCGTGTCGACGGCACCATCGTGCTAGCTGACGAGGTGCTTACCCCTGATTCTTCGCGATTCTGGGACGCTGAGACGTGGCAGCCCGGCAAGGGGGCAGATTCCTTCGATAAGCAATATGTGCGCGATTGGCTCACGAATGAGTCCGGTTGGGATCGCGCTAGTGACCAGGAGCCGCCTGCCCTCCCAGAGGAGGTCGTCAAGGCCACCAGTCGGCGTTATGAGGAGGCCTGGGCACGTCTGACTGGCGGGCACGTGTCTGATGAGGTCAGCGATGAGACGCCTCACAATGAGGCCGACGATGACAAGCACGCGAGGGCTTCGCGGGATAGCGTTTCCGGGGAGTCCGGGGACGCTGCACCGGTGGCCCTCGACGTTCCTGGCGAGTCGGAGTCCTGTAGTGCCGATAAGATCGGGGCTATGTCACGTGTAGTGGTGGAGGTCATGCCGAAACCCGAAATCTTGGATCCCCAGGGCAAGGCCATCACGTCGGTGCTCGCTCGGCTTGGCCATGACGGCTTGACGGTGCGCCAGGGTAAGCGTTTCGAGATCACTGGTGAGGGTTTGGAAGATCGTCTCGACGAGATCCGTCAGGTGGCCTCTGAGCTGTTGGCCAACACCGTCATTGAATCCTTCGACGTGCACGTGGAGGACTGACGATGGTGCGCATTGGAGTCGTCACCTTCCCTGGCACTCTCGACGACCAGGATGCAGCGCGGGCCGTTCGCCTGGCCGGGGCTGAGCCTGTGTCGTTGTGGTACGCCTCGACCGATCTGGCTGGGGTCGACGCCGTCATCCTTCCGGGAGGCTTCTCTTATGGTGATTACCTGCGTGCAGGAGCTTTGGCTGCTGCCTCGCCAGTGATGTCGTCTATTCGCAGAGCTGTCGATGGGGGCCTGCCAGTGCTCGGTATCTGCAACGGGTTTCAGGTACTGTGCGAATCCCATCTGCTGCCTGGCACCCTGATGCGTAACGAGAAACGACGCTTCCACTGTTCGGTGCAGCAGCTTCAAGTTGCCAGCGTGGACACCGTGTGGACCTGCGACTTCCGTCCCAGCGAGCGCATTCATATTGCTGCTAAGCACGGCGAGGGTAACTACGTGGCGGACGCTGCAACCGTAGCTGCGCTGGAGGCCAATAATCGGGTCGTCTTCCGCTACACCGCTAATCCGAATGGATCGGTCCACGACATCGCTGGCATCACTAATGAGGCGGGCAACGTGGTCGGGCTCATGCCGCACCCGGAGCATTCTGTAGAGGAGCTCACCGGCGCCGGGACCGACGGGCTGGGATTCTTTCGATCGTTGATGACATTCTTGTCCGCCCAGCTGTAGCGGTGTTCGTCCTGGAGACGTACGGCGGGGTGGTCCTCATGGTCCACCCCGCCGTCAGAATTCTGCGGTGTTGTGGCTCACTGGGCGACGTGGATGCGCTGGCCGAGCGGGGACTCGGGACTGACGGTTGGTAGGGCAGCGGCGCCGTCGAGTCCCTCGCCGAGAGGCTCGACGATTCGCGCTCCCGGCATCGCCGCAGAGATTTCCCTGGTAATCGCGGTATGGATGAGCTGAGACTTCATAACCCCGCCCAGTAGACCGACGGCGGGGCTGTCGGCGTCGGTGAGTTCGGTCTGGCGCAGACCGGTAACGGTGGAGTGGGCTAGCTCATGGGCTGCGCGCACGCAGATATCACGGGAGACGTGGTCCCCTTCTTCGGCTGCGGCGGTGACTGTGGCTGAGTAGGCCGCGATCCGTGAGACCATGAGCGGGTCGGCATGGAGTTCCAGGTAGGCAGCCTCGATGTCGTCAAAGTCGTTGCCGATGGTGTGGCTAAGGACTGTCGGCTCGCCGCGACCATCGTGGGCGCGCATGACAGCATCCAGGCCATGACGGCCCAGCCAGAAGGCTGATCCGGCATCGCCGATGATGTACCCCCAGCCGTCGACTCGGGCCACGTTGTGGCGGCCTACGGCCAGAGTGATGACTCCGGTGCCCGACGCTGTAACGACGCCCAGTTGGTCACCGAGAGCACCGAGGTAAGAGGTGATGGAGTCGTGGGCGAGCAGTACTCGACTGACGCCGAAGGGTTTGAGAGCGTGCAAGACGGGAATGGGGTCCTCGTCGTCGCGGGCCCCCGATGATCCGATAGCTACTGTGTATTCGGACTGGGTGATCTCCGGGTGAGCCGTCGCGACGTCGTGCATGATGGTCGCAAACTGCTGGGCTAGCGGGAGTGCGGTGCGCACCCCTGACGAGGTGACGATCCAGCCCGGCCCCCATGGCCCTGGCTCGCACCGCACGCGGGTACTGGACTGTCCGGCGTCGACGGCGAGGACTGGGGAGGAATCACTGCGCACGGCATCATTCATGGAGTCAAGGGTATGGGGAGAGTGGGTGGCGTGCCCACCAGAGTATTCGGGACGATCACGACAGCCGATCGAACAGGGGTTACGTGAGTAGTTGCCTATCGGAAATAAGAAAGGCGGCAAAAACATAACCACCTAGAGGGCTTCGGCGATGGTGTCGGTGGTTAGGGGTGCGCGGCGGTATTGCTCCTCGTCTGTATTAGTGTGAATATTTATTGCTGCCTCGCGTCAGTGGGGGTCTGGTTCTGTAACAGCAGTGGAGGTGGCGCCGCGTGGTAACTGGGAACACTGTAGCCTCCCGCGGCTGGGGCGATTCCCCAAGATTACTGTTGTTGCTAAGAGCTGTGCCTACGTAACTTACGTCCATCAAAACTCGAAGAAAAATGCCACTCTTATGAAACTGAATACAAAAAACCAAACCGCAACAGATGTGAACAGTGCGACCGCTGTGGCGATACTCATCTTGATAAGAAAACGATGGCCATCATCTTTGATGATGGTGCCTATCGTACCAAGAATCCAACCTGTTAGCGAGAACACCACAATCAAAATAAGGTAGTGTATGAGCTTTTCCTTGCTGCTAGCAAACCTGAGGCTTGTAAGAAAATATTCCATGGAGCCCATGAGCACGCCAGCAAGGCTCGACATGACGGCAGTGATGGCCTTAACTCTGCGTTTTTGTTTTGTCACATTGTCTCGGGAAACTGCGGCCTTTTCCCACAGCCCAGTGAGCCACCCAACTGCAGGAAAAATAAATGACATGAATAATCTAGGTGAGCTGAGTTTACTGTCTGCACCTGCTAATATTGAGGATACTTGGTATCCGAAGATCGCTAGTGCCCAGACGGCTCCAACGATGGTACCGATGGCCAGGCCGTTGAGGGGTGCGTGGCGGTATTGCTGTTCGTGTGTGTTTTTGTGGGTGGTCATCGTGGTGTCTTTGTGGTGGTGTGGGGGTCGCAGGCGTCTCCGATGCCGTCGTGGTCGGTGTCGGTTTGGTCTTGGTTGGCTATGGTGGGGCAGTTGTCTTGTGTATCGGGTACGCCGTCGCCGTCTCGGGTGACCTGGATCGGGAAGGTGAGGGTGTCAGTGGTGCCGGTGGTATCGGTGATGCGCAGGTGTGCCTGGTATGTTCCGATTCGGGTGAGGGTGCGAGTGATCTCAGGCGTGGTGGTATCGATTTCGTAGTGTCGGTCACCGTCTAAGTCCCATTGCCAGCGGCGGATATGGCCGAAGGCTGTATACGACGAGGACGCGTCTAGGCTCAACGGGTTACCCCGGCGCACCTGGCTTTGCCCGATCACAGCGGCACGCATCCGCACCCCCGGCGCCGAGGCCACCTGCGCAACACTCTCAGACAAGCTCGCACTCCTGGCCGTTCTCGACAGGAGCGCATCATGGACCAGCCCAGCAATCTGTTCATGACCGACCACATTCGGATGGTACCAATTCTTTTCATCTTGACTTGGCTCTGACAATATGACGCCATTTCCATTATATGAGTAGCCAGCGGTCTCAAAGACGGCGTTGATCCAACGTTGCGGATTCTGGTCACCGTTATGAACCAGCGGTTCGGGTTCGTGGGTGTTGAAGAGGCTGGTGGTGGGGGTGTAGGTCACTTTGAGGGCATGGGATGTGTTCCAGGCCTTGATGGTGGCGGCTTGCCTGGTGCGGAATTCGTCCTCGGCGGCCCGCACCCGGGTAGACGGCACGTCGGTTAAAGGAGCATCATCGTCTGCGGGGATGAGGTAGGGGTATCCGATCAGGATGACCCGTGTGTGAGCCGGGTCGGCCAGTCGGTTCTGTATGTGCGACAACAACGTCGTCGTTTTCGTCATCGTGGCATCAATCTTCTTGCGTGACGCATCAACAGAGCCGCCACACTTGGCCGCTGACCACACTCTTTCAATGAAGCAGTTTTCGACGACGGTGGTGAAGTCTAGGTCGTTGCCTCCGGCGGTCATGAGGACTACATGTGTGTGGGGATCCATTCCGTCGGCCTGACTGACAATAGTGTGGTCCCCGGTAGTGATTTGGGCGCCACTCCAGGCCCGCACATCAGTCTGGAACGTGGTATCGTCCCCGAACTCCCGATTCAACCGGCGCGTGAGCACCGAACCATAATTCTTAGGGCTGCGATACGACCCATCAGCCGGATACCCATCAACCAAGGTTCCGTTGCCTGCCGAGTAGGAGTCTCCCAGCACAGTCATCTTCACTAACCGGCGAGGCGGCACTCACCCATCAACCGTGACCGCCCGAGCCGGATTAGCACCAATAGTGTCCAACGACTGCAAACCCCGCAACACCGGAACCGCCTGCACCGTCGCCATCATCGTCCACGCGGGACTAACGACATTACTTGGGAACGAGCCGTCAGCCTTCTGCTGACCGGCCAGCCACGCTTGACCCTTGACAGCCTGGTCTTTGTGGTTCGCGTCACCGGCCCGATACAAACCCGGTGCCACTCGCGTCGTCGCACGCACATCCGCACCGTGGTCTGGCCAACCCCACCCATCTGTCTGACGATCGGCATCCAGACGTTTGACAAGCGCCGCCTTGACAGCCGTAATCCCCTCCTGACCGTATGCTGTAGACACCACATGCGACAGGGCGGCGAGCATAAGACCATCAGTACTCGGATAATTCCGCCCGGGACGCGCCGAGACATAGTCGGTGATCGACTTGAATAGCTTCTGCGGGATCGGTTTGCCCAGCCGCTCCAACGCGATCATGTCCAACGCCTGATGAAACGGGCGCTCCTTGAGTGCCGAATCCGGCAACGACGTCACCGGCTTAGCGTAATCAGTTCCCCCATAGGTGGTCGGCTCGCCAGCTGCCAGCAAGGTGATCGTCACCTTCGCACACCCACCCACATTCTTAAAAGTGCAATACGACGGCCCCTTAGCCTTAATATCTTTCTTGATCATGCCGAAAAGCTTCGCATCGGTCTTGCCGGCAGAAATCAACGCCAGCGCCCCGTCCAACTCCGGACCCAAATCACCCTTCGTCAGATCAGCACTATGCCCGTTAATGTAGTCGGCTGCCTTACCGGCCTGGGCAGCGTAATCGGCGGGTTTCGGCCCACCCGCTGCTAGAGCCGGGACAGGCACCCCCCACCGTGCCAGTCACCACCGCAGCCGCCACCAGCGAGCCCAACACTCGCCTACGTTTCGTTGTTGCTGCTTCTATCATCTTGTCCCTCCACGGAAACGTCCCGAGGGGATTCCACAGACAACACAGACGTTCACGCGTCGATGCCGACCCCGTAACCCGCGACGGAACCCCACACCACCCCCACGTGATCTGGTACCCCGACTCCCACACAAATGGTGGTCACGGTTACGCGACAGTGCCGGACTCCCACCAGCTTCCCCACACCACCTAGGCATCAACCCACCCATTAGGCCGACAACGAACACACTACCCCCGAAGGACCCCAAACGGCACACCACCTCGCGGTCGCCGCGCTCAGCGGAGACGTCTCGGTGCTACGTCGGTCCTGTTTCTCCAGGAGGGTCGAACATATGACGTATCTTCCGGGATTCTGTCATGGGAGACGCGCTCTCGCGCAGACTATCGGGCAACATGCCTATGACGTGTGGGTAATTCGTCACCTTATAGACCACTGCCCGTCACCTCGTCCCCATACCGTCAATTCGTGACAGTCCTGTGGCTACGTCCGAGCAGCCCATTACCACGCTAGGAGTCAACTGGTGAAAGTTCTTCGTACCTCTGTCCTAGGCCTTGCCTGTGCGACGGCGCTCGTCAGCAGTGTGGGGGTGAGCCCCGCCCAGGCGGCCCAACCCGATGAATCCGCAGATCCGCACGTCGCCCTCTTGAGCGAGTACGACCGCTACTGGACCCCCAAACCGCTCGACAAGCAGAACTTCGACACTGCTTTTCGCGGTGACGTGACCCCTCAAGGCTCGAAGATCTTGGCTCGCAACGACGAGGGCGTTGAGCAGATCAACAAGGCCGGGGTTGACGAGGCGAACCAAGCCGCTGACCGACAGGGCAGATCCCAGCAGTGGCGTGCCCTGCGCGATGCCACGATGTTTACGGACCCGTTGCAAGAAGATAACGATTCCCTCGGCCCGGTGCTTAGCAAGTATGTGGCCGAGGGGCTCGCCCAGTGCACCCCGGCGAATGTTCACTCCTGCAGCCTCACCCACGTTGCCCGGTTCCTGTGGTCGACAGGGTTTCAGGAAGTGACGAATAAAAGCACCGGGCCCGCCAAGAAGTACTTCAATTACCCGCGCCCCTACCTTGCTGATCGCAGCTTTGCCGATTCCGGGAATCCGAACAATCTACGCGGCCTTAAGAAAAACCTTGCCATTGCGCGGGTGCCAAGCCGGATCGACGTGAATCACAAGAGGGGTGGACGGGCCCTCCTTACTGCCGGCTACGACCTGATGGACGGCACCTCGGGTACCAATCTGACCGTCAGCCAGGCTTTCCCGTCGGGCCACACCACCGCTGCCTATGCCTATGGTTTGGCGATGGCCGAGATCTTGCCTGAGCTGGGTCCCGAGATCCTCACTCGCGCATCCGAGGCCGGCAACAATCGCGCTGTGCTCGGCGTGCACTACCCGATGGATATCATGGGTGGGCGCATCGAGGGCCACAGCAACGTGTCCGCCGCGCTGACCACGAATAGGTTGTACGTTGCCTCCCTCAAGGCCGCCCGCACTGAGGTCATGGCATACCTCACCCGCCGTTGTGAGGCCGACGGTCATGGTGACACTGTGCAGGCATGCATCGGAAATGTGGGTGCCAACGACAAGAATGGCTACTACAACACCTTCACCGACTCGGTGTCCACGACGCCGGTGGTCGATCGCGCCTCGGCTCTTAAGGCCTATCGCGCCCGCATGACCTACGGTTTCGACAAGGCTTCCGCCTATGGTGGCCCGGCCCCCGCCACTACTGCTCCGGTCGTCCCGACTGGTGCCGAGAATCTATTGAGCACTGCCTTCCCGACCCTCTCCGATGCCCAGCGCCGTCAGGTGTTGGCCGCCACCGAAATCGATGCTGGGTATGCCCTCGACTCGTCCTCGGGTGGATGGCAGCGCATCAATCTGGCCGCAGCCATGAGCGCCAAAGTGACCGTTGGCAAGGCCGGTCACGTCGTCAAGATCGAGACCGGAAACCTCAAACCTGAGGTCGTCTCAGCTCCCCTGGCCTCCTGAGGTCAAACCGAACGAAGTCCAGTCATTGTGGCCGTGACTACTCGGTCACAATGACTGGACTTCGATCACTTCTCAGGTGAGAGGCTCGAGTACTCCGAGTACCTCATTGAAAGCTTCGGTCGAGGACGGGTGGGTCCAGATCCCGTCACGCAACGTTTCGTAGCGCACTCCCAACCGCATGGCCAGTGAGACAAAGTTGACCAGTTCCTGTGAATCAATGCACCACAGGGTTGCACCCAGGACGGTGTGGTCGTCGGCATCAACGAGAACTCGAATGACGCCTTCGGTTTGGCCGACAATCTTAGGTCGCGGCATGGCGGCGATCGTGGCGACGTCCTTGGTTGCCACGAGCACGGAGCGACCGGACTCCCGGGCCTGGCGCATCGTCATGCCGACCTGGGACAGCGGCGGGTCGAGGAAAGTGGTCGCTGGGACGGCCACTCGATCGTCACGGCGACGTGGCCCGTCGTGCAAGGTGTCCCACAACACCCGGTTGTCGTCAAGGGAGATATAGGTGAACTGCGGCCCACCATTGACGTCACCGACTGCGTACACTCCGTCAATATTGGTGCGCAGCTGATCGTCGACGGTAATGTAGCCCCGCTCATCGGTGGCCACCCCGGCGGCGGTCAGATCGAGATCCTCGGTTGCTGGGCGTCTGCCTGCTGCCACCAACACCGCGTCGGCGGCGAATGTCTGATCGTCGGTGACGACGTCGACATGGTCACCTGTTTCATCGCAGGAGGTCACCTGCGCTCCGGTGACGACGGTGACCCCTTCACCCTCAAGCATGTTGCGCACACGCTCGGCGATGTCGGTGTCAAGGGCGGGGACGAAGGTCTCGCCGGCCTCGAGCAGGGTCACCTGGGAGCCGAATCGGGCGAACATCTGGGCGAACTCCAGCCCGATGAACCCGCCGCCTACGATGACGAGCTGCGACGGCAGGGGGTCGACGTGCTGGATCGTGGTGGAGTCATGGACTCGCGGGCCATCGGCTCCGGGAACCGGAAGGTTGGCTGGGTGAGATCCGGTGTTGACGATGATCGTCTCCGCTCGCACGGTGATCTCATCGTCTCCCGCGACCACCTTGACAGTGTGCGGCCCAGTGAAGCTGGCTACCCCGTCGAGGAGGAGCACTTTGCCCTCCAGCATGGCATGGTTGGTGCGGTTCAATGTGGCGATGAGGGTGTCTCGGTCGGCGACGGCTGAGGTGAAGTAGGAGGCGGGGTCGCGACCGTCCCGCTTGGATGCCGAGTCGATGAGGTCCTTGGTAGGCACGCACGCGATGTTGATGCAGCTGCCCCCCGTACATCTGTGCTGATCTCTCGACGAGGGCGACCTTGCGTCCCTCCGCCGCCAGGCGTCCGGCGATCGTTTTGCCGGCCTTACCCCATCCGATGACCAGAACATCGACCGTGAACTCTTTATTCAACAATGGTTCGCCCTTTCGTGTATACGCGATTGGTGGTCGGTGGCCCATCGGAGCGCCGACGATGCCATTCTTTCTCGGTACCCGGCCGGGCCAACCTCATTTCGCGTAACGGGTATTGATGCCGATACGTGCCGGTGCGAGACTCGTTTGTTTTCGCTGATGAATACCCTCGCGCTCGTGGCTAAGATGTCTGGTCGCTTCCGGGGGCATACCGATCGGGGCTTTCACCGCGACGCTCCAAGCTTCTGTCTCGGGCAGCCTTCGTGGATACTTCAAGAGGTGCTGGTATCGTGGATATTCATTTACCTGAGCGGCGTGTGGCTGCATTGCGAGAACTGAGGAGGCACCGATGAGGAGTCCTCGGTTCCTGGTTGTGGTGACTGCGTGTGTGCTGTTTTGCTTCGGTTTGGCGGGTTGCAGCACGATCCAGTCTGAGACGGATGAGGATGCCGCGGCATGCGCCGACTACGCCGTGCCCGATGCGCTGCGTAAGAAACTGGACTCACGAGGGCTCACCTCTCCTGCTGCGCGTGCGGACGCCGCGCAGACATGGTTCAACGAGACCAGACCGGTGGACATCCTTATTGGCGGCTACTGGGTGGTGCGTTCGCGTCGGGGGACCCGGTTTCGTGTCGACTTCTATAGGCATATGAAGTCTGGCTCCCTGCTTCCACCTGACGCGGGAAAATCTGCTTCCTCGGTCGCGTGTCGGATCTACGACGTGGCCCATGGGGTGACGGTCCAGCAGGTTGACTGCCCAAAGGAATCGCTGGATCAGTTACCCTGACACCGCTCCTTGGCTACCGGCTCGCACCCGCCAAGAACGAACACCAGACACCCTGGTCGAGCCGGGGCGCAGCTTCACCGGGAGGAACTGCTCGGTCTGGATGCTCATGGCATGCGCCACTGCCATACTCTGGTGGTGTGAGTTCGATGAATTTGACCCGCGAGGAAGCCCGTCACCGGTCTGAGATCATCAAAGTCGAGAGGTACCACGTCCGTATCGACGTACGCGGTGCTGACGCTGATGGCGCCACCCACTTCACCTCCAACACCAGAGTGCGGTTCTCCACCACGGAGCCCGACACCTTCCTGGACCTGCTCGACGGCGAGATCGAATCGGTCATCGTCAACGGCGAGGAAGTCGAGCCGGAATACGACGGATCGCGTATTCAGCTGCACGGACTCCACACTCACCGCGAGAACCTCGTCATCGTCACCGCCAAGCTGCCCTATCAACATACTGGGCAGGGCTTGCACCGCTTCGTCGACCCGGCCGACGGCAAGGTGTACCTCTACACCCACTTTGAGGCCGCCGACTCTCGCCGGATGTACTCAGTGTTCGAACAGCCCGATCTCAAAGCCCACGTCGACTTTGACGTCATCGCCCCGAGCGACTGGCGGGTCGCCTCCAATCAGGTTCACGAAGACATTCGGGAGGAGGAAGATGGCCTCCTGCACGATTTCGCCCTCACCCCGAGGATGTCAACTTATCTCACCGCCATTGCTGCCGGCCCCTACGTCAGGTTCCAAGACGAGTGGCACTCTCGTGACGGCTCCGAATCGATTCCGCTGGGTATCTTGGCTCGTGCCTCGCTGGCCGAGTACGTCGACCATGAGGAGATCTTCAAGATCACCAAGCAGGGTTTGGCCTTCTACCATCGCACCTTTGGCTACCCCTACCCATGGGGTAAGTACGACCAGATTTTCGTGCCGGAATACAACCTTGGTGCGATGGAGAATCCGGGTTTGGTGACCTTCACCGAGAACTACATCCATCGCGGCCCAGCTACTCGATCTGAGCTTGCAGGTCGCACCAACACCATCCTCCACGAGATGGCTCACATGTGGTTCGGCGACCTCGTTACCCCGAAGTGGTGGGACGATCTGTGGCTTAAGGAGTCCTTCGCCGAGTACATGGGTGCCCACGCCTCGGTTGCCGGCACCGAATACCGCGAGGCTTGGACGAACTTCGCCGTCGGGCGCAAAGCCTGGGCCTACACCGCCGACCAGCAGTCGACAACCCACCCGATCGTCGCTGATATCGTCGATCTGGAAGCTGCCCGTCAGAACTTCGACGGCATTACCTATGCCAAAGGCGCCTCGGTGCTCAAGCAGTTGGTGGCCCATGTCGGTGTTGAGCGGTTCTTTAGCGCGGCCCGCCACTACTTTCGTGAATTGGCCTTCTCATCAGCCACCCTTGACGACCTCATTCGTCACCTCGAAAAGGCCTGCGGACGTGATCTGAGCGCCTGGGTCGACGCTTGGCTTAAGACTGCTGGTCCCGACGTCCTGCTGCCGGAACTTACTATCAGTGACGGCGTTGTTTCCGAGCTGGCTGTCGTGCGTGACTCGATTGACGTCCGCACCGGCCGCGACGTCAATCGTCCCCACACCCTGCGCGTCGGGCTGTACTCCTTGCACGGCGAAGATTTGGTGCGCACTAACCTCATCGACCTCACTATCTCCTCCCCACGCACCCCGGTTCCTGAGGCGGCGGGCAAACCGGCCCCCGACCTCATCCTCATCAACGACGACGATCTCACGTACGCCAAGGTGCGTCTTGGCGCTACTGGTACGAAGACCGTCCTTGCTCACCTGTCGGGTCTGGCCGACCCATTGGCTCGCGCTCTGGTCTGGTCGATGCTGTGGAACTCCGTGCGCGACGCCAAGCTTAAGGTTCAGGATTACCTTGACGCCGTTGCTGCGCATGGTCCCAAAGAGACCGAACCGGCCATCCTCGCCACCGTATTGCAGCAGCTACGAATGGCCGTCGAGAACTATCTTCCTGATTCTGCTCGCAAGACCGCACGGCGCGCCGAGGCAGCCCGGGCCTGGCAGGGACTCGACGAGTCCGAGCTGGGTAGCGACCTACAGCGCTTGTGGGCGCGTCACGCCCTGGCCTTGTCAGCTACCGATCCGGACTCGGCTGGACGGGTTCGTGGCCTGCTTGACGGCAATGTCGCCGGCCTGGTCGTCGATCCAGAAATGAGGTGGCAGTCCTGGATGGCTCTGGCCGCTCTGGGCCAGGCTAGCGTCGAAGACCTGGATGCCGAGCTAGAGCGTGACCACACCAAGACCGGTGTTGCCCATCACATGGCGGCCCTCACCGCTCGTCCTGACGATGCCGCGAAGCAGGAGGCTTATCGTCGCCTGCGCACCCCGGGAGAGCTGTCCAATGAGCACTGTCTGGCCCTCATCGAGGGTTTGCGTACCCCGCTGGGTGCCCAGACGTTTGCCAATCTCAATGGCTCCTACTTCGATGATCTTGAGCAGATCTGGCAGGAGTTCCCGATCGAGATGGCCCAGCGTTTAGTCGTCGGGCTGTTCCCTGACGGTGATACCGCCGAGACTGCTGACCGTTGGTTGGCGAGTCACCAATCGGCCACTGGCGGTCTGACCCGGATGGTTAGGGAACGTCGCGACGCGGCATCTCGTGCCGAAACCGCCCGTGATTTCAATAACTGAGTAACGGCTTTAACGGCGACGCTGTTTGACGACCCGCCACTGCCGTGCCAAGGCCTCACGCCAGGTAGGCACGGTGACGCCGTTGTCAGCCATGATCTGGTAGAGCCGACGCTGGTTGACCTCTAACCCAGCCAACCCGATGGCAAAGAGGACGAGTTGGGTCGACATCGCCCAGCGGAACCCGCTGAGGGTGTAACGACCGCCAGGGCACAGCATATCGAGTAGTAGGCCAATAATCTCGATCTCCAAAAGACCGAAGAAGAAGCCGCCCGTAATCGCTACACCGGTCGCGGTGGCCAACCGGTTGCCTGGCTGAAAAGTGCGGGCCACATCGAAGCCGACGTTTCCGCCAGGCAGAGAGATGCCCAGGCAGATGACGAGGAGGAAAAGCATCCACAACGGAGCAGGCCCTGGCCACACCAGGACGATCAGCCACGCCACCGCGGAGGCAGCGATCATGGCCTCGATGAGGGTGCCACGACGAATGGGGTGCCGACTGGTCAAGATGCCCGCCGTTGGTCCGGCGATGGCATTGGCGATGACATAAACCGTCATAAGTGTCGAGGCGGTGGCCGTTGAGCGTCCCTCAGCGTGGGTGAGGTAGGGCATACCCCACATCAGCGAAAATACGATTCCGGCGAAATTCGACGACATGTGTGCCCAAAAAGCCAGTCGCGTCGAGGGGTGACTGATGACCTCAGCGACCTGGTGGGGGAGTTGTTTGACGTTGCCATCGGTACGTTCCGGCTCCACTCCGGGCGGGGCGTCACGAATGAGGAGGAATGCCAACGCAGCCGCTACCGCAGCACCACCGGCCGCCAGGAGATAGGTGGAACGCCACCCGCTGCTGTTGACCATGGCCACGAGGCCAACAGCTGAGACGACCTGTCCGAACTGGCCTAGCAAACCCGTGAGTTGGGTTACCAGAGGGGTCTGTTTGGGAGGGAACCAAGCCGGCACTAGTCGTATCGCGGCACCAAAAATGAAGGCGTCGCCGCATCCGACCAGGACGCGAGCCAGCACTGCTCCGCCGACGCTTCCGGTGAGTGCCATGACGACCTGACCGACAGTCATGACGATCGACCCAGCGGTAATGACGACCCTTGATCCCAGTCGGTCGACGGTAATACCGGCTGGAATCTGGAGCACCGCGTAGACCGCTAGCTGCAACACCATGAAGGTGGCGACGACGGAGGCGGGGGCGTTGAAATGGGCGGCTGCCGTTAACCCCATGACGCCGAGAGAGGTTCGCTGCATGACCGCAAACCCGTACGCGATCACGGCTGTGATCCACACAACCCATGTCATGGCGACGCGACGACGAGGGCCCGATGTGGTGGTACTCACCTGGCTCATGGTAAGACGTTCCATTACTCCGATGCGCCCTGAGTGGCCTGCATCTGTGGTCGAGGCGGCAATGACGTCGCTCAACGGCTAGATTTGTCCTGTGGCAGACACAGTGGAGAACGCCGTCAGCACCCCCGACGTTGAGCAGCCCTGGGCTGAGTTGGGGTTGTCCGCCGACGAGTACCAGCGCATCCGGGAGATCCTGGGACGCCGCCCGACCGGCGGCGAGCTCGCCATGTACTCGGTGATGTGGTCGGAGCATTGCTCCTACAAATCATCGAAGAAATACCTGCGCCGATTCGGTGACCTGCCTCAGCAGACGCCGCTCGGCCCGCTGCTAGCTGGCATCGGGGACAATGCTGGTGTCGTCGATATTGGCAACGGACTGGCCGTCACTTTTAAGGCGGAGTCCCACAACCACCCTTCCTACGTCGAGCCCCACCAGGGCGCAGCTACCGGAGTCGGTGGCATCGTTCGCGACATCATGGCGATGGGCGCTCGCCCGGTCGGCGTCATGAATGCTTTGGCTTTCGGCCCGCTGGATGCTCCAGATACCGCACGTGTGCTGCCCGGTGTTGTGTCTGGGATCGCCGACTATGGCAACTGCCTCGGCCTGCCCACGATCGGCGGCCAGACCCTCTTCGACCCCACCTATTACGGCAATCCGCTCGTCAACGCCCTGTGCGTCGGGGTGCTGCGTCATGAGGACCTACAGTTCGCCAAAGCCTCGGGTGTAGGCAATCTCGTCGTTCTCTTTGGTGCGGCCACCGGTGGCGACGGTATCGGTGGCGCGTCGATCCTTGCCTCGGAATCCTTCGCTGCAGAGGGCGAGTCGAAGCGACCCAGCGTCCAGGTGGGCGACCCGTTCATGGAGAAGCTGCTCATCGAGTGCACCCTTGACCTCTTCAACGCCGGGGTAGTTGAGGCCTTGCAGGATTTCGGTGCCGCCGGAATCTCCTGTGCCACCTCCGAGCTGGCCAGTGCTGGCGACGGTGGCATGCACGTCGAGCTCGACCGCGTTCCGCTGCGCGACCCGAACCTCGCCCCTGAAGAGATCCTCATGAGCGAGTCCCAGGAGCGGATGGCCGCGGTGGTGCGCCCCGATCAGCTTGACCGCTTCATGGAGATCTGCGCCCATTGGGGTGTCGCTGCCACTGTCATTGGCGAGGTCACCGACACCGGTCGACTTCACATTGATTGGCAGGGCGAGCGGATTGTCGACGTCGATCCGCGGACGGTTGCTCACGACGGACCGGTTCTCGACATGCCGGCCGCCCGTCCGTGGTGGATTGATGAGCTCAACGAGAACGACGCCAACGCGTTGCCGCGCGATAACTCTGGTGAGGGTCTTGCCGGGGCCCTGCTGGCCCTTGTTGGCTCCGCCCAGCTGTGCGACCGTTCCTGGATCACCGACCAGTATGACCGGTTCGTGCGTGGCAATACTGTGCTCGCTCAGCCGAACGATGCCGGCATGATTCGTATTGACGACAACCTCGGCATCGCGCTGTCCTTGGACGCTAACGGACGCCAGACCACCCTTAACCCGTATCTTGGCGCCCAGCTGGCTCTTTGCGAGGCTTACCGGAATGTGGCTGTCTCTGGCGCAACTCCGGTGGCTGTCACTGATTGCCTCAATTATGGCTCCCCGTACGATCCCGATGTCATGTGGCAATTCGACGAGACCATCCTTGGTCTGGTTGACGGCTGCCGCGAGCTTGGCGTGCCGGTTACGGGCGGTAACGTTTCCCTGCACAACCGCACTGGAGATGAGTCGATTCGGCCTACTCCGCTCGTTGGTGTGCTCGGCGTTATTGATGACGTGCATCGTCGCATCCCGTCGGCCTTCGCACACGACGGCGACGCTGTCTTGCTGCTAGGAACGACGAAGTGCGAGTTCGGCGGATCGGTCTATGAGGACGTCATCCACGCTGGCCACCTAGGCGGTATGCCCCCGATGCCCGACCTGAATGCCGAGAAGGCCCTGGCCGCGGTGATGGTGGAAGCGTCGAAGCGCGGCCTGTTGTCTAGCGCCCACGACCTGTCCGACGGTGGCCTGGCACAGGCGCTTGTGGAAAGCTGCCTACAGGGGGGTCTTGGCGTGTCGGTGAGTCTGCCCGAGGGCGAACCATCGGTGATGTTGTTCTCGGAGACCCCGGCCCGAGCGATCGTCTCGCTGTGCGGTAACGGCTACCGTGAGTTCAAGGAGCTGTGCCAGGAGCACGGTGTGCCGACTGCCCGTATTGGCGAGGTCATAGATCACGGTGAGATCGAGGTTAACGGTCTGTTCAGCCTCCCCCTTGACGAGATCGAACGAGCCTGGCGCAAGCCGATTCCAACTGCTATGGGGGAGTGACGGGAATTCCTGGCCCGGCTGACAGCGTCAGCGCAGCCAACGGTGCCGCCGCTTTGAGGTTCTTCTCGCGCCACTCCTCGTCAGGCTGGGAAGCTGCGACGATTGCGCCGCCGGCACCGACCGTTACCTGCGACCCCGTTCGGATCACCGTCCGTATCACGATGCTGAGGTCGGCGGTGCGATCGAAGCCGAGATATCCCAGGATTCCCGAGTAGATTCCCCGGGCGCCGACCTCCAGACCGTCCAGGATTTCTACGGACCGTTCCTTCGGTGCCCCGGTCATCGATCCACCAGGGAAGGTCGCTCGCAGTACGTCGACCAATCCGACGTCCTCACGCAATCGTCCGCGCACCGTGGTCACCATCTGGTGCACCGTCGCATATGACTCGATCGCCATCAGACGTGGTACCTCCACCGTGCCTGGTTGGCACACGCGCGACAGGTCGTTGCGCACCAGATCAGCGATCATGAGATTCTCGGCGCGGTTTTTCGCGTCATGTTGTAAATCGACAATTCCCCGGGCATCCTCCACCGGATCATCACAGCGAGCCATTGTCCCCTTGATCGGCTTGGATTCAGCGATGCCGTCGCGTACTCGCAGGAACCGTTCCGGGGATGAAGAGCACACCTCCACACGCGGGTCGGTAAACCGAAGATACGCCCCATAGGGGGCTGGGTTTCGACGCCGCAGTGCGCGGTACAACCGCCAGCCGTCCACGTCGCACCGGGAGGTCCACGTGTCGGTCAGACAGGCCTCGTACGAGTCACCGCGCGTTAGCGCCTGCTGGATTGCGGCAACACGGTCCTGGTAGCCCCCTCGGCTGAGCCGCCACGACCCTTCCACAGGCACGGTTAGCGGTGCGGGCTCTTCGCTGCTACCTGGTCGCTTCACCAGCGTCGCAGCCAGTGCGTCCAATAGATCAGCGGCCTCATTGCAGCCGGGCGTGTCACGGTCGTCCAAGGCTAGGAGGTGAGCGTGATGCCGGTAGTGGTCGTACGCAATCCAGCTGGCCGGACGCATCCACATGGCATCGGGCAGTTCGCTGCAGTGCGCATTCGGGCCCAAGGTCAGCGCCTTGCACTCATAGCCCAGGAAACCGACATAGCCACCTGTGAATGGGATGTCATCTAGTTCCGGGTCCCTCCGTGATACTCCATCTGCAAGACGGCGTTCCAAGAAGTCCAGCACATCACCAGACTGGGTTCGCCCGTTGACCGTCAACGTGTTTGTGATGACGTCGTAACTGACCAGTTCGGATGCCGCCCCCGACGCCGTGCCCATGACACTCCAACGGCCGGTGTCGCCACGCGTGGTGGCCGAGTCCAACCAGAAGGCGTCACCGTCGCCAGCGAGGCGGCTGAAGGTGGCTTCTTCGTCGAGGTCGATGTCCACCGTTTGGTGGTGGATTGTCCACCGTGCCGTAGTCCGGGCACACTTTCGTGACTGGATGTTGCGCGGTTCGCGTTTGTCGCGTACCTCGCTGTGTCGTGGCTGGCTGCCGATCGCCAGGAAGTTCGTCATTAACTGACATCCGACCTGCGTCATGACTGACTCTGGGTGGAATTGCACGCCCCAGTGTGGCCGGTCGGCAACCTCGAACGCCATGATGGCGCCATCCTCGGCGCGAGCATGTTCGACGATCTGGTCACCCAACGTGGTCAAGCACAGTGAGTGATACCGAGTTGCCTCGAAATCTTGCGGTAATCCGGCGAAGATTCCACGCCTGGAGTGATGAATTCGGCTGACGATGCCGTGATGGGGCCGAATGGTCTGCAACTGGGCACCGTGACGTAACCCGAGGCCTTGGTGGCCCAGGCACACCCCGAGCAGGGGGAGCTTGTTGGAGGCATCGATCACCTGTCCGGCGGTCTTGAAGTCCTTGTCGTTGTGCGGGGAGCCAGGTCCTGGACCGATAACCACGTGGTCGAATTCGCCATCAGCCAATCGGCGGAGGATCCCTGCACGCTCGACCTCCTCGGGGCGGACCACCACTGGCTCGATCCCGCTGACTTCGGCCAATAGGTGTGCCAGGTTGAAGGTGAAGGAATCGTGGTTGTCAACCAGCAGGATCACGGGCCCTCCTCGGTGACATCCGCTGCAGTGCAAGAGCAATAGCACAAGGATAGGGGCCACTTCCCGAAACGGGCTGTCCTGGCATCGTGCCGTGGTAGGGGGCGGACACGCTCATCATTTATGATGATTGTATCGTCAATAAACGATAGGCTTATGCCATGGGCGATGAAGGCAAGAAACCCGAGGATACCCGTCGTCGACCGATGGTCGTCAGCAAAGGCTGGGTGCAAGGGATCGCCCTTGTGATGATCCTGGGATTCACGGTGATGGGCATCCTCGCGTATCACACCTATAACGACTCCATACCCATACCCGACAAGGTTGTCTCCACCACCGGAGAGGTGCTGTTTACTCATGACGACATCGTTGCCGGGCAGGAAGCCTTCAATAACCGAGGCCTCATGGAGTATGGGTCCATCGTCGGCCACGGTGGGTACCTTGGCCCCGACTTCACCGCCGACTATCTGCGTCGTGCCGCGACGTTGACCCTGGATGTTCGAATCAAAGCTAGAGAGAATCAACCGCACCAGGCCAACATCAAGGACTGGCGTACCAACCGCTACGACTCCCGCACCGGCGTGCTCGTCCTATCACGTCAGCAGACCGCCGCATACCACCATCTCGTTTCCTACTACACGACGTATTTCGGGAGGAATTCGCACAACCTCGGTCTGCTAGCCGACGACATCAAGGGCCCGGCACAAGCTAGGCACTTGACCGACTTCTTCGCGTGGACCGCATGGGGAGCGGCCGCAGATCGGCCCGGCCACAGCTATTCGTACACAAACAACTGGCCGGCAGACCCGACTGTGGCGAACCGTCCAACGGCCGACATGGTTGTCTGGTCCGTGCTTTCCCTTATCGTCCTCATCGGCGGTACCGGAGTCATGTTCGCAATATATGGGCGCTGGAGCAAGAACATCGGTTGGCACGAGTCGGAGACTCCGTCACTGAGTTTCATCCCTCCCAGCCAGGTTGGGCTTACCAAGTCGCAACGCGCCACCTCATGGTTTTTCTTCGTCATTGCTGTTTTGTTCCTTTTCCAGACCCTTGTTGGTGCGGCGGCAGAGCATTACCGGGCGGATATTTCGAGTTTTTTTTGGGTTCGATTTGGCGGCCTGGTTGCCCTATAACCTTGCCCGAACCTGGCATGTTCAGTTGGCGTTGTTCTGGACGGCGGCAGCCTTCCTTGCCGGCGGCATCTTCCTGGCTCCCTTCGTCTCGGGTAAGGAGCCTAGGAGGCAACACGTGCTGACTTACGTGCTGCTCGGGGCAGTAGCTTTCGTCGTATTCGGTTCCCTTACCAGTGAGGCGTTGTCGGTCTACGGAGTTTCGTGGGCTAAAGGTCCGGTCTTCGGCCAGCAGTGGGAGTACATCGACCTGTCGAAGATGTTCCAACTCCTGCTCACCCTTGGCATGTTCCTGTGGGTGTTCATTATCTGGCGTGCTATGCATACCCGGATGAGGACCGAATCGGTCGGCAATATGCCGTGGGTGTTTTTCTTCTCGGCCCTATCGATCCCGATGTTCTACGCCGTGGGTCTCCTCGCCGGGACGCACACTCAGCTCTCGGTGGCTGAGTTCTGGCGTTTCTGGGTGGTCCATCTCTGGGTCGAGGACTTCCTCGAGCTCTTCACCACCGTCATGGTGGCGTACATCTTCGTCATGCTCGGTGTCGTCCGCGAGAAGGTGGCGTTGGGTGTCATCTACATGGACGTCATCCTCTACTCGGCCGGTGGGGTGCTCGGCACCATGCACCACCTGTACTTCTCGGGCACCCCGAGCGCGCACATGGCCATCGGCGCCTTCTTCTCGGCTGCGGAGGTCATCCCATTGACGTTCCTCACAGTCGAGGCGTGGGGATTCATGCAGCTCGGAGCCCGGCGTGAGTCGCGATCGTCGACGCCGTTCCCGCATCGCTGGACGGTGATGTTCCTCGTTGCAGTCGGGTTCTGGAACTTCGTCGGTGCTGGTGTCTTCGGATTCCTCATCAACCTGCCGATCGTGTCCTACTACGAGATCGGCACCGCCCTCACCGCCAACCATGCCCACGGGGCGATGATGGGCGTCTACGGGATGATGGCCATGGCCTTGGCGATGTTCGCGCTGAGGTACCTCATCCCTGCGTGGAACGACAAGCTGGCGAAAATCTCGTTCTGGTGCACGAACATCGGGCTCGCCTGGATGGTCTTCGTCACCCTGCTACCGCTTGGCATCCTGCAGCTATACCACTCGGTGGACGCAGGCTATTTCGAAGCCCGCCAGCTCAACTACATCACCGAGCATTGCAACGTCGTCCTCGAGTGGCTCCGCATGCCGGGGGACCTCGTCTTCATCATCGGCGGAGTGCTGCCGTTCTTGTGGATGACATTCCAGGGACTGATGCACCACCGGGAAGGGAGGACCGTCGATGAACTGCCGGTGGAGCGGCTCTTCATCGAGGAGGCCCCGGGCGAGCAAGGACACGCCCAGCTGCCGGAGGCGACGAGGTGAGCCCGTCCCTCCAGGTGGTGCTCACTTGTTGCTACTCCCTCTTTCTGCTTACCGTGGCCTGGTTGCTCGATGTCTTGGGTCGCCACAGCGCCCGGATGAGTCGGGAGTGGAAGACGACGAACTTCGTCTACCACGACGATCGGGACGGATGGAAGTGCCATGAGGACCACTGGCTGTGGCCCGCGAGCTTCGATCCGCAGAAGCGGGTCGTCAGGTACCGCGGTCAGCACGAGATTTGTGGTCGATGCCCCGTCAAGGACACGTGCTCGCCGACGATGACGGCGCGCGAGGTAACCATGCCCGTCGACCCGTGGCCGTACTCCGAGGCCGGACTGTTCCATCGCGGTATGACGGTGTGCGTCATGGTCGCTGCTCTGGCCCTGCCAGGTGGCATGCTCTTCGTGGCACGGACGGTGGCGGAGGTGGTCACTCTTATAGCGACTATCGCTATCGTCTGCCTGGCTCTCGTTCCCACCGCTGCATCCATACGCCGGCGCCCAGTGGACATCCCAGAGGGGTTGCCGCTGGAGACGTCAGTGCCGGATACCGGGACGGCGCACGACGACGGTCGTGTCCGCGTGCTCGGCGTTCATGGACAGGCGACGACAGACCGAGCCGGTGACGAGGCCGACCGTCTTATCGCCCGGTACGGGTCCCGTTGGAGGTCCGGACGGACGCGGTACCGCTCGGTCGAGCAGGCGGCTGCGGTCGAGGCCGCGGCGCGGAGCACGTATGACCGGGGCAGGTACTACCGAGGTGCGGACGACGTCGATGCCGACAGGAGCAGAACATGAGTGATCTCGAATGGACCTTCACCACGATCGCGCTCGTCATCCTCGTCATCGGGTTCCTGATATCGAGCTTCAAGATCATCCCCGAATATGAGCGCGGCGTCGTTTTCCGGCTCGGCAAACTGCGCGGGCTGCACGGTTCCGGGCTCGTGTTTATCTTCCCCGGCCTCGACAAGCTGCACAGAGTCGACCAACGCACCGTAACCCTGACGATCCCGCCGCAGGAGATCATCACCCGCGACAACGTGCCGGCTCGTGTCAACGCCGTCGTCCTATTCAACGTGACGGACCCCATGGATGCTGTCATGAATGTGGAGAATTACGCGATCGCGACGAGCCAGATCGCTCAGACGACGTTGCGAAGTGTCCTAGGCCGGGCGGATCTCGACACCCTCCTCGCCCACCGGGAGGAACTCAACACGGACCTCCGTGAGATCATCGAGGTGCAGACGCACCCGTGGGGTGTCGATGTGTCCGTCGTGGAGATTAAGGACGTGGAGATCCCGGAGGCGATGCAGCGGGCCATGGCCCGTGAGGCGGAGGCGGAGCGGGAGCGGCGGGCGAAAGTCATCAACGCACGCGGCGAGATGCAGGCGTCCGGCGAGTTGCGGCAGGCGGCCGACGAACTCTCGAAGAGCCCGGCCTCCCTGCATTTGCGGTATTTGCAGACGCTTCTTGAGCTGGGAGCCGATCAGAACTCGACGGTCGTGTTCCCATTGCCCATGGATATCCTCGCCCCCTTCCTTCGCAAAGATCACGGGAATTGACCGATGGGGGTCTGGACTTCGGGACGGTCGGGTCCTACCCGCGTCCGCGTGGTTCCTGTTTGCTTGAGGTATGGAGCAGTCGGGTATGTAACCGCCTCATAATCCGACGATGAGGCGCGGAGACGGCCCTACACTTTGATCATGGATCTTTCTCATACTTTCAAGGACCTGTCTGCCAAGGTTGATTCTGGTTTCGACGATGCCGTTGAGCAACTCACCCGCCACGTGGCAGTCCGGTCGGTTAGTTCCCAGCGGCCCGACGGCGTGAGGTCCGGAGCCGAGTTCGTTGCCGCCGCTGCCAAGGAGGCCGGTGCCGCCGACGTCACCGTCGTCACGGAGAACGACGGCCTTCCCGCTGTCATCGCCCACTGGCCGGCGCCTGAGGGTATGCCCACTGTCCTGCTGTACTCCCACGGTGACGTCCAACCCACCGGCAACCTTGATGAGTGGCATACTGAACCCTTCGTCGCCACCGCCAAAGGTGAGCGTCTCTATGGTCGTGGCACCGCCGACGACAAAGGTGGCGTCGCCGCCCATCTGGCCGCCATTCGTGCCTTCGACGGCAAGCCCCCAGTCGGCGTCACCCTCTTCGTCGAGGGCGAGGAGGAGATCGGCTCGGCTTCTATGGAGGTCATCATCGCCGAGCACAAGGACGAGCTGGCCGCCGACGTCATCGTTGTCGCCGATTCGGTCAACTGGGAGCAGGGCGTCCCTTCCGTGACGACCACCCTGCGCGGCGTCGTCGACTGCATCGTCGAGGTCTCCACCCTCGACCACGCCTTGCATTCCGGCCAGTTTGGCGGCATCGTGCCCGATGCCTTGACCACCCTGTGTCGACTTATCGCCACCCTTCACGACGGGACCGGTGAGGTCACCGTCGACGGGTTGCAGGGATTCGCGGGCCCTGAACTGGATTACCCGGAGGATCGTTTGCGTGCGGAGACCGGCATCCTCGACGGTGTTCAGTGGGTCGGGCGCGGACGTGCAGTCGAGAAGATGTGGACCAAGCCGTCGGTGACCGTCATTGCTATTGACGCCACTCCGGTCAAGGACGCCATCAATATCCTTCCTGCCAGCGCTCGGGCCAAGATCAGCCTGCGTGTCGCTCCCGGCCAAGACGCCGGCGAGGCTATGGAGGCCCTCGTCAAGCATCTGGAGTCCCACGTCGAGTTCGGTGCTCATATCAAGGTGACCCGTGGTCAGTTGGGACAGCCGGGCGTCGTCCCCTTCACCGGTGACAAGGCCGAGGTCGCCAAGGAGGCCTTCAGGCTGGCATGGGGGCAGGAGCCGGTCGAGATGGGCACTGGTGGCGCTATCCCGCTGGTGACTGACTTGCAGCACGCCTTCCCGGAGGCCACCGTCCTGGTGACTGCTGTTACTGACCCGGAGTCGCGTATGCACGGCATCGACGAGTCCCTGCACCTGGGTGATTTCCGTCGGGCGATCCTCACCGAGGCCCTCATGCTTGCTGGCCTCGCCGAGTGAGGAGCGAAGTTCCACTGCACGGTGTTCCCGCGTAGGATAACCCTGCCGTCGGCTGTGCCGGCAGGCAGGGCCTGGGACGTTCAGCGGGGAGTTGCCCCGTTTGTGTGACGATCACCGGGATTCGCGTCAGAAGGGTGGGCAGGCGCGGGCAGCACGTTGTCCCTGTCATTGAGAGGTCCGCCTCATGCCCTCCAGTTCCGTGAGCTACCGCACCCTGTTCTCGCTGCCTGGCGGGACGTTCGTCGCCGTCTCCGCTCTGGCTCGTTTGCCCCTAGCTATGAGCCAGTTGGGCACCCTGCTGCTGGTGTCCAGTCCGCAAGTATCGGGGCGGCTGGGCCCCGGTGGTCTGGCTGCCGGCGTGGTCGCCTTGGCTATCGCTATTGGTTCCCCGTTTTTTGGTGCTCTGACGGACCGTCACGGTCAGCGTGTCGTGCTGCTTGCGCAGTCTCTGGTCGGTGGCACAGCCCTGATCGCTGAGGGACTGGCTGCAGTCATGGGTGCCGCATGGCCGGTAGTGGCCGTGATGGGTGGTTTAGCGGGGTTTTTCCTTCCGCAGATTGGCACGATGGCGAGAGTTCGTTGGCGCGCCATGGGTGCGGCAAATCCCACCATGGAGGCGGGGATCCTCGAAACGTCTTTTGCTTGGGAAGGTGCCATTGACGAAGCCTCCTTCGCTCTCGGCCCGGCCGCGGTCGGCGCTCTCGCTGTGCTGGCCGGTCCCGTTCCGGGGCTTATCGTCGCCGGCGCCATGCTGGTGGTGTTGGGGAGTTGGTTTGCCCTGGACCCGACGTCGAAACTCGTTGAGGTTCATCCGGGCAGAACGATTCGTGCCGGGGCCCCGGCACGGTCAGATCGTGGTGGCCCCGGCCCGCTATTCACCTCAGGTGTCGCGGCCACCTGCGTTGGCATGATCTTTATGGGCATGGTGTTTGGGTCTGTGCAGACCGGCACGACCAGCCTCGCCACCGACGCCGGACGTCCAGGCCTGGCAGGGCTGTTCCACGCCTTGCTTTCAGTGGGTAGCGCTGCTGCTGGGCTGGCTCTGCCACGGTTGGCTCATCGTCTGGACCTGCCGGCCAGGTGGCGTCTTTTCGCTGCCGGATTGGCCCTTTTTGCAGCCCCCTTGCTGCTGGTCGATCGCCTTGGGCCGTTGGTGCCGATCCTCATCATCCTTGGTATGGCGGCGGCCCCGTACATGATCACCCTGTTCAGTGTGGCGGAGAGGTCGGCCTCGGCTGGACGGATTGGCACCGTTATGACTCTGCTAGCGGCTATGAACAGCCTTGGGTATGCCTTCGGGACGACCCTGGCCGGGCGGCTGGCTGACTGGGGTGGTGCAACTCCGGCCTATGCGGTGACGTGGGGCGTCGGTGTGGCGGCGACCTTGTTGGCCCTACCGGCGGCATCGAGGGTAGCCCCGACACACTGAACTCGCTTGTCGCCGTCGAGAACGGGTGTGGTGACGCCGACGCTCCGACGCACAATTCACGGTGAGTTGCCTCGGTGTGCGATAGCGTGTTGATGTGGCGCGCGCAGACGGAAGGCTTACCGCAGACCTCAACCCCCAGGACCACGGGCCCCAAGACGCCTGTGGCGTCATCGGGATCTATGCCCCCGGTGAGGAGGTTTCTAAACTCACCTACTTCGGCATGTATGCCCTGCAACACCGTGGCCAGGAATCAGCTGGCATGGCGGTGTCAGACGGTCGCCACATGATGGTCTTTAAAGACATGGGGTTGGTGTCCCAGGTCTTTGACGAGGCCACCCTCAATTCCCTCCAGGGACATATGGCCGTCGGGCACACCCGGTATTCGACGACTGGTGCGAGTATCTGGGACAACGCCCAGCCGACGTTCAGGTCGCGTCAAGGTGGTGACGGGCTAGCTCTGGCCCATAACGGCAACCTCACCAACACCGGCGCCCTCGAAGCCCTCATCGCTGAGCGTGCCCCGGATACCGAGGTTCCCCACAAAGACCGGATGGACTCCAGCAACGACACCTCGCTGGTAACAGCCCTCATGACGACCTATGACGGCACTCTTGAGGAAGTCGCCGCCCAGGTCCTGCCCCACCTTCAGGGTGCCTTCAGTCTCGTTTTCATGGACGACCACACTTTGTGCGCTGCTCGTGATCCGCAGGGCATCCGACCGTTGGTGCTGGGGCGCCTATCTAGTGGTTGGGTGGTCGCCTCCGAAACTGCGGCTATCGACATCGTCGGTGGTACTTTCGTTCGCGAGATCGAGCCCGGCGAGATGGTCGCCATTGACGCGGCTGGGTTGCGCACCAGCCGTTTCGCTGCGGCCCGGCCCAAGGGGTGCGTCTTCGAATACGTTTACCTGGCTCGCCCTGACACCGTTATTGCTGGACGACGTATCCACAACGTTCGCGTCAAAGTCGGCAAGATCCTGGCCCAGGAACACCCTGCCGACGCCGACCTCGTCATCCCGGTGCCAGAGTCTGGCACCCCGGCTGCTATCGGCTATGCCGACGAGTCCGGCATCCCCTACGGCATGGGCCTGGTCAAGAACTCCTACGTGGGCCGGACTTTCATCCAGCCCTCTCAAACCCTGCGCAACTTGGGTATTCGGCTCAAGCTCAACCCGTTGCGTGACGTCATTGAGGGACGACGCATCGTCGTCGTCGATGACTCCATCGTGCGCGGCAATACCCAGCGTCAGCTGGTCCGAATGTTGCGTGAGGCTGGTGCGGCCGAGGTGCACGTGCGCATCTCTTCTCCGCCGGTGCAGTGGCCGTGCTTCTACGGCATTGACTTCGCTACTCGCGCTCAGCTCATCGCCCCGGGTCTTGACGTCGAGGACATCTGCCGATCTATCGGCGCTGACTCGCTTGGCTACGTCAGCCTTGACGGCCTCGTCCGTGCCACCCACGTTGACGCCGATAACCTCTGCCGGGCTTGTTTTGACGGCGTTTATCCCGTACCGGTGCCTGTCTCGGCGCGAGCCGTGCTAGCCGACGCCACCCACACCAACCCGAACCAGGAGCAGCAGTGAGCAACGAGTCCGCCTACGCCCGTGCCGGAGTCGACATTGAGGCTGGTGAGCGCGCCGTTGACCTGATGAAGGCCCACGTGGCCGCCACCCGTCGTCCAGAGGTCCTTGGCGGCTTGGGCGGCTTCGCTGGCTTTTTCGACGCTTCCGTCCTGGGCCAGTACCGTCACCCGGTGCTGGCTACCTCGACTGATGGGGTTGGCACCAAGGTGGCCATTGCCCAGGCTATGGACATTCACGACACCATTGGTTTTGACCTCGTCGGCATGCTCGTCGACGATCTCGTCGTGGTGGGTGCTGAGCCGTGGTTCGTCACCGACTACATTGCATGCGGCCACGTCGACCCCGACCGGATTGCCGCTGTTGTCAAGGGCATCGCCGCAGCGTGTACTCAAGCCGGCTGTTCCCTGTTGGGCGGCGAGACAGCTGAGCATCCGGGTCTGCTAACCGACGACGAGTACGACGTCGCAGGCGCTACTACGGGCGCCGTCGAGTATGACGACATTCTTGGCCCGCAGCGCGTGCAGGAGGGCGACGCTTTGTTGGCGGTGGCTTCCTCGGGGCTGCACTCGAACGGTTACTCACTGGTCCGTAAGGTGCTGCTGGCTGACGCTGGTTGGGCTTTGAACCGTCATGTCGATGAGTTGGGTCGCACCCTTGGCGAAGAGCTGTTGGAGCCGACGACGGTTTATGCAGCTGATCTGCTGGCCCTTATCCGCCAGATCGAGGTGCACGCTATGAGTCACGTCACCGGCGGGGGATTAGCTAACAACCTGGCCCGTGTCCTGCCTGATGATCTCGTTGCTACGGTCGACCGGTCCACGTGGACACCAGCGCCGATCTTCAACCTCGTCCAGCAGGTGGGCAACGTCTCACAGCCTGACATCGAAGCGACCCTCAATATGGGAGTCGGGATGGTCGTCGTCATGCCAGACGCGAACATCTCTGCAGCTATCGATCTGCTTGCCGAGCGTGGTCTTTCCGCTTGGCAGTGCGGTCATGTTTCCCATCGTGACGCGACGAATGAGCTGGGGGCGGTGCTGGTTTCGAGCCATCCTTGCTGCTAGGCCGTTCGCCTGGAAACACAATTTGCGGTGGCCCACTTTGGTACGTGGGTCATCGCTCGGGTAGCCTGTGCACCACGATAGTTGATGATTTTGGGCGGCAATGCCGCTATTGATGAAGCGAGGGGGTCGACCCACATGGGGCGCGGCCGTGCAAAGGCGAAACAGACCAAGGTTGCCCGCGATTTGAAGTATCGCTCGGTGAACATGGATCTCGAGTCACTGGAGCGAGAGCTGAGAGGCGAGAGCCGTCAGCAGGAGGATCCTCATGACGAGGACGGCTTGTCGGATGAGTACGCAGATTTGGCTGAGAAGTACGCCCACTACGGCGAGGAGGACTGAGCCGGTAATGCGGCCATGAGGTGGCTGAACGACCCCTTACTCGACGGGTTTGAATACGCTCGGATCGGGCTCCCGCATGCAGCTAAGGCTGTGGGGGATCCCGACGGGCTTCTAACTGCGAGTGTGGTGCGTCGTGGTGAGCCGCGTCATGGCCGTGCCATGCTCTACGTCCACGGCTGGTCGGACTGCTTTTACCAAGCTCATCTAGCTGAGGTGGTGGAGAGCTGGGGGTATGACTTCCTCGGGCTCGATCTGCGTCGGTACGGGCGAAATCTTGTTCCCGGTCAGATGGCTGGCTGGGTTCGTGACTTGGCCGAATACGATGAGGAAATTGACGCTGCGGTGTCATTGCTGCGGGCCGATCACGACTCGGTGACGATCATGGGTCACTCCACAGGGGGGCTTATTGTCCCGTTGTGGGTGTCGCGTCATCCGGGATGGGTTGACGGGGTTATTCTCAACTCACCGTGGATCGACCTTCAGGGGTCGTTCCTTACCCGAGCTCTAGCTGGGCCGGTGGCACGATCAGTCCGCGTCGCAGAACCGACGACTGTGCTGCCTATCCCGTCCCGGGACAATTTTGGTCACTCAATCCGTCGTGAGTTTGGCGGGGAATGGGACGTCCCGGAGGTCAAGGATCCGTCATGGGCTCCTTTCGTCACTCGCGCCGGGTGGTTGGCAGCTATCCTCGATGGTCATCAGAAGGTGGCTCAGGGGCTGCACATTGACGTCCCGCTGTTGGTGCTCATTTCTGCTCGCAGCGACCTTTCGGCGACGTGGAAGCCGTCGATGAAGACCGCTGATACCGTTCTCGACGTCGATCGGTTGGCGCGCGCAGCAGTTAACCTTGGTCGCCATCTCACCTTGGTCCGTGTCCGGGGTGGACTCCATGATGTGGTGCTCTCTGCTCCGTCGGTGCGGGCTGGTGTTTTCGCTGAAATGGAGCGCTGGGTTGACGCCTATTTAGCGTAATAACTCACATCTGACACGTTTTTGGACGTCGTTAACATTTTTATGACACACTTCCTGTGCTGGGCACCGTCGCCCAGCAGATACAGATCGACTCTGCGGCATCCGCGCCGGGAGAAGGCGATCTGACCGAACCACACGGAGGTTTGGAATGTACGCGAAGAAGATCGCAGCCTTGGCGACGGCATCGATGCTCGTCCTGGCTGGCTGCAGTTCCACGACGACCGACGAGGATGCGAGTCAAGGGTCGACGACGTCCTCGTCGACTCCCAAGGCAGGCGGCGCCGGCGGCGAGGTTGGTGTGTTTACCTGGTGGGCCGACGGCTCCGAGGCGAGGGGCTTGCAGGCTCTCGAGAAGATGTTCGCCAAAAAGTACCCGCACGATAGGTTTAAAAACCTTGCCGTTGCTGGTGGATCTGGGTCTAACGCTAAGGCCAAGCTGGCTTCCGATCTTAAGAACGGCAACCCTCCGAGTTCCTTCCAAGGTCACGCTGGCGCTGAACTGACCGACTATATCGACAATGAGCAGATCGAGCCCGTTGATGGAATTATCAAGGAACTCGGTGGCGAGTCGGTTTTCCCAAAGACCCTAGCTGACCGTCTCACTGTCGATGGCCACATCTATTCGGTGCCGGTCGACATCCACCGCGCCAATGTGGTGTGGGCTAATTCCGCCCTCCTCAAGAAGGCCGGCGTCACCAAGACTCCGACTGACGTCAAGGGCTGGATTGCTGATATGGAGAAGGTTAAGGCGTCTGGCGTCGCCACCCCGTTGTCGATCGGTGGCACCTGGACTCAGACCGAACTCTTCGAGTCGATTCTGGCTGCTGATATGGGCGCCGACGGCTACAACAAGCTTTTCACTCCCGATGGCACATGGGACAGCCCCGAGGCTAAGGCGGCCATCGAGGACTACAAGAAGGCCCTCACCTTCACCAATACCGCTTCCGACGGCGACGACTGGCCGGCTGCCACTGACATGGTGGCTTCCGGCAAAGCTGCCTACAACGTCATGGGTGACTGGGCCGTTGCGGAGTTCGACATGAAGGGCAAGAAGTACAACGCCGACTACACCGCTTTCGTGGTGCCCGGCAAGGAGGTCGTCTACGATTTCCTGGCTGACTCCTTCACCCTGCCCACCGGCACCAAGAACCCCGAGGCAACCAAGGATTGGTTGCGCTTCGTCGGTTCGGCCGACGCCCAGTCGACGTTCAACAAGATCAAGGGATCTATCCCGGCTCGTACCGACGTCAAGCCTGACGGTTTCAGCACGTACCAGCAGACCGCGATGAAGGACTTCAAAGAGGTGCCGATCGTTTCGTCGATCGCTCACGGTGCGGCTGTCTCGCTGGCATGGAGCTCCGAGATCAACACTGCGATGAGCAAGTTCTACCAGGACAAGAACGCCGACAACCTGGCTTCCGCGCTGGTGGCTGCACACGACAAATACGGCAAGTGAGCCATGGATGGGGTCCGCAGGTCGGACCCCATACCGGAACTGTTCTTGATCTAACGTTGCGCGTTTGCGCTCACATGAGGGGTGCTATATAGCGCTCTTCATCCCCCAAAAAATCAGGAGATTTCATCATGAAAAGAGTGAGGCGCTGGCTTCCGAGCTTTCTCCTCGTGCTGCCGTCGATCATTCTCGTTGGCGTCTTTGTCTATGGGTTTATCGGTAAGACGGTCTTCGCATCGTTGGCGCGGGTAAAGACGAAATCGGGGCGAGTTAAGGCTCCCGGTGGCTGGGCTAACTACTCACAGTTATTAGCCGATGGCCGGTATCAGCACGCCATGTGGAACTTGCTGGTGCTGACCGTGGTGTTCGTCGCTGGAACCATGGTCTTTGGCCTGTTGTGGGCTCTCCTACTGGAGAAAGGTGTTAGCGGCGAGGGATTCTTCCGGTCGATATTCCTATTCCCGATGGCAGTCTCTTTCGTGGCTGCTGGTGTCATCTGGCGGTGGCTCCTGTCTCCTGCTAAGGATGGTCAGGCCGCCGGTCTCAACCAGCTTTTTGTTCATATGGGAATGTCCGGGCTGCAGTCATCCTGGTATTCGTCGGGTAAATTCAATATGGCGGCTATGGCCATCCCAGCTATCTGGCAATTGTCCGGCTATATCATGGCTCTCTTCCTGGCCGGTTTCCGCGGTATTTCCGAAGACCAGCGTGAGGCAGCTCGGGTCGACGGTGCGTCCGAGTTCAAGCTCTACTGGAACGTTCTCTTCCCGCAGCTCTCGCCGATCGCTCTGAGCGCTCTCATCATCGTTGGCCATATGTCGATGAAAATGTTCGACCTTATCTACGCAATTGCCGGGCAGAGTTCCTACACCGCAGAGGTCCCGGCCACGTTGATGTGGACTCAAATGTTCCAGCTCAATAACCCGACGGCGGGTGCCGTCAACGCGACGATCCTGCTGGTCATTGTGGCCGTTGTCGTCGTCCCGTACCTCGTGTACACCAATCGCACCGAGAGACAAGGACGCTGATGACTAGTACAGCGCTTCCGGATGAGGTACGTGGTGACGCTACTGTTCCCGGTGGGACCCTGGCTGACGCCCCTCAACGTCGCCGGCGTCGCACGGCGGCCCAGCAGACTATGAGCGCCGTGCGCTATGTGCTGCTGGTGATTTTCGCCGTGCTGGTGCTGACCCCTGCCTATGCCTTGCTCGTGACGAGCTTCAAGACGCCGTCTGTCTACGACCAAACGACGGCGTGGAAATTCCCTAGGGTGTGGTCAGTTGGAGGCTGGCAGGCCGCCTGGGGCGCCCTGGCGCCAGCTCTAGGACGTTCTCTCGTGATGGCCGTACTGGCCGCCATCATCTCTGCCATTCTGGGATCCCTCAACGGCTATGTCTTCGCGAAGTGGAAGTTCCCTGGATCCCATGTGATCTTTGTGCTGTTCCTGTTCGGGATGTTCATTCCCTACCAGGCCATCATGATTCCGCTGTCAGGCATGATGTTAGACATTCAGCAGGGAGCTCCGTGGTTCGCCGGGATCCCGACCCTAGTGCTGTGCCACGTCGTGTATGGCATCCCCATTTGCACTCTGATCTTCCGCAACTACTATGCGACCGCAGTGCCCTCGGAAATAGTCGAGGCCTCCAGAGTGGACGGCGCTGCCATGATCTCGACGTACACCAAGATCGTCCTACCGGTGTCCATTCCAGGCTTCGTCGTGACGCTCATTTGGCAGTTCACCAGTGCCTGGAACGACTTCCTCTTTGCGCTGTTCCTGACTAACCAGAACAACGGGCCGGTCACCTTCGGCCTCAATGCGTTGGCTTCCGGACAGAACCCGAATTATCCGCAGATCATGGCTGGTGTGCTCATTGCCTGTTTGCCGACCGTTGTGGTGTACATCGCCCTGGGTAAGTACTTCGTCTCTGGCCTCATGAGCGGTTCGGTCAAATGAGGTTAGGAAAGGCGCTGACGCGACCTCGTCATTTGCAAGGTGGCCGGGACCGGGGTCGAACCGGTGACCTTTCACTTTTCAGGCGAACGCTACTACCAACTGAGCTACCCGGCCATCGTGCCCACGCAAAGGCCGCATGAACACGAAAGCGGTGATGAACTCATCACCGCTTCAGCGACCCCGATGGGACTTGAACCCACGACCTCCGCCGTGACAGGGCGGCGCGCTAACCAACTGCGCTACGGGGCCTTGACTCTTGTGAGCCCGACCACTGCCTCAGGCAGCTCGAAAAATATAGCAAGGATGTAACCCTGAAGGGAAATCGACCTCTGGATGCCGGGTTAAAACAGCTGTGACTAGGGTATTTGCATGGCCTAGTGGGGCTATCTTGCAGGGATGCCGGGTTCGCTGTAAGCGAACTAGAAGTTTTGGGCGCCCACCTAGTGTGTCTGCTGCTGTGCTAAGGGAGATGAGCAGGACGGATCAACTGAAGGTCGCCATGGTTGGGCGGGCCGCTGGCGGGTATGACGCGCATCCTTTCGCCTAAGCGTGCCGATGACATGATTTGGATCTGAGGCGTGAAACGGTGGGTTGGCTGACAAACCAACCTGGCCGGACATAACTAGGGTCCTGCATCGATGTCGATGCAGGACCCTTGAGGGTATCCCGGACGGGATTCGAACCCGCGTTGCCGCCTTGAAAGGGCGGTGTCCTAGGCCTCTGGACGACCGGGACTCAACGGATGCATATCAATGCGATGGCAACCGTCGAACTGGGCCATCATAGCCAGGTCATATCACTGGCGAGAAATTGCCCCACCGGATGCTGGCCTTCTGGGCAGACGAGCGCTTACCAGCGTGCCTACCTTGGTGGCACCGCAGACGCCGGCAACCGATAGGGATTGCCGGCGTCACGCTGGTTCAGTTGAGGAGGTTTGAATTGATGCGAACTGGGTACATCGAGGAACGGATGGGGCTCAGACGCACCCCGGCACGAGGATTGGCTGCCTCCACCATGTACCCGTTGCCGACGTAAATGCCGACGTGACCGCCACCCGAGGCGGCGAAAAGATCCCCGGGCTGAATTTGGTCTAGGGAAATGCGATGACCGCGCTCGATTTGTGACCCCGAGTAATGGGGCAGGTTAATTCCCGCCTGCTGGTAGGCCTTCAACACTAGGCCCGAGCAGTCGAAGCCGTCGGGGCCCTCGCCTCCCCAAATGTAGGCTTTGCCCACTTGAGCCGTGGCGTAGTTGACAATGGCGGCCCGAGCGCCACGAGGCGACACCGAGGGATCGGGGGCGGGCCTGGGTGCCGGTGTGGGCGGAGTAGTAGTGGTGAGGTACTTGCTGGAGGCCCACAAGGTGCGTCCCCGATGGGTGATCTGGGTCCATCCGGAGGTAGTCCGCCCGGTGGTTGCCAGGGCGGTGCCACGTGAGACTGAGGTGTACACCGCAGCGCTCATGGAGGCGCCGTTTCGTAGGTTGAGGTTAGCTGTCGTGTAGACGGTCTTGGATGGCTTGGGAGCCGGCGCCGGTTTCGGGGAGGGCTTGGCGGCGGTGGGGCTCAGATAGCGGGAACCAACCCACCGGTGAACGCCGTTGTAGACAACTTCGCTAAAGCCCTGTGCGGAGCGTCCGGTTACGCCGACTTTCTCACCGGGGGAGAGCACACCCACCTTGGCGGCCTGCATAGAGTGCCCAGCGCGAACATAGACGTACGTGGTTGCCTGGGCAATTCCGACTGGAGAGCTGGAGGCGGAGGGGCTGGAGGGAGATGGGCGCCAGGCGACTGACGACAGGTAGTGGTGGTCGATGAAGGCAGTGTGGCCACGGTAGGCGACCGGGACCCAGCCATTGACGGGGACGCCGGTCTGATTGAGCTGCTGGCCCCTCTCGAGTACGCCTACGATCTTTCCGTGTATGCCCGCCTGGGCCCTGATGTTAACGGCGGTGCGAGCGGACACTCGGGCCTTTACTGAACTGTTGGTGGCTTGGGCTGGGGGGGCAAAGAATTGACTGCCGCCGATGGCGAGACCAGCGGTGGCCAGGGTTGCGACCCCGGCCCGGAGCGGGCGCACAACACCCATGGAACTGACTCCTTCCGGCGTGTGGACCCGCCTCCCTATGGGGCACTCCTGGCTCTTCCCCGGATCCGTCCACCGACCCAACCAGGAACACCTCGCGTGACAAGGGCAATTCAAGTTGTCAAAACGGGTTTCGTCTACTTGCTCCGAAGAGTTTTTTCGTCGCCTGCAAGTCGACACGCCGAGAAATGGCTGAGAATCTCAAAGATGTTATTTGGGGTTCGCTGGCGACGCTGAGGGTCTCCTAATCGGCTTTGACTAGGGGTTATACCGGACGCCATGAAGGTGATCGTCCTGGGCGTTGCCATTGCCGCGGCGAGTCTAAAAAGTTCATGCCAACTCTGAAGTACAGGTTGATGTTTAGGAGTAGGTATCGACACGCGTTGCGGCAAAGGACCGAGAATCGGCCGCCGAATACCCGGGTCGCTTCGCATGATGAAGGAAGCATCGCTACACTAGGGGAGCCCCCGTAGCTCAGATGGTTAGAGCAGCGGACTTTTAATCCGCGGGTCCTGGGTTCGAGTCCCAGTGGGGGCACAGCTTGCACTGGCAGGGAAGGTGGACGGCATTCCTGGCGTCCGACAGCAGCGGACCTGTCATCGAGGTGATGAAGTGCACGCTGCGTTCTTCGATGACATTCTCGCGTAACGTACCTATCACCAGTGTGGATTCATCCGCACTGGTGATTCGGTTCCCGACTGCAGTCGGTCAGGTGTCGTCGAGCGTCAGCCGACCTTGATGCCCTGCTTCTTCAGCTTGGCCAAGGTTGACTCCTGGGTGTCAGCCAGTGCCTTGGTAATGGGGTACGACTTTGAGACCTTGACCAAGTTGTTCTCCATGTCTTGCCCAGCTTGAACCTGGGTCGGTCCCCAAACCCAGTCGTATTTGAGGTTCTTCGCCACGTCGATGAAGGGGACGAAAACCTTGTCGTTGCTGTAGAAGGCGTCAGGTTTCTGCAGGGCCTTATTCGCCAGCCCCGTGGTTGAGGCCGGCCACAGGCCACCCTTCGAAATCAAGATCGACACGGCCTGCGGGTCAGTGCTCATCCACGTGGCGAACCTAGCGGCCGCTTCTGCGTTCTTTGAACCCTTGAGCACCACTGTGGCTGACCCTCCCATGTCGGCTCCACCGGGACGGTCCGGCCATTCTGGCAGCGGAGCAACGGCCCACTTGCCTTTCCCCTTGGGCACGTTCTGGGCGATGAGTGCAGTGTCCCAGATGCCGTAGAGTTCCGAAATAAGGGTGTCCTCATTCATCTGTTTGTACACCTGCGGGGTGTAGCCCTCGTGGACGGGAATGCTGCCTTCGTTGATGAGTTTTTGCCAGAAGTCAGCCACCTTCCTCGAGGCGGCGTCCTGAGTCATGATGACCTTTACGGTGGAATCAGTGACGTCGTACCAGCGTCCGCCTGCTTGCCGGACCAAACCAGCCAGGAAGTTCCGGTCGGAGCTGAAGTAGGTCAACGAGGCCTTCGGGTCGGCTTTCTTGACAGCCCGAGCTGCGCTGGCGAACTCGTCCCAGGTCTTGGGCGCCTTGATTTTCAACGAGTCCAATAAGGCTTTGTTGTAGATCATGGCCATTGGCGCAGTATCCACTGGGATTCCGTAGACGGCACCGCCGAGATTGACGGACTTAGCACCAGCTGCGGTGAAATTCTTGTCGACGTCACCAGCCCATTCCTTGATGTCTTGAACCGCATCTTGGATCACAAAGGAGGGCAGCGCCTCGTAACCTACCTGAGCGAGGTCGGGAGCGTTGTTGGCTTTGACCGCCGTGAGCATCTTCGGGTAAATCTTGCGACTGGCTTCGGTGGCGATCCACGTGACCTGAGTGTTCGGGTTTTTCTTATTCCACAGCTCGACGGCCTCCTTGTATCCGGGGGCCCACCCCCAAAAGGTCAACGAAACCTTCGCGTCCGAGGCGCCGCTGCTCGTACTGCTGCTGGATGCACTCTTGGATTCGCCACATGCTGCTAGAGCCATGGTCGTCATAGCGACACCGCCTCCGAGCAACAGTCCACGGCGACTGAAACTGTGCAAGTTTGCCATGTTTTGTTCCTTACTTGATTCCGCCGGTCGTTAGACCGGTCTTCCAGTAGCGCTGCAATAGAAGGAAGAGGGCCACAAGTGGCAGCACTGACAAAAAGGCCCCGAAGATGAGAATGTTGGTAGGTGCCGGGTTGCCCGTCTGAATGGTCGCTTGCCACGTGACGAGTCCGACGGCTAACGGCTGTTTCTCGGGCGTGGTCAACATCATTGTTGGCAATAGGAAATTGGCCCAGGTGCTCACGAACTGGATAAGGAACACCGTGGCCAGTGCGGGGGAGATGATGCGCAGCACGATCTTGAAGAAAATGCCGGCTTCACTCGTGCCGTCCAGACGAGCTGCTTCGAGCACCTCGGTGGGTACGGTTGCCGAGTACACACGGCACAGGTAAATGCCGAAAGGGTTGATGAGACTAGGCAGGATCATCGCCCAGATTGTGTCCACCAGACCGACCTTTGAGAACATGAGATATAACGGGACGGTCAGCAGCATGATCGGCAACAGGGTCGCCGCCAGCACACAGTTAAACACCGCATCTCGCCCACGGAACCGGAACTTGGCCAGCGCGTACCCGGCCATGGCCGAGATCAGTCCGGCACCCACCCCGGCAACTAGCGAGTAGAAGATGGAGTTTCGCAGCCAGCGGAAGTAGATGCCTCCGTCGCGGTGGACGATGTCGGTGAAATTTTCCGCAAGACTGAAGTCATGGAACCAGAATGGATTACCCGAGTACAGCCCACCGTTGCTTTTCGTGGCCGAGACGAGAAACCACCACAGCGGGGCAAGAAAATACAGCGCAGCGATGATCATGACGACCAGCATCGAGGCTCCGGTGAGGCCGAACTGTGGTTTGCCTCCCTTGCCGCGGTTGCGCTTGACCGGTGGCACGACACCTGTGGTGCCGTGGTCCGTCGACTCCATGAGGTTCTGCTCACTCATCGAAGGCACCTCCGCGGCGTGACTGTAACTTCAGGAATCCGAACGAGGCCACCAGGGTGATGACGGCAAGAATGACGCTGCGAGCAGCAGCACCGAAGTAGTCACCCGTGGTTACTAAGTTGTAGACCGCCATAATCGGGCTGAAATCGGGGTCGATGCGGGGCGCGGAGTTTCGCAGGATCGCGGGCTCGTTGTACAACTGGATGGTGCCAATAATGGAAAACACTGCGGTCATGATGACTGCGGGGCGCACCATCGGTACCTTGATCTGCCAGGCGGTGCGCCAAGAGCTGGCACCGTCGACATGGGCAGCCTCGAGGATTTCGTTGGGCAGGGCCTTCAGGGCGGAGTAGATGACCACCATGTTGTAGCCCTCAAAGCCCCATGTGATCATGTTCCCTACCGAGATAGGTACTACCGACGGGGCTAACAGGTTGAGGTTCAGACCCATCTTCTGGAACAACGAGGTGAACGGTGACAGCTGCGGCTGGAGCAGGAAGGTCCACATCAAGGCGCTGATCGCACCGGGCACCGCGTAGGGCAGGAAATAGGCCAGCTGGAATCCCTGCCGGGCTTTCACCCTACGGGCGTCCAGCAATAATGCCAGACACACTGAAAACAGCAGCATGAGCGGTACCTGGACCACGCCGATGAGCAATACTCGCCCGATTGACAGCAGAAAGTGGGAATCCTGAAAGGCTGCCGTGTACTGGGAGATTCCGGCGAACTGCGGCGCGGTGTGCCCGCTGGGGGCGTACAGGAGTTTCTTCTGTCCTGGCTTCAAGAAACTCTGCATGATCGTATAGGCGATCGGCAACACGAAGATGAAGACGAACAGCAGCAAAGCCGGGAACAGGAACAACCACGGCGCCAGCTTGGGTTGGGTGGAGGAGTGGCGGCGATGGCCGGATGTGGTGACGACTTTCATACGGTGGCTCCATCGATATCTTTGAGCAGGCGAAGCAAATTGGCGGTCAGAGACCGGTAAAAATCAGGCTCCAAGGGGTAACGGTGATCCAGATCGGCGGTGGATCCGGGGGCCAAGTGTTCGATGAGGTCGACGATGGTAGGGCGGCCGACCGCATCTTCGACACGCCGCAACAGTCGGACGTCCTCGTGGAGCTGTGCGAGAACCTTCAATCGCAGCGAAGGCACGAGGGAACCATCGACACGAGGGTAGATGACCGAGCTATCACCGGAGGGAAAAGCCAAGTCAGCCGAGGTGTCGGCGTTGGGATCGACGAGGTAGCGCGAGAACTGATCGAACCAGAAGTTGAGGGCCCAGTGCAGCAGACCGGGGGTGTGGTGCCACCACAGCAGCAGTCCCAGGGCACGTAGCCGGGTGAGCGGCATGCCGAGATGGCGATTCGGTTCCCAGAAAGTCGAGGCGCAGGAAGTGTAGACCCACATGCCGTCAAGTCCAGCGGCCTCGCACTCGAGGAGGTGTCCGTAGATGGTCACCGGAACGTCGACGACGGTGGCGAACCTCGGATCGTCCACGGCGTCGATGACGGTGGCCCCGGGGACGGTGCGACGTACCATGTCGACGGCCTTACGGTAAGAGGTGTACTGATTGGCCCGGGGCTCATCCGAGACATGCCAGTACAGTGCATCAGACCAGCCATGGCGTCGTGACCACTGGTCTAGGGCCGGCAACAGGATGGCCAGGAAATCGCGGTACCCCTCAGTAGGCAGATGGGAACCGAAGAGGTGGTTGCCGTCGGCATCGTAGACGTCAGCCGGACGGTCGACTTCCCCCTGGCAGAACAGATGGGAGAACTCGAGGTGGGTGATACCGTGACGTCGAGCGATGCGACTCCAACGATCCAGACGGTCAAAGTCGAAGCTCCAGCGGTCGCCCTGACGGTGCACGACGACCAGCTGAGTGGCCAGCGGCGGACTGGTGGGATCGACGTCGATAGGAGGGGTCAGTATAGGGGTGAACAGGGTGTCGACGCCCGCGCTGGCAGCCAGCTCGACGGCTTTGTCAATGAGTCCCAGTGGCGCTCATCGAAGGCCTCCACGCCGGACCACGCCTGAAGCGCATCAACGTGGATCCACTCGGAGTGGTGGAAGCTCGCCACGGTCCCGGTCACCGAGACCACTTCGAGGCGTTGCGTGGCGTCGGCGATGATCCCGTCGTCGTCGACAAAACGAATGTCTAGGGTGTGACTTCCGGGGTCAAGTGGGGCCGTCAGTTCCACCACCAATGACTGCCACTGGTCAGGCAGGAACCGGGTCCCGAAGCGTCCTAGCGGGTCAAGTCGGTCGGGTACTAGGCCGGGGACGTCGATTTCGTAGACGCCACCGGATTCCGGGTAGCGCACCAGCGGAGCAGCAACCTCCATGACGCGCCAGCAGTTGGCGGCGATCTCATGATCGTCGACCAGCACCATGACGGAGGCGGTGACGCGGTCGTACACATGTTCGGAGCCTTCCGCGCCACACCGGTAGGCGACTTGGACGCGCACCGCCTGATCGGAGGCGAACCATTGCTCTGACAGCGATTGGGGCACGGAGTCTGGACGTACGCGAGTGGAGAGATCGGTTACCACCGCTGTACAGCTCTCACGCACGGCTTTCCTCCATCTTCATCGATGCGAGTCCCGTCGGGGCGACGGTGTCCACGATGTTTAGAAAGAGTAATTCGTAACTTGATCTGGGGCAAGTAAGCTGAGCCTGAAAATGGACGGATTTTCGTGGAAAGCTGGTTCCTGATGGGTCAAGGACGCTCCGACGGTGCTGAACAGCTTGGCGGCAGGTCGCTGACCGACTTGCGCGACCATAACCAGGCGGCAGTACTGGATTGTCTGGTGACGGCAACTCAGCCCGTGACGATCCGACGTCTCCAGGAGCTCACCGGTCTGACCCGCCCCACCGTCAGTGCCGCCATGAACTCGCTCCTAGAACAGGGCGATGCCCTCGAGCGGGAATCGATGCACGCCGGGGGCAGGGGAGGGCGTCGCTCCCGGATGTTTACGCTGAACGCCACGAAGAGGGTTCAGGCCGGGGCGGCCATCCGGTTGCAGGGCGTCGAGCTAGGCCTGGCCGACTGGCACGGTGAGATGTTGACCAGCACGTCGCGACCTCTACGTGGCGGTTCCCCCGGAGCTTTGCTTGACGAAGCCCTCGATGATCTGCTACAAGAGCTGGGCCTGGATTCCGTTGACACGATGGTCATCGGTGCCCTCGGTAGCGTCGGACCGGACGGTCGGTTGCGTCACAATGAGTCCCTGCCAGAAATTTCCGACCCTGACTACTTTGCTGCCCTTCATGACGGGCGTGTGGGTAATGTCATGATCGAGAACGACGCAGTGCTCGCTGCTCTGGCTGAGCAGCATGTGCGTGGCCTGGCGGACACAGAATCAATGATCTCGCTGCTCATCGATGCCTCGGTGGGAGCCGGAATTATCCTCGACGGACGCGCCATTCGCGGTTCTGCCGGGTATGCCGGCGAAATGAGTTACCTGCCAGGGTCAGGGTGGGCTACCGCGCACCTGGATCTGGTCGACGTTGCTGCCAGGCACGACGTCTCGGCCGAGGCATTGTTTGAACTTGCTGGATCACCACACGCCCCCGTCTGGGCTGAGCAGGCCGTCGACGCTTTTGCCGACGCCATCGCCCCGGGGGTTGCTGCACTGTTGGCTGCCCTCGATCCTGGACTACTGGTCATCGGCGGCCATGCTCGCCCGGCCCATGTTCGCATCGCTCGTCGGTTGCGGGCCAGTCTTCGCGACGATCTACCTCATCTGCCATACATTGAGGCGTCCCGAGCGGGTGCTCATGCTGTGGTCCAAGGAGCTGTGGAGCTTGCTTTGGCGCAGCTGGAGGCCTCGACTCGACAAGTCTGAGTGCGGGTCTGACGAAGTTCCGAAAGAGATCTTGACAACTCTGGTGTGACGGCGTTGACTGTCACATGCCATTGGAGCCGACGACATGGTCGGCACGTGATGAGGGTCAGCAAGGCTGCTGGTTCTCACCTGATGGTCCCAGCACCGCACCGTAGGAGAGCCGATGAGGTTTCGTACCGCTGTCACCCTGGCACTGTTTGGAGCGCTCATTGGCGGTGCTCCAGGCGCAGTCGCAGCCCCCACCGCTTCCGCCACGACCACCACGACCTATGTAGATTGTTCGGCTCCCACGCCCGGCAGGGGGACCGAAACGAGCCCGTTGAACTCCCTAACCCAGCTCAAAAGTGCCTTTGGCCCAGGCAGGAAAGTGCTGTTGCGTCGTGGTAGTACGTGCGTTGGCACTGTCGTCATCAATGCCTCCGGACGCGCCGGTGCCGACACTCTACTAGGTGCCTACGGTGTGGGGAAGACTCCGGTGATCGACGCCAAGGCCTCGGCGCACAATCCGCGTTCGGCCATCGAGGTCGACAACAAGTCGCACTTCGTCATCCAGGACCTCACCGTTCGCAACGGCTATTTCAATGACATCTCCGTCGAGGCTCACAACGGCGAACACATCACCGGTGTGACGATTCAGAGGGTCACCGCGCAGCAAAACGTCTGGACCGGGGGTGCCAACTCGGTCACGAAGAACATGTGGGTCATGGGCGTTGGCGGGATCTCCGTCATGCCGTGTTCGGCGAAGGCGCAGATTTCTCAGGTCACCATCAACAAGGTGGAGGCCAGCCACACTCAGCACGCTGGGGTGCAGCTCGGCTATCACCAGCTGTACCCGTGGTCGGATTTTGAAGCAGGGGTCGCCCGCGATGGCTATTCGGTGCTGACCTGCTTCGCTGCTGACGCCAAACCCTACCCGCACGTGACTCCGCGAGACGGCATTAAGAACGCCGTGATCGCCAACTGGTCACTGCATGACAACGACGCCATGGGAATCGGTGTCTTCGGGGCGACCGACGTCGTAGTACGCAAGAACGATCTGTACCGCAACGGCTCGGGACGCAACCCGAATCCGACCCCCGGAAGCAACACCATGAACGGCGCAGGCGCTTGGTGGGACACCACCCAGAACGTCACCGCTGAGTGGAACAACGCCTGGGGAAACCGTGAGGGGTGGACCGGCAACGATGGCACCGGCCTGGACGCCGACCGCAACACCGTCAACTCGGTGATCCAGAACAACTACCTGCACGACAACGCCAACTATGGTGTATCGGTCATCTCGGCGCAGAACAAGGCCAGCGCCACGATCCGCAACAACGTCATTGTCGGCAACGGACGCACCTTCGGCAGCGCCCCCGAAATAATGGTGTCGTCCTACGACGACGGCTCCGGCATTCCCGGGCAGGTGAGTGGCCTGTGGATCTACGGCAACACCATCTTCCGCGCTAACAACGAGGGAAATGGTGCGGGCATCCGATTACAGGCCCCGTTCACGACCGATACGAAGGTGGGCATCGTGAACAACATCATCCGTGTCAACGGTGCACCGTACAGCTTTGACGCCAACGGGAATCGAGCAGTCGGGCGTCCTGGCAACGTCGTCACCCACAATCTCACTCATCCGAATTCCAACTGGCCCGGTGACATCAACGGTTTGCCGGGGTTAGCCGACGAGACCGCCCGGGCCCATGATTGGCCTACCGGAGGCCTGTACCGACTGGGCCCCACGTCCCCCGCCATTGGCAGGGCGCTTCCGCTGTCGAATGACGTCCTGCCCGGCAATACTGCACCGATGGAAGGACTCGTCGACTTCTGGGGAGTGGCGGTGCCGACCGACGGGTCCCCGTTCGCGATCGGGGCTGACATCCACCGGACGATCGTTCCGCCCACCACGGCACCCTCGTCCCTCCCGTCGATGCATGCCGGAAAGGTCCCGGGGAATCCAGCCGTCGCTATCACCGCTCTGTCCGGTAAGAAAATTGTTGTCGGGTTGAGGGCGCTGCCCAAGACTGGTGTCTGAGCATATGAGGTGAGATGGTTCGCCCCGTACGACATCACGGCTAGGTGATTGTAGGTGCGTTCAGGTTCTGCCCGTAATGCACCGAGGTCGGTTGACGATCGATAAGCTAGGGGCTATGAGAGATCCTGCAGACATCGAGTGCTGGCTGACCGACATGGACGGCGTGCTCGTCCACGAGAACCATGAGGTGCCTGGCGCCAGCGATCTCATTAATCGTTGGGTTGACACCTCGAAGCGATTCCTGGTTCTGACCAACAACTCCATCTTCACCCCGCGTGACCTGGCTGCCCGGATGCAGGCTTCTGGTTTGACGGTGCCGGAGGACAATATTTGGACTTCCGCCTTGGCTACCGCCCATTTCCTAGCCGACCAGCAGCCCGGCGCGCGCCTATACGTTATTGGCGAGGCTGGCCTGACGACGGCCCTGCACGAGGCCGGGTTTATCCTCACCGACATCGACCCTGACTACGTCGTCCTCGGAGAGACTCGTACCTACTCCTTTGAGGCCATTACCCGGGCCGTTCGATTCATCGTCGACGGTGCCAGGTTTATCTGCACTAACCCCGACGCGACTGGCCCCAGCAAAGAGGGCCCGCTGCCTGCCACCGGTGCCGTCGCCGCGATGATCGAGGCTGCCTCGAAGCACAAGCCATACATCGTCGGAAAACCGAACCCGATGATGTTCCGCTCGGCTTTGAATCGCATTGAGGCCCACTCTGAGACCACCGCCATGATCGGTGACCGAATGGGTACCGACATGGTTGCTGGTATGGAAGCTGGGTTGCTGACTGTCCTGGTGCTCTCGGGTATCACCAAGCGTGAAGAAGTCGAACAGTACCCCTACCGTCCTAACATCATTCTTGATTCGGTAGCCGACCTCAACGAGCTCATCTGAAACATCGACGAAATGCTGCGACGGCGGTGAACGTGACGTTCGCCGCCGTCGTGTCGTATCCGGACGTTCCTGGGGCTTTTACACCTGCCAGGGGATGACGACATCCTCGGGTGCCTGCGGGTGGCCATGTCCTTCGAGAACCCGCCCCCACGTCTCAACCCCGTCAGGAGCTAGATCGCGTGGCAGCCGGGCCGCGATGTCACGCAAGTGGTCCTTGAGGTGTTGCATCTCGTCCATGTCCTCGCGGGAGGCTTCTTCTTTGAGCCAGGCCTGTTCGAGTTGCCAACCGCGCACTCGAGTGCGTACCGCATCCTTGATGAGTTCGTGCTCGTCGGGGCCCGGCGTGATGTGCTTCTCTGCCGAGCACATCCAGCCGTAATCGCGGTTGATACGCAGCAATCCAGGGTCGACCGTCATCGAGTCGTGTACTGAAATCTCGGGACCGATGACGACGGCGCCAGCGTTGAGGGCATAGGCTACCTCGTCTCGCTCGGTCTCGTCAGTCAGGATCGACACCGTTCTCATTACTAGATCAAGCATGTTGCGAGAGCCAAAATCGGACTCTCGTGCGGTCCCCTGCGGCGAACACGTGATGATGTAAGGGTTCGTCACACCAAGGTGCCCGATTGCCATCTCGGCGGGCACATTTTCCCGCAGACCACCGTCGACGTAGTGCTCTCCGTCGAGGTCAACGGGACGGAAGACCCCGGGAATGGAGCAGGAGGCGAGTACCCCGCGAGAGACATCGAAGGTTGAGGAGCCGATGGGGTTGTTGTCACGGTCGACGAGCACTCCTGACTCGGTCATGTATCGCAACTCTCCGGATTCTAGGGCGACTGTGGCAATGCGTACCGACATTCCTGAGGTTGCCAATAATTCGGATTTGAAGAAGCCACGATCGAGCAGTTTCGCCAAGATAGGTCCGGCACGATAGGTTGACGCCGAGGTCTCAGCCCCTCGCACGATCGTCGAAATATCACCGCCGTCGCGACTTAATCGGGACAGGGCTGATAGCAACTGCAAGATGACACCTGGGGTCCAGGAACCACCTGTAATGGGGTCGTCACGAGTGGCGATTTCCAAGGTCCTTGCCTGACCGGTGAGGCGGTCGTCGTCACGGCCGGCAACAGGTTCTGCGGGGTCAGGGACTTTCGTCTGCTCCGGGCCGCGATGAAATGGCAAGCTCAGCCAGGGACGTTGGCTCTTTGTTTTAGCGGCTTCCCGGTTGAGCAACGACATCCATTCCGGGCCTATTTCGAGCAACCGAGAAAACCATGCCCGCGGCGTGAACATGTCGGACTGATCGGTCATCTCGAGCCACATCGCCTCTAGCTGACGCAGTGCCGCCGATTGCTTGGCTGGATCGGTCCATTGAGCCAGGGTACAGGCCACAATTGACCCGGCCGAAGTGGCCACCATCGAGGTGGGGGTAATCCCGACGACGTCATAAAGGTGCCGCAGCGCACCCATCTGGAAGGAGGCTCTGGACCCTCCCCCAGCAAGGACTAGACCCTGCTGGGGGGTTCGGCTCCCCAATCCGAATGCGAGGGTAGGGATACCGAGCCACGAGGGGAGTTCCATAGCTCAATCCTACGAGCTTCGTCGAAGCGCGCTCAGGAAGCCGCCTCGACGGTCTCTTGGATGGCCTTGATGGTGCTGGCCAGGTGCTCTTGCTCCCAGTCATCCAGCGGCACCTCGAGGATGCGTTCGACACCCGTGGCGCCGATAACGCACGGCACGCCCATAGACACGTCGCCGTCGTGACCGTATTGGCCGTGCAAGGTGGTACAAACCGGGTAGACGGCGTGTTCATTGAGGAGGATAGAGCGCGCAATGGTGATGGCCGATTGGCCGATGCCAGCGCTCGTCCAGCCTTTCAAATTGAATACGGCAGTACCGGCATCGTTAATGCGCGTGGTCAGCTCGTCGCGGTCCATCGGGTCTGCATCGAAGAGCTTGGCCAGCCCGTCGAATCCGACGCCGCCGACATTGACTCCAGTGAACATCGGGAACCCGGACGGGCCATGCTCGCCGATCATGTAGCCACGCACATAGTCTGGATCGACGCCGAGATGGTCGGCGACCACGCGACACATGCGGGCCGAATCAAGGATCGTTCCGGTGCCGAGCACCAACCCCTGCGGGTGATCGAACTCGGTGCTAGCGATATGGACCAAGGCATCAAGAGGGTTGGAGCAAATGATGATGGCTGCGTCGTGGTTGCGGCTGGTGATCTGCGTCATGGTGGAGCGGATGATCTTGCCGTTAGTGGCGGCCAATTCACGCCGTGCAGCGCCGGTTGCCGGGCCGTTGGACGCGTCGATAGACGGGCCGGCAGTCATGATGATGACGTCGGCATTAGACAGGTCGTCGTAGTCACCGGCGTACACGGCGACATTGGTGACGTTGGGCAGTGCGGTGGCGTGATGCTGATCGAGGGCCTGACCGGCGGCCAACTTCTCATTGACGTCGATGACGCAAATCTCACCGAAGAGTCCACTCATCATGGCGTCGGACAGCACTGCATCCCCGACTCGGCCGACCCCGATAATCCCGAGCTTATGTGGCTTGATGGGCATAGAAACCTCCTGCAGTCGTCACGAAGTACCTTCGCAGTACATGCTTACATCTCCATCATTCACCAGGCAGGTTTCAACTTCGTGACGCCCCTCCGCCATAGTGGTCGTGCCGTGCGGTGCGCATGGCCGTCCCTTGGTCGTTGGCTATGCCGACATTGCGTTCCGGACAGATGATTGACCGTCCTGTTTGGGGAGTACAGATGGGGCTGGGACAATGCTCGGGTGACGACGATTCCCGACATTCCCGCGGTCACCTCGCGGCACCGGCCGCCGGAGGATCTTAGCCGTTTTGCATGGTTGTCAATCGCGGCAGCCATCGCAACGATCCTGCTGAAGACCCTCGCTTGGCACATTACTGGATCGGTCGGTCTGCTCTCGGACGCTGCCGAGTCCTTGGTGAACCTTGTGGCGGCAATTATCGCCCTGGTCGCGTTGAAGGTATCGATCCGTCCACCGGACATGAATCACCAATTCGGTCACTCGAAGGCCGAGTACTTCTCAGCAGGTGCCGAGGGGATGATGATCTTCATCGCCGCCGCGGTCATCGTATACAGCGCTGTTGAGCGGTTCCTCTATCCGCGCCCCATCGCGGACGCCGGTGTCGGCCTTCTCGTGTCGGTACTGGCCTCGGTCATCAACGGGGCAGTGGCGTGGGTTCTGCTTAGGAATGGTCGCAAGCGTCGATCGATGACACTTATCGCCGATGGCAAGCATCTCCTTACCGATGTGTGGACCTCCCTCGGCGTCCTGGTAGGAGTCGGACTGGTCTGGTTGACGGGGTGGCAGCGGCTCGACCCGATCGTCGCCTTCGCGGTAGGGATCAACATCCTTGTCACCGGGGCCAAACTCGTGAGACAGTCTGGTACTGCCCTGCTCGATGTCTCCTTGCCCGAAGAGGATAACGCGGCTATCCGGGACTTCCTTGCCGCCCATTCCAATGACCACCTGACGTTCCATGCGGTGCGCACCCGAGAGGCCGGGTACCGACAATTCCTCGAGTTCCACATGCTCGTTCCGGGTTCCTGGACGGTCAAGCAGGGCCATGACGTTATGGAGGACCTTATCGATGAAATCCTTGAAGAATGGCCTGAGATGAGAGTGAGCGGCCATTTGGAACCCATCGAGGACCCGCGTTCTTACGAAGATATTGACGTCTGACCCGGGTTAAGGTCGAACATGATGATTCAGTCAATGCAGCGTCTGACAGATGTGAACGTATGGAGTTGAGCGAGAGGAGCCCACGATGGCCGAGGTGAACGGCAAAGTCGTGACAGTGCCCGATTGGGACCAATACTTCCTGGGTATAGCGGAGGCTGTCTCGGCACGCGCCAAATGCACCCGTCGTCGAGTGGGGGCCTTGCTCGTCCACGAGCATCGCATCATTGCCACGGGGTACAACGGAGCTGCTCCCGGTCGTCCGGACTGTCTGGAGGGGGCTTGCCCGCGGGGCCGGCTGGATTATGGCGAGGTGCCGGCATTCTCCGACTACGACGTGCCCGGTTCCCCCGGGTTCTGCATAGCCATTCATGCCGAGATGAACGCGTTACTCTTCGCCACTCGGGATACTGCCGGGTCCACGGCGTACGTGACTGATAAGCCGTGTTCTGGCTGTCGCAAGGCGCTGGCGGCAGCTGGTGTTGTGCGGGCAGTGTGGCCCGACGGTGAGCTTGGTGAAGACGATCTGGTCAACTGGCAGCTGTGACAGCCACCGTCCTCGTCAGAAGGCCAGTCTAAGAATGTGAAACGGTGGTGCCTGGACGAACCGGGCACCACCGTCTAATAGGTTCAATCGTTAGAGAGCTGGGAGACTTTCGGGTCCAAGGCTTTTTCCGCCTCGGCGGCGACGACCTCCAACTCGGCCCCCGTCGATGCCATGACGGCCGCGACTACAGCCCCCTCGACCAGCGGGGCAGTGGAGATCTTGACCTTGCTAGCGATATCGGCATCGAGGAGGTCTAAGGCCATCTCGGCCGAGAGAATTGCCGATCCGATGTCGACGAGAACGAGGATCCCGTCACAATTGCCCACTTTTTCGATTGCTGCGCTCACTGCGGTGGCGTCGGTACCTAACGTGGTGTCATCAAGACCGGCGGCAACTTCGATGGGTGGAATTTCCGGGCCGGGCAGCATCTGGGATGCCAGGTCGGCCGCAGCTCGGCCTAATGGGCAGCTATGGGAGACAATGACGATTCCGACGCCTTGGTCACTCATGATCGGCTCCTGATAGGCAGTGTGCTGCGGACGCCACGAGCAGGGCCATCGAGGTGGCTCCTGGGTCCTGGTGCCCCTTGCTTCGTTCTCCAAGGTATGACGCTCTGCCGCGACGAGCCACCATCTCGATAGTCGCATCGCGGCCTTCGTTAGCGGCTTCGGCTGCCTTAGCGAGCGCCTCGGCGGCAGAGCCATCGTCAGCAGCAACTTGTTTAGCGGCGTCAACGGCGGGGGACAGGGCGTCCACCAGGGTTTTGTCGCCGACCTCAGCCTTGCCACGGGCCACGATGCCAGCCAAGCCAGCGTCGAGGGCATCGGCGAGCAGCTGGGCAGTGGGCTCGCCGTCGGTTTTGATAACCGTCGATAGACGCAAGAAGAAGGTGCCGTAGAGGGGGCCTGAAGCGCCACCGACGGTGCTCACCAGCGTCATCCCCGCCTTCTTGAGGAGCCCAGCGGCAGACGCGAAGGGCTCGGGATCAAGGGCGGCCACTGCGGTCATTCCGCGAGCCATATTCGATCCGTGGTCAGCATCACCGATCTGACGATCCAGGTCAGTGAGCTCATTCGCGTGTTCCGAGATGACCGCCGAGTAGTTCTTGAGCCACTCGGAAACAGTTGCGGCAGAAATTTCAGACATCAGCATCCCCATCGAAGTCCAGGAGTCTCCACCGGGGCATCCCACAGTGTCAGGAGATCGTCGTCAGCGGAGAGTAAGGTCAAGGAACATCCTGCCATCTCTAGGCTCGTAATGTGATTGCCGACCAGGGTGCGGGCAACCTTGACGCCTTTTCCCGCCAAAATTTTGGCGATTTCTCCCCACACGAGGTACTGCTCGATGAGAGGGGTGCCGCCCATGCCGTTAAGCATGGCAATGACCGGGGTTGTAGTGAAGTCACGGTCAGCCAGGATGGGTTCGACGATCTGGGCAGCGACCTCGGCGGCAGTGCCCAACGTGGCGGTTTCGCGACCAGGCTCACCGTGGATGCCGACGCCCATTTCGATCTTGTTCTCGTCGAGGTCGAAAGTGGGCTTGCCGGCCGCCGGGACAGTGCAGGAGGTCAGGGCCACACCAAACGAGCGGCCACCGTCATTAATGCGTTGAGCAAGCTCGAGCAAGGCGTCGAGATCGCGCTTGTCCTCGGCAGCTGCGCCGAGGATTTTCTCGGCCAGCACCGTCAAGCCGACCCCACGACGCCCAGCGGTGTACAGGGAGTCCTGTACGGCAACATCGTCGGCGATCACAACGGACTCGACGCGGGTGCCAGCCTCCATCGAAGCCATCTCGGCAGCCATATCGAAGTTCATGACGTCACCGGTGTAGTTCTTAACGATGTGGAGTACGCCAGCCCCACCATCGACGGCCTTGGTGGCCTCGGTGATCTGGTCGGGGACGGGGGAGGTGAAGACCTCGCCGCAGCATGCGGCGTCGAGCATCCCCCGTCCGACGTAGCCCAAGTGCAGCGGCTCGTGTCCGGAACCGCCACCAGAGACCAGACCAACCTTTCCGTTCACCGGACAACTGGCGCGCAGCACTATGCGATGGTCGAGATCGACTTTCAGGCAGTGTGGGTGGGCGGCCGCTACGCCGCGCAGGGAATCAACGACGACATCCTCGACAGCGTTGATGAGTTTCTTCATGGCACTAGTGAACCATCTTGACCCCGGTTTTCCAGGGGCTCGATCAGATGGATTAACGCACTCACTTGCTGTGGCACAACTGGCTAACTCACTTCGTCTGCTGGACGTAGTCGATGGTTACCTTGCCGCGTACCTGTCGCAGCCACGGGGCCCGCTTGGAGGGATCGAACACGACCCGGATGCGGTCGTTGTGCATGATGACGGCGGTGATGACCACAAAGGTGATGCCTAGGCTGATGGCTCCCCAGGCGACCGTGGCGCGCGGTCCGATGGCATTGCCGATCCACCCGACGACCGGGGAGACGAGCGGGGTGCCGCCCATGACTAGTGTTGCCCACAGGCTCATGACCCGGCCACGCATGTGCGGAGTAACCGAGGTCTGCACCATGGCGTTGGCGGTGATGAGAGTCGAGATGGCTCCCCACCCGACGAACATCTTGAGCACGGCGAAGATGCCGTAATTCGGGGCCAGGGCCGACAAACCCATGCTGACGCTGTAGACCAGCAGGGCCAGCTCGACCCAGCGCAGCCGCGGCCTGCGTCGAGCCGCTCCCAGAGCGGCAACCATCGAGCCGATACCCATGAGCGAACCGAGCAGACCGTACTCGCCAGATCCCTTGCCAAAGGCCTGAGTCGCCATGACCGCATCGGAGATGTTGAAGTTGAAACCGAAGGTTCCCATCATGAACCCGATCGCCAGCAGGATGACGAGGTCGGGGCGACGCTTGACGTACCGGACGCCGTCGCGCACCCGTGCCTTCTCGGCTGAGGGTGGGGACACGTAGAGACGGTCAGCCCTGATGAACAACAGGGTTGTGATGAACCCGATGAAGCAGAGGACGTTGATGGCCATCACCCAGCCGACTCCCACGGCGGCGATGAGCAGGCCACCGACGCCAGGGCCGAGCAGGCGGGCGCCGTTGAAGGAGGCAGAGTTGAGGCTCACGGCGTTGGGCAGGTTCTTCAGTGGGACGAGCTCGGAGACGAAGGCCTGGGTGGCCGGGCTGTAGAACGCGCCGGCGAGGCCATCCATGGCTGCGATGACGAACACCATCCACAGGCGCACCGCCCCGGTGAGGACGAGGGTGGAAAGAATCGCGGCGTCAATCGCCAGAACGATCTGCGCCGTCACCATGATGCGACGCTTGGACATTCGGTCAGCCAAAGCGCCAGCCCACGGCGTGACGAGCAGGATGGGCGCGAAGTTCACCGCCATCACCCAACCGAGCACCGCCGCATTGCCGTGGGTCAGAATGACGAGCACCAGCCACGACTGGGCGGTACGGGCCATCCACTGCCCCATGTTCGTCAGGAGAGTGCCGGAGAAGTAGATCCGATAATTCGGAATGCTCAGGCTGGCGAACATGGTTCTCACGGTGACGACTCCTGCCGAACTCGAGTGGGGTATCGGGCATCTGTGATTATCCATCGTTTCTGTCACTGGTGCAGATACGGGTTGGACATGCAGCGGCGATATGGTCGCCACTGGTGCACGTTCCGAGAAGTCCTTCGGTGTGGTGCCCGCCTGACGCACGATCCGCGTCTCCACCACTGACTCAGGGAGTTGTCCATGGCCACTGCAGCCGAATGGCTAGAGGGGGCTCGTCCCCGTACCCTCCCCACCGCGATTGCTCCGGTGGTGGCGGGTACCGCGATCGCCATTGCCGACGGTGGTGCGCGGTGGGAACTGGCCACCCTGTGCCTCGTGGTGGCGTTGGGGCTCGTCGTCGGGGTGAATTTCGCCAATGATTACTCCGACGGTATTCGCGGCTCCGACGGGGAGGACCGGGTTGGTCCGCTGCGGCTGGTCGGGTCAGGAGTCGCTGAACCCTCGCACGTCGAAGCTGCTGCCTTCGCGTGCTTCGGGGTCTCGGCGGTGGCCGGACTCATCATCACCATCATGACTGGACACTGGTGGTTCATCATCGTGGGCCTGGCCTGCATCCTTGCGGCCTGGTTCTACACCGGTGGTTCACACCCCTACGGCTATGCCGGGCTGGGGGAGACCTTCGTCTTCATCTTCTTCGGGCTGGTCGCCGTCGGCGGCACGGTGTACGTCCAGGCCGATCACGTCGGCACGGCTGGCTGGGTGACGGCCTGTGTCATCGGTGCGATGGCCTGTGCGGTGCTGGTGGCCAACAATCTGCGCGACATCGACGGTGATCGCGTCAGTGGCAAGCACACCGTGGCCACCAAGCTGGGCCATCAGGGGACGCGGATCTTGTACCTCGTGCTGGTGGCCCTGGCCTGCGTCGGTGTCATCGTCGTCGCGGCCCTGTCGACCTGGTGGGTCCTTCTGGGCCTGCTCATGGTCATTCTGCTCGTCTCCCCGGTGAAGGCCTTGGCCACGAAGGCCACCGGGATGGCCCTGGTGCCGGTCCTCAAGAACACCGGGCTGGCGGAGTTGCTGTGCGCTGTGGGATTTCTGGTCGGGGCGATGCTGGATCGGCCGTTGTGACCCACTCTTGACAGGCTGTCTTAGGTTAGGTAACCTAAGCATCACACGCCGCAGCGCAGCGGGCGATCAAGAATGGAGGCTTTAGCCATGTCCGTTAATAGGAAAATAGTTGGGGGGGTCGTGGCGGCGTGTATGGGTGCCACTGTTTTGGCGGCAGCGTCGGCGCCGTCGAAGGCTGTGTTGGAAATGTATGCCGACTCGAATTTCCATGGTCTCATTGCGAAACAGACTAAGGTAGGTTACTATAACTTTAACAAAAATCAGAATGATTCTCTCAGTTCTGTAAAAAATCAGACTCCTTATGGTGCCGCATTTTGGTATGATGTAAACCAGAAGGGGCATTGCTGGGATTATAAGCCGTGGACGAATGATTCGTCGTTCTGGTGGAAAGATCATGATGAAGCCTCATCCTATGGATTGGGTCATCGGTGCTGACATCGCAACGACAAGGCCTTGAGGGGGTGGCTCACCCCCTCAAGGCCAGTGATGTCCATGTTTCCTATGTTAAGGGTGACGAGGTACTCAAAGGTGTCGATCTCGTGCTGCACACCGGTGAGCTGATACTCGTTCGCGGAGTGAGTGGTTCCGGAAAGACAACCCTGCTCAATGTGCTCTCTGGGCTCCTGTCTCCATTGCGCGGGACGGTGTGCATCAACGGAGTGGACATCACGAAAATCTCAGAATCACGACGGGACGCCATTCGTCTTCATGAAATGGGGATGGTTTTTCAGCATCATGGGCTCGTCCCCGATTTTACGTCCCGTGAGAATATTGAGCTTGTCCTGCGGGCGCGTGAAATTAAAAATTCTGCGGCCATTGCCATGGATGCTCTCAAAGAGGTGGGGGTCGCTGAATTGGCAGATCGACGCCCTGCTGAGATGTCTGGGGGTCAGGCTCAGCGGGTGGGGATCGCCCGTGCGATTGCTGGCGGTCATCGAATCGTGCTCGCCGATGAACCGACTGGCCAGCTCGACCGGGCCAATACTGACATGATCTTCAAGGTCTTGCGTCACATCGTCACCGACGGTGCTGATCGTGCAGTCCTGCTGTCCTCCCATGATCCGCGAGCCTGCGACTATGTCGACCGGGTTCTCGACATGGAGGACGGGGTTCTCGAGGAGGTATGAGATGTGGGTCGTCCACGTCACCCGGCTCGTCGTGTCGAACTGGCGGACGTGGCTTCGCGTCATTCCGCTGGCTCTGGTCGTTGTAGCTCTGACTGTCTCCAGCGGCATCACCAATGCTCGGCAACTGTCCGATGAACAGAAGAACATCGCGAGCTACGGCTCCACCAGCGGTCTCTTCTCGCTGCAGGAAGACGTGCCTCCAGGTACCCCCGTACCGATACCCCGTAATAACACGTTGCAGGCATCGGCGCCCTTTCCCCAGCTCTACAGCAATATCAACCTTGTACAGTACGATGACGTCGCCTACCAAGAGATGCCCATGGCCGGTTCGGCCACGCAAGGTCGCTATCGGCTGACCTCGGGTCGCTGGCCGGCGAAGGCCGGGGAGGTTCTGGCCACCAGTACTCTTGGCGCTGATGATGGATCGCGGTTGTCTGCCAAGGCAGGTGATCTCCACCTCACGGTCACCGGCCATGTCGAAGCCGTCTACGATCGGGCTGCGACCTTGGTTCTTGCGGCTCCAGGCACATGGCAGTCATGGCGGATTTCCCGCGATGACGCTGGACGTGCCGGTATCAGGGGCAATGGGCAAATTGGGTTCACCTCCCAGGAGCCCGGTGACGTATGCAGTCTCCTCGCCGAGACCCTGAAGCTTGCAGGTGACTGCGATACCACACAGACCCGTTCTGCCAGCGAAGCTCACGGGCTGACGCCGAAGGCATTCGTGGATCAGAACCTGGCATGGCTGGTGTTTGGCCTGCTGGGGGCAGTCGTGTCCGGCGCGGCACTGACGGCCCTACTCAGACGCATCGCATCCCCCCTTCTGGCTATCGGGGTACGCCGTCGATCGGTATCGGCCATGAGTAAGACGGTGGCCCTCCTCGTTGCAGAAACCGTCTCGCTGATGTCTGTGGCCCTGGGCCAGGCGGTGGTCGCTGCGGCGCGGTGGTACATGGCCCCCAGGGCTTCTGCTCCGTTGGGGCCTTGGCGATTCCCCACGGTCCCGTTGGTGATGGCATTGGTCATCGGGGTACTTCCTGCGGCCATGGTGAACATGGTTCCCTCCCGTCGTAAGACCGTGAAGCGGCGAGGGATCAACATGAACACGGCTCGTCGGCTGGGGTGGGCGGCTCTGGTACTGGGCTGCGCAGTGTGCCTGTGGGGTCTCCTGGGGGCTGACGCAACCTTCACCGCGGTCGCTGTGGTCGCTGGGATGTGTGCAGTGGCCGGTGGTTTGGGGGCACCCTTCGTGCTCTCTCGTCTGGTCCGGACACATCGCCCCGTAGGCCGGGCTCTTGCTGCTCATCGAGCTCTTTCCAGCCGGGGCGGGTGGCATTGCGTCTTCGCAGGTGTGGCGGCGGGTCTGGTCACCGCAACCGCTACCGGGCTTCTCATCGTTTCAGCGTTGTTCTCCCAGGCCAACGCGCAGACGAGCACCGGTATGCCCCCGGGGATGGCCTTGCTCCATGTCTCGATGGAGGGTGTGCCCGCCCTGGAGTCGGCTCAGGTCAAGCAGTTTTCCGATGCCCTGGAAGGCGCCAAAAACATCACCGTCCACCAGGTCGATGACGCCAACATCAGCGGATCATGGTGGTATTTCTCCAAGGTTGACGATGTTGCGGTCGTCACAAAGCTTGACGACGCCCAACGTGACGTCCTTGTATCAGGCGGGTACTTGACCAATGATCCCTCCAGGGCCGACCCGGCACACACCGTCGGGCTGACGGATGATCTGAGCTGGGTCAAGCGCATCTCCGTGCGTCCGAAAGCAGGAATACCACGAGGCGCTGGATCGGCGATTCTGTTCACAGGGCTGACCCCCGATCAGGATCGACTGACCAACGAGTGGGCGCAGGCGCACGGGTTGGGGGAATTTTATGTCATGGCCCCCCGAATCCTCGGTGATGTCCCGCTGCCAACGATCACCATCGTCGCGACCGTCACCTTCATCGTGTTGTCGGCCATCATGGCGGGCCTGTTGGCGAAGGAGGAGAGAGCCGCCAACAGTGATCTGGTGACCAGCCTCAAACGCATCGGATTGGGCAGGCGTTGGGTGGACCAGGTCATCCTTGTGGAGGTGGCTACCACAATGCTGGCCGCCCTGATATGCGGGGTGATCTCCTCGGTTGTCGCGGTGTGGCTCACAGGCAGGATCCTGTCGGGAGCCTTGGACCTGCTTGGGGCCGCGTGGTGGGTCTTCGGTGCGTTGGCCGCCGGGATGTTCGGTGGATCCTTGCTGGGGGCCGCCATCCATCGCCGTTACCACTTCGACATGAGAGCTACCTGATCCACGACCCCGTGACACCGCTGCGGCCCGGCCCAAAACGCGTCGGGACGATTCGCCGTTCGTGACGCGGCTGCGTCGGTGCCATCGTCGGCGCGGTCCTCATTACAGTTTGATGCCGAATCGCTCCAGCCTCTTGCGGTCGGCCTTCGAGCTGGATGCCTGCAGGGCCAACAACTCGGCGTAGATACCTCCGGAGGCGGCCAGCTCGGCCGGGGTGCCGATCTCGTCGACGCGACCGGCGTCCAGGGTGACGATCCGGTCGACGCTGGAGATCGTCGAGAGGCGGTGGGCGATGATGAGGCTGGTGCGGTCGGCCATGAGGGATTCCAGACCGGCCTGCACCCACCGCTCGGACTTGGTGTCCAGGGCTGAGGTGGCCTCGTCGAGAACGAGGATCGGGGCGTCCTTGAGCAGGGCCCTGGCAATCGAGATGCGCTGCTTCTGGCCACCGGAGAGCTTGATACCGCGCTCCCCGACGAGGGTGTCGTACTGCTGGGAGAACCGCTTGATGAAGCGGTCGGCGTAGGCGCGGTGAGCAGCGTCGCGGATCTGCGCGTCGGTGGCCTCGGTGCCGTAGGCGATGTTCTTCCGGATCGATCCGGAGAACAGTGCCGGATCCTGGAAGACCACTCCGATACGGCGTCGCAAGGCATCCGGGGTCACCTGAGAGATATCGTTGCCGGCCACCATGATGGCGCCCTCGGTGACCGGGTAGAGGCCGAGCAGCAGGTTCACCAAGGTGGACTTTCCGCCCCCGGATTCGCCCACAAGTGCCACCTTCTCGCCGGGACTGACGTCGAAGGTGACATGGTCGATGACCCGATTGGTGCCGTCGTAGCTGAAGACGGTGTCGTTGAAGGAGATCATCGGGACGCCCGGCTCGGGCTCGCGGATGGTCGTCGTGGCGGTCTGCGGTACGTGGGCCGGACGGGTCTCCATGACGGAGAAGTAGTCCTTGGACCCGGCCACGGCGCGCTGGGCGACGTCGATGATGTAACTCATCATCTGCACCGGCTGGCGAGCCATCGTCATGAGCTGGATGAGCAGGATCATGTCCCCGACGCCGAAGTATCCCTTGGCGGTTCGGACGAAGATGATGGCGTAGATACCGAAGAAGATGACGTTGAGGACCACCCTCCGCACGGTGTCCATGAGGTGCCAGTGGTTGGACTGCTGGCGGGTGGCGTCGACGGTGGCGTCGTAGTGGTTGTTGAATTGTTTCTGCTCGCTGGCCTCGGTGACGTAGGACTTGACGACGCGAATCTGCGAGACGACCTCTTGGAACCGCCCGCCGGCGGTGTCGATGTGGTGGTTGATGACGTCCTGATGGGTCTGCCAGTTGCGTGACGTCAAGGCCGTCAACCAGACGTAGATCGGGAAGACGATCGCCAACAGCAGGGCCAGCGGCCAGTAGTAGATGGCCGAAATGATGAGGACGGCGAACGTCGTCAGCAGCAGGGTGAAGAAGTTGTTCGAGAAGGCCTTGGCGAAGTCGGTGACATTGGTGATCGATCGGGTGAGCTTGGAGGTGATCGATCCGGTGAGCTCCTCGTCGAACCAGGACTGCGGCAGCTCCAGCAGCTTGCTGAAGTACCGGGTCGACAGGATCTGGCGCATCTTGGCGCTCATGATGTCGCCCAGCCATCCGTTGACGTTGGTGAGCAGGGAGTTGACGACGTCGAGGACGAGGTGACCACCGCGAGAAGCATGATGTCGCGGATGTGGTGGTCGTTGCCGCGCACGCCTGCCACGGCGAGGTCGGTGGCCCGGGCGATGACGAAGGGTACGGCCAGCTGAGTGATTGCGACGATGACAGCCGAGATGACGACCCCGAGGTAGAACTTCCACAGCTGCGAGGTGAATCGAAGGATTCGTGTCAAGGAACGCATGGGTTTCCAGATGAGCGGATAGGGATCGTCAGGGACGTGTCAACAAAACCGTATACCTTTGCCATGCCAGGATCATCTTTGCCTGACCTCATGCCGATGGCGACACCCGTCACGGCGAAACGTCGTGACCAGGCGTCCCAGGATTACTCGGAGGGCCTCTCGGCAAGCCAACGGCGAACAGCGAGGGTAGCCTTCACGTCGTCCTCGTTGTATTCCATGACTCGGGTTCTGGAGGACTCGCGGACCTGCGGATCGGGGTCATGGACGGCGAGGTCCCACCAGGTCTGGGAGTTGAGGCCACCCGGGTCCGGGTCACGCCAGGAGAACCCGGCGCCGGCGTTGGCAACGACCTTCAGACCAATCCCGTTGACCCCGAAGAAGTGCGCCTTGATGGTGGTGAAGAGGTCAACGAAACGGCCGGAGTCCAGCAGCCGACGTACCGCTTGACGAGTCTCCACGTCCTGGCAGACGTGGCCGAAATGACGCAGATGGACGATCTCGTAGTCGGAGTAGTGGACCACGATCGTCTCCGGGTGGGCCGAGAGGATCTCGTCGAGCCAGGCGATGGCGCGGGCGGCCAGTGCGTTCTCATCGTCGTCGCCCATGTCAGCGAACTCGCTGAAGGCGACGTAATAGGGCACGTCACCGGTCGTCGAGTCGAGCAGGCGTTCAGGATCACTGACCTCGAAACCCCACAGATAGACCCGGCCATCCGGAGAGGTCTCGATGTCGAAGTCGAGTTCCAGTCGGGACGAGGCCACCTCGATGGGTCCCTCATCGTTGCGCTCCAGCAGGACTCCCTGACGGATGAGGCGCGCGCGACGGGCGGCCGCCCGGAGTCGTTGTTCGGGTCGGGGACGGTGTTGAACCTCAGGCAGGTAGACCGGCAGCAGCTCGTCCAGGTCGGCGTCGGCCAGGTCGTCGACGGTGGAAACCCCGAGACGACGCAGGGTCGAGATCTCCCGGACGTCCAGGGGAGCCTTGGAGATGCGCAGGGAGAGATCGGCATCGTCGAGACGTGGCTCACAGATGGCCCACCACTGACAGGACTCGCACTCACGCACGACGATCGGGGCGACCATCGGCTCGCCGCCGGCGATGGCGTGCTCGGCCACCGACACCCGGAAGGTGTGCTCGTGGTCGTATCGGTCCAGCACGCTGCGGCGACGCCATCCCGAGGCGGACGAGCGCGAGAAGGTGCGAATGAACTTGTGGTCGAGATCGAGCCAGGAGACGGCCAAGTTGTCGTCGAGGATCCCAATCTCGTCGTGGCCGACCAGCCCCACGAGACGTCGATGGCTGGGGCACTCGTCAGGGGTGGCGACCAGGCCCAGGCCCTCGAGGAGCCTCCAGTGATGGGCGGCCTGGATGAGGGCGCGTTCCCGGCCCGCGCGGAAGGTCTGGTCCAGTGACATCCGTGCGTGGCGAGGATCCGGATCATTCAGGGGGGACACCCAGGTGAATTCCGCCAGGGTGTGGTGGCTTTCCAGCACCAGGTAGTACTTGACGATGACCGGCAAATATCCAGGCCCGCCGTCGGCACGCTTGCCGGCCAGCACCAAGGCGTTGGGGGAGCCGGTGCGGTGTTCCTGCGGGGACGACGGCAACTCAGGGCAGACGATGACGGGTGCACCGGCCTCGATGGCCCTGCGGGTGGCGACCCGGCGACCGGCCACGCTCAAGGTGACCGAGCGCAGATCGACGGCGTCCGTGACGGCTGCCAGGGCGTCACAGATGACCGTCAGGTGGGCCTCCGCCCCTGCGAAGAGCTCGTCGTCACGCGGATCGCCGACCGGTTCTGACAGGGTGGGGTCATAGGCGTTCTGGGTCTTGACCGGGCAGCTGCGAGCTGCCCAGGCGTCGAGGAGGATCGGGGAGGAGGGACCTTTCACCTCAGGCCATCTCCTTCTCGTCACTGCCCTTCCAACCACGATGCAAGGCGACGACGCCGCCACAGACATTGCGCCACGCAATGGCCTGCCAGCCGGCCTCGGCCATCATGTCTGCCAGATGAGGCTGGTCGGGCCAGGCGAGGATCGACTCGGCCAGGTAGTCATAGGCATCCCGGTTCGAGGAGGCCAGCTTGGCCATGGCCGGGATCGCCGCCAGCAGGTACTTGGTGTAGACGTGGCGGAACGGTGCCCAGGTGGGGTAGGAGAACTCGCAGATGACGACCCGGCCGCCAGGCTTGGTGACGCGCAGCATCTCGCGCAGTGCCTTTTGTGGGTCCTCGACGTTGCGCAGACCGTAGGAGATCGTCACGGCGTCGAAGGAGTTGTCGGCGTAGGGCAGGCAGGTGGCGTCCCCGGCGACGAAGTGCAGATGGGGCTGGCGCTGCTTACCCACCGCCAGCATCCCGGTGGAAATATCGGTGGGATAAACCTGCGCGCCGCGGGCGGCAAACGTAGCTGAGGAGGTGCCGGTTCCAGCCGCCAAATCGAGGATGGTCTGGCCGGGTTCCGGCTCTACCGCAGCGACGACGAGGTCGCGCCAAGTGTCGATCGCCCCGAGCGTCATGATCTGGTTCATGAGGTCATAGCGTTTCGCCACCCCGTCGAACATCGATGCGACGTCAGTGTGGTGTTTGTCCAGGGTGGCTCGGGTTGTCAACACGGGTTTTATTGTAAGGGGGGGGAGGCGACTCCCCCTTGACCCCCTCGGGCGGGTTGGGTGGTCTTGTAGCCTTGCGTGTCCCCTTGACCCCCTCGGGCAGGTTGGTCCATGAGTCAATGCCGGTTGAGGTGGGTCTTGCAAGTGCGGGAGAATGGCCAGCATGGCATCCCGCTCTACTGTCCTCATCGCTAAGGACATCTCGAAGTCTTATGGTGACCGAATCATTATTGATCACCTCTCCCTCACCGTTCATGAGGGGGAAGCCGTCGCTCTTACTGGCCGCAACGGAGCCGGTAAGTCAACGGTGTTGAGAATGCTGGTGGGAGCCGACCGCCCAAGCTCTGGAACGATCGAGGTGCTTGGTAAAAAGGTTTCCGAGACGAATCCGGAGTTTCGTCGCAACGTTGCTACGGTCATTGACGACCTTGACTTCTTCCCCGATCTGTCGGTGGTAGAACACCTCGATTTACTTGCCCGCGCTCACGGGCTGGTCGACGCGGACGCTCTCGTTGACGAGGTGCTCGAGGAAGTCCAGCTCGTCCCACAGTCCGGCCAGCTTCCCGGCACTCTCTCCTCCGGTCAGCGGCGCCGACTGGGCTTGGCAACGGCCCTCGTGCGCCCCCGCAAACTCCTCGTCTTGGACGAGCCCGAGGCCCGCCTTGACGTCGAAGGTGTCGCATGGCTTGGTAAGAGGCTGCGCGAAGAGATGAATCACGGCCTGGCAATCGTGATGGCCAGCCACGAGCCAGCCCTTGTCGAGACCCTGGGAGCCCGAACTGTCGAATTGGGAGGCCCGCGCGGATGAGTCGGCGCAACAGTAAGCACTCCAAGCCCCGCCCCAAGGCGTCCCCGTCCGAACCACAGAATGCCAGAGCTGAGGCGGCGGTCGTCCCCGACCCGGAGCTGGTCATCGCTCACCGCCCCGACGAATTCTTCGGCGGTCAGGCCGACGAACGTCAGCTCTCCCTCCTGATGGGCGACTGGCGTAAAGGCCGTACCACCCGCAATATCTGGCAGGCCATTGGCGACGCCTACGTGCTCGTCTTTTCGTTGGTCGTCGTCCTTGCCATGGTCATCAGCCTCATCGTGCAGGCCCAAGGGCAGGCCTCGGGCTGCACCTCGACGGGATGCCAGACGGCTCGCGGTCTGCTGCCGTGGGCGGCATTGTCAGGAGTGTTGGCCTTTGCCCTGGCCGCGGCCCGGGTGTTTGGGCCGGTACTTGCCTCGGCAGCTGAGGGATTCTGGCTCATGGACGCTCCGATTGACCGAGCCAAGTTTCTCGCCAAACGGCTACGAGCTGCGGTGCTCGTTTCGGTGATCGCTGGTGCCGTCCTGGGCGCCCTGGTGGCTGCCCTTACTGGGGCCGCTGGGAAGGCCGTCGTCGCCTGGACCCTGGCGAGCGCCCTGGGTGCTGCCGGAGTTGTCTCTTTTGCGGGCGCTGAACAGGGCACTGAACGTACCTGGCCAGTGAAGGCCGTCGAAGCTGTGGCTGGACTGGCTGGTCTGGCGGTACTGCTGGGGGTTATCTCGACGGCGTCGGGGTGGTATGCGGTGCCGATGTCGAGTGACACAAACCTCACTTCCGCTTGGGCGGTGGCCGGAGCTGGAGCGGTACTGCTTGTTGTCACCTTCGTGCTAGCACGACTGCGTCTGAACCGAATCCGACGCGCCCGTCTCATGGCCGGTGGCTCACTGGCCTCCGGTATGCAGGGGGCCGCCTTCGCTCTTGACTTCGCCCTCATACGCGACATTCTTCAGGAGCGAGAAGCCATCGAACGCGGCCAGGTGCGCCCCACCCGTGGACGAGGCGAGGGTTTGAGAGCCCTGGTGTGGCGCGACGTGCAGCGTGTCATGCGGTCCCCAAAGCCGCTGCTCACCCTCATCGTGACGGCCGTGGTTCCCTATGCCGTCTCCGCTCTGGGATTCGGTGCCCTGACGGTCCCTGTGTCGGCCCTGGTGCTTGTCGCGGCTTTGGTGCCTTTCTTCACCAGTCTGCGAGTGCTCACTCGTAGCAAGGGGCTGGTGCGCTGTCTACCTTTCACTACCAGCCAGGTCATTTCGGCGGCCTCGGTGGTGCCTGCCGTGGTAGCAGCGTTGTGGGCGATTGCCGTTATCCCAGCCTTCCACGGCGTCGGTTCGGCGGTATCAAGGCCGTGGGAGCAGGCCGTCATGTACGGCTTGGTGACGGCTGCTGGTGGCCTTGCTGGTGCGATTCGGTGGGTCAGTGCAAAACCAGCTGATTACTCCTCGCCGATGGTCGCAACTCAGGCTGGCGCAATGCCTCCCGGGTTGATGTTTAACCTTATTCGCGGGCTCGACATGGTTGCTCTTATCACCATCCCGTTAGTGTTGGGGTGGTCGCCATGGGTATCGGTGTTCATTGCCGTGGTGGTATTTGGATTCCTGCGGATGGGCGGTGTGAACCAGCAGGACCTGGCTGAGATGCGCGAGGAGTCGCAGCGTCAACTGGCCGAGGCCCGTCAGGACACTCGGGGCGGCAAGGCTGAGAAGAAGGTCATCGAGCGTAAGCGGCGGTAATCGTCCGGCAGGATCGACGTCAGCTATCGACGCGTCCCACCGCTTTCATATGGTGAGGCCTCAACTTACGTCAAGAAGAGGTCCCGCAGCACATCGATGCGGTGCTCTGCCTCGGCCGACAAGACGTCCGCGTCGTCGTCATGGCCGACGGGATGGCCGGAGAAGATATGGACGAGTGAAGGGTCGGTTGCGTCGATCTGACCGCCACGGCAGTCGGTGACCCACTGGCCATTGCCCAAGGAATCGACCCAGCCAGTTGGGCCGGAGACGCGGCCACGGTCGACGTGCTCAACCTCAGCCAGCACGGACAGGGCGCAATGTGGTGGCAGTCCGGTGACAAAAGCTGGCGGGCACAGCGCCTGCACGAGGGCCAGACAGGATCCTTGATCGGGGGAGTTGATACCAGTGACGTCGGTAACGAGGTAGGTTGAGGCATCGTTGTAGACACATCCCGGGCAGTCGGGAACGTGGACCGTGTCGCAGAATTGTTCGAGACGTGCGCAGGTTCGCCCAACGATCTCGTCATGATAGGCCGCCAGAGGCCCTTTGCCTTGAAGCGCAGTGAGCAGGGTCTGGTGATTGGCGTCGGTGGCGGGGGAGTGCGTCAGTACCCGGGATGTGATTAAGGACTTGCTCACCCCGACGGTGAGTTTCGACGTGGTGCCGACGGATCCCTCGACGAGATAGGTATATGCGTTGGGGAATTGGCGACGCAGAGTCTCGACGATCCATCGCGGGTCGATAGAGGAGGCAGCTTTGGCCTCGACGTCACGCATGAGGACAATCTGATCGAGTTCTCCGGGGCTCATGATGTCCTGGACAAGTCGCGCCACTTGGCGCCAACTTCGCTCGCTGACGACACCGTCACGTACCGTCACGGCCCCGGGGGGCCGGGGCACGCTTTGCTGATGGGGAGAATTGTCGGTGATGCTGTCCCAGGAGAGTTGGGTGAGCCACGAATAACCGGGCCAGCGTCCAATGATCGTTTTGGGAAGGATCATGACAGACCGTGACGATGACCGGTCTGGGTCAAACGTGAAGGATCCGAAGGCGACTGGTCCAGTGGCCTCAGCACCAGGCATCTCAGTTTCGTGCTCGAGATCATCGCACAATGCCTCCCACCAGACATCGGCGGCGGCCGGGGAATCAGTCTCGAATCGCGTGACCTCACCTAGCCCAACCATTCCGTAGTTGCGGTGCAAAAAGCACACCGAGTCGTTCGGCGTCATGTAATTTTCGAGCGGACCTGGGTCCGAGATCGAGACGGTGCGGGCACATAGGCGGGCTGAACCTGGGTCAACGATCACGGTGGCAGGATAACCGAGATGTCCACATGGGCAGCACCGTCTCATCGCTATGAGCGCCAACGGGGACGACAAACCATGCCAAACGAGGTCGTCCCCGTTGGCGCTGCCCACGCGCGTTGACTCAGTTGAGGGCGGGATCCACCATGAATGTCTTGACGCTCACCTGGGACAGACGCTCCCGGGTGCCGTTGACGTAGTGCGGGTAGGCACAGTAGCTGAGAGTCCGGTAGGTGGTGCGCTCGCTGCCGTGAAAGTTGAACGCCGCGGCGGGAGACCCAACGTGGAATGTCGCGGTGCCGAGGCCAGTACCGCCGATGAGCTTCGACTCGTCGAACGTTCCGGTCCACACCTGGTGACCCTTGTCGTCGAGAACGCGGGTCACCATGGATTCCTGATAACCATCGGCTCGCACGCATGGTGCGCCCGGCTTGACCGTGATGGTGAGAGGGCTAGATGCAGCGAACGGTCCAGTGTGCTGTGCGGAGTCGGTCACCGAGACCTGAGGACCGACTGGAAGTTGGCTCTCATCGATGGGTGTGGCAGCTCCTGGTATGCCGAGTGCAATGGACGATGCGGCTGCCAGGCTGGCAGCGATTTGGACGAACATGACGATCTCCCGATATGTCGTACGTATGGGAATTGACGAAAATCATATAGACTTTCAGCTGAAGTATAGCACTGCATAGTGTCATCGAAGTGTCGGCGGCAACGGTATGCCCGGTAGGGGGTGGGTCTGCCTTTCGGTTTCGTGAACCTGATGCGGCGACGCGCATGTAGCCGATAACCCCTAGACTCGCCCGTGCAGATCGTCGGTGTGCGTTAATGAGGAGGGTCCACGTGACGAGCCAGATGGAGTCCGACGTCGTCGTCGTCGGTGCTGGGCCTGGTGGCTCAGCGACCGCTGCGCACCTTGCCCGCAGGGGGCTGCATGTCACCCTGCTGGAGAAGGTGACGTTCCCCCGCGACAAGGTTTGCGGTGATGGCCTGACTCCGCGCGCCGTCAAGCAGCTCATCCGGCTGGGTATCGACGTCTCCGAAGAGGCTGGCTGGAAACACACGGAGGGGCTGCGGATCCACGGTGGACGTATCGCCCCCTTCGTTCTTCCCTGGCCCGAGTTGGCCGACTACCCCAATTTCGGCATGGTGTGCCGACGCACGGTTCTTGACGAGCGTCTGGCCCGCCACGCCGAGTCGCAGGGAGTCACTCTCGTTGAGGGTGCCAATGTCACTGATCCGATCCTCGATCCTAGTGGCCGCATTTGCGGCGTCCGGACCTCCGATGGCACCGAGTATTCCGCCCCCGTTGTCGTAGCGGCTGATGGCAACTCTTCGCGCCTCGGCTTAGCGATGGGACTGCATAAGCGCGACGATCGTCCGATGGGCGTGGCGGTACGCGCCTATTACCGCTCTGCGCTGTCTGACTCGCGTAATTTGGAGAGTTGGCTAGAGCTGTGGGACGGTGCCCCGCAAAAATCTGACCTTTTGCCGGGTTATGGCTGGGCCTTCCCTGAGGGGGATGGAACGGTCAATATCGGTTTGGGAATGCTTGATTCCTCTGCCGCGTTTGGTCGCACTGATTACCGCTCCCTTATGAAACGTTGGCTGTCTCATCTGCCTGCTGAATGGACCCTCGACGAAGAACACCGGGAGGGGCCGATCCGCGGTGCCGCCCTGCCGATGGCTTTCAATCGTCAACCCCACTATCGCGACGGTTTACTACTCGTGGGTGATGCCGGTGGCATGGTCAACCCATTTAATGGTGAGGGCATCGACTACGCCATGGAGGCCGGTGAGATGGCGGCTGATGCTATCGCTGAGGCTCATTACCGTGGTCACCGAACTCCGGCTGCTGAGAAGGCACTCCAGGGATATCCGCGCGCTCTGCAACGCCACTTCGGTGGTTACTACCGGCTGGGGACGATCTTCGTGCGGCTCATCGGCGATCCACGTGTCATGAAGATGTGCACGACGTACGGGCTTCCTCGTCGTCGACTCATGAAATTTGTGAACAAGCTGCTGGCAAACCTCACTGATGCTAGGAGTGGAGATCTTGATGACCGTATTATCAACACCCTGACGAGGATTGTCCCGTCGTTGTGAGTTCGTGGCCTGCGGCAGCATTTTCGTGCCGCCAAGCCTGAAGTTAGGTAACCCAAAGTACCAGGGTGTCAGATCAGAGTCGTATGGTCTGAACGAATGGTGGTGACTAAAGGTGGTGAGATGAACGGATATGCTCCCCTTGTGGGGATGGTCATCCTCGGCGCGGTCTTCGTGCTGGCGACGATCACAGTCAACGTCCTTCTTGCGGTAAAGCGACCCAATCGTGCCAAACACGAGATCTATGAGTGCGGTATTGAGCCGACGCCACAACCGGCAGGAGGCGGAAAGTTCCCAGTCAAGTTCTTCGTCGTGGCAATGCTCTACATCGTGTTCGACATCGACATCATGTTCCTCTACCCGTGGGCGGTTGACTTTAACCACCTCGGCGTCTTCGCGTTGGTGGAGATGGTGCTGTTCGTGGCGATGGTCTTCATCCCCTACCTCTACATCCGCCGTCGTGGCGGCTTGGATTGGACTTGATCTTCCCGCGCGGCCTGGGGGTCGCGCTCAGCAATATGTTGAGTGGCCTGCGAGCCACGCCACTCAACGTCTTAGAAAGAAAGGATGCGCGAGATGGCTGAGTACGACGCCGACGTCCCAGCTGGCATCGTGATGACCTCGATGGAGGCCATCGTCGGATGGCTCCGCAAGACCTCCTTCTGGCCGCTGACGATGGGGCTGGCGTGCTGCGCCATCGAGATGATTTCCTACGGTGGCCCGCGTGCCGACGCTGCGCGCTGGGGCCACGAGGTGTTCCGGGCCTCTCCCCGTCAGGCCGACCTCATGATCGTTTCGGGCCGGGTAAGCCAGAAGATGGCCCCGGTGGTCCGTCAGCTTTACGACCAAATGCCCGAACCCAAGTGGGTTATCTCGATGGGGGCTTGCGCATCCTCTGGCGGCATCTTTAATAACTATGCGGTCGTCCAGGGATGCGACCATATCGTCCCGGTGGATGTCTACCTGCCAGGCTGCCCGCCCAGCCCGGACATGCTCATTGACGCCGTCTTCAAGATCCGTGAGCAGATCCAGCATTGGCCACTCATGGGCCACATGTCCGAGGTCGAGGCAGCCAAGGAGAAGAAGGCCCTCGACGCCAAGACCACTCTCGAGCAGAAGGGGCTCATGCGATGAGTGACAAGCCGACCCCGCGCGGCGCCGCAGGCGGCTCGGACTCCGGGGATCGCATCCCCGATGGCCGCAACTTCCTTGATCCCAGCCATCCCGACCAGGTCCACACCCCCGCGAAGGGCCGTGAGTGGACCGATCGTCGCATCGATACCCGAAAGGGTATGTGGGGAGCGACCTCCGGCCCCGGAGACACGTCTGGTTACGGCGGCATCGTTCGCACCGTCGAAATCTCTGGCAACTCTGAGCGCCCCTATGGCGGCTGGTTCGACGAGGTTGCGGATCGCATGGCGGAGCTCGTCCCCGACTTTTCTGACGGCCTGACTGTGGTTGATCGTGGGGAGATCACCTTCTTCGTCCGTCCTGAGAAGCTCCTCGAACTCGTCAAGGTTCTTCGAGACGATGACGCCCTGCGGTTCGAAAGCTGTACATCGCTGACCTGCGTGCATTACCCGCACATGGCAGGACGCGAAATGCACGTTGTCTACAACTTGTTGTCAATGACCCATAACCGTCGCATTCGCCTTGAGGTGGCGCTGGCCGATCCCGGTCAGGAGGACGTTGCTCGTACCGGGCGCAGCGACGTCGATTCCCTGCCACACGTTCCCAGCGTCGTGTCGGTTTACCCGCACGCCGACTGGCAGGAACGCGAGGCCTGGGACATGTTTGGGGTCATTTTTGATGGCCACCCGGCCTTGACTCGCATCCTCATGCCCGACGATTGGGTCGGCCATCCGCAGCGCAAGGACTACCCGCTTGGCGGTATCCCGATCGAGTACAAGGGTGCCGTCGTGCCACCGCCGGACCAGCGCAGGAGCTACAACTGATGAACGAGAATCACGAGTACTTGTCCCAGGGCGGCGACTGGGCCCAGATCGTTGATGAGGCTGCCGAGCGAGGCGACGAGACCGTCGTCGTGAATTTCGGGCCTTCCCACCCGTCCACTCACGGTGTCATGAGGCTCATCATTGAGCTTGATGGCGAGTCAGTGTCAGACCTGCGAGTCGGGATTGGATTCCTCCACACCGGTATCGAAAAGAACATGGAATTTCGCACCTGGACTCAGGGCGTCACCTTCATGACCCGGTGCAACTATGTTGCGAACTTCTTCAACGAGTTGGTGTATTGCCTGGCGGTCGAGAAACTGCTCGGTATTACCGACGATGTCCCCGAGCGTGCTCGCGTACTTCGGGTCATGATTACCGAGTTGAACCGCATTTCATCCCACCTCATTGCGGTGGGTACTGGCGGTCTGGAGCTTGGTGCTTCCTCGGTGGCTGAGGTTGGCCTGAGGGAACGCGAGATCATTCTGGAGTTCAACCAGGCCGTCACTGGTCTGCGCATGAACAACGCGTGGATTCGTCCTGGCGGCGTCGCTACCGACCTGCCCGAGACCGGGCTCGACCAGTTGCGTGACCTCATCAAGCGGATGGAAAAGTACCTCCCCGAGATCGGTCAGTTCTGCAATGAGAATCCGATCTTTAAGGCCCGCACTCAGGGCATTGGTTACGCTGATCTGTCTACCTGTATGGCCCTGGGAGTTACTGGTCCTGCTCTGCGCGCTACCGGCCTGCCGTGGGACCTGCGCAAGACCCAGCCCTATTGCGATTACGACACGTATGACTTCGACGTCGCCACCTGGGATACCTGTGACTGTTACGGGCGTTTCCGCATCCGCCTGGAAGAGATGGACCAGTCGGTGCGCATTCTCAAGCAATGCCTCAAACGCCTCGAGGACACCCAGGGTGACCGTCATATGGTCGAGGACCCGCACATCGCATGGCCGGCTGAGCTAGCTTTGGGCCCCGACGGTCAGGGCAATTCTAATGAGCACATTCGCCATATCATGGGCGAGTCGATGGAAGCTCTCATCCATCACTTCAAGATTGTCACCGAGGGCTTCCGGGTGCCTGCTGGCCAGGTGTACCAGGCCATTGAGGGAGCCGGCGGCGAGCTCGGCTGCCACCTTGTTTCTGACGGTGGCGTCCGGCCTTACCGCTCCCACCTGCGCGATCCCGGATTCGTCAACGTGCAGTCCCTGCCCGCCATGTGTGAGGGCGGAATGCTTTCTGACGTGGTGCCGTCTCTGGCATCCTTGGACCCCGTCATGGGAGGAGTCGACCGATGAGCGATCGCGAACCCGTCAACCTGGGATACCCCTACGTCGAGTCTTTCCACTCGGACTTCTCGGGGACCGGCGGAGTCGATCAGACCGACCGTTCTACCAATATCGACGAGCACACCATCGAGGAGATGCATCAGATCGCCTCGCGTTACCCCGACTCCCGTTCGGCGTTGCTGCCGATCCTGCACCTGGTTCAGTCGGTGGACGGACGCATCTCGCCGGTCGGCATTGAGACTGCGGCTGAAGTGCTCGGCATTACCACCGCCCAGGTATCCGGGGTGGCGACCTTCTACACCATGTATAAGAAGCACCCTGCGGGCCAGCATCACATCGGTGTCTGCACCACGGCGCTGTGCGCCGTCATGGGTGGCGAGGAGGTGCTTGCCCGTGTCGAGAAGAAGCTTGGCATTAAAGAGGGGCAGACAACCCCCGACGGCAAGTTCTCTCTTGAGCGGGTGGAGTGTAATGCTGCCTGCGATTTCGCGCCGATCATGATGGTCAACTGGGAATACATGGATAACATGACTCCGATCCGCGCTGAGGAAATCTTGGATTCCTTGGCTCGCGACGAAGAGGTTCATTCCACCCGCGGTGCGAAGATCACTAGCTGGCGTGAGGCTGAGCGAGTGCTCGCTGGCTTCCCCGATGGTCGGGCTGACGAGGGCCCTAGCGCCGGTGAGGCATCTCTGCAGGGTGTCCGGCTAGCTAAGCAGAGCGGCTGGAAGGCTCCAGATCCGAATAACCTGCCCGCTCCCGCTGAGCCCGTGGAAGAGGAGAAGAAGTGACCGATCCACTGACCCCGGTTCTGTCGGCCAATTGGGATGAAGAGCGCAGTTGGAAGCTGCTTAACTACGAGCGACAGGGCGGATACACCGGCCTTCGTAAGGCTTTGACGATGCCGCCTGACGACGTTGTCTCGCTGGTTAAGGACGCTAACCTGCGTGGCCGTGGTGGCGCCGGGTTCCCCACCGGCATGAAGTGGTCCTTCGTGCCTAAGGACAATCCCAACCCGACCTACCTCGTTGTCAACGGCGACGAGTCTGAGCCGGGCACGTGCAAGGACATGCCGCTCATGATGGCCTCCCCGCACACCCTCGTCGAGGGCGTCATCATTGCCTCCTACGCCATCAAGGCCAAGATGGCCTTCATCTACATCCGCGGTGAGGTGCTGCACGTCGTCCGACGCGTGCAGCAGGCCGTGCGGGAGGCCTACTCGGCTGGTTACATTGGCAAAAACATCCTCGGTTCCGGGTACGACCTTGACGTTGTCGTCCATGCCGGCGCAGGCGCCTACATCTGTGGCGAGGAGACGGCTCTGCTGGATTCCTTGGAGGGGCGTCGTGGTCAGCCTCGTCTGCGCCCGCCTTTCCCGGCCGTTGCCGGCCTGTACGCCAGTCCGACGGTCATTAACAACGTCGAGTCCATCTCGACGGTGCCGTCGATCCTGCGCAACGGCAAGGAATGGTTCAAGTCCATGGGCACCGAGAAGTCCGATGGTTTCACCATCTACTCTTTGTCTGGGCACTTGGCTCACCCTGGGCAGTATGAGGCCCCGATGGGCACTACGCTGCGTCAGCTCCTCGACATCTCCGGTGGCATGCGACAGGGACATGAACTGAAGTTCTTCACCCCCGGTGGTTCCTCGACCCCGATCCTGACCAAGGACGACATCGACCTCCCGCTCGACTACGAGGGGATGGCTGGGGCCAAGACGATGCTCGGCACGAAAGCTCTGCAGTGCTTCGACGAGACGACCTCGGTGGTTCGCGTCACGTTGCGGTGGTTGGAGTTTTACAAGCACGAATCCTGCGGTAAATGCACCCCGTGCCGTGAGGGCACCTGGTGGGTTGTCCAGATGTTGCGTCGCATCGAGGCTGGTGAGGGCCAAGAGGGTGACGTCGACAAGTTGATGGACATTGCCGACAATATCGGTGGCCGTTCTTTCTGCGCTTTGGCCGACGGTGCCGTGGGCTGTTTGCGCGGGGCTATTGGCCACTTCCGTGACGAGTTCGAAGCTGGATGTCGGGGGATTCCCGCTTGGCAGTATCTGCCCTATGAGCGCAGCTCGATCTTCAACGACGCCGATCGCCGAGTCCTGGAGGGGGCCGGAGCATGAGCGAAAACAAGCCCGTCGAACTCGTGACGTGCACCATCGACGGTCAGCAGGTGAGCGTACCCAAGGGGACCCTCATTATTCGCGCTGCCGAATCCATCGGCACCGCTATCCCACGGTTCTGTGATCATCCGCTGCTTGACCCGGCCGGTGCCTGCCGAGAGTGCCTTGTCGAGATCCCCGACGCTGGTAACGGTCGTGGGTTCCCCAAGCCACAGCCCTCCTGCACCATGCCGGTCGCTGAGGGGATGGTCGTCAAGACTCAGGTCAGCTCCGAGATGGCTCGCAAAGCCCAGAAGGGCATGCTGGAGTTCCTCCTCATTAACCACCCGCTGGATTGCCCGATCTGCGACAAGGGCGGCGAGTGCCCCCTGCAGAACCAGGCGATGGCTAACGGACGTGGTGAGTCTCGCTATGACGGGGTCAAGCGCACCTATCCCAAGCCGATCAATATCTCGGCCCAAGTGCTGCTAGACCGCGAGCGCTGCGTGCTGTGTCAGCGTTGTACCCGGTTCGCTGACCAGATCGCCGGAGATCCTTTCATCAACCTGCAGGAGCGCGGTGCCGTCTCCCAGATTGGTGCTTATCAGGGTGACGACTTCAACTCCTACTTCTCCGGTAACGTCATCCAGATCTGCCCGGTAGGAGCTCTTACCAGCGCCGAGTACCGCTTCCGTTCCCGTCCTTTCGATCTCGTCTCGACGGTGACGACCTGTGAGCACTGCGCGGCCGGTTGCCAGCTGCGCACCGACCACCGTCATTACGAGGTCAAGCGCCGCAACGCCGGCAACCTGCCAGACGTCAACGAGGAGTGGAACTGCGATAAGGGTCGCTTCGCTTTCCGCTACGGCCGTGGTGACGACCGGGTAACGACTCCGCTGGTGCGTCACAACGGCGTACTGGAACCGGCGTCATGGGCTGAGGCCTTGCAGACGGCCGCCGCTGGATTGACGAAAGCCGGTACCAGCGTCGGTGTCCTTACCGGCGGGCGCCTCCCGGTGGAGACGTGTCTATCCTGGTCGCGATTTGCTCGAGTCGTGCTCGGCACCAACAACGTCGACTTCCGATCCCGTCCACACTCAGCTGAGGAGGCCGCCTATCTGGCTGCCAGGGTCGCCGGGCACAGCCTCGAGGAATCGGTCACCTACGCCGACCTTGAGACGGCTTCGCGGGTAGTCCTGGTGGACTTGGAGCCTGAGGACGAGTGTCCGATGATCTTCCTGCGTCTGCGGAAGGCGTGGCGTCGTCACAAGGCGACGATCACCGTAGTCGGAACTCACCTATCCAATGGTTCGGCGAAGATAGGTGCCGAGCTGGCTCGCTGTCTGCCCGGTCAGGAGCCTGAAGCTCTTGCCCAGTTGGTCGCCGATGGGACCATTGGGGAGGGCACCATCGTGTTGGTGGGGGAGAGGGCCGCTACCCGGCCCGGCACCCTGTCGGCCATCAACGATCTTGACTCGACGGTTCGGGTGGCTTGGGTGCCGCGTCGAGCTGGCGAGATGGGTGCCATCGAGGCTGGCCTGCTGCCTCAGTTACTGCCAGGTGGACGTCTCGTCGATGACGCCAAGGCGCGCGTCGATATCGCGGCCGCGTGGGGAGTCACCAACTTGCCGACCCAGCCTGGCCTTGACACCGCCGGAATGCTGGCTGCCGCTCAGGCCGGAAAGCTCGACGCGCTGGTCGTTTCTGGCGTCGAGCTGGCTGATATGCCTGACCCGACCGGAGCTCGCGAGGCCGTCGAGAATTGCGGGTTCGTCGTGTCTGTCGAACAGCGGTTCTCTGAGGTCTCAGCTCGAGCCGACGTTGTCTTGCCGGTCTGCCTGCTGGAGGAAACCTCCGGTACTTTCCTTGACTGGGAGCATCGCCCTGGCCGTGTCAGGGTGGTCAACAAGCAGCCCGCGACCCCTATGAACGAGATCCGCGTCCTTGACGCGCTGAGTTCCCAGATGGGGTCGGTCTCCGGTCTAGCGACGGTCGCCCAGGCTCACAAAGCGTGGCGAGACCTGGGGCAGTGGTCGGGCGGTCACCCCAAGATGGAGTCGACCTCCCCGCTCGTACCGCAGGCGCCCATGGTTGAGGCCGGTTCGGTTGGCCGAGTGCTGGAGACCTGGCGTCAGCTGCTGGAGGGCTCGGCAAGCCTGACCGGTGCCGACGCACTGGTCGCTACCGCACCTGCGCCGGTTGCCGTCATCGACCCGCTGACGGCCGAGCAACTTGGTGTGACCAATGGGCAGCTTATTGATGTCTGTGGGCCTATCAGTCTGCGAGTTCCGGTCAAGATCGACACGACGATGACGGCTGAGGCAGTGTGGATCCCGTCGCTGCGTGGTGACTCGACTGCCCCTCAGAGCCGCACCACCGTCCCCGACGCTCCCGGAACCGTTGTCTCGCTGAGCGCCGTTGAAACCGAAACTTCCCGAGAGGCAGGTGTGGCATGAGTCCCCTCGAGGCCACCATCGACCCGGTGTGGCTCATCATCGTCAAGGTCGTCATCCTCTTCGTGATCCTGCTGGCCTGGACCATCTTCAACGTGTGGTTCGAGCGCCGTGTGTTGGCCAAGATGCAGAACCGCATCGGCCCGATCATGAACTCGGCGTGGGCTGGTGGCGTGTTTCAGGCTGTTGGTGACGGCCTGAAGCTCATCTTCAAGGAGATGCTCACCCCGAAGGGTGCCGATAAGATCGTCTTCAACCTGGCGCCGGTCATAGCGGGCATAGCCTGCTTCGCGTCCTGGTCCGTCATCCCTCTTGGTGGTCAAGTGTCGATGTTCGGTCACACCACCAGGCTCCAGATTACTGACGTGCCGGTTGCCGTGCTGTTTATCCTTGCGGTGGCGTCCATCGGCATCTACGGCGTGGTGTTGGCCGGCTGGTCGTCGGCGGGTACGTACTCCTTGCTTGGCTCGCTGCGCTCCAGTGCTCAGATGATCTCCTACGAGGTCGCGATGGGCCTGTCTCTGGTGACGGTGTTCATCTTCTCTGGCTCGATGTCGACGTCGCAGATCGTCGAGTCCCAGGCAAATCACCTGGTCGTTGGCGGGTTCGATACCCATATCGCCGGGCATTACTGGTTGCTGTTGATCCCGAGCTTCGTCATCTACGTCATCACGATGTTTGGTGAGTCGAACCGTCTGCCCTTCGACCTACCGGAGTGCGAATCGGAGCTCGTCAGCGGTTACATCACTGAGTATTCAGGCTTCCCCTATGGCATGTACTTCCTGGCGGAGTACATCAACATGGCGACCCTGTCGGCGGTCTGTACCACGTTGTTCTTGGGCGGCTACCGCGCTCCGTGGCCGCTGAACTACTTCGGCGTCATCGATTCGGGCTGGTGGGGTCTGTTGTGGTTCTTCCTCAAGACCCAGCTCGTCATCTTCTTCTTCGTGTGGGTGCGTGCCGCGATCCCGAGGTTCCGCTATGACCACTTCATGGATCTGGGTTGGAAGGTTCTCATCCCGGTGTCGCTGGGGTGGGTCCTGATGATTGCTGCCTGGCGCACCGTCATCAATCAAGGATGGGGTCGAAACCCGGTCTTTTTGGTGGTCGTCGGCGTCATCCTCGTCGCTCTCATCGTGTGGGCGTTCATGGGTGGTAAGACTGATTCCACGGCCGATGAGGCTCCTGACGAACCCTTCGACGCTTTCGCCGGTGGCTATCCGGTACCGCCATTGCCACATCAGGTGCAGGCCCCATTGGCTGGGGCTGCAACGGCCACCACGGTGGCTCGACGAGACCACGACGAGAACGGAGGTCTGTGATGGGAGCCTGGTCCGGATTCGGGATCACCTTCGAGACGATGTTCCGCAAGTCCTTCACCCAGGGATACCCGGAGAAGGGCAAGGAAAAGCCGATGCCGCCGCGCATGCATGGCCGTCACCAGCTCAACCGCTGGCCTGACGGGTTGGAAAAGTGTGTGGGTTGTGAGCTGTGTGCATGGGCGTGCCCGGCCGATGCCATCTACGTCGAGGGGGCAGATAACACTGACGAGGAGCGTTACTCGCCCGGTGAGCGTTACGGTCGCGTGTACGAGATCAACTATCTGCGCTGCATTTTGTGCGGAATGTGCATCGAGGCATGCCCAACTCGTGCCCTGACGATGACGAACGATTTCAAGATGGCCGACACCTCGCGTGCCAAGCACATTTGGACGAAGGACGAGTTGCTGGCTCCCCTCAAGGAGGGCATGGAGCAGCCGCCACACCCGCGCCGTCTCGGTGATGACGAAGATGACTACTTCAACGGTCTTCCTCCCTCTGGGCAGGACGACGTACGGACCGGTCCGGCCAATAGTGGTGCCACTGCGCACCGGGACGATGACAACGACACCCAACACAAGGATGAGGAGGCCGCCTGATGACTACGGGACTCCCCCTGCTCGCCGGTCTCGTACCTATGGTGACGGCATCCCAGTGGGCCTTCTGGCTGTTGGCACCGATCATGGTGCTTGCGGCCTTGGTGATGGTTTTTGCCAAGAAGCCTGTCCACTCGGCGTTGTCGCTGGCCGTAGTCATGATTTGTCTGGCCGTGCAGTACGCCAGCCAGGAAGCGCCTTTCCTTTTCGTGGTGCAGATCATCGTCTACACCGGCGCCATCCTGATGCTCTTCCTCTTTGTCGTCATGCTTGTCGGCGTCGACTCCACCGACTCCCTCAAAGAGACCCTCAAGGGTCACAAGGTGGCCGCCATGATCGCCGCCTTGGCCTTTGTGGTGCTGCTGATCCTGGCTGTCGGTAATGCAGTGACGACCGGTGTTATCGGCACTGACCATCCGGTGGGCCTGGGGCAGGCCAACACAGCTGGTGGGAATAACGTCAAGTCGCTTGCCGAGCTGGTGTTTACCAAGTATGTCATCGTCTTTGAGGCTACTTCGGCCTTGCTCATCACTGCTGCCGTCGGCACGATGGTGTTGGCTCATGGCGAGGCCGACAAGAAGAAGTCCCAGCGTGAACGGGTGACAGACCGTATGGCTGCCTACGCCGAGCATGGCTCTCACCCCGGTGTTCGTCCCAACTCCGGTGTCTACGCCCGCACGAATCAGATTGGTGCTCCGGCTCTGCTGCCTGACGGCACGGTGGCTCAGGACTCGATCTCGGGAACCTTGGCGACCCGCGGTGCCATTATCGACGCCGGTGAGTTGAAGGCTCCGACGCATCGGGCGTTTGCGTCAATCAGTGCCGCCCGCCACGAGGTCCAAGGAGAACTCGAATGAATCCGAATGACTACCTGGTGCTCTCGGCGATCTTGTTCGCTATCGGCATCGTGGGCTTCCTGACGAGGCGTAATGCCTTGGTGGCTTTTATGTCGGTGGAGTTGATGCTCAACGCCGCGAACCTGGCGCTGGTGACTTTCGCTCACGTACACGGCTCTCTCGACGGACAGGTCGGAGCTTTCTTCGTGATGATTGTGGCAGCTGCTGAGGTGGTCGTCGGTTTGGCGATCATCGTCACCATTTTCCGTTCCCGTCGCACCACTTCGGTGGACGACACCAACCTGCTGAAGTTCTGAGGGAGGTACCGTGACTGTCTTGGAAACCGGCTTGTTCAACGTGGCCTGGTTCATGATTGCGGTGCCACTGGTGGTTGCCGCGCTGCTATTGGTGTTGGGACGCCGCAGCGACGCGTGGGGACATGTGTTGGCCACTGTGGCCCCAATCGTCGCCTTTGTTATCGGGTTGGTCCTGTTTATCGACCTGCTCGGACGTGGCGGCGCGTCTCGTGCCGTCGACGTGGGGGTCTACCGATTTATCGACGTCGGGGCGTGGGATCTGCGAGTGGGGCTGCTTATTGACCAGCTCTCGATCCTGTTTGTGCTGCTCATCACCTTCGTGGGCTCGCTGATCCACATCTACGCGATCGGGTATATGGCCCATGACACCGATCGTCGTCGGTTCTTCGCCTATCTCAACCTCTTCATTGCCGCGATGCTGACGTTGGTGTTGGCCGATAACTACCTCATCCTGTTTGTCGGCTGGGAGGGTGTCGGTCTGGCCTCCTACCTGCTTATCGGGTTCTGGTTTGGTCGTCCCGCTGCTGCCCGCGCCGGTAATAAGGCTTTCATCATGAACCGCATCGGCGACCTCGGTTTGACGATGGCGATCTTTACGATGCTCGCCCAGTTCGGCAGCGTGCGCTTCTCCGATGTTTCAGCTAAAGCGTCGGGGCTGACGTCAACCTGGGCCACGTTGCTCGGCTTCATGCTGCTGCTGGCTGCTTGTGGTAAGTCCGCTCAGGTGCCGTTGCAAGCCTGGCTGCTTGACGCCATGGAGGGCCCGACGCCGGTCTCAGCCCTGATCCACGCTGCGACGATGGTTACCGCTGGTGTTTACCTGGTGGTACGTTCTCACGAGATCTATGCCCACACGGGTGCAGCCTCGTTGGCAGTGGCGATCATCGGCACCGTTACCTTGTTGTTCGGCGCCTGGATCGGTTCGGCGAAGAAGGACATCAAGAAGGTCCTCGCCGGATCGACGATGAGCCAGATCGGCTACATGATGCTGGCTGCAGGTTTGGGACCGGCTGGTGCGGCTCTGGCGATTTTCCACCTGCTCACCCACGGTTTCTTTAAGGCGAACATGTTCCTTGGGGCCGGCTCGGTGATGCACGGTACCGGTGACGACACGGACATGTACCACTTTGGTGCGCTGTCCAAGGTGATGCCTATGACCTTCTGGACCTTCGCGTGCGGCTACCTCGCCATTATCGGTATCCCTGGTACCTCCGGCTACTTCTCCAAAGACCACATCATCGAGGCCGCCTTCGATAAGGGCGCGGTCTTCGGGGTGCTGGCCCTTATCGGCGCTGGAATCACCGCCTACTACATGACTCGCCTCATGATGCTGACCTTCTTGGGGACTAAGCGTTGGCGCGCGGACGTCCACCCGCACGAGTCTCCGGCAGTCATGACGATCCCTCTCATCGTGTTGGCTATTTTGTCGATCTTCGCCGGTGCTTTTATGAACAACTGGATCGGCGACTGGTTGGCTCCAGCTACGGGCGCTGAGGTTGAGCACGTCGGTATGTGGCATATGGGCGTGATTGGGGTTGTCACCCTCGTCGTGGTGATCCTCGGCATCGTGGCAGGCTGGTTGCTCAACCGTCACAATGTGCCGAACGAGGAGCCCGAGACTCACGATCCGCTGCTTGTCGCTGGTCGCCACGACATCTACGGCGACGACATCAACGATGTTGTCGTGGTGAAGCCGGGGCGTTGGCTGGCCGGCGGTGTCGCGGGCTTCGATCGGTCGGTGGTCGACGGTCTGGTTAACGGCGCTGGCTCCGTCACCACGGCTTGTTCCCAGATCATCCGCAAAGTCCAAAACGGCTACGTGCGCAGTTACGGCCTCATGATGGTCGTCGGCGTGGTGGTCGTCGGACTCGTCGTCGTCCTGGGCCGGATGGCCTGAGCGCTGGAGGAGCTGACATGTCTTTCCCGATCCTCACAGTGATCGCGCTGCTGCCGTTCGTCGGCGGCGTTATCACCATGATGCTGCGCGGGGCTGCGGCCCGAGCCACCGGCATGGTGTTTTCTCTGGTCACTCTGGTACTGGGCGTCTACGCTTTCATCGTCGGCGTCAATGGCACCAACCTTTCGGAAACCCATCGCTGGATCCGCGCTGTCGGAGCCTGGTATGCGCTAGGTGGTGATGGCCTTTCCCTGACGATGATCCTGCTGGTCGTCATCCTCGTGCCGGTGGTGCTACTCGCCGAGTGGCATGTGGGCGACGACGAGACGGCTCGCTGGTCAACTGGGGCGTTTTTCGGCTTGGCCCTCATGCTTGAGGGACTGGCAATCTATTGCTTCGCTGCCACCGACGTCTTGCTGTTCTACCTCATGTTCGAGGCCACCCTCATCCCGATGTACTTCCTCATTGCAGGATGGGGCGGTCCACGACGAGGCCGAGCAGCGATGAAGTTCCTGCTGTACTCCTTGGCTGGTGGGCTGGTCATGCTATTCGCTGTCATCGGCGTCGGGGTGCACGGCGGATCCTTCCTTCTGAGCGACCTGGCAAAGGTGGACTTCTCGGGGGCGATTGGTAAGGAATTATTTGTCGGATTCTTCATCGCCTTCGCGATCAAGGCCCCGATGGTCCCGGTGCACACGTGGCTGCCTGATACCGCCGAACAGGCCACTGCGGGGGCGTCTTCCCTGCTCGTCGGCTTGCTCGACAAGATCGGCACCTTTGGAATGCTGAGGCTGTGTCTGGGCCTGTTCCCCGCCGCCTCCGACTGGGCCACCCCCTTCGTCCTCACCCTGGCGATTATCTCGGTGCTGTGGGGTGCCATGATGGCCGCGACCTCGAGCGACCTCATGAGGTTCGTCTCCTACACCTCAGTAAGTCACTTCGGCTTTATGGTCATTGGCATTTTCGCGCTGACGACGACGTCGATCACAGGTTCGATCTTCTACATGTTCAACCACGGCTTTTCGACGGCAGCGTTGTTCCTCGTGCTTGGTTTCCTGGTGCGCAGGGGCGGGACGGCGAAGGTCGACGGTTACGGTGGCGTCCAGAAGGTCGCCCCGGTACTTGCCGGAACTTTCCTCTTCGCCGGGCTGGCAACCCTGTCGTTGCCGGGCACGGGAAACTTTGTGAGCGAGTTCATGGCCTTAGCTGGTGCTTGGTCGCGTCACCCAATCTATGTCGCCATTTCCACCATCGGCATGGTGCTGGCTGCGGTGTACGTTCTGGTGACGTACCGACGCACTATGACCGGCCCGGTGCAGGGTGTCTCTGAGCAGGTCAGTGACCTGAACGGGCGGGAGAAGTTGGTGCTTGCACCTCTCATCATTTTGCTGCTGGTGTTCGGGTTCTTCCCCAGGCCGATGCTGCACGCCATCGAACCAGCGGCCACGGCCACCATGACTCAGGTCCACGCCACCGATCCGGCACCCGTCGTCAAGGAGGGTCTCAAGTGAATTCCGCCCTGTTGATTACTGCGTCTGGGCTGCCAGCGCTCCTCGACGTCGCGGCTCCGCACCTCGAGTGGGGGCCGCTGGCGCCGGTGTTCGTCCTCATGGCAGGGGCGTGCGTGGCGGTGCTGGTGGAGGCCTTTGTTCCCCGATCGGGTCGTCGTCCGACTCAGATCATCGTGACGGTCGCCACTCTGGTTGTTGCCATCGCCTCGACGCTAACCACTATTGCCCGTGGCACCCGAATTGTTGCCGGGCAGGGAACTTTGGCCCCCGACGGACCGACTCTGGCTACGTGGGTCATTCTGCTAGCGACCGGTCTTGGGACCGTGGTGCTCTTCGCTGAGCGAGTCGGCACCACCCAGACGGCTTTTGTGGCGAGCGCGTCGTCGGTGCCTGGTTCCCCGCTGGAGGCTAAGGCCGAGCAGGAGCATCGCGAGCACACTGAGGTCTACCCGCTGCTGATGTTCGCGGCGTTGGGCATGATGTGTTTCGCCGCGGCTAATGACCTCATCATGATGTTCGTTGCCTTGGAGATCTTCTCTCTGCCGTTGTACCTGCTGTGTGGGATGTCGCGGCGTCGTCGGTTGTTGTCTCAGGAAGCCGCTCTGAAGTACTTCTTGCTGGGCGCGCTGTCCTCGGCCTTGTTCCTTTATGGCATCGTGCTGCTGTATGGATGCGCCGGCAGTTTCAAGCTTGGCGATCTAGCCGCAGCGGGCGTCACTCAGGTCGGCTCGTCGAAACTCATCGTCGCAGGCATGATCCTGGTGGCCGTCGGGCTGCTGTTCAAGATAGGCGCGGTTCCGTTCGCTTCCTGGACCCCCGATGTCTACACTGGCGCTCCGACGCCGGTTAGCGGCTGGATGGCTGTCGCGACCAAACTCGTCGCCCTCGTCGGTCTGATGCGCGTCCTGTATGTCGGTCTGGGCGCGATGAGATGGGACTGGCAGATCGTGCTCGCCGTCGTGGCTGTGGCCTCGATGGGTGTGGGCGCCATCGTGGGTCTCGCGCAGACCGATATGAAGCGTCTGCTGGCCTACTCCGCTATCGCCCATGCTGGGTTCGTGCTGGTCGGTGTTGTCGGAGCCTGGACGACCCAGACCGGCATGGCCGAGGGCCAGACGGGTTCGGTGTCGTCGGTGCTGGTGTACATGACGGCCTATGGCTTGGCGTCGATCGGCTTCTGGCTGCTCATCCTCATGGTGCGTCGCGCCGGTGGCGAATCCACTGAGATCGCCTCGTGGGCGGGTATTGGTCGTAGTCATCCGTGGATCGGTGTGCTGGTCGTCATCTTTATGCTGAGTTTCGCCGGTATCCCGTTGACGGCAGGTTTCACCGGCAAACTGGTGGTCTTCCTGGCCGGATGGCGTGGTGGATACGCCTGGCTGGTGTTGATTGGGGTGCTGTTCTCCCTGGTGGCAGCGGCCTTCTATCTGCGCATCATCGTCGTGGTGTTTTTCCGGTCCGCGAAAGAGGGCGACGACCCCGTGGAGGTTGCCGAGCCCTCCATCGCCGGATGGATCACCCTCATCGTGTGTGCGGTGTTCACCATCGTCATGGGTGTTGCCCCACAGCCGATTATTGACCTGTTCAACCAGGCGAGCACCTTCCTGCGCTGAGTTTGTTAATGGGGGCCGGGGCCGCTATCTGGAAGTGTTGCGACCCCGGCCTGGCTACATCTGTAGACCATGACAACGGCACTTCGGCAAGACGCGAGCACCGTCAAGCCAGTAAAGTGAAAGATGACCAGGCCACGTCGAGGCGACAGCCGGACGAGTACCGGGCGATCGCTTGGTTGGAAGAGGAGAACTGTGTCGTATAGCGCCAGCAGCGAGTTCACCGATCTGGTGAGCGCCAAACTTGCCCTCATTGAGGACGAGCTGGGTCGTCAGGCCGGCGCTGACACCCCCTTCGTGACTGAGGCGGCCAACCACATCATTTCTGCCGGTGGCAAGAGGTTCCGCCCGCTGCTGGTGGTGTTGTGCTCCCAGTTTGGTGACGCGGTGAACGACGCCGACCTGGTGCGTGCCGCTGTTGTCATGGAACTCACCCACGTTGCCTCGCTGTATCACGATGACGTTATGGACGAGGCGTCTAGGCGTCGCGGTGCCCCTTCAGCGAACCTGCGGTGGGGCAACTCGGTGGCCATCATGGTGGGCGACTACCTGTTCTCGAAGGCTTCCCTGGCCGTAGCGGAGTTGGGAGTCGACTTCGTTAAGTTGCAGGCCCGAACGTTCTCCCGCCTGGTACAGGGGCAGATTGCCGAGACCCGTGGTCCTTCGCAGGGGCAAGATCCGTTGGCCCACTACCTCAAGGTCGTTGCCGATAAGACGGGGTCACTCATTGCAGCCTCTGCTGTCTTTGGGGCGATGGTCTCCCATGCGTCCGCCGAGAACGTCGCCGCCTTGGAGCAGTTTGGCGAGGACATCGGGGAGGTATTCCAGCTTGCCGATGACCTCATTGACATCACGTCGACGGTGACTGGCAAGACCCCAGGTACTGACCTGCGCGAGAAGGTTCCGACCTTGCCGACCCTTTTGCTGCGCGCTTCTGACGATCCGGCGGACGCCGAGCTTAAGGAGATGCTCGATGCTGATCTGTCCGATGACGCCGTGCTGTCTGATGTATTGGACAAGCTGCGCGCCAACCACGTTATCGACGAGGCTCGTGTCGAGATTCAGCGCCGGGCGGACCGCGCCCGTACCCACTTGACTCCGCTGCCTGACGGGGATGCCAAGCAGGCTCTTGAGGCGCTGTGCGACGAGGTGGTTTCTCGCTCGTCCTGACGCCACGTTCGAAACTACTAAGGAGACATTGTGTCCCGTCGTCTTGACCTCATCGGCATCGGCCCCGGCAACCCGGATTGGCTGACTTTGGCGGCTGTTGACGCCATCCAGCACCTCGACGTCCTCTTTGTCGTCCTCAAGGAGCACGACGTCGATGATCTCGTCGAGTTCCGCCGTGAGGTGCTGCGTCGTCACCGCCCCGACGCCGACTTCGATGGGTTGCACATCGTCGAGTTGCAGGATCCGCCGCGTCCATGGAAGACCGCCGAGAACTACAAAGCGGCCGTCGCCAAGTGGCGTCGCCAGCGACTCGATCAGTGGACCCATGCCGTCGCTGACAACCTTGCCGACGGTGAACGCGGTGGATTTCTGGTGTGGGGTGACCCGGGCCTGTTCGAGTCCACTCTCGCCATCGTCAAGAAACTCATCGCTGCCGTTGACGCTGACGGGGGTGTGCCGATTGAGCTCGACGTCATTCCTGGTATTTCGAGTTCGCTGTCCCTGGCGTCGCGTCACCAGATTCCGCTCAATCGGCAAGGCCGCGCGCTGCAGATCTCGCCTGCCCGGTTGCTGGCCAACGGGATGCCGGAGGGTGTTGACGATGTGATCGTCATGCTTGACGGGCGTCAGACTTTTAGCCTCATTGATCCCACAGATATCGATATCTACTGGGCGGCCTACATCGGCACTCCCGACGAGATTCTCATCAGTGGGGACCTTGCTGAGGTTCGCGAGGAGATCCGGAGCGCTCGTGCCGACGCTGAGAAGCGTTTAGGGTGGGTGTTCGATACGTATCTGCTGCGTCGTCGCTGAAGTCCAGTCATTGTGACCGTGAGTACTCGGTCACAATGACTGGACTTCAGCCCGCTCTCGGCGCTGGATTCGGTTGCGGCACAATTGTGGGCATGGATTCTTTGCGCCCTCGCCGTTCTGTTTTATTCATGCCCGGCGCCAATGCCAGGGCGCTGGAGAAGGCCCGCAGCATCGACTGCGACGGCATCATTATTGATTTAGAAGACGCGGTGGCCCCCGATCTCAAGGTTGAGGCCCGTGAGCGCGCGGCTGGCGTTGTGAAAGAGCATCCGTACGGCTACCGGGAGGTTGCCATCCGTGTCAACGGGATGGACACCCAGTGGTATCACGATGATCTCGCTGCCGCTGTTGCCGCTGGCCCGGACGCTATCGCTGTCCCCAAGGTCGGCTCTGCCGAGCACGTGCACGCTATTGTCGCTGACATGGAGGCCGCCGGGGCCGATGAGAGCGTCAAATTATGGGCCATGATCGAGACCCCACGGGCGGTGCTGGATTGCCTTGACATCGCGGAGGCCTCCGACCGTCTGACGGTGCTCATCATGGGCACTAACGACCTGACTAAGGAGCTGCGCGCGTCTCACGTGGCTGGCCGCGCCCCGGTGGTGACGGCGCTGCAGATGTGCATGTTGGCGGCTCGGGCAGCCGGTACCGCCATTCTGGATGGGGTCTACAACGACGTCCGCGATGTTGAGGGATTCACCTCCCAGTGCCGTGAGGCCCAGCTCATGGGATTCGACGGCAAGACGCTCATTCACCCCGGCCAGGTCGGCCCGGCCAACGAGGTCTTCGCCCCCGACGCTGAGGAGGTCGCCGAGGCTCGCGGCATCATCGACGCATGGGAGAACGGCAACGGTTCGGGCGTCGTGACCTACCAGGGCCGCATGATTGAGAACCTTCACGTCGATACTGCTCGTCGAGCCCTGGCGATGGCTGAGGCGATCGAGGCACGAGGGTGATGTGAGATCGTGGCCGTCAGCGGTGGTGCATGAGGGACGCCAGAACGGTGTTGCCATCTGTTGATGGCGGGATGAGGAATACCGCGTGTGCCACGTAGATCCATCCGATCACCCTCACGGTGCTCCTCGCTTCAGACGGAAGACCACCACCGATGAGCAAGGTAAGAGCACCCAACGCGACGCACGCTAGGGGGCCGGCAGCCGCATTGACCGCGATTGCTCGCGGGGATGAGCTACCGCGAACGATAAGGGAGATTCGCAGCAGGGTCGACTCCCAGCGAGCTTCGGCATCCGGAGATGTGACCGACAAGGCCAACCAGTGGCCGATCTCATGGATGAGGTAGGACCCAAGGACGCCGACCACAACGATCACGAAGGCGTTGGTGAATAAGACGGGATCGCTGTGCGAGAGGATGCAGAACACCCAACCAAAAACCAGAATGGACACGGGAATGCTCCCCGCCACGGCTACGTGATGGCATAAGGGCCACGGACGCACGTGACGGGCAGATGCCCAAGTTGGTGGTTCAGTGGAGCAGCGACTCACGGTATGTTTTGAGCTTGATGACGATGAAAGACACCAGCAAGGTGAAGGCGAAGATCACTGCGGCGACCGCCCCCAGGCGAGGCAGGGACGCCACTCCCATCGTCGCCTTGACAGTATTGTGAGAGTGCTCCACAGACGATTGAAAGTAGACCGAGCCGAAGAGCCCAGTCAGGTGAGCTGACTCGTTGTCGTGTACCGAAAACATCAGGATGAGGATGGTTCCGGTGGCCAGCGCTAGTGTGGCAATAATCGTGATGATCAGGCTTGTCAGGTAGACCTTGGGGTTCTTCATCGGGCTGCCTTCCGTTGATCAGAAATGGTGATGATGCTGTGGGTGATGAGCAAGACTGCGCTGACGATACCCAGGCCAATGGATGCCGTGGCAGGAAGGTGGAGGATTCCACAGAACACTACGAGTACCGTTCCGATAGCCAGCATGATCGCGCAACCCAGCAGGATCGACAGGGGATTGTCGTCACGAGCTGGAATAAAAATCCCAACAGCAATGGTGATGAGGGCTGATCCGCATACTCCCGCCACAGCGAGGGCTGTGGAGTGGGCTGGGTGGCCAGTGAATACGTCGATCAGCACTGCCACTACAAGCATTGGGGAGACGAGGGCGTATTGTGCTGCGAGCATCCGGAGATAAAAGCGGGATGCTGGTAGCCGCGGTTCGAAGGTGCGGAAGGTCGGTGCCAGGGTGGCGAACTGGAAGAATCCACCAATGGTCATGGGTTCCACCCCCCACACTGACGACGGACTGGCGATTCTGGTTGCCAGAAGTATGACGAATCCTGCCGAGAGCACCGCGGCTTGCAGGCTGTATCGGCTGCGGAAGAGAGCTTGGAATTGGGGTGCCGCGTTGCGGAAGCGATTGCTGATGCCTGCGAGGGGAAACATCACGAAGCGATGCCGTACATCCAACGGTGATGTCGGCAATACCATGACAGGTAGGAGACTCAGCACGAGCAGAACGACGAAGCAACCGATCACCGCGGGAGCGCCGTAGTGCAAGCCGATGTCGTGGAAGACGAGGCTCCAGACGGTAAATGGCTCTGGTGTGGAGGTGATGGCAGCTAGCATTGTGGGCATCGACCGCCACAGTGCGAGGACGACGAAGAAGAGAACCACGGCAAGGATCGGCTGGCGGGCGGGGCCCAATGGGGTGCGGGCGAGTGCCAGGTCGCAGCATCGATGGGACATTTCCAGCACCGTATAGGTGGCGGTGGCTGGCATCACAACGCACATTGTCAATCCTGGGATGGCTGAGATGCCGAAGTTCACCAGGGTCGAGACGCTGGTGGCGAACATCCCGATGATGACGATGAGCAGGGTGGTAGCTCCATCGAGGACCCCCACAGCGCGCTGTCGCTCCCGGTTCGTGATGGGAAGGTGGTGGGTGATGGCCATCATGGTGCCGGCGTCAGCCATGAGCACCTTGACGATGAGGAAGGCAACTGCGGTCCACACCACCGAGGACAGGGAACTGACGGTCAGGACAAGATCTCGGGTTGTTGCTTCGCCTGCCCCATCATGGGTGAGGATCACCGCGAGAATGGTCGCGGTGAGAAGGAAAAGCATGACGCAAGCGAAGGCACCGAGACGGGCGGCACGTGACTTGAGGACCCCCTTTCCAACGACGACACGGACCAGGTACGCCCCCATGAAGCGCATGATGGTCATGGTCCGTGAAAGGTTCTCACGGAGGCGGGTTCGAGGCGCCGGTGTGACGGTGATTCGGCCTTGCGTGGGTGAAGTCTTTCCCGCACTGGCTACCCAGATGGTGTCAGTCTCGGTCATCCCAGCCCCATATACCCAACGATGAGGTCACGGATGGTGGCATGTCGGGCGCGCAATTGGTCGACGGCGGAGAACTCGACCATATTCCCATAGTCGAGCATGGCGACGTGGGTTGCGCAGCGGTCCAGCATGGCGAAATCGTGGCTGCAGATGATCTGGGTACCGCCTTGCCGGATGTGGTTGAAAAGGGCGTCCTCGATCGTCATCTGGGCCTCGATGTCGATGCCGTTGAGCGACTCGTCGATGATGATCACGGGGGAGTGGGCAAGGAGCGCAGCTGCGATTTGGGTTTTCTTGAGCATGCCGTGGGAATAGCTCTCCATAAGATCGTCATGGCGACCCGCCATTCCCAGACGTTCGAAGATGTCAGCGGTCGCACCACGCAGACGTGGTTTCCCGAGAACCGATGGGGACCTCAGAGACAGGGTGTACGAGATGAATTCCGCCCCGGTGAGGAATTGCGGTAGGTGATCGTTGTCGGCGCAGTAGGAGATCGCCCTGCACGCGATTCGGGAACCGCAGGGGTAGCCGAGGACATTGGTCGTCGCCGTCTTCGGGGCAGCGAGGATGCCCTGCAAGATCTTGCACAGCGTGGACTTTCCCGATCCGTTGGGGCCAATGAGCGCAAGGCAAGATCCTTGGGTTATTGCCAGAGTGACATTGTTGAGGACCGGCTTGTCAGAGTAGTAGAAATCCAAATCCTTGATCTCGATGACGGGCTCGTGACAAGAAAACGGACCCTCGAACTTCGATGTACTCGCGAGGACTGGCCCCCTCGCGGGGAGGGGAGTCGGTCGGCATCATCGGATGGACGCATTAGCGTGCACACTCCATAGATATGGAGATGCCGTACTTCACCCATTTCCAGTGGCCGGTGAACTTCCCGTGCTGGTTGACGACGCACCAGATGGCCATACCAGCAAGGAGGGTGGCACCCAGCCCGATGAGCACCGCGATGAACACGAGCCACCAGGCGTCGTGACGGAGGAGGGCGCAATCGAACTTGTTTTTGAGAATCTCGGTGGTGGACTGCAAGGCAAAGGCTTGTGATTCGGGCATGATGCGATCTTTCCTAATGTTGAATATCGTGTCGTGCGGTCTCGCCGTGGCTGCAGAGTAACTCCTACGTGGGTCACAGGTTGCGAGTGTTTTCGATGTTTTTCTGTTGACTTCGTCACATCAGGGCACAGCTGTTAGCCCAGTTTCAATGCCGGCTTGACAAGCATGTTCACCGTTGACGTTGTCAAGATCGTCGGGTTGAGCCTGTTGCGTCATAGTGTTCGCAATGTGTCTTTCCAGCGATTCTTGGTGGGGATAGCAGCCATCTTGCTTCTCCTGCCCACTGCGTGCTTTCGACAAGATGATGCGCAGGCACCCGTTGTCGATAACCTCGGTACGGTCTTCAGCCCCTCGAACTCTCTCATTCGCGAGCCGACGAACTCGTCAGCCACTGGGACGCTCAAGAGCACATATGAGTACCTCCGGCTCATCGACGGTCACGATCTACCCGACGACGATGGCTACGCTCATGATCATCTGGTCGCGGCTTTGCGCCCGTATTTGGTGAATGGTGGAGACAGTCGGCAGGCCCACGTCAACCAACTCATGGCGGCGTCATCCCTGAAAACCCTCAACGCGTTGTCCGACAAGGAGAGATCAGAGGTCGACAAACGTACCCGCCTGCCGAAGGGCTGCATCACGAGAAAGACGGTGATGACGGATCTGCCCATCGCGACGATGAGGCGGGAGATCGGCCTGTCCAACGACGGGTTGTGCCTCACACCGTGGAAGGTCAAGACGACTTCTTCCGAGGAAGCTCGGTGGGCGATGCAGGCGCTGGCCAGTGCCGACCTATTCAGCAATGCTAAGGACGCCGAGAAATGGGGGTGGGAGTCGATCTCGGACGGGTATTTGCGCCATCTCGAGACCTAAAGTGGCCCGAGTACGACTATCGCGATGGCCTTGTCGGCGGCGAATACCGTCTCTACATTGTCTCGTTCCCAGTTGCAACGCATCGGCGACAGTCTCGCGGATGCGCCATGTCCGAGGAAGGACCTTGGTCCGGCGCTCATTCGCAATGGAAAGCCGGTCAAGGACAAGTGCAGTATCGAATCGGCGTACCTGTTGAGGTATTCCGGGAATTGGGCGTGGTGACATGACGGTTTCTTGGCAAGGTGTGACCAAGACATTCCCCTCGGGCGATTCCGCGCGTGGGGGGTGCACGATTCATTGCGCCGATGCGACTGTTGACGCAGGTCAGGCATGTCTCATTAAGGGAGCATCCGGTCAGGGTAAGTCGACCATGATGGCCATGATCGGTGGCCTGCTTCCAGTGACGAGCGGGCACATCACCATTGCTCATGGTCATGGCGACCGTGATCCTGAGCAGGCTCGCCGTGAGGGGCTGGTTGCCTACGCCTTCCAGTACCCATTCCTCACCCCGTACTTCACTGTCTGGGAGAACGTCGCTCTGTGCGCCGAAGCCGAGATCGCGTATCAGTTGCTGGCCTCTTGCGGCATGGCTGACCTGGCCAATCAGCAGGCCAGCACGTTGTCCGGTGGGCAGCAGCAGCGGGTGGCCGTCGTCCGGGCTGTGGCGTCGCGGCCCGCAGTCTTGCTGGCAGATGAGCCGACGGCATCCCTTGACGACGACAATCGGTGGGCCGTGGAGAAACTGCTTCAGGACTACCTGGATGACGGAGGAACGATCATCATGGCATCGCACCAACCGATCGACCTTCCACATCTGAGCGTCACGGTGGAGGCGACACGATGAGCATGTCAGCATCGCGTCACGCCTGGGTGTCCTTGCGACGCTCCAGCTTGCCCCGACAGCGCTGGTTCATCATCGTCCTGGCCTTGCTGGGAGGATGCGCTCTAGCAATGAACACCATCGTCGCAGGCCATGTTCGTGACCAGATTGACGCCGCTGACGCGGGCAAGAGACTCAACTATGTTGTTGTTGACAGTACGGGGCGTGGGTCTAGTGGCCCGATTAACGCGGCAGCTCGCCGGCAGATGATGGGCATGGACCATGTGGCGAAGGTCTACGAGTGGTCGCAGGCTGGACTGCTCTGCGACGACGACAATGGGCTTCCGCAGATCGTATGGGCCACGGCACAGATTCCCGATGTTCCTCCCGCCACGGTGGCCTTTGACGGCCCCACCAGGCCAGTGCGGCCAGGGGAAGTCATCGTGCCAGATGCGGTAAACGGTCATGATCTCAAAGCTTTGCTGGGGACGACGATCAATGTGTCGTACCAGCGCAAGACGAAGGCATCTGAAGCTGAGGCTGTCCCGACGAAGCTCAAGGTTGTTGGCCTTTACGACTCCAGCCGTCCGAACAATGACGGTCCCGATACGGTCTACGTTAATGTTGACGACGCCAAGAATTGGGAGGCTGCCAACGCAGGGATGTCCCCTCAAGCGTTTGATAAGCAGGGCGTGTCGAGGGCCTATGTCGAGGCTGATTCGCGCGCCCACGTCGCTGACGTCCATCGGCAGCTAAGCCAGGCAGGATTTTCCGCAACCAGCCAGGCTGATGTGGTCGGATACGCCGATCAGATGACCTCTGATGTCCAGCGGATGCAGACGATCCTCATCGTCGTCATCTGTGTGGCGGCATTGGTGCTTGGGGTCAGTGTTGGCTCGACGATCTCGCGTCAGCGGGGGTCTCAGATTGCAGTATTTAAGGCTTTCGGCCGCTCGGGGGAGTGGATTCTCGGTTGCCTTGAAATGGAGGCCCTTTTTATTGGTGTGGTGATGGCGCTGGGAATTGTCATCGTCGGGCTGGTGCTGTGTGGTGTAGCGATGGCGTTGACGGCTGTTGGGGTGAACTTGGGGCCGGTGGCGATGTCCCCGGTGCCGTTGGCTGATGTGCTGGAGCAAGGAGCGTGGTTCCCTCTGGTCCTTCTTGCTGCCGTACCGCTGGGGTGCTTGCCGCGCACTATTGTTTCAGTGAAGACTCACAAGCCTTACGAGTTGCTGCGCGAATAGTGACCATGACGATGTGACCTGAGCAAAAGAAATGCCCCCGAGTTGGTGGGACTCGGGGGCATTATCATCACCAGATGGTGACCCGCTTCTCGGGAGCCAGCCACATCGGGTCGTCCTCGGTCACCCCGAAGGCTTCGTGGAAGGCGTCGATGTTGCGGACGATCTGGTTGCACCGGAACTCGGTGGGCGAGTGTGGGTCTGTGGCGATTTGAGTGCGTAGGGCCTCGTCGCGCTGTTTCTCGCGCCAGATCCGGGCGTAGGACAGGAAGAATCGCTGCTGCCACGGCACATCGTCGATCGGCTCGGGCTCAGTTCCCGCAAAAGAAATCTGCAGGGCTTTGAAAGCGATTCCCGCTCCGCCGAGGTCGCCGATGTTCTCGCCTATTGTCAGTGATCCGTTGACGTGTGGGCCGTCCGGTTGTAGTTGCAGCGGCACAAGGGCGTCATACTGGCTGATGAGACCCTTGGTGCGTTCCTCGAAGGCGGTGCGATCCTCAGCGGTCCACCAGTCACGCAGTCTGCCTGCACCGTCGCAGGTCGAGCCCTGGTCGTCGAAACCGTGACCGATCTCGTGACCGATGACGGCCCCGATCCTGCCGTAGTTGACGGCGTCGTCGGCCTCGACGTCGAAGAATGGCGGCTGCAGGATGGCTGCTGGGAAGACGATCTCGTTGCGCAATGGGTGGTAGTAGGCATTGACCGTCTGCGGGAACATGAGCCACTCGTCGGGATCCATGGGGCCCGAGAGTTTCTCAATGGTGCGGTCGAGTTGGAATGAATTGCAGGCTAGAACGGCGTCGACCAGGCTTCCGTCAGGTAGCCGGAGTCCCGAGAAATCGCGCCAATGTTCCGGGTAGCCGATCTTCGGGCGGAAGGCCGAGAGCTTGTCAAGGGCTTCAGCTCGGGTCGACTCGCTCATCCATGTCAGTGTCGAGATGGACTGACGATATGCCGCCAGCAGGTTGGCGACGAGGTTGTCCATTCGCTCTTTGGCTGCTGGAGGGAAGTGCCTGGCGACATAAAGTTTGCCGACGGCCTCGCCCATGGCCGATTCAACGAAGGAGACGCCGCGCTTCCATCGAGCCTTGAGCGCAGGGGTGCCGTTGAGGACACGACCGTAAAAGTCGAAGTTCTCATCGACGAAGGCTGAGCTGAGATAGGAGGCCAGGGAAGATATGGCGTGCCAGCGTGCCCACGACTTCCACTGGTCAAGGCGTTCGTCGACGAGCATTCCCTCGACCCCATCGAAGAAGGATGGCTGGTTGTCGATGACGGTGGCCAGGACTTCGACGGGGATGCGAGCACCTTGGCGCCATTGCTCGAGGTGCAGGCCAGGATGTGTCGAGGCCAGGTCGTCAAAGATCTTGGGGTTAAAGGCTGCTTTCATATCTCGGCAGTGGACCTGATCCCAGTGGTGGGACGCGATTTCGGTTTCTAGATCCATGACGGCCTGAGCCTGGTCGGCGGCGTTGTCCAGCCCGGCCAGGGTGAGCATCCGGGTGACGTGGCTCACATACGCCTCGCGGACCTCAGCCTTGTCGTCGTCACGGTAATAGGCCTCGTCGGGCAGGCCTAGTCCAGCCTGACCCATCCACGGTACGTAACGAGTGGGATCGGCGGGATCCGACTCCTCGGCAAGGTAGAACAAGGCGCCGAGGGATTCGCGGTAGTGCTGGCCTAGCAATGTCATGAACTCCGATATCGTTGTCACGCGATCGATGCGTGCCAAGATCGGCGTCAAGGGGATCGTGCCGACGGCTTCGACGGCGGCAGAGTCCATGAATCGGCGGTACAGCTCGGCCATAAGGTTGACTTCGTGGTCAGTTGACGCGCTGGCCGCTTGCCGCAACTCGTGGGCGTCGCCGGAGGTCAGTTCCTCAAGGATGTCGTGAACGGCGGCCTCGGAGTTGTCACGCAATACCCGGAACGATCCGGTGCTCGCCTGATCGTTGGGGATGGTCGTTGTTGATAGCCACGACCCGTTGACGTGGCGGAAGAGGTCATCAGCTGGGCGGACGTCGGGGTCCCGGTCCTGGAAGGATGCGGTCATAGGTCCACCCTATCCGGCGCGCTAGCCATGCATTTCCGCCTATCACAGCTTCGGCCACTACTCGGCGTTCCGTCTCAGGAAGGTGCGACGACCGTCAGGCCGCAGTCGCGTGCCGCTGATTGCAACCGCTGGTCGTAGATGGCTAGTGCATTGACTTGGAGGTCGAAGGCAGTGGCTGAGATGTCGAGATACCAACGAGTCATCGTTTGCCGCGTAGGTCGTTGAGGACAGTCTCGCTGTCGATCGCAGTTGTGGTCAGATCGCTGGTATCGAAAATTGACTCTTGGCGGGCGGGCTTGGTTGCTCGGCGACCGCCTGCATAGAGCGTCAGCTGGGTGACGGGAAGCCCTCGACGCGCGACGATCAGGACTTCCCCAGCCTCAACATGGAGAGCAAAATTTCCGGAGCTTAGGCGGCGCTGATGATGAGACCGTTAAGGGGTGCGCGCCGGTACTGCTTATCAATGGTGCTTTTAGGAGTGATCATCTTTGCTTCTCGATAGCGGGTAGTCTCCGAATTTTGATCTAGTTCTCACGAGCGTCTGGCTATAAGCGGAGCATGACCATCTTTACTAGAGAAAGCTTTACTACTACTCTCAGCGAGAATCATGCCCGCCGGTCAAGTCCTCAACGTCCTAGATCAACGATCCAAACTATTCAAACCTCAAAGAAAAAAATTATCTGCATGGCGTTAAACACATAAAAGGACACCGCCACGGATGTGAATAGTGCGATTGCTGTGGCCGCGCCCATCTTGATGAGAAAGTGGCTACCGTTCTCCTTGAGGGTAATGTCTACCGTGCCAAGAATCCACCCTATCAGGGAGAACACCGCGAGAAGAATAAGATAGTATATGAGGGTTTCCTTGCCGTTGATGAACCTCAGAGTTGTCAGGAAACGCTCGATGGAGCCCATGAGTACACCGGCAAGGCTCGACATGACGGCAGTGATGGCCTTAACTCTGCGTTTTTGTTTCGTTATATCGTCGCAGTCGACGGCGGTTCGCTGCCACAGTCCGGTAAGCCACCCAGCCACAGGAAAAATAGGCGACATGACGAGTTCAGGTGGACAGAGCTCAGTATCTTGTTCTGTGAGGAGTAGAGATATGAGGTATCCCAAGACCACGAGCGCCCAGACAGCTCCAACGATGGCTCCGATGATGAGGCCGTTGAGGGGTGCGTGGCGGTATTGCTCTTCAACCGTGTTTTTGTGGGTGGTCGTTGCTGCCTCTTTAGTAGCGGTATAGAAGATCATAGGCGTCCCCTATCTCGTCATGGTCGGCGCGGATTGTTGCAAGGGCGCGCGTTATTTGGGAATACGCTCAGAACTCGAAAAAAAATAATGCTTCTATAAATAAACTCGTGGTAAACCAGAAAGTCACAGACAAGAACAGCATTACACCCGCCATGATACTCATCTTAGAAATGATCCATCGAGTATCATGAATATTATTTACTCGCGCACCCCCGAGTGCCCATCCGGCACAAGGAAACATCATTAATGGAAGCAGGTACAGGATAAACGCCTTAGTGCTGTATGCGGCACGAGCTGGCACATGGAGGGTATCTTGACTTGCAACTAGCGTATAAAAAGTGGCTGCCGTCATAATTCCTACTGCAGTCATCATTGCGGCACCGATCACCTTAATTCCATGCTCTATTTTTGCTGGATCCCCACGGGAAGTAAAGGACCGTTCCCATGCCCCGGTAATCCATCCAAGAATAGGCAACATCAATGCGACAAGATCCATTTTCGCTCGCCTCGAAGGGTCATTCGCGAACAAACCAGGAATCAAAAGCACGAGGACCCAGGCAACCCCGATGATGGCTCCGATGATGAGGCCGTTGAGGGGTGCGTGGCGGTATTGCTGTTCGTGTGTGTTTTTGTGGGTGGTCATCGTGGTGTCTTTGTGGTGGTGTGGGGGTCGCAGGCGTCTCCGATGCCGTCGTGGTCGGTGTCGGTTTGGTCTTGGTTGGCTATGGTGGGGCAGTTGTCTTGTGTATCGGGTACGCCGTCGCCGTCTCGGGTGACCTGGATCGGGAAGGTGAGGGTGTCAGTGGTGCCGGTGGTATCGGTGATGCGCAGGTGTGCCTGGTATGTTCCGATTCGGGTGAGGGTGCGAGTGATCTCAGGCGTGGTGGTATCGATTTCGTAGTGTCGGTCACCGTCTAAGTCCCATTGCCAGCGGCGGATATGGCCGAAGGCTGTATACGACGAGGACGCGTCTAGGCTCAACGGGTTACCCCGGCGCACCTGGCTTTGCCCGATCACAGCGGCACGCATCCGCACCCCCGGCGCCGAGGCCACCTGCGCAACACTCTCAGACAAGCTCGCACTCCTGGCCGTTCTCGACAGGAGCGCATCATGGACCAGCCCAGCAATCTGTTCATGACCGACCACATTCGGATGGTACCAATTCTTTTCATCTTGACTTGGCTCTGACAATATGACGCCATTTCCATTATATGAGTAGCCAGCGGTCTCAAAGACGGCGTTGATCCAACGTTGCGGATTCTGGTCACCGTTATGAACCAGCGGTTCGGGTTCGTGGGTGTTGAAGAGGCTGGTGGTGGGGGTGTAGGTCACTTTGAGGGCATGGGATGTGTTCCAGGCCTTGATGGTGGCGGCTTGCCTGGTGCGGAATTCGTCCTCGGCGGCCCGCACCCGGGTAGACGGCACGTCGGTTAAAGGAGCATCATCGTCTGCGGGGATGAGGTAGGGGTATCCGATCAGGATGACCCGTGTGTGAGCCGGGTCGGCCAGTCGGTTCTGTATGTGCGACAACAACGTCGTCGTTTTCGTCATCGTGGCATCAATCTTCTTGCGTGACGCATCAACAGAGCCGCCACACTTGGCCGCTGACCACACTCTTTCAATGAAGCAGTTTTCGACGACGGTGGTGAAGTCTAGGTCGTTGCCTCCGGCGGTCATGAGGACTACATGTGTGTGGGGATCCATTCCGTCGGCCTGACTGACAATAGTGTGGTCCCCGGTAGTGATTTGGGCGCCACTCCAGGCCCGCACATCAGTCTGGAACGTGGTATCGTCCCCGAACTCCCGATTCAACCGGCGCGTGAGCACCGAACCATAATTCTTAGGGCTGCGATACGACCCATCAGCCGGATACCCATCAACCAAGGTTCCGTTGCCTGCCGAGTAGGAGTCTCCCAGCACAGTCATCTTCACTAACCGGCGAGGCGGCACTCACCCATCAACCGTGACCGCCCGAGCCGGATTAGCACCAATAGTGTCCAACGACTGCAAACCCCGCAACACCGGAACCGCCTGCACCGTCGCCATCATCGTCCACGCGGGACTAACGACATTACTTGGGAACGAGCCGTCAGCCTTCTGCTGACCGGCCAGCCACGCTTGACCCTTGACAGCCTGGTCTTTGTGGTTCGCGTCACCGGCCCGATACAAACCCGGTGCCACTCGCGTCGTCGCACGCACATCCGCACCGTGGTCTGGCCAACCCCACCCATCTGTCTGACGATCGGCATCCAGACGTTTGACAAGCGCCGCCTTGACAGCCGTAATCCCCTCCTGACCGTATGCTGTAGACACCACATGCGACAGGGCGGCGAGCATAAGACCATCAGTACTCGGATAATTCCGCCCGGGACGCGCCGAGACATAGTCGGTGATCGACTTGAATAGCTTCTGCGGGATCGGTTTGCCCAGCCGCTCCAACGCGATCATGTCCAACGCCTGATGAAACGGGCGCTCCTTGAGTGCCGAATCCGGCAACGACGTCACCGGCTTAGCGTAATCAGTTCCCCCATAGGTGGTCGGCTCGCCAGCTGCCAGCAAGGTGATCGTCACCTTCGCACACCCACCCACATTCTTAAAAGTGCAATACGACGGCCCCTTAGCCTTAATATCTTTCTTGATCATGCCGAAAAGCTTCGCATCGGTCTTGCCGGCAGAAATCAACGCCAGCGCCCCGTCCAACTCCGGACCCAAATCACCCTTCGTCAGATCAGCACTATGCCCGTTAATGTAGTCGGCTGCCTTACCGGCCTGGGCAGCGTAATCGGCGGGTTTCGGCCCACCCGCTGCTAGAGCCGGGACAGGCACCCCCCACCGTGCCAGTCACCACCGCAGCCGCCACCAGCGAGCCCAACACTCGCCTACGTTTCGTTGTTGCTGCTTCTATCATCTTGTCCCTCCACGGAAACGTCCCGAGGGGATTCCACAGACAACACAGACGTTCACGCGTCGATGCCGACCCCGTAACCCGCGACGGAACCCCACACCACCCCCACGTGATCTGGTACCCCGACTCCCACACAAATGGTGGTCACGGTTACGCGACAGTGCCGGACTCCCACCAGCTTCCCCACACCACCTAGGCATCAACCCACCCATTAGGCCGACAACGAACATAGTACCTCCCACCAAGGTCACCCCCACATCGACCGGGCAGCAGCACTCAGAACCGCGAGGTACCGACGTTAGAATCGCGGTCGGCCTCGCCTCAGGGAGTTGTCAGCTCTGCACTTGCCAGGTGTCGCTGCCGAGTAGCAGCTGTTGCAGCGCGGCGTTACGGGAGCCAGGGTCGGTCGCATCCCCGGAAGCCAGTTTCACTTGGGCGCGAGCCTGATCGTCATAGGTGGGGCGGTCTACGTCGTAGAAGATCCCGACCGGGGTCTGGGTGACGACGGTGCCGTCGTCCAAGTGCGCCAACTCGAAGGCCAGCGACGGGTCGGCGCGATGGGAGTCGTGAACGAGCACGTGGTCCATGCCCACCTCGGCGACGTCAGCCACCGTTAACTCGCCGCTTACGGGGTCGCGCACCACGCCGCGGGAATTGTCAGCTCCGACGAGCACCGGCTCCCCATCAACCAGTCGGATGAGGTGCTGGGTGGCCTCGGGCCCCTTGTAGTCATCGAACGCCCCGTCATTGAAGATCGGGCAGTTCTGATACATCTCGACAAACGAGGTGCCCCGATGCTTGGCGGCGGCGGTGAGTACCTGGGCGAGATGCTTCCGATCAGAGTCGACGGCACGAGCTACGAAGGAGCAGCCCGCCCCCAACGCCACTGCCAACGGGTTGAACGGTGCGTCGATCGACCCCATCGGGGAGGACTTCGTAACTTTGCCAGCCTCCGAGGTAGGGGAGTACTGACCCTTCGTCAGACCGTAAATCCGGTTGTTAAACATGAGAATCGTCAGGTTGACGTTGCGTCGCATGGCGTGGATGAGGTGATTACCCCCGATCGACAGCGCGTCGCCGTCGCCAGTGATGACGAACACGGCCAGGTCGGGACGCGACACCGCCACACCCGTCGCAATAGCCGGGGCACGGCCATGGATCGAGTGCATACCGTAAGTATTCATATAATACGGGAAGCGGGAGGAACAGCCGATCCCCGAGATAACGACGGCGTTCTCTTTGGCGATACCCAGGTTGGGCAGCACACCCTGGAAGGTGGACAAGATCGCGTAATCGCCACATCCGGGGCACCAACGCACCTCCTGGTCAGAGGCGAAGTCCCGACGCTTGAGCGGCTCAATCGCCAACGGCACACCCGCCAGGCCGGCGGGACGATCCTCGGTGGTGATGTCAGTCATCTCAGGCCTCCCTCGTATCGTCGCTACCCTTGCTGTCACCACAGTGGCGACACAACTCATCGCACAGGTCCACCGGCGAGATTGGTAGCCCGCGCACCCGCGAGATCGTCTTGACGTCGATGAGGTACTTCGAGCGCAACAGCATCGCGAATTGGCCGGTGTTCATTTCGGGGACGACGATCTGCCGGTATCGACGCAACACGTCACCCAGATCCTCCGGTAGCGGGTTAAGGTGGCGCACGTGAGCCTGGGCGATGGACAGGCCGCGAGCACGTACTCGGCGTACGGCGGCGGTGATCGGGCCGTACGCGGAACCCCATCCGAGCACGAGCACGTCGGCGTCACCGGAAGGATCGTCGACGGCAGTCGGAGGAATGGTCTTTGCGATGCCTTTCACCTTGGCAGCCCGAGTGGCCACCATCTCCTCGTGGTTGGCCGGGTCATAGGAGATAGCGCCGGTGTGGGCTGACTTCTCCAGACCACCGACGCGGTGCTCCAGACCTTTGGTGCCGGGCAGCGCCCACGGACGCGCTAAGGTTTGCGGGTCACGGCGGTAAGGCATAAACCGCGGCGAGCCGTCGGCAGCGGTGGTGTTCGGCTCGGTCGCGAAATGGGGGTCAATGCGCGGGATCTCAGCCAGATCAGGCACCTTCCACGGCTCCGCACCGTTGCCAAGGTAGCCGTCAGAAAGCATGATCACGGGGGTGCGATAGGTCACCGCGATACGGCAAGCCTCCAGCGCAGTGTCGAAGCAATCCGACGGGGACTTCGCTGCGAGCACCGGGACGGGAGATTCGCCATTGCGTCCAAACATTGCCTGTAGCAGGTCGGCCTGCTCAGGTTTGGTCGGCATACCGGTGGAGGGTCCGGCGCGCTGCACGTCGACGACCACCAGCGGCAGCTCCGTCATGACGGCCAAGCCGATGGCCTCGGACTTGAGGCTCATGCCGGGGCCCGACGTCGTTGTCACGCCCAGCGAACCGGAAAAGGAAGCACCGATGGCAGAACTGACCCCAGCGATCTCGTCCTCGGCCTGGAAGGTGACGACGTTGTGGGCCTTGCGCTTAGACAGCTCGTGGAGGATGTCGGAGGCCGGGGTGATGGGGTAGGAGCCTAAGAACAGCTGCAGCCCGGCCCGGTTGGCACCCATGATGAGACCGTACGCGGTGGCGAGATTGCCGGTGACCTGACGGTAGGTGCCTTCGGGCATCGGGGCCGGGGCCACCTCGTAGCGCACCCGGAATAGTTCGCACGTCTCGCCGTAGGCATGCCCGGCCTTGAGCGCGGCAAAGTTGGCGTCCCGAATGTCCGGCTTGGAAGCGAACTTGCTAGCTAGGAACTTCTCCGAGGGGCCGAGGGGACGTCCGTATAGCCAGGTCAGCAGTCCGAGGGCGAACATGTTTTTGGCGCGCTCAGAATTCTTGCGGCCAAGGTTGAAAGGTTCGACGGCAGCTACGGCCAGCCCGGTGAGGTTGAGCTCGACGACCTGGTAGGACTCCAGCGTGCCGTCATTGCGCGGATCCTCGGTGTATCCGGCTTTTTTGAGATTTTTCGCGGTGAACTCGGCGGAGTCGAGGATGATGAGTCCGCCGCGGCGGATGTCGCCGAGGTTCGCGGCCAAGGCGGCGGGGTTCATGACGACCAAGACGTCAGGTTGGTCACCCGGGGTGGCGATGTCGTAATTGGCGAAGTGCACCTGGAAACTTGAGACGCCGGGGATCGTGCCCTGGGGGGCGCGGATCTCGGCAGGGAAGTTCGGCAAGGTCGAAATGTCGTTGCCATGGATGGCGGACTCGGCGGTGAAGCGGTCGCCGGTCAACTGCATGCCGTCGCCGGAATCGCCGGCGAATCGAATGACTACTCGGTCGAGGGGCTGGACCTCTCGCTCGTCAGTGGTGTGATGTGCCGTGTCGGTGGAAGGCACTCTGACCTCTTTTCTCGTCGCGGGATTCCGTTGTTGACGTGTCATATGGGTGGCGGACGACCGCACCGACGATGCGCGTCTGGATGCTTCGGAACCAGCTACTAACGCTACCATCGAGCCTTTGCTTATCGAACTTCGGTCCCGGCTGCGCGCTGCCACGCGAATGTGATGAACAGTATCCTCGGTAGGATGACCTGGTGAAGTTCATCGACTGGTTCGCCGACGGATCCGTGTACGTCGTCGACCTCGCGCTGGCCTGCTGTGGGGTCGAGAGTGGGGCTGCCGTGTTGGCCAACGCTCCGGTGCGCGAAGAGATCCCAGACGGCGCCCCGATAGTGGTGCTCGTTTCCGGGACGGTGACAACTGGTCTGGCGCCCGTGGTGTCTGACACTGTCCATGAACTCAAGCGCAACCATCCCGTTGACGTGGTGGCTTTTGGAGCGTGCGCCTGTGCAGGCGGACCGTACTGGGATTCAGCTGGTGTTGTCGCTGGACTTCCGGATGCGGGGGTCGACGCCGATCACTGGATTCCGGGCTGTCCCCCCGGACCTGAAACGCTCACCGGGTTGTTGGCCTCGTCCCGGGAGGCCGCATGACGACCAGCGATGTCCCTGCAATCGGCTGGCACGACGCTGTTGCCCAGGCGGTGTCCACTCACCCGTGGCTGGCTCATCTGACGGCCATCGACGGGACAGGGGAGCGCGGCCAGGATCCCGACATCATCGTGGTTTGTCGCCTCGAGAATCATGACGGCGACGACGTGACTATCTCCACCCGTGTGCCTCGTGACGGCGGGACCTTGGACTCGATTGTCGGCGTGCTGGCCGGGGCATCCTGGTATCAGCGGGAGATCCACGACTTTTTTGGTGTGAGGTTTGTCGGCCCTGGGGCAGATGATCGTGCCCTCCTTGTCCACGATGCACCGAAACCGCCCCTGCGCAAGGAAGCTGTGTTGGCGCAGCGAGCTGACACCGTGTGGCCGGGTGCGGCTGACCAGGCTGGCTCGAAGTCCGCGAGTCGACGTCTGCCGGTCGGCGTTCCTGACCCTGAGACGTGGCGGCGTATCAAAGACGGTGAGGATATTCCGGATGCCGAGGTCATCGCGGCCATGTCTGGCCGGCGCCCGCGATCAGCTGCCCGTCGAATGGCAAGCACGGCGTCAGGCAGGCAGGCATGAGACATTCGGCTATCAACCTTGACGTCGACGCGTGCACCTCCTGCATGATCTGTGCCCGCGAGTGTCCGGCTTGGTGCATCACCATCGACGCTCACCACGAAGCGGTTCCGGACTGCGATGCTCGCCGTCCCCGCACGGTAGCCGTTCTCGACGAGTTCGCTATCGACTGGGGGCTGTGCATGTATTGCGGCATGTGCATCGAGTCCTGCCCGTTTGACGCCCTGTCCTGGAGTGACAAGCGTGTTTCGGAATCGTTGTCGCGCACCGATTTGGTCAGCGCGTGGGGATTGGACGGTGATCGGTGAAGCAGCCGGTTGGGCGGCGGCGACGGATCAGATGGCTTGCCTATGTGCGCGCCTGGAGGTCCTGGTCGGTCCTGGAAGGGCTGGTCGGGACGATTCTCATCACGGCCGGATCACTGACCCCGGCCTATCTGCCACTGAACTCGCCATGGTGGTCTCGACTAAACGAGGCTGGTTTACGCGGATCAACGTGGCGTATCGTCGGGACCTTGCTTGTCCTCGTCGGCGTTGGTTTGCTGGTCGATTCCTGGCTGCGCCTGCGGCCTGGTCGCGAGCCGCGTGACCTTACTGCGGAACCGCTGCCGAAGCATGCGCGTCGATGCTTTAAACACCTTCCAGGTATTCGTGCTGGACTACACCCGTGGGCTGTACTCGGCGTGTGGGGTCTGCCTTTCCTACTCGCTCCACCCATCTTCAGCCACGACGCCTACTCCTATGCTGCCCAGGGCTGGCTGCTGGAAAACGGCATCAGCCCCTATGAGGGGTATCCCGGGTTGCTACCTGGGGCCTTCGCCGACCAAGTTGCCCAGGAATGGCGTTATACCAAGACCCCCTACGGTCCTTTAGCCCTCGTCGTCCAACATGGGATCGTCCACCTCACTGGGGACAATCCCTACTGGTCGTCGGTCTTTATGCGTGTTCCGGCTCTCTTAGGCGTTATCGCTATAGGGTTGTTGTTGTCCCGGGTGGCGCGTCGAGTCGGACGAGACCCGCACTTTGCAGCCTGGTTCTCCACCCTCAACCCCATCCTCGTGGTGGACTTCATCGGGGGAGCACATAATGACGCCCTCATGATGGGGCTGGTTGTTATCGGGTTGTGGATTGCTTGCATGACGAGCTGGTCATGGGCGATTGGCGCGGTACTTGTCGGGGGCGCGGCGGCCGTCAAACAGCCGGCATTTATGGTCGCAGTTGCTCTGCCGCTGATCCGTCATCCTATGGCGTCGTGGCATCCGCGCCACCTTTTCCCGGCTTTGGGGCGAACGGTAGGGTCCCTCACTATCTCGGTGGCTGTTTTTTCGGGTATTTCGTGGGCATCGGGTTTAGGGTTTGGCTGGTACCACGCCGTCAACGTTCCCGGTATGGTGTTGACGGTGTCGCCCTTCACTCTGGTCGGCATGGGTGTGCGAATGGTGCTTGGTTCCTTTGGCGCACATCAAGCAGCGGCAGCTGTCATTCCGATTTCTCAGGCCATTGGCATGCTCGTCGGTGTGTTTCTGTTGGTGGTCATGGCCGTCCGGTTGCTACCGCGCAAGCCGCTGTCTTTCCTGGCGCTGGGATTTCTTGCCGTGGCATTATGTGCCCCAGCACTGCATTCCTGGTATGTGCTGTGGGGGGCGCTGCTACTGCCCCTGATCGACGAAGCTGCCCGCTTCGTTCGCCCTGCGGTGTGGACCACCGTCATCATGTTGTCCTTCGATGCGGTCAACCTGTCCTGGCGCAATAGTGCCGCAGCTCTTGGTGTTGCGCTGGTCCTGGTGCTGGCGGCCCGCCTGGTGTGGCACGAACACAGCCTGGGACAAGGGTGGACGCACAAAGACGTTCACGTTCCGCACCCCACAAGGTCCATTGACTGTTAGAGCGCCCGGTATGCAGCGGATAGTTCGATGGCGGTAGCCGTGGTTGTTGGGAGCGGAAAGTGACGACGCGAGTTCTTGACGTGGCAGGCTGGGGATATGGATGAGGTGAAGATCAGCGGTACCGACGATGTCACGATCATCTTGGACCGTCCCCGAGCGATCAACTCGTTATCTGGTGAGATGCTGGGGGCTATTGGGGAGGCCGTCAAGGGATCGCCGCGCAGCATCGATCTATCCGGTGCGGGAGAGCGCGGCTACTGTTCGGGAGCTGACATTCGCGAGCTCAGATCGTTGGTATTAAAGGATCCCGAGGCCGCTGGTGACTGGTTGGATGGTGAGTACGACGTTGACGCTGCCATTGCTGAGGTGCATTCGGGGACCGCGCATCTGCATGGCATTTCCATGGGCGGCGGGCTTGGGTTGGCACTGCGCCTTAAGCGGGTCGAGGCTCGCGACGACCTCGTCCTTGCGATGCCGGAAACGGGTATTGGTCTATGGCCTGACGTGGGTGCGTGTTTCGAGCTCTCTCGGGCCCCGCGCCTTGTCGGCCGCCATATAGCCATGACCGGGGCCTTCATCGATGCGGCTTCGGCGCTGTGGGCCGGTTTGGTAGATGAGGTCGTCGACGCCGACGGCGAGCCCGTTGACGTCGATCCGGTCGCTTGTCAGTTGGCGCGCGATGCGGTGTGGATTCAGGAGTGTTATGACACTGATGATCCCGTCGAGGTGTGTCGTCGATTGGCTGATCGTCCCGAGCCGGCCGCGCGTAAGACGGCTGAGCACATCGCGACGCGCTGTCCGTTGTCGGTAGCTGTCGCATTGGCCGCTGTCGTGAGGGCTGAATCCGCGTCAGGTCTTGGCGAGGTGTTGGAGACTGATCGTGCTCTGGGGCGGTCCTTTATGCGCAATTCGGACTTTTGTGAGGGGGTGCGCGCCCAGCTGGTCGACAAGGACCGCAACCCGCATTGGTCCCACGAGAGCGTGGCTGACGTGCCCGCTCGTCAGGTTGAGGGGATGTTCGACCCGTCCTGACTTACAGGTCATAGTCGACGACTACTGCTGCGTGGTCGGAGGTGCGCTCGGAGTAGGAGGGGTCACGATCAATCTCGGCCGTGATGGCTTTGCTCGCCAACTCTGGTGACGCCAGGTGGTAGTCGATACGCCAGCCCGCGTCATTAACGAAGGCCTTGCCGCGCCAGCTCCACCACGAGTAGGGCCCGTTGGTGTCGGGGTGCTGGGCGCGCACAACGTCAATGAGGGTGTCGGGGGACAGGATGGTGTCAAACCACTGCCTCTCTTCGGGTAGGAATCCCTCATTGCGCTGGTTGGCTTTCCAGTTCTTGAGGTCGGCGTTTTCGTGGGCGATGTTGAAGTCACCCATAACGAGGAAGTGACGGCCTTGGGTGGTGCATTCTTGGCGGCGTCGGACTAGGTGGTCGCGGAACCCTGTCAGGAAGGCCATTTTGCGGTCCTGCTTGGCGATGGTTTTCTCGTTGGCTGGATCCGGGGTGGCGCCTTTGGGCAGGTAGAGGCAAGCGACGGTGAGGGGAGTATCGGCCAGGTCGACCTCGATGTAACGTCCCTCGTCGGCGAAGGGCAGCAATTCGGTGGGGAGGCCGTCGGTGTTGCCTGTGAGTGCCTGTGCGGGTGTAGGAGCCTGGCCGGGTGCCATGACGAGGTGGGTTCCCCAGGACCGGACCTCGGCCGGGGCGGTACGGGTGAGGAGAGCGACGCCGTTGCGTCCGGCCAGCGAGCCGGGTGCCCAGGAGACGTGACGGTCGCCGAAGGCTCCTTCGGGTAGGTCGGCAGGACGGCAACGCACTTCTTGCAGTCCGATTACGTCGCAGTCACGAGCCTCCATCCTCTCGGAGAATCCCCGCTTCAGGGCAGCTCGGATACCGTTGATGTTGAAGCTGGCGATGCGCATATGCAGGAGTGTGTCACACGCGGAGTACGGAGGCGGTTGTCCTGGGCGATCTCGTGCAACCGGTGACGTCTCTGGTGGTGGGTGGTACGAGTGCGGCCTGATTCACATACCAATTGGTCATGACTGCGGCCTGCCTGCTAATATTATCGATCGCTGGTTAACGCCAGCACGGCAGGTTGCCCGAGTGGCCAAAGGGAGCGGTCTGTAAAACCGTCGGTTTCGCCTACGTTGGTTCGAATCCAACACCTGCCACGCAACCCCCGGGTCGGATGGATTCGGGGGGTTGGTTTCGCCATAACCGGGTCTCGGGCTGACATTGGTCGGTTGGAGATGTGATGAGGCGGGACGGCTCGGTTCGACTGAAAGCCGGTTTCGGGGTTTAATCCCGGGGGTTGAGGAGACTCGGGTTCTGATTTGCCAACGGTCGAAAGCTCGTGTAGTTTTCTCATCCGTTGCCCCTATAGCTCAGTAGGCAGAGCGTCTCCATGGTAAGGAGAAGGTCAGCAGTTCGATTCTGCTTGGGGGCTCTGAGTGTGAATCGGCCCCACTCGCCCGGTGGGCCGGGCCAAGATGCGGTGCCGAGGATCACATTGGCGGGGTAGCTCAGGGGTAGAGCAAGCGGCTCATAATCGCTGTGTCGCGGGTTCGATTCCCGCTCCCGCTACCAATTTAACCGGGGAAACTCGGGAGCGCACACTCCATACGGCTCGAAAGTAGGAAAGATGGCCAAGAAGTCCGGCGACGTTCGCCCGAAGATCACGCTCGCCTGCACCGAGTGCAAGGAGCGCAACTACATCACCAAGAAGAACCGCCGAAACAATCCTGATCGCATGGAGATGGCGAAGTTCTGCCCGCGCTGCCGCAAGCACACCGCGCACCGCGAGACCCGCTGAGACCGGGACCTGAACCCAAGAACCTTAAACGAGGGGCTGCTTTAGAGGCGGCCCCTCGTGCTGTGTGTTATGAGCAATTGCTGTGTGAGCAATTAAATGCTCCGAGGTATTCTGTGGCGGCGGGGTCTGGGATAGCCTGACGACATGTCGATCAGTTCTCATGACGTTGGGCGCACCTACCCGACGACAGACCCGTACCTTGTTACCGCAGAGAAAATCCGGGAGCTTGCCACTGCTTTGGGGGATAACGCTCCGGCCTATCGAGGCGACGACCCCATTGCTCCGCCCACCTTCGCGATGGTGTTGGCGTCTCGGGCGTGGGAGGCGTTGTTCGACGACGAGCAGCTTGACCTGCGCCTGGAGCACATGATCCACACTGACCAGTCCTTTCACTGGATCCGTCCGCTTCATGAAGGCGACGAGGTGACAGCCGCCCTCACTATCACTTCTGTGCGTACCCGAGGCAATACCGACATCATCGGCATTAACGTCTCGTTGGATCACGTCGACGGCGAGCACTTGGGCAATGCCACTTCAACGTTGTGGCATACCCGTCCAGAGGGGAACGCATGAGCGTACAGCTGTCGGAGGGGCAGACTTTCGGCCCGCGAGCCATCAACGTTACTCGGACTACTCTGGTCCGTTACGCAGGCGCATCCGGCGACTTTAACCCCATCCACTACAGTGATCGAGCTGCCCGCGAGGCCGGCATGGACGGAGTTATCGCCCACGGTATGTGGACTATGGGTGCGGCTCTTGGCACTGTCATCGATTGGGTCGGCGGCCCTGAGCGGGTGGTTTCGCAGCGAGCGCGCTTCACCCGACCGGTCCAGGTTCCGGATACCGAGGGGGGCACCGCTATCGAGGTCGCCGCCACGGTGCGCAAGGTCAGCGAGGAGGCGGCGACTCTGGCTGTCGACGTCAAGTGCGATGGCCAATCGGTCCTGGGCCGGGTCGAGGTGGTCGTAAGGCAGGGGGAGCAATGAGCACCACGGTCATTGGCCCCTACGAGGACGACGACCCCACTGAGGCCTGCAGCACGATTCATCACGAGGTCATTGGAACGACGACTTGTCTGTCCGGTGGCGAGGACGTGCCGCTGGCCCCCCTGACGACCTTGAAGGTGGGTGGCCCGGCGCGTCACCTTGTCATCGCGACGACCCACGACGAACTCTTGGCAACTGTTCGTGACTGTGATCGGCGCGGCGAGCCGTGCCTGGTGCTCGGCGGTGGCTCGAATGTCCTCGTCGGTGACAATGGGTTCGACGGCACCGTCGTCCGCGTCGCTACCTCGGGACTGTCCGCGGAGGTGTCATCGTGTGGGGGTGCCTTGGTGACGGTCGCCGCAGGCCAGGTTTGGGACGATTTCGTTGTCCATGCCATTGAGCAGGAATGGATCGGCCCGGAGTTTCTCTCTGGCATCCCCGGTCTCGTCGGGTCGACGCCCATCCAGAACGTCGGTGCGTACGGCGTCGAAGTGGGGGAGTTTATCGCGCGGGTGCGTACGTGGGACCGCGTCGACGATACTCAGCGCACTTTTACCGCTGACCAATGTGATTTCGGGTATCGCTCTAGCCGTTTCAAGGCTGAGCCCGATCGCTACGTCGTCCTCGACGTCACCATGCAATTCAACCTCGGTACCCGCTCTCTGCCAGTCCGCTACGCCGAATTAGCGCGACGTTTGGGGGTAGAGCCGGGGGAGAGGGTCGATACCTCCCAGGTGCGTGAGACGGTGTTAGCGGTCCGTGCCGGCAAAGGGATGGTCCTCAACCCCAATGACCATGACACCTGGAGTGCCGGGTCCTTTTTCACCAACCCCCTGGTGTCTCCGGACCAGGTTCCGGAAGGGGCCCCGGCCTTCGCCCAGTCCGACGGTCGGGTCAAGACGAGTGCGGCCTGGCTTATTGACCACGCCGGTTATGGTAAGGGGTTCAAAGTGGCTGAGGACGCGCCAGCGAGTTTGTCGACCAAACATGTCCTGGCTTTGACGAATCGTGGCGGTGCCAGTTCAGGCGACTTCACCACCCTCGCACGCACTGTTATTGACGGAGTCCGCGACGTTTATGGGATCACCTTGGTGCCCGAGCCGCGCTTGATCGGCTGCACGATCTGACGCGTCCTAGCATTGCCAGACGCCACGACCCTTCAAGCCTTACTGCAGCAGGGCTGGAGGGTCGCGTGTTGTCCTGAACTGGCGAGGGGACAGAATTAGGAGCATGACCACCCCGTTGATTGACCTGTCCCACGATGACCTGTCCGCCCTGCATCAGCAGCTGAGCAGCGAGCATGCCGACCTCGTCGCCCGTGGTGTCTGTCTCAACATCACCCGTGGCAAGCCTTCTCCAGCTCAGCTTGACCTCAACGCAGACTTACTGACGATTGACGTCTCTTCTCATGCCGAGGACGGCCGCGACGTTCGTAACTACGGCGGTAACCGAGGTCTCCCTGAGATTCGCCGTATTTTCGGTGAGTTGTTGGGCGTCGACGTCGACCACATCATTGCTGCCGACAATTCCAGTTTGTCGATCATGCATGATCTGGCGATGTTCGCTTTCGTTCACGGTATTGCCGGACAGAAACCCTGGTCCGGCCAGAACGTCAAGTTCATCGCCCCCGTTCCCGGTTACGACCGGCATTTTGCCATCTGCGAGCATCTGGGTATTGACATGATCCCAGTGGAGCTGGGAGAGCATGGCCCTGACGTCGACGAGGTTGCGAAGCTAGCTGCCGATCCGTTGGTCAAGGGCATGTGGGTCGTGCCGATGTACGCCAACCCGAATGGCGCCATTTACGACGAGCGCACAGTCCGGGCTTTGGTATCCATGCCGACAGCGCCAGATTTCCGTATCTGGTGGGATAACGCCTATGCCCTGCACCACCTCACCGACACTGAGCACCCTGCCCTGCCGGTGCTCCAGTGGGCTGAGGAAGCGGGCAACCCGGACCGTGTTTTCGAGCTGGCCTCAACGTCCAAGATCACCTTCGCTGGTGACGGCGTTTCCTTCCTGGCTTCTTCTAAGGCCAACCTCGACTGGTACCTGGGACACGCAGCAGTCCGCTCGATTGGCCCTGACAAGGTTAATCAATTGCGTCATGCGCAGTACTTGCGTGACGCTGAGGGGGTCCGCAAGCTCATGCGTGCCCATCGCGAGATCCTTGCCCCGAAGTTCGCTGTCGTTAATGAGGTCCTCACTCATCGTCTGGGCGGACGTGGTGTCGCATCCTGGACTCACCCGACTGGTGGTTACTTCATCACCCTCGACGTTATGGACGGTACCGCGTCACGAGTTGTTGCCCTGGCCAAGGAAGCTGGTATCGCGTTGACACCAGCTGGAGCGTCTCACCCGTTGCACCGCGATCCGCACGATCGCACGATTCGTCTGGCCCCGTCGTTTCCTGGCATGGACGAGCTGCGTGCGGCCATGGAGGGTGTGTCGACTTGCGTCTTGCTCGCAGCTAGCGAGAAGCTGCTGAAGGGCTGAAGCCGATTACAAAAGCAGCCTGATGAAAGGCTTACAGCGGCCCTGCACCCGGTAACGGTGCGCGGCCGCTGTCATATTTCTGATGCCCAACGACTGCGCTGAGTTGGCAGCAGGAAGGGGCATGTTCGTGGACCACGACGACCGCGTAGTTGAAATGACTGCGGCCACCACCCGATGGATGGTTGGACGGAAGTTCTGTAGGCTTCTATCGTGCCTAATTCGACGCGGGACCGAGTTCTCTCCTATACTCCCTGTGCTGGCGTTGTCACCCAGGCATCGCCGAAGGGCACTAGCTCAATTGGCAGAGCAGCGGTCTCCAAAACCGCAGGTTGGGGGTTCAAGTCCCTCGTGCCCTGCGAGACGCATGTGCGGGGCGTATCCCTGGTGCGCAGCCGTGGCGAAGTCCTGGTCCACGGCACCAACCGTCAGGCAGGACCCGAAGGAATAGCGTGACCGACGAGAAGCGAAACCTCAGCGACGGAGACGATCCTTCCGTCAAGGGCGAGCTGTCTCCAAGGGGCGAGGATCTGGCATCCAACAACCTTCCGGAGACTGACGAGTACGACGTTGTCGACCCAGAGGCTGAAGAGTTGACGACCCCAGACGATGTCGTCGATAAGACTCCCGATAAGGCCGATCCCGAAGATATGGTTATTGACGACCCCGACCAGCTCGAAGGAGCGGAGGAGGTCGCTGCGTCAGCTCGTTCTTCCCGGCCGGTGCGCAAGAAGGATTCTGCTGGCAAACCAGCCCGCCGCGGCAAGCCCGTGCGCAAGGAAGCTAGCGCGGCTGATGAGGAGCCCGCTACCGCGTCTGCGGCTAAGTCTGCTGGCCCCGAGCCGAAGCGTAAGCTGACGAAAGCTCCGGTTCGCAAGGAGCGTTCTCACCATAAGCCCGCCGATCAGGGCAAGCAACGCATTGGCCCGGTGACCTTCACTAAGCAGTCGGTTGCTGAGTTGCGCAAGGTCAAGTGGCCTAGTGGCGACGAGCTGGGACAGTACTTCCTCGTCGTCCTCGTCTTTGTTCTGCTCATCATCGCCTACGTCAGTGGCTTGGACGTCGTCTTCGGATGGGTCGTCATCAAGCTCTTTGGCCACTGACGATCACATTGGAGAATTGACCTGTGAGTGACAGCCCCCATTTCAGTGAAACTAACGACGTCGAGATTAACCTTGACGCGTTAACCCCCGACACCGCCGAGGAGAAGGACGACGAGGTCGAGATCGACCTTGGGGACCTCAGCGAGGAGGACTCTGCTGAGGAGCCCGAGATCGACCTTGATCTTGGTGACGACGAGCCTGCCGAGGCCTCAGATGATGACATCGCCCGTAACCTCGGCATCGGTCAGGCTGCTGACGATGAGCAAGACGCCGACGAGAATGAGTCTTCTGAAGCTGATAATGCTGATAATCAGGATGTCGTTGACGCTGCCATTGAAGAGTTGCGCGGTGAGCTGTCCTCGAAGTTCGGCGAGTGGTACGTGCTGCACACCTACTCCGGCATGGAGAACAAGGTGAAACAGAACCTGGACGCTCGGGTGCAGAACTTCAACATGGAGGACTACATCTTTGAAACGGTCGTCCCGACCGAGGAGGTCGTCGAGATCCGCAACGGCGCGCGCCGTACGATCACCAGGGTGTATTTGCCTGGTTACGTGCTGGTGCGGATGGACCTCACTGACGACTCGTGGGGTATCGTGCGCCACACCCCGTCGGTGACCGGGTTCGTCGGGCAATCCACCACTCCGATCCCGTTAACTTTTGATGAGGTCGTCAAGATGCTGACGCCGTCGGTTGTCGCCAGGATTAGTCGTGAGAACGCTGACAAAACTTCCTCGCCGAAGGCTAAGCCAAAGGTTGAGGTTGCCGATTACGAGGTCGGCGAATCGGTGCAGATCACTGATGGTCCTTTCGCTGGTGTCCCAGCCCAGATCACGGAGATCAACACGAATAACCAGCGCATCAAGGCTCTGGTTGAGATCCTTGGCCGTTCCACCCCGGTGGACCTCGAGTTCAACCAGATTGAGAAGATCTGAACCTGATTTTGGCCCCACCGGCCGAGTTGCTTAGACTTGGCCGGTGCGTCTGCGTCCGGGTGCTCGTCACACTCGGACTCACACTGACGGCACCGACCGGTGTCGTCACCACCGAAAGAAGGACCCAACATGCCTGCTAAGAAGAAAGTAGCGGCCGTCGTCAAGGTCGCACCGCAAGCGGGACAGGCCACCCCGGCCCCGCCCGTTGGTATGGCTCTTGGCCCCCATGGTGTCAACATCATGGAGTTCTGCAAGGCCTACAACGCTCAGACTGAGGGACAGCGTGGAAACATCGTCCCGGTCGAAATCACCATCTACGAGGACCGCACGTTCAGCTTCGTCCTCAAGACCCCGCCGGCTGCTGAGCTCATTAAGAAGGCTGCCGGAATTAAGAAGGGCACGGAGAACCCGGCGACCCACAAGGTTGGCAAGATCTCCAAGGATCAGGTCCGTGAGATCGCCGAGACTAAGATGCCAGACCTCAATGCCAACGACATTGAGGCGGCCATGAAGATCGTGGCTGGTACTGCTCGGTCCATGGGCGTCGAGGTTGAGGTCTGAGGCGCCCAACCCGCAGACAGTTTTCCCACAAACAATTTTTGTGGAGGGGCACGCGCTGCCCTCACCACACCTGGTGAAAGGAACCAGATATGAAGCGCAGCAAGGCATATCGCGCAGCCGCTGAGAAGGTGAACCTCGACCAGCTGTACTCCCCGGAGGAGGCTCTGGCCCTGGTGGCTTCCGGCGCGTCGGCCAAGTTCGACGAGACCGTCGATGTGGCTATCCGTCTCGGCGTCGACCCCAAGAAGGCCGACCAGATGGTTCGCGGTACCGTCAACCTTCCTCACGGCACTGGCAAGACGGCACGGGTCCTCGTCTTTGCTACCGGTGAGAAGGCCGAGGCTGCCCGCGAGGCGGGCGCCGACGAGGTCGGTGACGACGATCTCATCGCCAAGGTCCAGGGCGGGTACTTGGACTTCGACTCCGTGGTTGCTACCCCGGACATGATGGGCAAAGTTGGCCGTCTGGGACGCGTGCTCGGTCCGCGTGGCCTGATGCCGAACCCTAAGACCGGTACTGTCACCATGGATGTCGCTAAGGCTGTCTCCGATATTAAGGGCGGCAAGATCGAGTTCCGTACCGATCGTTACGCCAACCTTCACTTCCTTATTGGGAAGGTGTCCTTCGGGTCGGAGAAGCTGGCCGAGAATTACTTCGCTGCTCTCGACGAGATCTTGCGTCTTAAGCCGAACGCCGCTAAGGGTCGTTACCTGCGTAAAATTACCGTTTCTTCGACGATGGGTCCCGGTGTGCAGATCGATCCTGTCGCCGCTCGCGACGCAGACTGACTGACTGTTGACGGCCCCCACAACGACGTTGCGGGGGCCGTCTTTGCGTCTTCCGCGAGCCACCGCCTGCCCAGGTGTGCCTCAGCCAAACGTGTGGACGTGACCATGGTGGTCATGGCGTCATCACACTGGGGGGGGGGGGTTCTGGGCGCATCCACAGATGGACATGTTATTGGGGCGATTGGAGCTGTCTTATCCGGTAATTTGGCACTCCACCTACAGCCAGCTATTCTGTATGAGTTGCCGTAGACCGCTGGTCGGGGTTTCCCGCCAAGCATCCGGAGCGATGGATGGCCCGCGCAGGTGAACGCCGAGATGATTTATTACCCCGTCGTGCGCCTGCGCACCGGGGTTTCTTTTTGTCCTCCCTACGGCTCCGGCGCTAGCAGTCCAGCTGCCAGCGCGACGTACGAGAAGTGGGAAGGAGACCCAATGGCTAGGCCTGACAAGGTCGCTGCGGTCGCCGAGCTGAAGGAGAAGTTTTCTTCGGCCGGCGCCACCGTGCTGACCGAGTACCGCGGTCTCTCCGTGTCGGCGCTCAAGGATCTGCGCCGTTCACTGGGGAGTGACGCCACCTACGCCGTTGCGAAGAACACCCTCACCCGCATTGCCGCCAAGGAGGCGGGTATTGAGGGACTCGACGACCAGCTCGTCGGCCCCACCGCCCTCGCCTTTATTAACGGTGACGTGGCCTCCGTGGCCAAGGGTTTGAAGAACTTCGCAAAGGACAACCCGCTCCTGGTCATTAAGGGCGGTGTGATGGACGGTAACGTCCTTGACGCCGACCAGGTTAAGAAGCTCGCCGATCTCGAGTCCCGCGAGGTCCTCCTCGCCAAGCTCGCCGGTGGCCTCAAGGCCAACCTCACGAAGGCCGCTGTGGTCTTCAACGCCCTGCCGTCGAAGGCCGCCCGCGGCCTGGGTGCTTTGCAGGAGAAGGCTGCTGCCGAGCCGTCTGTGATCGGTGGAGCTGGAGAGGCTTCCGACCAGGAGCCCAAGACAACCGAGACCCCTGAGGCGTCCGCCGCCCAGGACAACACCAACGAGTGAAAGGACGCCGATCATGGCGAAGCTCAGCAACGAAGAGCTCCTTGACGCTTTCAAGGAGATGACCCTCATCGAGCTCTCTGAGTTCGTGAAGCAGTTCGAGGAGACCTTTGACGTGTCCGCCGCCGCCCCGGTGGCTGTCGCTGCTGCCGGTGCTCCGGCTGCCGGTGGCGAGGCCGCTCCTGCCGAGGAGGAGAAAGACGAGTTCGACGTCATCCTCGAGTCGGCCGGCGACAAAAAGATCCAGGTCATCAAGGAGGTCCGTGGCCTCACCAGCCTGGGCCTGAAGGACGCCAAGGACCTCGTCGAGAGCGCCCCGAAGCCGGTCCTCGAGAAGGCCAAGAAGGAGGACGCCGAGAAGGCCAAGGAGGCTCTTGAGGCCGCCGGTGCCACCGTCACCCTCAAGTGAGCATGTGACTGCTTACAAAGTTCATTACGTGGGGCCACTCCTCTTTGAGGGTGGCCCCACGTGCTTGGCAGGTAAACCCCCATCACGGCCAGGTCTCAGTGAAGAGGAGATCGTTGCCTTATAGAGTTCCCTCCGTGGTGAAGGCTAGCTGGCGTGGACTTGCGGTAAAGTAATAAGGCGTATTACAATAGCTCATTGCACCATTGCCAGCGATCGCCCATGCTTGACATGGGCGGTTTGTCATGCCCCCAGACCGGCCGACAGGTCGGTTGTAGGAGTTCTCGGAAGGACCGCACATTGGCCGCCACGCGTACCGCGTCGAAGAACACCAGCGCCATTTCGCCCCAGTCGGGACGAATTTCATTCGCCAAGATTCACGAGCCGTTGGAAGTTCCCAACCTTCTCGATCTTCAGGTCGAGTCGTTTAACTGGCTCGTTGGCAACGAGATATGGCAGTCCCGTGTGGACGCCGCCCTTGCAGAGGGGCGTACCGACATTAATACCAAGTCCGGGCTCGAGGAGATTTTCGAGGAGATCTCTCCGATCGAGGACTACTCCCAGACGATGTCCCTGTCTTTCCGGGATCACCGTTTCGAAGATCCTAAGTACAGCGTTGACGAGTGCAAGGACCGCGACACCACCTACGCAGCCCCACTGTTCGTGACTGCGGAGTTCATGAACAATGAGACCGAGGAGATTAAGTCTCAGACGGTCTTTATTGGTGACTTTCCGCTCATGACCTCCAAAGGCACCTTCATTATCAACGGCACTGAGCGTGTCGTGGTGTCCCAGTTGGTGCGTTCCCCCGGTGTCTACTTTGAAAAGACTGCCGACAAGACCTCCGACAAGGACATCTTTACCTGTAAGGTGATCCCGTCGCGTGGCGCCTGGCTCGAGTTCGAGATCGACAAGCGTGACACCGTCGGCGTCCGTCTGGACCGTAAGCGCAAGCAGAACGTGACCGTCTTCCTTAAGGCCCTCGGTTGGACTGCCGACCGGATCCTCGAGGAGTTCGGCACTCATGAGTCGATCCGTCAGACCCTTGAGAAGGACCATGGCGTCGAGACTCAGGATCAAGCTCTCCTTGACATCTACAAGAAGCTGCGTCCTGGCGAGCCGCCGTCCCGTGACGCCGCGCAGCAGCTGCTCGAGAATTACTACTTCAACCCGAAGCGCTACGACCTGGCCAAGGTTGGTCGGTACAAGATCAACAAGAAGCTCGGTCTGTCCCTGCCCTTCGATCAGCAGGTTCTGACGGTCGACGACATCGTCGCTGCTATCCACTTCGTGTGCGCCCTGCACGAGGGCACCGCGATTCTGCCGCGGGAGGGACAGGACGACATCGTCGTTGAGCCCGACGACATTGACCATTTCGGTAACCGTCGTTTGCGTACCGTCGGCGAGCTGATCCAGAACCAGTTGCGTACCGGTCTGAGCCGTATGGAGCGCGTCGTGCGTGACCGCATGACTACGCAGGACATTGAGGCCATCACCCCGCAGACTTTGATTAACATCCGCCCAGTGACGGCGGCGATCAAGGAGTTCTTCGGAACCTCCCAGCTGTCGCAGTTCATGGATCAGAACAACCCGCTGGCCGAGATGACCCACAAGCGTCGCCTGTCGGCCTTGGGCCCCGGCGGTTTGTCTCGTGACCGTGCCGGCATGGAGGTCCGTGACGTTCACCCGTCGCACTACGGTCGTATGTGCCCGATTGAGACCCCTGAGGGTCCGAACATTGGTCTGATTGGTTCGCTGGCTTCCTTCGCTCGCGTCAATGCTTTTGGGTTCATCGAGACCCCATACCGCAAGGTCGTTGACGGGCATGTTACCGATGAGGTCGTCTACCTGACCGCTGACGAAGAGGATCGTCACGTCATTGCCCAGGCCAACGCGAAGCTTGATGACGATGGCCATTTCGCCAACGATCGTGTGCTGGTGCGCCAGCGCCACGGTGAGGCCGACGAGGTTCCCAGCTCCGAGGTCGACTACATGGATGTGTCCCCGCGCCAGATGGTGTCGGTGGCGTCTGCTCTCATCCCATTCCTCGAGCACGACGATGCTTCCCGAGCCCTCATGGGCGCGAATATGCAGCGTCAGGCTGTGCCGCTGGTGCGCACTGAGGCTCCATTCGTCGGAACCGGTATGGAATACCGTTGTGCGGTTGACGTCGGTGATGTCACTCTTGCTGAGAAGGCCGGTTCGGTGCTGTCGGTGAGCGCTGACCTTATCGACATCGCCTGCGACGACGGCACTTACCAGACCTACAAGCTGGAAAAGTTCCGCCGCTCGAATGCCGGTACCTGCATTAATCAGCGTCCGCTGGTCAAGGTGGGGCAGCGCGTTGAGGTTGGCACCCCGCTGGCCGACGGCCCGTCGACCGACAACGGCGAGCTTGCCCTCGGTCGCAATATGTTGGCCGCATTCATGCCTTGGCAAGGCCTCAACTATGAGGACGCCATCATTCTGTCCCAGCGGATCGTCTCTGATGACGTTCTCACCTCGATCCACATCGAGGAGCACGAGGTCGACGCTCGTGATACCAAGCTGGGTGCTGAGGAGATTACTCGGGATATTCCGAACGTTTCCGAGGATATGCTGGCCAACCTTGACGAGAACGGCATCGTGCGTATCGGTGCAGAGGTCGGCACTGGCGACATCCTGGTTGGCAAGGTCACTCCGAAGGGCGAGACCGAGCTGACCCCTGAGGAGCGTCTGCTGCGCGCGATCTTCGGTGAGAAGGCCCGCGAGGTCCGTGATACTTCCCTTAAGGTTCCTCACGGCGAGGAAGGCACTGTCATCGGGGTGCGCATCTTCGACACCGAGAACGGTGACGAGTTGGCGCCGGGCGTTAACCAGATGGTTCGCGTCTACGTCGCCCAGAAGCGCAAGATCTCCATCGGTGACAAGCTGGCCGGACGCCACGGTAACAAGGGCGTCATCTCGAAGATTCTACCTGTCGAGGACATGCCGTTCCTGCCGGACGGCACCCCTGTCGACATCATCCTCAACCCGTTGGGTGTGCCCTCCCGAATGAACGTCGGGCAGGTTCTTGAGATGCACCTGGGCTGGATCGCTCACTCCGGCTGGGATATCACCCAGGCCGAGGGTGATTGGGCCGAGCGTCTGCGCGAGGTTGGCCTCATTGATATTCCTGAGGAATCCCGTCTGGCCACCCCGGTATTCGACGGTGCCACCGAGCAGGAGATCACCGGTTTGCTGCAGTACGGCCACCCAACCCGCGATGGCGAGATGCTCGTTGACACCGACGGTAAGGCGACCCTCTTCGATGGCCGTACCGGCGAGCCCTTCCCCTCGAAGGTGGGCGTCGGCTACATGTACATGCTGAAGCTGCACCACCTGGTTGACGACAAGATCCACGCCCGTTCCACCGGCCCGTACTCGATGATCACCCAGCAGCCGCTTGGCGGTAAGGCCCAGTTCGGTGGTCAGCGATTCGGTGAGATGGAAGTGTGGGCCATGGAGGCCTATGGCGCCGCTTGGGCTTTGCAGGAGCTGCTCACTATCAAGTCCGATGACGTTCCAGGCCGTGTCAAGGTCTATGAGGCGATCGTCAAGGGCGAGAACATTCCTGAGCCGGGTATCCCTGAATCCTTCAAGGTGCTCGTCAAGGAGATGAAGTCACTCTGCCTGAATGTGGAGGTGCTCAACTCGGAGGGCCAAGAGATCGACTTGCGCGGCTCTGAGGAAGACACCCGGTCTGGTCTGGGTATCGACATTGGGCGTCGTCCTGGTGCCGACAACGCTATGGCCGACTGACCTGCCCATATGTCGGGGGTGACGGCGTTGCCCCCGACCCCTGAACACAGTCCGTTTGACGGGGGTGGGGACGGGCCCGGACAACCCGACTCACACAGACACCCCGACTGGAACCCTTCCTGACGAGGAGGGGCTACCACCCACCAGAGTGGGGGAAAGAGAACAATCGTGCTGGACACCAACTACTACGACCGGTTGCAGATCGGCCTGGCCACGGCCGACCAGATCCGTGCGTGGAGCCACGGCGAGGTCAAGAAGCCCGAGACCATTAACTACCGCACCCTCAAACCCGAGCGTGACGGCCTGTTCTGCGAGAAGATCTTCGGACCGACCCGGGACTGGGAGTGCTACTGCGGCAAGTACAAGCGCGTCCGCTTCAAGGGCATCATCTGTGAGCGCTGCGGCGTCGAGGTGACCCGCTCCAACGTGCGTCGTGAGCGTATGGGACATATTGAGCTGGTTGCCCCGGTGACCCATATCTGGTATTTCAAGGGGGTTCCCTCCCGTCTGGGGTACTTGCTCGATATCGCTCCGAAGGACCTCGAGAAGGTCATTTACTTCGCGGCCTATATGATCACCGCCGTCGACGATGAGGCTCGCCACCGTGACCTTCCGTCGCTGGAGGCCAAGGTGCAGACCGAGCGGTCGCGGCTGGAGCAGCGTCGTGATTCCGAGCTGGAGGCCCGCCGGGTCAAGCTTGAGGAAGACATGGCTCAGCTCGAGGCCGACGGTGCCAAGGCTGACGTGCGGCGCAAGGTCAAGGACGGTGCCGAGAAGGAGCTCAAGCATATTGAAACCCGCGCTCAGCGCCAGATTGATCGTCTGGACGCGGTGTGGGATCGCTTCAAGAACCTCAAGGTTCAGGACCTTGAGGGTGACGAGATTCTCTACCGCGAGATGAAGTCGCGCTTCGGCAAGTACTTTGAGGGCTCGATGGGTGCCGAGGCGGTTAAGCGTCGTCTGCACGATTTCGACCTCAAGAGTGAGTCTGAGAAGCTGCGCGAGATTATCAAGACTGGTCGCGGCCAGAAGAAGACCCGCGCCCTTAAGCGCCTTAAGGTGGTGCAGGCTTTCCTCGATTCCGGTAACTCGCCGGAGGCTATGGTGCTGGACTGCGTGCCGGTCATCCCGCCGGACCTGCGCCCGATGGTGCAACTCGACGGTGGCCGCTTCGCCACCTCGGACCTCAACGACCTTTACCGTCGCGTCATTAACCGAAACAACCGCCTCAAGAGGTTGGTTGATCTTGGCGCCCCGGAGATCATCGTTAACAACGAGAAGCGAATGCTCCAGGAGGCTGTCGACTCGCTGTTCGATAACGGTCGTCGTGGGCGTCCGGTGAGCGGTCCGGGTAACCGCCCGCTGAAATCGCTGTCGGACATGCTTAAGGGCAAGCAGGGCCGTTTCCGTCAGAATCTGCTTGGTAAGCGCGTCGACTACTCCGGCCGTTCGGTCATTGTCGTCGGTCCGCAGCTCAAGATGCACCAGTGTGGTTTGCCGAAGACGATGGCGTTGGAGCTGTTCAAACCTTTCGTCATGAAGCGTCTGGCTGACCTTGAGCACGCTCAGAATGTGAAGTCTGCTAAGCGCATGGTTGAGCGTCAACGTCCGGTGGTGTGGGACGTCCTCGAGGAGGTCATTAAGGAGCATCCGGTTCTGCTGAACCGCGCACCGACGCTGCACCGCCTGGGTATTCAGGCCTTCGAGCCTCAGCTCATTGAAGGTAAAGCTATCCAGCTGCACCCGCTCGTTTGCTCGGCCTTCAATGCCGACTTCGATGGTGACCAGATGGCTGTGCACCTGCCGTTGAGCCCTGAGGCCCAGGCTGAGGCCCGCGTCCTCATGTTGTCGACGAACAACATTCTCAAGCCAGCTGATGGTCGCCCGGTCGCTCTGCCTTCGCACGAGATGATCATTGGTGCTTACTACCTGACGATGGCCCTTGACGGTCTCAAGGGTGAGGGGCGTGCCTTCACCTCGCTTGCGGAGGCCATTATGGCCCACGATCTTGGCGAGCTCGAGATTGGTGCCAAGATCAAGCTGCGCCTTAAGGGCATTGTGCCGCCGCACGACGAGACGGTTCGCGCCGACGGCTCGGTGATCCTCGATACCACTCTCGGACAGGCGCTGTTTAACGAGGTACTTCCGGACGACTACCCGTACGTTGATTTCTTGGTTGGCAAGAAGCAGATCGGCAAGATCGTTAATGACCTCAGCGAGCGCATGACCCAGCTCGAAGTGGCGCACGTCCTCGACAACCTTAAGGACATCGGGTATAAGTGGGGTTCTTTGTCCGGCGTGACCGTTTCCATCGGTGATGTCCAGACTCCGCCGACCAAGCCGGAGATCCTGGCTGGGTATGAGACTCGCGCTGCCAAGGTCGACCGTGAGTACGACCGTGGCGCCGTGACCGAGGAGGAGCGTCGTCAGGATCTGATCCAGATCTGGACCGAGGCCACTGCCGAGCTGACCGCCGCCATGGAGGCTAACTTCACCCAGACCAACCCGATTCACATGATGGTGGATTCGGGTGCTCGAGGCAGTATGACGCAGATGCGCCAGATTGCCGCTATGCGTGGCCTGGTGGCTGACCCGAAGGGTGACATTATTCCTCGCCCGATTAAGTCGAACTTCCGTGAGGGCCTCACGGTTTTGGAGTACTTCATCTCCACACACGGTGGTCGTAAGGGACAGGCCGATACCGCTCTGCGCACCGCGGACTCGGGTTACCTGACTCGTCGTCTGGTCGATGTTTCCCAGGACGTTATCGTGAGGGAGAACGATTGCGGCACTACCCGCGGTATGCCCAAGACGATTGCTGTTGACGATGGCAACGGCAATCTGGTGCGTGTTGAGGGGCTGGACACTGCGGTGTATGCCCGCTGCCTGGCTGCTGACGCCGTCGATGCTAACGGCAATGTTGTGGTGGAGGCCAACTCTGACCTTGGTGATGAGGAGATTTCTCGGCTCATCGCGGCTGGAATCTCGCAGATCAAGGTGCGCTCTGTGCTTACTTGCACTGCTGCCCAGGGCTGCTGCGCTCGCTGCTACGGACGTTCGTTGTCGACCGGTCATCTGGTCGACGTCGGTGAGGCTGTTGGCATTATCGCCGCTCAGTCGATTGGTGAGCCCGGAACCCAGCTGACGATGCGTACCTTCCACACCGGTGGTGTTGCTGGTGACGACATCACCCAGGGCCTCCCCCGTGTCGTCGAGCTTTTCGAGGCCCGTAGCCCGAAGGGTAAGTCGCCGCTGGCTGAGGCTGCGGGTGTCATCCGTATCGACGAATCCGACAACCGCCGCAAGCTCGTATTGGTACGTGACGACGGTGAGGACGACGTCGAGTACGTCGTGCCGCGCCGTGCCCGTCTCGAGTTTGATCTCGACGGTACCCACCGCGTTATCCGCGACGGTGTGCGAGTCGCCGCTGGCGAGCAGCTCATGGGTGGCACCGCCGATCCGCAGGATGTGTTGCGTATTTCCGGTGTCCGTCGGGTGCAGGAGTACCTCGTCAAGGAGGTGCAGAAGGTTTACAACACCCAGGGTGCCGGTATCCACGAGAAGCACATTGAGATTGTCATTCGCCAGATGTTGCGCCGGATCACCGTCATTGAGTCGGGTGACACCCAGATGATGCCAGGTGAGCTCGTGGACCGCGGTGCTTACGAGGCTGCTAACCGTAAGGCGGTTGCTGAGGGAGGTCGTCCGGCCGAGGGCCGGCCGGTGCTGATGGGCATCACCAAGGCTTCGTTGGCTACCGAGTCGTGGTTGTCGGCGGCTTCCTTCCAGGAAACCACTAAGGTTCTCACTGATGCCGCGATCAATGGCAAGACGGACACCTTGGTTGGTCTTAAGGAGAACGTCATCCTCGGTAAGCTCATCCCGGCCGGTACTGGTTTGGAGGTCTACCGCAATATGCGGGTGGAGCCGACTGCGGAGGCCAAGGCTGCTGCGTTTACGATGAACTATGACCCGTTCGATTACGACTTCGGTTCGGGATCGGGCGAGGCTGTTCCGCTGGATGACTTGGACTTGGGCGATCTGGGCTGAGGTTTATCAACGCCGACTGCGAGCCTCTCCTCCCTCATGTGAGGGAGGAGAGGCTTTTTGCATGAGGCGGGAGGTTGTAAGCAGGGCCTTGGAGCTTCGTGGGGTGGAGGCTTGAGCTATTAATGCGAAAGACTATCAATATCATGTAGCATGATGGTGGTTCTCTCGCCAGGGATATGCGTAGGTGACTCCTGGACTGCCCGTCTATGAACCACCCGTCGCGTTGGAAAGAAGTGATATGCAGACTAAGAAAAACCTACGAAGGCCGGTGCTATTAGCCGTCCTCATGACCGTGATTGCGTCGCTGTTTGCGCCGATGTCATGGGCCACGGACGCAAAGGTGGTCTTGAGTAAAAATCACACGGACGCCTTTTACATCACCACTGACAGCGGTGTCCCCGTCGTCAAGGTTGCCAATGGGCTCCACTCGCGGATGTATGAGCCAAACGAGGTCGAATTCCAAATCCAGTCGGACACGTACGGCAGGCAGTACAGGCTCACGGGGCTGAGTGAGTCACTTCTTGAGGGCTACTACACCGGCAGTGAGAATACCGCCGAATGGTTTGAACCTGGCTGGAATGCTCCGGGCTTCACAAAGAATGGGTTCGACGCATTGCGCGTTGACTTCACCTCGATCACGGGTCCAGGCAAGATGTACCTCGTCGGTAATTCACCTGAGGCAGACGAGAACGGCAAGCTTGGCACCTTCCTTGCCGGTGACACATATCAGGTTGTCAAAGGGGCTTCATTGCCGATTAAGGGTCATCAGCATGCCCACTGGTTTTTCACTCGCGCCGGCAAATACACCATGAGTGGGGTTGCTGTCGGTAAGAAGATTGACGGGAAGGAAGTTTCGTCGCAGCCGTTCACCCTGTCGTGGGAGGTGCTGAAGTCCGACGACGACAAGCGGCCTGGTGCTTCTGACGACTCGGACGAGCCTTCCGCTGAGCCGTTGCGCGATCCGTCGGAAGAGCCGTCCAGTGCGCCCCACGACGCGGCAACGCCGAAGATTGATGACACTAAGGTCGAGATTACCCAAGGTCATCTTGACGTCTTCGCTGGTATCGCCCGCAACCGCAAGCTGTCGATGGTCATCAAGGATGACCGCAGTGGCCAGGCCATTTACCGGGCACCCGAGGCGGTGACATTGCGCGTCGGGGAGAATGCCTACCGGAAATTACCCCAGAGCATGCACGACCGCTTCGCGCCCGAGGGGTATCTTCTGGCCCAAAATGGCGACAATCAACAGGAGGTACTGTTCCCGGGCTGGGACACCTATGGCGTTGCACCTGATTTCGGGGCTGTTGACCTCGAGTTTGTCGATGTGAAGGGGCCGGGGAAGGTGTACATGTTCATGCAGGGGATCGGTAAACTACGTTCCCCGCTGGCGTCTGGCTCATGGGTGCTGGCCTCGGGGGAGTTCATCTCGCAGAAGAAACCGGGCCATGTCCACACTAACTGGTTGTTTGGGAAGCCGGGTACCTACACCATGAAGGTCCGTCTGAGGGGAGTTCCGGTCAAGGTGATTGATGGCAAGGCCGTTGTCTCTGAGCCGGTGAGGTACACGTGGGTCGTCGGTGGCCGAAGCGGTAGTCAGTCATCTGCGGTGGTCAGTGCTCGCCAGCTTGTCAAGAGGGTGGATGAGAAGACAGCTCCTGAGCCGTTTACGCCGATGCCGACGATGGATTCTGGTGCGGTCTCCCGGGATGCCACGAGGACTCCACAGCTGACGATCACTGGTTTGCCGCAGACGGGCATCTGAGCGGGCGCATAAGCCGCAGCCATTTCTAGCTCAAGCTACCACTGTACGGACAGGTCTGGTCTCCGTGTTCGCGGTGGCTGGGCCTGTGTGTCGTGTGGCTTGTCTGTGGTTCGTGGTGTCAGGTTTGTTTGAGGGGGTTGGGGTTTTGGGGTGGGGCATTTGTGTTCTGCTACCTATTTTATGAATGATGTTGACAAAATCGCGGGGGGGGGGGGGGCAGTATTTCTAGCGCAGTTGCCCGATCCGTGGCTGTCAGAAGAATGTCTGCGGCGCTGTATGGCGCTTACTGAAAGGTTTCCGATCGTGAAGAAGCATGTCATTGGGGCGAGCTTGACTGGGCTGGCTCTTGCACTTACTCCGTTCGCTGGTGCTGCGTCGGCCCACGCAACGCTGCCCGACTATTTTGGTATCGACGCTCCCGACCATGTTGATGTGAATAAGCCACTCAACTTCCGGCTTGACAAGTGCGATATGGATGGGGCGTCGCAGATTAAATGGGGTGTCGCTAAGGGTGAATCGGCGCCTCCGGAGACGTGGACTACTGTGAAGGATGAACAGCAGCGGGTTAGTTACACTCCGACCTCCACGGGCACGTACACCATTTGGGCGTACTGTGCCAATGTTTCTGGTGAGCGCGTTTCGGATAGTGGCAGTTCCTCTTTCACGTCCTACAGAACTAAGGCGACCATGAACCCCACCAAGTGGGCGGCCGACGAGTATGTCCGGATGGTCACTAAGGGCTTTAACTCTAGCGATACGCTGTCTGCATCGCTGGTTCGTGATGGTGATACCAAGGATTATGGTGATCTGCTGGATTCGCAGAGGATCTGGTACCAGTGGGCCAGCGAGACCTCTGATTTCACCTTCCCCGGCAATGTTCCCGTGGGTGATTACACTTTGACGTTCACTGATCATGGAAACACCGCTCGGACGGTTCGTGTGCATTTGGATCATGGGGCCGGTTACCTGCTGAGTGGCGACACTCCTAAGCCGACGCCGACTCCTACTCCCACGCCGACTCCGACTCCTACCCCGAAGCCGACTCCTACCCCGACCCCGGCCCCGACTTCCGGTGAGGCTACTGTCAAGCCGGTTCCGGGTGCTGCTACTACGTCGGCGGCCACTGGCGTTACTGATGGAAGTGATCAGGGTGTTGTGCGTGTCGCTGGTGGGTTAGGTACTCTGCCTCATACTGGTGTCTGACAGTTTGAGTTGCTCTTCTTGTCTGTGAAACCCCGCGTCTGAGGACGCGGGGTTCTTCACTATCTGAGACAACATCGAATTGTTGCCCATCCGCCTGATGTCGTAGACTCGAAGGCATAAGGATACCATTGGTATTGCGAGGGGATGACGGTATGAAGCGAACAGTTCTGGCGGGTGCGGTCGCGGCGTGCCTGGGAATGGCAGTTTTCGCGGTGACGACCCCAGATGCGCGAGCGGAGAGCGCCCCGATTCCAGTGCCGACGTCCAAGGCAACTGCGCATTCTCGTCTGGCTAATCGTCCATCAAGCGGAATCACCTGGTCACCTCGCCATCACGGTATCGTGCCTCCGGAAATCCACGGTGGCACCATCTATCTTCCCGATATCAGCGCCGGTCCTATCATTCTGCCGACCATCAAGGGTGGGACGATAACCCTTCCTGACATTAAAGGCGGCACAATCACCCTGCCCGATATCAGCGGACGCCCCATTATTCTTCCTAAGATTGAGGGTGGTGCGGTGAGCATTCCGCCGATCGTGTTCCCGTCGCTCCATGCCAGGGGCAGTATTCAGGTTAACGGTACGCTCCCTGGCTGGGCTAACGGTCGGGGGAACTTCCTTGCTGCGGGCGGCATGGGTGCCCCCGCGGGCCGTCCGATGTCCCTTCCGCAGACCGGCGCCTAAGAATACCGGTAGTGGTTTCTCACCCGACGGTGCTTACGGGGTTTCCCTGGCGTGCTTTGTCGTAGCGTTGTCAGGTTTGACCCTCGCAATGCAGGGGGATACCCTGTTAAGGCATGTCCGGTTCGTCCGGACGCTTGTGCGTGCCCTGGCATGGCGATTCACGACCGCTCGAGTTGCTGCGAGAAGGTTTGCCCGTGCGGAGTTCGCACGGCACTCCCAATCTGCAGCGAGGGCAGCGGTGATCCCGACGCAGCGATGGCGGAGTGCGAAGCCAGGGAATTCCGAACCCACCAGACGGAAAGAGATACCAGCCGGTGCCTACAATCCAGCAGCTGGTCCGCAAGGGCCGCACTGACAAGATCAGCAAGAACAAGACGCCTGCCCTCAAGGGCTCGCCGCAGCGTCGTGGCGTGTGCACCCGCGTGTACACCACGACGCCGAAGAAGCCGAACTCGGCGCTGCGAAAGGTCGCCCGTGTGCGCCTCTCGTCGGGCATTGAGGTCACGGCCTATATTCCCGGTGTCGGACACAACCTCCAGGAGCACTCCATGGTGCTTGTGCGTGGCGGTCGTGTGAAGGACCTCCCGGGTGTGCGTTACAAGATTGTCCGCGGCTCCCTCGACACCCAGGGTGTTAAGGGTCGCAAGCAGGCCCGTAGCCGTTACGGCGCCAAGAAGGAGAAGTGATTCATGCCTCGTAAGGGACCCGCGCCGAAGCGCCCAGTGATGGTCGATCCCGTCTATGGATCTCCTCTCGTTTCCCAGCTTGTGAGCAAGATCCTTCTCGACGGCAAGAAGACTGTCGCCCAGAACATCGTCTACACCGCTCTGGAGGGTTGCCGGGCCAAGAACAACACTGATCCGGTACAGACTCTCAAGCGCGCGCTCGACAACATCAAGCCCTCGCTGGAGGTCAAGTCTCGTCGCGTCGGCGGTGCCACCTACCAGGTGCCGGTCGAGGTCAAGCCTGCCCGTCAGACCACTCTGGCGATGCGTTGGCTGGTGAATTTCTCCCGCGAGCGTCGTGAGAAGACCATGGCTGAGCGCCTCATGAACGAGATCCTCGACGCCTCCAACGGCTTGGGCGCTTCGGTGAAGCGCCGTGAGGACACTCACAAGATGGCTGAGGCCAACCGCGCCTTCGCCCACTACCGCTGGTGATCGTTCGCCCCCTTCCCGTCCGGGGAGGGGGCACCATCACGTCCAGCCCAGAAAACCTGCGGTTCACCACAGGTTCATCTGCGTCGAGCATCATACGAAGACCACTTACTCCAAGATTCGAGGTCAAACACAGTGGCCAAAACTGACCTGAGCAAGGTTCGCAACATCGGCATCATGGCCCACATCGATGCCGGCAAGACGACGACGACCGAGCGCATCCTTTACTACACCGGCAAGTCCTACAAGATCGGTGAGGTCCACGACGGTGCCGCCACCATGGACTGGATGGAACAGGAGCAGGAGCGCGGCATTACCATTACCTCCGCCGCGACCACCACCTTCTGGCATGACACCCAGATCAACATCATTGACACCCCCGGGCACGTGGACTTCACCGTCGAGGTGGAGCGTTCCCTGCGTGTCCTCGACGGTGCTGTTGCCGTATTCGACGGTGTGGCGGGCGTCGAGCCGCAGTCGATGACTGTGTGGCGTCAGGCCGCTAAGTACGGCGTGCCGCGTATCTGCTACATCAATAAGCTGGACCGCACCGGCGCTTCTTTCGACCACTGCGTCAAAACCATTAAGGAGCGTCTGCACGCTATCCCGGTCCTGCTGCAGTTGCCGATCGGTGCCGAGGACCAGTTCATGGGCATCGTCGACCTGGTCGAGATGAATGCCAAGACGTGGCGTGGCGAGACTGAACTCGGTGCTCATTACGAGACCGAGGATATTCCGGCCGACATGAAGGACGAGGCCGAGGCCGCCCGAGCCGAGATGCTCGAGACTGTCGCTGAGAACGACGAAGAGTTCATGGAGCTCTACCTCGAGGACCCCGATGCCGTGACCGTCGATCAGGTCAAGGCCGCCATCCGTCGCGGTGTGTTGGCTTCCGCCTTCACCGCTGTCACCTGTGGTACCTCCTTCAAGAACAAGGGTGTGCAGCCGCTACTCGACGCCATCGTCGATTACCTGCCATCCCCGACTGACGTTCCCGCCATCTCCGGTTTCAAGCCCGGTGACGAGTCCGTCGAGCTTGAGCGTCGCCCATGTGATGACGAGCCGCTGTCGATTCTGGCCTTCAAGATTGCCTCTGACCCGCACTTGGGCAAGCTGACCTTTGTGCGCGTCTACTCCGGCGTTCTCCATGCTGGCGACCAGGTGCTCAACGCCACCAAGGGCAAGAAGGAGCGCATCGGCAAGATCTACCAGATGCACGCCAATAAGCGCGAGGAGATCGAGAGCATTGGGGCTGGTATGATCTGCGCGGTCATGGGCCTCAAGGACACCACCACCGGCGAGACCCTGTGTGACCAGACGAACCCCATCATCCTGGAGTCGATGACCTTCCCGGCCCCCGTGATCGAGCAGGCTATCGAGCCGAAGTCGAAGGCGGATCAGGAGAAACTCTCGAACGCTATCCAGCGTCTCGTCGAGGAGGACCCGACCTTCCGCGTCCACACTGACGAGGAAACCGGTCAGACCATTGTTGCCGGTATGGGCGAGCTCCACCTGGATGTCTTCATCGACCGTATGAAGCGCGAGTTCCACGTCGAAGCAAATATCGGCAAGCCGCAGGTCGCCTACCGCGAAACCCTGCGCAAGCCTGTCGAGAAGTACGAGTACACACACAAGAAGCAGACCGGCGGTTCCGGGCAGTTCGCCCGCGTCATCATCGCGATCGAGCCGAAAGAGCCCGGGTTCGGCTATGAGTTTGTCAACGCCGTTACCGGTGGCCGTATCCCCAAGGAGTACATCCCCTCGGTTGATGCCGGTGTTCAGGAGTCTATGCAGTTCGGTGTCCTCGCTGGCTACCCGGTCGAGGACGTCAAGGTTACCTTGCTCGATGGTGCTTACCACGAGGTCGACTCCTCCGAGATGGCGTTTAAGATCGCCGGCTCGATGGCTTTCAAGGAGGCCGCTCGCAAGGCTAACCCGGGTCTGCTCGAGCCATTGATGGCTGTTGAGGTGACGACTCCTGAGGATTACCTCGGTACTGTCATCGGCGACCTCAACTCCCGCCGCGGCCAGATCCAAGAGATGGTTGAGGAGCACGGAAACAAGGTCGTACGCGCTTTGGTTCCGTTGTCCGAGATGTTTGGATACGTCGGTGACTTGCGCTCAAAGACCTCCGGACAGGCTTCATACTCCATGGAGTTTGATTCCTATGGCGAGTGCCCGTCGTCTGTTGCTGACGAGATCATCGCCAAGGCCAACGGAGGCAAGTAAGCTCACTTTTTCATGAACGTTTTGGCCCGGCCCCACAATGTGGGGCCGGGCCAAAACGTTCATGAAGCCCAAGCAAGGCATACGCATGTAATCACCTGACTCGGATAGGGTTATACTTTTGCCGGAATTTGACATTACGAGCCGAGGATTGACGAATTCAAATCCCCTGTCATGAACTAAGGGGACCTCCATGACGGATGAATCCGGTCACGACAAGGAACAACACGATCAGCTTTCCACTAGTAACCAATCCAACAACGCCTACGATTCCATTGATCCTTCGCAGACGGTGATCCGTCCAGCGCCGACACCGACACCGCAACCATCCTCGGGGCCGGAGATTCTCGCTGATGGTCGCGGCACTGGTCCGGCAGACCAGCCCGGGCGTCCCGACGGGGGCTTCGGACAGCCTGCTGCAGGTCCGGCGAGTGTGGGCGGAGAGCCTCAGAGACAGCCGCAGACGATGCCGCCGAATCCGCCACTCCCGAATCAGCCCCACCAGTCTGGGGGATTCACGGGCCCCCAGGGCAGCCCTCGCCCTGATCAGCTCAATGGCCCTCGACCAGGCTGGCAGAGTGGGTGGCAGCCCCAGGGCCATTCCGGTCCCTACGGTCCAGGTCCTCAGCCCGGGCAGCAGATGGGTCATCCGGGTGTCCAGCCTGGGCAGCAGAGCGTGCCCCAACCTGGCACGGCACCTGCCTACCCGGCGCAGGCTCCGGGCCAGCGTTCTGGCGTCCAGCCCGGCATGGCGCCGAACCCTGGGCACCCGGGCCCTTACCAGACGAGTCCGCAGCAGGGCGGGTACACCATCACGCAGCCCCTGCCGACCATGCCCGCCGCTGGTCAAGCGCCGATGATGCAGCAGCCGTATCAGGGGGCGCTCGCGGTACAACCGTCTAGTAACTGGTTCGCTGACGCGTGGGGAGTGTTCCGTCGGATCTGGAGAGGTGATGTCCTAGAAGCGTTTGATCTGTCCATGGCCTCCCGGAAGTTCTGGCTCTGGACTGGTCTTGCTCAGGCTGGGTTTGCCGGGTTAGCCTATGCCAACTTGCTGTGGCGGGTGATGTCCTCCATTGACAACGGCGCCAACCACGTTACTCACAGCTTCCTTGGTTGGTTCGGTATGGACGACCCCAATCAGAGTTATGAGATCACCGGATTCGACTTCAGTGCATGGTTGAAGGCGTTCATAACCATGTTCCTGGCCGTCGCCGTGGTGTTCGCTGTACGTCCGCTCTTCATCAAGATGGTATACGCGTGGCGTCAGTCCAGGCAGACTTGGGAGGTTGCCTATACCGTCAACTCGGTTGCGACCCTGTCCTCCACCTTCGTCGTCGCAGTCGTCAGTGTCCTGTGGTTTGTGCCCTCCGGGGCACTGGTCCTGGTAGGGCTTGTAATGCTGGGGGCGCTCGGCGCGATGTGCCAGTTCCTTGGTGAGTTACTTCTCTACACTGGTGTGAACAAGACCGGAGGATTCCCCCCATATTCTCGTTTCCCGCTCGTCCCGCACGTCATTGGGACTGGCTTTTACGCGGTAGTGGTTGCCGTACTCTGGTTGCTCTGCGGCACGGTCGGCAGGGGGATCATGTCATGAGTCCGACGGTGAGCGAGCGGCGTCTTAGCGCGCCAATGCGACGTGGCATCGTGGCACTGTGCGTGGCGATGGCCTTCGTGTTGTCGGGGTGCGGTGCTGTCATAGGTACAACGCTCAAGGTCAACGACGATGGTTCGGGTTCCCGGAGCTTGACGGTGACCTTCACCAATGACGATTCCGACGAAGCCAAGCAGATGTTTGCCAAGCCATTGAGCGTCTATGACGCAAGTATCAAGAAGCATGTTCCCTCGCAGCTGACGTACAACGGCTTGCACATGCAGGGAAAGTCGATGGTTGCCTCCTTCCAGCTCGACTTTTCTAGTCCCCAGGACTACCTCACCAAGGTGCGTGCCATCATTGGCGGCTCCAAGGATCCGACTTCTGACATCCAGAACATCAACACCCCGTTGGCTAACGGAGTCGTCGGCAAGGAGAACTTCACGTCCCATGACCTTCTTGAGTGGTTGCCGGACGGTTTGGAACAGGACGGAATCGTCGATTCCGGCAACGTTGGGAACGTCCTCGACTCCGAGAACAACATGACGTTGACGATCGGAGGCAAGAACTTCACCTCGCAGACGCCGCTGGACATCGAGCACGTGGCTGACAACGGTTTCGACCAGGTTGTCGTTCAGCTGAACTTCAAGAGCATGAAGGACGTCGGTGCCGTTGTCTGGTACTTCTCCGAGCAGGCCTGGGGCGCTGACAAGGAGAATAAGGTCAAAGCTTTCCTAGACCAGGTCACCAAGGATGGCAATGGTGAGGCCGCCGACGCGAAGAGTGACGACCTGCCTGAGAATGTGCGCCAACGGCTCTCGTCGACCTACCCAGTGGGCAAGAAGGTCACCATCAAGGCCGGCTCTCTGGATGAGGTCGACAAGAGGGTCGCTCAGGCTCTCGGCAACAAGTCTGGCAGTTTGAAGATCTCCCCCGGACAGGCGAAGCAGAGCGACCCGAGCAGTGGGGCAACAGCGGCATTCGTGATCCCGCTGTCCTTGACTAGTCAGGTCTCCTGCTCGGCTATCTGCTCCCGCGACGCCGGGGACCCGGTGATGGTGGTCACCCACCCTTCGCAGTGGGTGGATGAGGACTCTTCTGCGCCATCGGACGAGGGTCAGACGAGCACTCAGATCATCAGGGGCGACGCGCCTTTGACGTTGGATGTGCCGCTGGAGACCAAGAAGACCAGTACAGCGATACACCTTAACCCGGGGAAAGAGGTCTCGTACGAGGCCAATCTGACCTTCGACAATGCTGTCCTGGGGGACAACAAGGAGGAGGTCAAAAAACTGCTCCGGGGTGTCAGGAACTGGTCGGTCGAGCAAAAATCCGACAAGAGCACCACCCAGTACACGGTCAGGGGGAGCGCCGACGACGCGCTCACCTTCAGTAAGAAGTACTCGGGGAGCGATTCTCCCCTGGTCGTAGAGAACGAACTGAAGCCGACGACGTTCAAGAACCACTGGATGATCGTGATCACCCCCCCTGGACTGGATGCCGAGAGGCGAAATAAAGATCATCACCGATCACGGCAAGTTCGATGATGGCAGCTCCGAAAAGACGTGGACACCCGGCGAATCTACGGTGTTCCGCACCCGTGCGAGTACCCTGCGGACCGGTCCTGTCGTTGCCGCGGTCGTTATCGGGGTTCTCATTGTCGCCGCTGCTGTTCTGGCCTACTTCAAGCGCGATGCTATTCGGGCATGGCGTAAGAAGCGTGCTGAGGCTGCGCGTCAGCAGGCTGCTCAGAACGGGCAGTACCGAATTCCTGCGCAGGGTCAAACACCGCAGAATCAGCAATGGCCATCACAGCCCGGCGCTCCGGTGCCTCCGTCGCCGGGCGGATACCCCCCTGACCGTAGTGGCGGTGGCCAGTGGACAGAAAACGATCTGCAGTAAGCGCCCTTTCCTCCAGCGATGGAGGTGCCCGCTGCCACGTAGCGCGTCGGGTCATGGATCCGGCGTGCAGTCGTGGCAGCGGCTGGCGCGTTGCGGCCAGCAGGAGGGGAAAACCTGGTTTGACTATCCCTGGGCGCGTGCAGAATAATAAGACAAGTTCCCTGACCTCTGGTCGGGGGCCCGTCCAGAAACGTTCCTGGGAACCTCCCAGGAATATCCACATGACGCGTCCCGTGCACAAGCGGGCGACATTCCAGAAGGAGCCCCAGTGGCAAAGGCCAAGTTCGAGCGGACCAAGCCGCACTGCAACATCGGCACCATCGGACACATCGACCACGGCAAGACGACCCTCACCGCGGCGATCTCCAAGGTGCTGCACGACAAGTACCCGGAGCTGAACGAGGAGTCGCCGTTCGACCAGATCGACAAGGCTCCCGAGGAGCGTCAGCGCGGCATCACCATTTCGATCGCTCACATCGAGTACCAGACCGAGAAGCGTCACTACGCTCACGTCGACTGCCCTGGGCACGCTGACTACGTCAAGAACATGATCACCGGTGCTGCTCAGATGGACGGCGCCATCCTCGTGGTTGCTGCTACCGACGGCCCGATGCCTCAGACTCGCGAGCACGTTCTGCTCGCTCGTCAGGTGGGCGTGCCCGCCATCGTCGTCGCCCTCAACAAGTGCGACATGGTTGACGATGAGGAGCTCATTGAGCTCGTCGAGATGGAGGTCCGCGAGCTGCTGACCTCGCAGGAGTTCGACGGCGACAACTGCCCTGTCGTTCGCATCTCCGCCTTCCAGGCCCTCCAGGGTGATGAGAAGTGGACCCAGTCGATCCTCGACCTCATGGACGCCGTGGACGAGTACATCCCGCAGCCTGAGCGCGATCTCGACAAGCCCTTCCTTATGCCGATCGAGGACGTCTTCACCATCACCGGCCGTGGCACCGTTGTCACCGGTCGTGTCGAGCGCGGCGTCGTCAAGACTGGCGAAGAGGTCGAGATCGTCGGTATCCACGAGAAGACCCAGAAGACCACCGTTACCGGTGTCGAGATGTTCCGCAAGATCCTCGACGAGGGCCGCGCTGGTGAGAACGTCGGCGTTCTGCTCCGTGGCACCAAGAAGGAGGATGTCGTTCGCGGCATGGTCCTCTCCAAGCCTGGTTCCACCACCCCCCACACCGACTTCGAGGGCCAGGTCTACGTCCTCAAGAAGGATGAGGGTGGCCGCCACAAGCCGTTCTTCTCCCACTACAGCCCCCAGTTCTACTTCCGTACCACGGACGTGACTGGCACTGTTGAGCTCCCCGAGGGCACCGAGATGGTCATGCCTGGCGACAACACCGACATGACTGTGCACCTGATTCACCCGGTTGCCATGGAGGATCAGCTCAAGTTCGCTATCCGTGAGGGCGGCCGCACCGTCGGTGCTGGTCGAGTCACCAAGATCATCAAGTGATGTGATCTGAGCTTTTCACGAGGCCCGTTCCCCTAGGGGAACGGGCCTCGTCGCATGTGAATACAGATAAATTCTGCTTACTTGGCAATAGGCAGCAAAGTACATCCGGGTAGCCCCCGCCTGTTACCGAGGGGCTGACGTCTTAGGAATTGCCTTGGCGACCGCGGCCACGGTGTTGTCGTCGCAGGAAATCCCCAACACAGCAGCCCAGATGGGGATGAACTCGCTGTGGTAATTGTGACCGTGGCCGCCTGGTGGGGTCGTCGCTAGGGTCATGTCGGCGGTTACCTGCCAAAAACTTGACCACGGTGTCCACAGAATGTGGGGATTGACGTCGTTGCCAGCTCTCTCGCGCATCCAGTCGGGTTCAGCCCAAATCATCTCAGGGGACCACCACGTCACTGGGTCTGAAGGATGCTGGACATAGGCAATGCGGGTGTGTGAACGCCAGGGTGGGTAGGGGGCTCCCCAGTGATCATGAGTGATTTCGCGTGGATTGCCTATGAAACGTACAACCCGGCCATTGCCAATCACTGGGACGATTTCGGGAGACCCTTCCCGTCGATGCTTTTCGAGGTCCTTCCAAATTGGTGTGAAACCGGGCGTGCCCACCCACACAGCGCCATCGACCTTCGACACCATGTCATTGATCGACGCAAAGGCTGCCTGCCCTCCGAAGGACCCCAGAGATACCCCGCTGGTGTAGAGCTTGGGACGAGTCTGCGGATCAAGTGTCTTCCAGTAGTTATAGATGATGGTGAACAGTGCTCGGGCTCCCTGCTTTGGTGATTCGCGGTCAAGGAGGAAGGCCCCGACGCTGCCTAAGTACGAGTACTGCATGGTGGCGGTGGCGCAGTCGCCGCGGGTCAAATATTCGACCGCAGACACTGACCATTCCTCCACCCAGCCGGAACCCGTGCCGTTCTGAATGACGAGCACCTTACGGTGAAACGCTCCGGTGCGAATGAGCTCAGCGAGCACGCCACGAGCCTCCGCGGTGTAATCACGTTGGGCATTGAGTCCGGCATATACCCGGATTGGCTCCTTCGCCGGTTTCCCCATGACATCGCTGATCATGGCGGCGCTCGGCCCGTCGGTGACGACGTCTTTGCCTTCTCGGCCCAGTCCGTCCCAGGTCTGGAGGGAAGCCGGGGAGCCAGACCTCAGGGGAGACGTCGGCGGGGTGCGTCCGGCTGCTGTTTGGGCATTCGTCTGTGCCATGACATGGGCGACGCCGTTGGCGGTGGTTCTCACGATGACGTTATTGGTCGCCCAGAGCAGTAAAGCCACGCTTAAAGCAACGACAACGACGGCGAGAACTGGCTGGGCGATGAAACGGTGCACACCGGTGTACAGAGTTCGGATGCCGTGAGCGATGAAACGCATAAGTAGCACTGTTGTGACGAAGAAGACGAGGCCCGTCAATACCCCGACCGTCTGCGCGAACCACACCTTACGTGGCAGCCCGACAGCGTCGGATACAGAACGTTGCTGTCGGGTGCACCATATGAACATTCCGAGCGATATAAGGGTGAGGATTGCATACCAACTACGTCGAATCCCTCGCACGGCGCTGGTCGACACTGTCACATGTAACCGAGTGATCTCTGCTAACCATCGCGAGATTCGGCCAATGAATCCGCCGATCCCGTATGCAAAGAGTGTTGATAACCACACATTGACCGCAACCATCCACCACGTCCGGGGAACCAGTGAGGGCGTTAAAGCCGTCCATAGACCGAACAGGGCAAAGATGAGGCCAACGATGCTGGCACGGCGCAGTACTTTCGCCGGCCAACTCCGGTTGGCCAGCCGAGCCGGGTACCCATGCTTAGGAACCCACGGGACGATTTGGGTAGTCAGCGCTACATCCTTCCAGTATCGACGACGTGCGGTCTTTACCTGCCATGATCGCACTCTTCCACGTTGCCCGGATAAGAAGAGCCTCGGCCTACCTTTGAGGTGGGCCGAGGCTTAACAATGTTCACACGTAGTCAGACGCCAGTGCCGGGCAGGGTTGTCGGATGATTGGGAGAGCCAGATCCCGGTTGGGACCCACCAGATGTGCCGCCGTCACCTGGCTTGCCGCTGCTTGGCCATGTCTCGCCGGTCGTGGTGAGGAACCAGTTGCGATCGAAAAAGTCCTTCGGATCGATCGTCTTCATTGCCATGGCAGTATCGATGAGTAGCTGGCGAATCTCGAGGATCTCGTCCCAGACGACTGGAGCTTCGGTCACGTGCGGGTAATCCCCGCCACCGCTCATGCGATAGTTATTGATGGCCAGCACGAACCTCTGGTCATGAGCGACCGGCCTACCCTGCCACGACAAGCCCAGGATACGCGCGCCGACCGGCCGGGAAATATCGATGGAGTACGTGACCCCAGTAACGGCGTCATAGTTGTAATCCCATACCGGCTTGCCCTGGTAATCGGCCTGAGTGTCGCCGCCTTCGCTGGCCGGAGCCGGATTGACGGCGGCCCCTTTCTTGACCTGCTTGAAGTACTTCGCGGAGTACTCCAGGTAGTCCTTGAGCTGCTTACCGGTAAGCAGGATTCCGGCCAACGTGTTGTCAAAGACGTACAGCCCGGCGATGTCCTTGATCTTGACGTCACCTTTCGGGAAGGCCGCAGTGCGGGAGAACGGTGACACCTGGGCGATGACCGGGATGCCGTTATATGTGCCGCCCTTGATCGCCTTGGCAACGGTGTCGGCCTCGACCTTGCCGATGAAGTCGAGGATCGGGGTGTCTTCGACCATCGAACGCTCAGTTGTCAGCGTCTCCGTCGAGGTGGCAACAACTGAGTTGACGTACCTGACGGTGGCCTTGTGGTCGGTCTGTAGTTGGGAGTCGGAGGCGAACTCTGTGTCCTCCTCAACATCGCGGGTGTAACGCGGCCTGACCGTGATCTGATCGTGGCGGATCGTGGCCTTGGTGGCGGAGAAATTCAGCGGAATCGTCACTTGAGATACCGAACGAGCCCAGTAGTCGGGCTGAGTGATGACGACCTTGTGCCCTGAGATGCCGTCAACAATCTCAACGGGGTCGTCCTGATGGGTGTGACCGATGACAACCAGGTCAACCTCGGGAACAGACTTTGCCAACACGGTGGCGTTATTCTCGGGCAACCCGTGGTAAACCGGGGCAGCCTGAACCTCGGAGAGCCCGGCATGAATGAGCACGACGACGACGTCGGCACCATCTTTGCGAAGACGTACTGAGTATCGAGCGGCGGACTTGACTGGATCAGCGATATCGACCTTGCCGACCAGGTTTGCCTTGTCCCACACCATTGAGCCGGGGTAGTGACCGCGACTATGCCAACCTTCACCTCGTGACCGGCAACGTTTTTGGTCAGCATGAGGCTGCCCTGGGTGAGGGGCTTGCCGGTTTTGACATCAATGACGTTGGCGCATAGCAGCGGGGCCTTGAGGTCGTTGTGGTAGCGGAACAGTTCTGCGACCCCGTAATTGAACTCATGATTGCCGATATTTGCAGCGTCATATCCTACCAGGTTGAAGGCGCGAGCCATGACCTCATCGTGACCGAGCTTTTCGGGTTGCTTCGCTGAAAGGTATGTCAGCGGGGTGCCCTGGATGGTGTCGCCGTTGTCGAGCATGACGACAGAGTCGGCGCCTTGCTCCGCGCGGACCTGTTTCGCGATCGTGGCCACGCGGCTTACACCCAAGGGAGCCGAGGAACGCCCCTTATCCGAAGGCGGAAAGGCAGCGTCAGCGAAGTAATCCCAGTCGAAGACATGACCGTGGATATCGGTCGTCGCCAACACTGTTAGCGCCGCCGTGCTGAACGTGGAGTCTGAAACTGTGGAGGTCGGTGATGCGAGGGAGCGGTCAACTGCTGTCATGGTGAGTCCAGCTCCCAGCGAGCCGGCCAGCAGGGCGCGGCGCGACAGGTTCGTACCAAGGGGGTTGTCATGCATAGATGGCGTCTTTCCAACGGGTTGGGAAGCGACACCATCGTTACCGAATGAGGTGAGCGTTGGGGAACAAATCGATGGATTTTTGTCGGCAACACTGTCTGGTCAGGCCTGGCGCTTTTGTAGCTGGGCCCATTCGTCACGCAGACCGACGGTGCGATGGAACACGGCGGTGTCGTGATCTGCAGCGAAGTATCCCAGTCTCTCGAATTGCACTACCTCGCCCGGAGCCACATTGGCCAGGGCCGGTTCGGCCATGACCTCGGTGAGTGTTTCGCGGGAATGTGGGTTGAGATCGTCAAGGGCTTCCCCGGTCTGCGACCCAGGAATCTCAGCGCTGAATAAGCGGTCGTACAGGTTGGCTGTCACGGGAATGGCATGGCCAGCCGAAACCCAGTGCATCGTCGACTTCACTTTGCGGCCGTCAGGGGCGGTTCCGCCGCGCGATTGCGGGTCGTAACTGGCGTGAACCTCAGCAATAGTTCCGTCAGGATTTTTGACGACGTCGGTGGCTGTCACCAGATAGGCGCCGCGCAGGCGCACCTCATGTCCGGGGGAGAGGCGGAAGAATTTGCGGGGAGGGTCCTCGCGGAAATCATCGGCCTCAATCCAGAGCTCTCCGGTGAAGGGGACGCGACGGGTGCCGTCGTCAGGATTCTCCGGATTATTGACCAGCTGGAACCATTCCACCACCGGGTTGCCGTCGTCGTCAGTCGGCCAGCCGTCAAGGACAAGCTTGAGGGGGTGCAACACAGCCATGCGCCGCTGAGCGGTGGCGTTGAGCTCGCGGCGCACGAAGGACTCAAACTCCTCAATGGCCTTGACCGAGTTGTTCTTGGTAGTGCCGACGGCCTGGCAGAAGGCTCGAATGGCGGCTGCTGGGTATCCACGGCGACGCATACCGCGCAGGGTGGGCATGCGCGGATCATCCCATCCGTCAACGATGTTGTTGGTTACTAGGGACTTGAGCCGGCGCTTCGAGGTGATGGTGTGGGTCAACTCGAGACGGGCAAATTCGCGCTGCTTGGGGGCAGGGCCGTCCAGAGGCAAGTGGGAAAGGAACCAGTCGTAGAGCGGACGATGACTGTTGAATTCTAGGGAGCACAACGAGTGAGTCACGCCCTCAATAGCGTCAGACTGACCATGTGCCCAGTCATACGTGGGGTAGATGCACCACTCGGTACCGGTGGAGTGGTGGGCTTGGTGGCGGATCCGGTACATGACTGGGTCGCGCAGCCACATATTTTCGGCCTGCATATCGATGCGGGCACGCAGGCAGCGGGAACCGTCGGGGAATTCCCCGGCACGCATCCGCCTCAACAGGTTAAGGGATTCTTCGGCAGGACGGTTGCGATAGGGACTTTCAATGCCCGGCTTACCGTAGCCGCCGCGTTGCTCACGGATAGTTTCGGGGGACTGGTCGTCAACGTAGGCCAGTCCCTCACGTACGAGGTATTTCGCCCACTCGTAAAGCTGCTCGAAATAGTCCGACGCGTGGACAACGTGGGCCGGGGAGTAGCCTAACCACTCAATGTCTGCAATGATCGACTCGACATACTCGGTTTCCTCGGTGCCTGGATTAGTATCATCAAGTCTCAGGTTGCAGGTGCCGCCGAAATCCTCGGCAACGCCGAAATCGGTGACGATGGCCTTCGCGTGGCCAATGTGGAGGTAGCCGTTAGGCTCAGGTGGGAACCGGGTCTGGACGCGCCCGCCGTAGGTGTCCTGTTGGATGTCCGCGCGAACAACCTGATGAATGAAGTCCGAGCTGGACTCAGCCGGGTTTCCAGTAGGTTCTGCCATGGCGGGAACTTTACCGGAGTCTGTCAGCGGATCCCGATAGACTTCGTGTCATCATGACTGATTTGCATCCCGCGCGCACGCGCGTTGCCCCCTCGCCCACTGGTGATCCTCACGTCGGTACGGCCTATATGGCCTTGTTCGACAAGGCATGGGCACAACGCACCGGTGGCCAGTTTGTGCTGCGCATCGAGGACACCGATCGCACTCGTCTGGTGGCGGATTCGGAAGATCAGATTTATCAGACACTCGAGTGGCTGGGGTTATCTCCTGACGAGTCCCCGCTCGTCGGTGGCCCGTATGAGCCGTACAAGCAGTCTGAGCGGTTAGACACGTACAAACCGCTCGTTGAGAAGCTCATCGAGTCCGGTCACGCCTATCGTTGCTGGTGCTCCCAGGAGAGGCTCAAGCAGTTGCGTGAGGAGCGTGCTGCAGCGAAGTCGCCGGAGACTGGTTACGACCGGATGTGTCTGGGGATGTCGAAAGAGGAAAGAGCTAAGCTGCCAGGTTTCACCGAGACCCCGGTGGTTCGGATGCTTATTCCTGAGGATGTCGATCTGGAGTTTGATGACCTTATCCGGGGCACGGTGCGCGCTCCTCGTCCTGACGATCAGGTGATCCTCAAAGCTGACGGGTTCCCGACCTATCACATGGCCGTCGTCGTCGACGATCATCTGATGGGTATCGATACCGTCGTGCGCGGTGAGGAATGGATTTCGTCAACGCCCAAGCATCTATTGCTTTACAAGTGGCTGGGATGGGAAGCGCCGAAGTTCGCTCATATGCCCCTGCTGCGTAATACTGATAAATCCAAAATTTCTAAGCGTAAGAACCCGGCTGCTCGGCTGATGTGGTTCCGTGAGCAAGGCTATCTGCCTGAGGCGTTGCGTAATTTCCTTCAATTGCTGGCTTACCCGACGGTCGCTGAGGGCCAGGAAATGGAGGACTTTGATTCCTTCGTATCCCGGTTCGATTGGGGGAACGTTTCTACAGGCGGCCCGGTCTTCGACGTCACTAAATTGGACTGGCTCAACGGTCAGTACATTCGCAGCCTTGACGCTGAGGTCCTCACCGATCGTGTGCTCGACTACGCCGACCAGATGTGTCAGGCGCGACACGTTCTGGGTCGTGATCTGACCCAGGAGGATCGCTGTGTCATCCACGCCGCGATGCCGCTAGTTCGGGAAAGATTAACGTTGTTGTCCGAGGCCCTGCCCAAGCTGGCCTTCCTGCTGACTGACGACGACGCCTTGGTCTTCGATGAGGATTCCGTGGCCAAGCTCAAGGCGGGAGCCGACGACATCCAGCATGCCGCTGTTGAGGTACTCAAGGGACTTGACGATTTTTCCGCTGACGCTATCCAAGCTGCCTTGCGCGCCCGACTGTGCGACGAGATGGGCATCAAGCCCCGCCTAGCCTTTGCGCCGGTTCGGGTGGCTGTGACTGGTTCGCGGGTGTCCCCGCCGCTGTTCGAGGCGATGGAGATTCTGGGCAAGGAGTCGACTCTTCGTCGTATGCAAAGGTTCGAGGCTGAGATAGACCAGAAGTAATGACTGAACACAGGGAGACGAGGGTTGCGCTGCGGCGCCATCCACTTCTGCGACGCCCAATAGTGTGGTTCTGGGCGCTCGTCACCTGTTATTGGGCGTTGGTGTGGCGAACGCCTGTGTGGGATATCGATGATTTGTATTTCGCCACCCGATCTGGCACTCCCGGCGGGCGTATTGACTGGGCGGATTTTGCGCGGCTCACCGTCTACGATCTGGTAGAGCGCAATGGTCGTTTCTCGGACATGATGGTGCAGCTCGCCATGGCGATGGGGGGATGGATTCGCGTTCCCCTCATACTCTCGTCTGTGTCGGCGTCGCTGGCACTATAGCTCATGGTGCGAGCCCTCATTCGAGATCTACGGGCAGTAGTATCTCCCGGTGCCGACCTTTTAGCAGGCGTCGGTGCATTTCTCGCACCAATGGCCGTGATTGGGTTCGAGCCACATATGGGTGGGGACACGATCATGTTCATTGCCGCGAACATCGGCTATATGTGGGGTCTAGCGCTCGGTATCGTCTCTATCCTTCTGTTGTGGTCCCAGCGGGGGCCGAATGTCGACCACGGCTGGGTTTTGTGGATAGCGGTGGTGCTGTCATGTGTAGCAAGCATTCACCATGAATTGAATGCGCCGGGAATCGTCGGGGCAATTGTTGCCATGGCTCTCATCACACCTGCTGGGAAATGGACTACTCGGTGGGCGGTGGCTCTGATCGTGGCGGCTGTGGGAAATGCCGCGAGAATGGGAATGCCGGGTTTGTGGGCACGTCGTCACCGAGTGGGAGACCCATACCCGTACCCGAAATCAACCGGGGAGGTTCCCAAACGAGTGTCATTCATCGTCGACTCCGTCAGTCATTCGCTCAGCAATTACCCGGTCGTGTTCTTTGCGATCATGCTGTCAGTCATCGCTATGTGTCTGGTAGTCATGAAGCGCGGATTCCACCGTCGCGCTATCGGTATCCTGCTCACCCTGTTCTGTGTGGCGTCTGTCGGGCTGGCCGCGGCCAGCCTGCGAATTATTACGGTACTCGCGCAACGAAAGCTCGTGGGAGATATTCGACTGTACTTCTCGGCCACCGGAGTGCTGAGCGGGGTGTGCTTCGGCATCGTGATGGTGATCCTTGTAGTGCTCACAGTGATGGTTGCTCGCTTACCGGGATGCGGCATGGTGGGGGTGTCGACGGGCGCGGCGTTTGGTTATGATGCGCTGCCGTTGATTCAAGGTTCTCCAGGGGGACGAACGTCCTTCCTCGGCCTCGTGGTTTTTACCGTGAGCGCGCTGATATGGGCATGGGCTGCAGTCGGGCTGATGCGGGGTAGCACAGCCCAGGGCGACAGCTGTGTTCCAGCCTCGGAATCTGGCGCGCGAGTTATGGCGGCATCGGAGACGCAACTCGCGACGGTCCTGGCCATGGTTACTACCGCGTCATGTCTGGGTACCGGCCCATTGGGAGCGTGGGAGATGCTCGAGGGAGCAACACTCAACGGTAGCGTCTGGCGACCGGTCAACGCCCAGGTAGACGCGGCACGCCGTGGGGAGCGCGACACAGTCGTCGTCCCGAAGGCGCTGCCCGCCCCAGACTGGTTGCCCGACTATGCGGGCCGCCGTGGATCCACCGAGGCCCGCCTTCATCAGTATTACGACCTCCCGAAGAACGTCACCGTGGTGCGTCGCTGAGAGCACCGTCAAGGACTTCGCGGAGGGACGTGACGAGAATCCGAATGTGCTCGTCAGTGTGACGTGCCGTGAGACAAATACGCAGGATGGCGTCGCCCCTCGCGACTGCGGGGTAGCGGATTGCACCGACCATGAGGCCGCGACGAGCCAGCTCTTCCTGAGCTGCGACAGCACGAGATTCCGGTCCCACGGGGATCCGGATAATCGGGCCGCGATCATGGGCGGCCGAGGGCGGGATGAGGTCAGCTTCGGCCAGGAGGAGACGTGCCTGGGCGACGTTAGCTTGAAGACTACAGACCCGACGTGTGTCAGTTCGTAGGTACTCCACGGCTGCGGCCACGCCTGCCGCGACGACAGGGGAAGGGGCGCTGGAAAACACGTACCCTCGTGCGCAGTTGCGCATCAGGGTAGCCAGAGTCTCGTCGACGCATGCGAAACCACCCTCGACTCCGAGAGCTTTGCTTGCTGTTCCCAACAAGACGTCGGGTCGTTGTGATGCCGGGAGTTCTTCGGTCGCGCCGCGGCCAGTAGGCCCGACCGTACCAATCCCATGAGCATCGTCGACGACAACCAGAGCACCATGGCGGTGGGCAATCTCGACGAGCTCGCCGACAGGGGCGACGTCGCCGCCCATGGAGTAGACGCCTTCGGTGAGTACGAGCGCCCTGTCGGTCGTGACGCAATCAAGGGCTGTGTCGATAGCGTCGAGGTCGGCGTGGGGGACGACGACGGTGCGCGCTCGCGCCAAGCGGCACCCGTCGATCAGGCTGGCATGGTTCTCAGCATCGGAAATGACGGTGACGTGAGGGTCGGCAAGCAACTGTATGGTCGCGATGTTGGCCTGGTAGCCGCTGGCCATGAACACGGCCTGCGGGTATCCCAACCATGCGGCGATCTCATGTTCAGCCTGGTGGTGAGCTACGGAAGTGCCCGTCGTGAGGCGAGAGCCACCCGAACTACTCCCGAGCCTTCTGACAGTGTTGTTCATAGCCTGCTGAACCTTAGGCTCGGTCGACAGGCCGAGGTAGTCCGATGAGGAGAACAGCAAGGCAGGCCCGTCGGTTGTGACGGCGTCAGGATCCTGGGCAGAACAGAAGGTGCGGGGACGGCGCTCGAGGCCAGCAGCGCGCCATGCGTTGAGACGGCCGCAGAGGTGACCATGCCAGGAGGTCGCTTTCTGGCTGCTGGCCGTGGCAGGGCCGATAAGAACGGGGTGGTTTTCGAGCCACGTGGTGATCGTGGTCGGGTCGGCACGTGCCGTATCGACGAGGATGACGCGTCCACCATTGGGGTCGCCGTCAGCTTTGACGTTGGTCACCGTCGTGTAGACCCCGTCGACACAAACGTAGCCGCGGGTGTAATGGGGGTCGTCGGAAATGCAGAATTCCGCCAGTACTCCTGGTGCGGCTGCGACTTTGCTAGCCAACAACACGGCTTCATGATGGTGTTTCTTGTGTGCCAAAGACGCTCCCGGGGCCGATTCGGTGAGATCTCCGAACTTCGTAACTCGCACCCCACGCAGAGGGTCGGCCTCTAACCGACGGTCAGTTCCCGCTTCAACCATGGCAGCTCCTCGCATGGTTGGGCCTTCGGTGAGAACACGCAGTGCTTCGGCAGGATGGGGGACGAAGCGGGATAAGACGTCGACAAAGTACTGGCGAGCCGCCACGGGATCAGGACATTCCTTAAGCTCAGTGGGAAGAGCAGGAATGATGGTGGGCTCGACGTCGAGTTGATCCAGACTGACTCGCACCTGCCGGGCTTTGACGGTATGCCCCGGCGCAAGGGCACGTTGTGTTAGACCGGCCACGGTCTGCTCGATCATTCCCGGTGCAACGAGTGACTCGGCTCCGCTGACGTGATAGGGCTCGTCATCGAGGGTCCCAGTGGCTCTCATGCGCACACTCCACCAGGCCACAGTTGTGGGGTTTTGCGATGACATTGGCGACTCCTCGGCGTTGGCAACCGGATAACAATTGAACACCATTCAATTGCCGAGTCGTTGTTGGGGTCTGACGGTCCTGATTTGCCTTGCTGGTTTGTCGGTGACACACTGTAGAAGTTGCTCCGAACGGGGTTGTAGTGCGCCCCGCCCAATGATCTTTCGAGGTCGGGCCCGGCCACTGCAGCCATACGGTAGAGGTGTCACCACCAAGGTGAGTCCGCTGCCGGGCCCATGGAAGCGGGTCAGTATCGGATGACTGCCGACAAATCCACAGTGTTCACGGGGTCCTCGACGGCTAGTGAGCGGTGGTGTTCTGCGGTTTGCGATGCGCGACACACCCGAGCGCGTGGGTCGGAGGGGAGCGACGTGACCTTGCGGTTTCCGGATCTGCGGGATCGTGAGGTTGGGACCAATGAGGAGTTCGCTCCTCACGCCGGAACCCTCTGGGCGTACCGGACTCCCACGTCAGGGAATCTTGGACGCGGCAGAGACGAGTAGAAGGAACAACTGTGGCGGGACAAAAGATCCGCATCAGGCTGCGGGCCTACGACCACGAGGTCATCGACTCGTCGGCGCGCAAGATCGTCGACACGGTGACCCGCACGGGCGCTAAGGTCGCCGGCCCGGTGCCGCTGCCGACCGAGAAGAACGTGTTCTGTGTGATCCGTTCGCCCCACAAGTACAAGGACAGCCGCGAGCACTTCGAGATGCGCACCCACAAGCGGCTCATCGACATTCTCGAGCCGACCCCAAAGACAGTCGATTCGCTGATGCGTCTTGACCTGCCGGCTGGTGTCGACATCGAGATCAAGCTTCCGTGAGGTTGAGCACCATGACCAATGAACGCACTGTCAAGGGCGTGCTGGGCACCAAGCTCGGCATGACCCAGCTGTGGGACGAGCACAATAGGCTCGTTCCCGTGACCGTCATCCAAGCCGGACCGTGTGTCGTCACTCAGGTGCGCACGCCCGAGACTGATGGCTACTCCGCCGTCCAGCTTGGCTACGGGGCCGTCAAGGCGAAGAACGTCACCAAGCCGGAGGCTGGCCACTTCGAGAAGGCTGGTGTGACCCCTCGACGTCACCTCGTCGAGTTGCGCACCGCCGACGCCTCCGAATACACCCTGGGCCAGGAGATCGCTGCTGACGTGTTCTCCGAGTCCGATTTCGTCGACGTCACCGGCACCAGCAAGGGCAAGGGCACCGCTGGCGTCATGAAGCGTCACGGTTTCGGTGGTTTGCGTGCTACCCACGGTGTGCACCGCAAGCACCGCTCGCCAGGCTCCATCGGCGGCTGCTCGACGCCAGGCAAGGTCATTAAGGGCCTCCGCATGGCCGGCCGCATGGGTGTCGAGCGCGTGACTGTCCAGAACCTGCAGGTTCACTCCGTCGACGCCGAGCGCGGGATCATGCTGGTCCGCGGCGCGGTTCCCGGCCCGAAGGGTTCCCTGCTCGTCGTCCGCAGTGCCGCCAAGAAGGCCGCCAAGAATGGGGATGCCGCATGAACGAGACCAAGACCATCGACGTCCTTGACGTCAAGGGTAAGAAGGCCGGATCGGCCGAGCTTCCCGGTGACCTCTTCGACGTGAATACCAACATTCCGCTGATTCATCAGGTCGTCGTCGCCCAGCTTGCGGCTGCTCGTCAGGGCACCCACGCTACGAAGACCCGTGGCCAGGTCTCTGGCGGCGGCAAGAAGCCGTGGCGCCAGAAGGGCACCGGTCGTGCTCGTCAGGGTTCGACTCGTGCACCGCAGTGGGTCGGTGGCGGCACCGTTCACGGTCCGCAGCCGCGTTCCTACGCTCAGCGCACCCCTAAGAAGATGGTGGGCGCTGCTTTGCGTGGGGCCCTGTCTGATATGGCTCGCGACAACCGCATCTTCGTCGTGACCTCGCTGGTTGACGGTGACAAGCCCTCGACTAAGCAGGCCAAGGCTGTGCTGTCCGGTCTGGCTGAGCTTCGTAAGGTGCTCGTCGTCCTGGACCGCAGCGACGAAATCGACTGGTTATCGGTGCGTAACCTCTCCGAGGTTCACGTTCTGGCTGCCGATCAGCTCAACACCTATGACGTCGTCAACGCCCGGACCATCGTGTTCAGCCAGGCTGGCCTCGACGCTTTCGTCGGTGCCCGCAGCGCTAATACCCAGGCCTTGTCCGCTGAACCTGAGGTCCCTGAGACCAATGTTGCCGATCAGCACCCCTACGGTGAGGACTCCTTCCGTGGTGACAACCCGCCGGCTGGTTTCGACATCAAGGGCAACGAGGACTCCATGAAGTTCCACGAGCCGTCATCTCCGTGGTACGGGCGCACCATCGCTGAGGTGTGGTTCCGTTCCGCCGCGGCTGCTGAGGCCGCTGGCTTCGTCAACGCCGTTAAGTCCGACTCCGAGAAGGAGGACGCCAAGTGAGCGAGCTGAAGATCCGAGATCCCCGGGACATCATCCTCGCCCCGGTCGTCTCCGAGAAGAGCTACGGTCTGCTCGACCAGAACACCTACACGTTCGTGGTCAAGCCGACTGCTAATAAGACCGAGATCAAAATTGCGATCGAGCAGATCTTCGGTGTGAAGGTCACCTCGGTGAACACGATGAATCGCAAGGGGAAGGTACGCCGCACTCGCACTGGCGTGGGTAAGCGTCCCGACACCAAGCGCGCCATCGTGACTGTTGCCGAGGGTGATCGCATCGACATCTTCACCGGCCCGGTCGCCTGAGCCGCGAGAGAAGGAACGAAGTACCAATGGGTATCCGCAAGTACAAGCCCACCACTCCGGGCCGTCGCGGCTCGAGCGTGTCGGACTTCGTCGAGCTCACCCGCTCGACTCCTGAGAAGTCCCTGCTCGTTGCCAAGCCCAAGACGGGTGGTCGCAACAACACAGGCCGCATTACCACCCGTCACATTGGTGGTGGACATAAGCAGGCCTACCGCATCATTGATTTCAAGCGTTACGACAAGGACGGCGTGCCGGCCAAGGTTGCTCACATTGAGTATGACCCGAACCGCACCGCTCGTATCGCTCTGCTCCACTACGCCGACGGCGAGAAGCGTTACATCATCGCCCCTGACGGTGTTGGCCAGGGAACCGTCGTGGTGTCCGGCCCTGAGGCTGACATCAAGCCGGGTAATAACCTGCCGCTGCGCAACATTCCGGTCGGTACCACGGTTCACGCTGTGGAGCTGCGTCCGGGCGGTGGCGCCAAGATGGGTCGCTCCGCCGGGGCGTCGGTGCAGTTGGTCGCTCGCGAGGGTAAATACGCCACTGTGCGTCTTCCCTCAGGTGAGATGCGCATGGTCGACATTCGCTGCCGCGCCACCATCGGTGAGGTCGGTAATGCCGAGCAGATCAACATCAACTGGGGTAAGGCTGGCCGTAACCGCTGGAAGGGCATTCGCCCGACCGTTCGCGGTGTGGTCATGAACCCGATCGACCACCCGCACGGTGGTGGCGAGGGCCGTACCTCCGGCGGTCGTCACCCAGTGAGCCCTTGGGGTAAGCCCGAGGGTCGCACCCGTAACAAGAAAAAGGCGAGCAGCCGTCTCATCGTGCGTCGCCGCAAGTCCGGCAAGAAGCGCTGATTGGGAGTCTGAGACATGCCACGCAGTCTGAAGAAGGGCCCCTTCGTCGACGAGCATCTGGCCAAGAAGGTCACTGCCCAGAACGAGGCGGGCACACACAACGTCATTAAGACCTGGTCGCGTCGCTCCATGGTCACCCCCGACATGATCGGGCACACCATCGGCGTGCATGACGGCCGCAAGCACGTCCCGGTTTTCGTGACCGAATCGATGGTTGGGCACAAGCTCGGAGAGTTCGCCCCGACCAGGACCTTCAAGGGTCACGTGAAGGACGATAAGAAGGCGCGCAGGCGCTGACGAGAGGGATCTGATTCATGAGCAAAACTGAGAGGCCCAGCCGTCGCGCCGCCCTGCTCGGCGATCGACCCGGCTCGTACGCTATTGCGCGTCACGTCCGGATGAGCGCCAGCAAGTGCCGTCGTGTTATCAACCTGGTTCGCGGTATGGACGCCGTTGATGCAGTGACCATGCTGAAGTTCCAGCCGCAGGCCGCGGCCGAGCCGATTCGCAAGGTTATTGCCTCAGCCATGGCCAACGCCGAGCAGACCGAGGGCCTGCGTGCCGACGACCTGTACATTTCGCAGGCCTTTGTCGACGAGGGCATCACCATGCGCCGCATCCGTCCTCGCGCCAAGGGATCCGCTAGCCGGATTCTGAAGCGCTCCGCTCACATCACCGTGGTTGTTGAGCCCAAGGAAGCCCGTCAGGCCCGTAAGAAGGCCAAGTCGGGACGTCCAGCAGCTGCAGCCAAGTCCGAGACCGAGAAGGGAGCCTGACATGGGCCAGAAAATCAATCCCCATGGTTTCCGTCTCGGTGTGACGACCGATCACAAGACCCGCTGGTACGCCGAGAAGCAGTACGCCGAGCTCGTGGGTGAGGATGTCAAGATCCGAGAGTGGCTCCACAAGAATCTGGAGCGCGCCGGTCTTTCGTCCATCGAGATCGAGCGTCGCTCCGAGCGCGTGACCATTTTCCTTTACGCCGCTCGCCCGGGCATCGTTATCGGGCGCAATGGCGCGGAGGCCGAGCGCGTGCGCGGTGAGCTCGAAAAGCTCACCGGCAAGCAGATCCAGCTGAATATCCTCGAGGTCAAGAGCCCTGAGACTGACGCTCAGCTGGTCGCACAGGGAATCGCCGAGCAGCTTGCTGCCCGTGTCGCTTTCCGTCGCGCCATGCGCAAGGCTCAGCAGTCCGCCATGAACGCCGGCGCTCTTGGTATTCGTATCAAGTGCTCCGGACGTCTGGGGGGCGCTGAGATGAGCCGTTCCGAGGGCTATCGCGAAGGCCGTGTGCCGCTGCACACCCTGCGCGCTGACATCGACTACGGCTTCTTCGAGGCCCGCACCACCTTCGGCCGCATTGGCGTCAAGGTGTGGATTTATAAGGGCGACGTCACCGGCACTCGCGCGGAGCGCGCTGCCCAGAAGGCTGCTCGCCAGGCTGCCCAGGGCGGTCGTGGTGGACGCGGTGGAAACCGTCGTGGCCGGGGCGATCGTCCTGACCGTCGCGGTGGACGGCGTCGCGCCGAGGCCGCCAAGCAGTCTGCTGAGACTCCGGCCCCGCAGACCGAGAACGCAGGAGCCTGACATGTTGATTCCTCGTCGAGTGAAGTACCGTAAGCAGCACCATCCCAAGCGGACCGGCGCTGCTAAGGGTGGCACCCAGTTGGCCTTTGGTGACTATGGCATTCAGGCCACCGAGGGTGGGTACCTGACTAACCGTCAGATCGAGGCTGCCCGTATTGCCATGACCCGCTACATCAAGCGTGGTGGAAAGGTGTGGATCAACGTCTACCCGGACCGCCCGATGACCAAGCACCCTGCCGAGTCCCGCATGGGTTCCGGTAAGGGCACGCCTGAGTGGTGGATCGCCAACATCAAGCCTGGACGAGTTCTCTTCGAACTGTCGGGTGTGCCGGAGGACGTGGCCCGCGAGGCCATGCGTCTGGCCATCCACAAGCTGCCGATGAAGGCTCGTTTCATCTCCCGTGAAGGTGGTGACAACTGATGCCGAAGCTTTCTGCTGCTGAGCTGCGCCAGCTTTCCGGTGAAGAGTTGCGCAACAAGGTTCGTGAACTGAAGGAGGAGCTGTTCGGGCTGCGTTTCCAGTCGGCCACCGGTCAGCTCGAGAATACGGCTCGCCTGCGTGAGGTCCGCAAGGATATTGCCCGGGTGTACACCGTGCTCCAGGAGCGCAACCTCAATATCGTCGACGATCCCGATTCCACTAAGGAGGCCTGAGCATGAGCGAGAACACCGCTGAGCGGACGACCCGCCGCAAGGTCCGTGAGGGACTCGTCGTGTCCGACAAGATGAACAAGACGATCACCGTCATGGTTGAGGATCGCGTCAAGCACCCGCTGTACGGCAAGGTCATGACAAAGTCCGTGCGTCTGAAGGCCCATGATGAGAACAACGAGGCCGGTATGGGTGACCGCGTTCGGATCATGGAGACCCGTCCGCTGTCGGCCACCAAGCGCTGGCGCCTCGTCGAGATCATCGAGAAGGCTAAGTGATTGGTTGGTGAGGCGATCACCACACTGACGTCAAGGCGACCCATCCGAAAGGGTGGGTCGCCTTGTTGTGTGTGGGGACAGGGGGAGTAAGCGCCTTGGCTTGCGTTTCGTAGTTAGGTTAAGGCGGGCTAGCGTTGGAGGAGCCAACCACAGCCCAGAGGATCAATCTCAAACCAACGTTTCACCTTGTCTGCCAGCCGCTTGCGTGTGCGTTATGGTTCGTTACCGGTTCTGGATATTGACGACCTGCACGTCTGCCCAGATGCTGGGGGTGGTGGCTCTTGAGGGTTGGCCCCATCCACGTCACGACCCACGCGGCCATCTTTGATGAGTCAACGCGACGACTGGCAATTTGTCGCGACGAGAGTTAAACTGCTGAAGTTGTCCTGCGACTGTGCCCACCTTTAAGCACAGTGCGGAGCCCCGACTCTGCGGAGTCGAAGGTTACCGTGCGCCGCCCGAGGGTGGCGGGACCTCTCGCGGATGACAGCCGCGTACCCCCTGAGGTGCGGGTTACCCTCTGGCAAAATCCAGGGGGTTCGTGTTCAACAGTCCTACCAGGCCCGGGAGGGAACCAGTGGGACAAAGGAGAAGACATGATCCAGCAGGAGACGCGACTCAAGGTCGCCGACAACACTGGTGCGAAGGAGCTTCTTTGCATCCGTGTTCTCGGTGGATCGAAGCGTCGCTACGCCTACCTCGGTGACACCATCGTGTGCACCGTCAAGGATGCCATCCCCGGCGGAAACGTGAAGAAGGGCGAGGTCGTCAAGGCCGTCGTCGTTCGGACCGTCAAGTCGCACCGCCGTCCGGACGGGTCCTACATCAAGTTCGACGAGAACGCTGCCGTCCTCCTTAAGGGAGACGGGGAGCCTCGTGGTACCCGTATCTTCGGCCCCATCGCCCGCGAGCTGCGTGAGAAGAAGTTCATGCGCATCGTCTCGCTTGCCCCGGAGGTGATCTGAATGAAGTCGCTCAAGATCAAGAAGGGTGACCGCGTCAAGGTCATCGCTGGCAACGACAAGGGTGCCATCGGCGAGGTCCTCTCGGTGGACCCGGCCCGTGAGCGCGTCGTCGTCGAGGGTGTGAACATTCGTAAGCATCATCGTCGCGACATGCCCCCCCCACAGGGCGGCACCACTAAGGGCGGCATCATCTCGTCTGAGGCTCCGATCCACGTTTCGAACGTTCAGCTCGTGACCAAGATCGACGGCAAGGACGTCGTGACTCGCGTCGGTTACCGTCGCGTGGACGTCACCAAGCGTCGCCCCGACGGCTCTGAGTACGCCGCCCAGCGCAGCGTCCGCTACCTCAAGAAGGAGGAGGCCAAGTGAGCACCGACGCTATCGCGCACGAGATGCCTCGTCTGAAGAAGCAGTACCGCGAGCAGATTCGCGCTGCCATGCAGGAGGAGTTCGGCTACCGTAACCCGATGCTCATCCCCGGTCTCGAAAAGATCGTGGTGAATATGGGCGTCGGTGATGCCGCTCACGACTCCAAGGTTATGGATGGTGCTATTCGCGACATCACCGCCATCACCGGTCAGAAGCCGCAGGTTACTAAGGCTCGCAAGTCCATCGCTCAGTTCAAGCTGCGCGAGGGACAGCCGATCGGCTGCCACGTCACCCTTCGCGGGGACCGCATGTGGGAGTTTGCCGACCGTCTGCTGACCCTGGCCCTGCCGCGCATCCGCGACTTCCGTGGTCTCAACTCGAACCAGTTCGACGGCAAGGGTAACTACACCTTCGGCCTGTCCGAGCAGGTTATGTTCCTCGAGATTGACCAGGACAAGATCGACCGCATCCGTGGCATGGACATCACTTTCGTGACCACCGCGCAGACCAACGAGGAGGGCAAGGCCCTGCTCAAACACCTGGGATTCCCGTTCAAGGCGAAGGATGATCCGAAGAAGGCGAAGACCAAGCGCGGTCCCGCCTACTACGCCAAGAAGAAGAAGAAGTGAGGATCTGATGGCCAAGACAGCTCTGAAGGTCAAGGCGGCCCGCAAGCCCAAGTTCGGTGTCCGTGCTTACACCCGTTGCCAGCGCTGCGGTCGTCCGCACTCGGTGTACCGCAAATTCGGTCTATGCCGAATCTGCCTGCGTGAGATGGCCCACGCCGGTCAGCTCCCGGGTGTCACCAAGTCTTCTTGGTGACCGCGCGTCCGTCTAAGGATGCTGATCCACGGGCCCGATAAGGCCCCGGCGGGTTGGTAACCCGCCCCATACCTACCTGAACAACACAGAAGGTCCCGAGCCGGTCCCCACGGAGGCGGCATTCAGGGAAACCGTTGTGAGAAAGAGGCCAAACCAGCCATGACCATGACTGACCCCATCGCAGACATGCTGACCCGTCTGCGCAACGCCAACCAGGCGTACCACGACCAGACGTCGATGCCTCACTCGAAGATTAAGGCGGGAATCGCCGGTATCCTCAAGTCCGAGGGCTACATCGCCGACTATAAGGTCAACGAACCCAAGGAGGGCGAGGTCGGCAAGACCCTGACCCTCACCCTCAAGTACGGCGAGAACCGCGAGCGTTCGATCGCTGGCGTCCGTCGTATCAGCAAGCCCGGACTTCGCGTTTACGCCAAGTCCACCGCCCTGCCGAAGGTACTCGGCGGCCTGGGCATCGCTATCATCTCCACTTCTCAGGGGCTACTCACTGACAAGCAGGCCCATGAGAAGTCCGTGGGCGGGGAAGTCCTCGCCTACGTGTGGTGACCGTCGACGAGACAGATAGGAGTAATCAATGTCGCGCATTGGCAGGCTTCCCATCGCCGTCCCGTCCGGTGTCGAGGTGAAGCTTGATGGGCAGTACGTGGAGGTGAAGGGTCCCAAGGGAACCCTGAACTTCACCGTTCGCGAACCCATCACCGTGAGCAAGAATGATGAGGGCGCGATCCTCGTTGAGCGTCCCGACGATGAGCGTGAGAATCGCTCATTGCACGGGCTGACTCGCACCCTCATCAACAATATGGTCATTGGTGTGACCGAGGGCTACGAGAAGAAGCTGGAGATCCAGGGCGTGGGTTACCGCGTGCTGTCCAAGGGCCCCAAGCAGCTCGAGTTCAATCTCGGTTTCTCACACCCGGTGATCGTCGACGCCCCGGAGGGAATCACCTTCGCCGTCGAGAACCCCACAAAGTTCTCGGTTCAGGGCATTGACAAGCAGGTCGTGGGAGAGACCGCGGCCAACATCCGCAAGATCCGCAAGCCGGAGCCCTACAAGGGCAAGGGCGTGCGTTACGAGGGCGAGAACGTCCGTCGCAAGGTTGGAAAGGCAGGTAAGTGACATGGCAAGCACCCTGACTGTTCGCAAGAGCCTGTCCGACCGCGCCAAGGCACGTGCTCGTCGCCAGGCCCGTGGTCGCAAGAAGATCTTCGGGACCGTCGAGCGTCCTCGCATGGTCGTGACCCGTTCGTCGAAGCATGTCTTCGTTCAGGTTATCGACGATGTTGCCGGCAACACTCTGGTGTCGGCTTCCACTATGGAGGCCGAGCTGCGCGAGATGTCCGGAGACAAGACCGCGAAGGCGGCCCGCGTCGGCACCATCATTGGTGAGCGCGCCAAGGCTGCTGGCATTACCAAGGTCGTGTTCGACAAGGCCGGAAACCAGTACCACGGGCGGATCGCCGCGCTGGCCGATGCGGCCCGCGAGGCCGGTCTCGACTTCTGACCCACGAAAGGCAAGTGAGCAACGATGAGTGGAACCCAGCGCCGCGGTGGCGGTGCAGGTGGTGAGCGTCGTGGCCGTGACAACCGTCGTGGCCAGAACGATCGCAACCGCAATCAGAACGAATATCTCGAGCGCGTCGTGGCCATTAACCGCGTCGCCAAGGTGGTCCAGGGCGGCCGTCGCTTTAGCTTCACGGCGCTCGTCGTCGTGGGTGACGGTGAGGGCAGCGTAGGCGTCGGCTACGGCAAGGCTAAAGAGGTGCCCGCAGCTATCGCCAAGGCCGTTGAGGAAGCCAAGAAGCATTTCTTCAAGGTGCCGCTGGTCGGTCGTACTATCACCCATCCGGTGATCGGTGAGAAGGCCGCCGGTGTCGTGATGCTGCGTCCGGCTTCCCCTGGTACCGGTGTTATTGCCGGTGGCTCGGCCCGAGCTGTTCTCGAGTGTGCCGGCGTGCACGACGTGCTCGCCAAGTCCCTCGGGTCTTCCAATGCGATCAACGTGGTTCACGCCACCGTCGACGCGTTGCAGCAGCTCGAGGAGCCCGAAGAGGTCGCCCGTCGCCGCGGTAAGTCCGTTGAGGACATCGCCCCAGCAGCCATGCTGCGTGCGCGCAAGGAGGCCGACGAGGCCGCCGCTGCTGCCCGCATGGAGGAAAAGGCGGGTGTTAACTGATGAGCAAGCTGAAGATCACCCAGATCAAGTCTGGCATCGCTACCAAGCCAAATCATCGTGAGACCCTGCGCAGCCTCGGACTGAAGCGCATCGGTGACACGGTCATCAAGGAGGACCGCCCGGAGTTCCGCGGCATGGTCCGGACCGTTCGTCACCTCGTCACCATGGAAGAGGTGGACTGACATGGCTATTGAGCTCCATGACCTCAAGCCCGCTCCTGGTGCCCACAAGGCCAAGACCCGCGTTGGTCGTGGTGAGGGTTCCAAGGGTAAGACCGCTGGTCGCGGTACCAAGGGTACCGGTGCACGCAAGAACGTGCCCGAGTTCTTCGCCGGCGGCCAGATGCCGATTCATATGCAGGCCCCGAAGCTGGGCGGGTTCCACAACCCGTTCCGCACCGAGTACCAGGTCGTGAACCTGGATAAGGTCGAGGCTCTGTTCCCCAAGGGCGGCAAGATTACTGTTGACGACCTGGTCTCCGTTGGTGCGGTGCGTGACAACGAACTCGTCAAGGTTCTCGGAACCGGCGAGTTGACCGTCAAGGTTGACCTTGTGGTTGACGCCTGGTCAAAGTCGGCTCAGGAAAAAATCGAGAAAGCTGGTGGCAGCGTTACCAAACGCTGACCTCTTCTCGTCATAGATACGACCGCTTGACGACGGGAGGGATGGGAAACACAGTGTTTCCCATCCCTCCCGTCGTCTATCAACGGACAGCACAATTCCAGAGACGACCTACCTCACTTATTTAATCTCAACAGACGCTCGCGGGGGCGAGGTGTGTGATCACGCACACCGTGCGGCTCGCGTGCCGTGATGACCTCACACCTGTGTGTGGCGGCAAGTCTTGCCGCGTGGAACGTCGTCACACTCGCCGGTGGCCCGCTTGCCACAGGCAATGCACACTGTGAGAAAGGACGATTGTGCTCAAATACGTGGTGCGTCGCCTCATTAATTACGTCGTGTTGTCGCATACTTGCTCGCCTCGTATGCCTTGGATCCGCGCAACGCCTTCAACCAGACGAATTTGAAGGCGATCAATCAGTCACTGACCAACTACAACATCAACCCCGACATGGGTGCGGTACGAGCGATGGTTGAAGATGGTCTTCCTCCACTGGAACTGGGGCTGGACCCCACATGGTGACGCGATCAACTCCCTATATTGGCACCCACATCGGTGTGTCGGTTCGTCTAGTGATTTGCCGAACGACTATCGGCATGATCGACAGTGTTGCGATTGGTGTCTGGTCGGCGGTGCGCCAATATTCGGCTGCTGACCGGATTGTGTCTTTCCTGTTCACCGGAACCCCGAAGAACCTCACGAACTACGGCGCCGCGACTTTCCAAACCACCCGCGCTGAGGATTTCGGCTACGTCAAGATCTGATGGATTGTGGAGGGGCTCGGCATAGGTTGCCGGGCCCTCCAATGTTCTTCCTCGACGATGTTGGGGCGGATTGCCTTGCTGAGGGTGGTTTGATGATCTTCACGGTGGTTTCGTAGGGTGTGATGTCCGGTTTTCGACGCAGAGGCCGGATGATGGCAGGAGCGTCCTGCCATTCACTTCACTGGAGGACATCTTGCGCAAGGCAATCGTGACCCCGGTGGCAGTGCTGGCCGTGTTGGTTATGGCACTCACCGGGTGCGGACAGAAGAACCAGTCTGGCGGAAGTAAGCAGTCGGGGGTGACATCGGAGTCGGCCCCGATGGCTCAACTCAACGTGGTTGACCGCGGTCAACTCAAGGACGGCGGAACGCTGCGTCTGGCCATCGAGCAGCTGCCGACGGAGTGGAACCCCCTGAACGTCAACGGCGACACCGCTGACTTGGGCACAACGATATGGCGGTTCGTGGGTGCCACCAACTTCGATATCACCGAAGACGGCACCCCGAAGCCGAACCCGAATTACATCTTCTCGACGGACGTGGAGACCAAGGGTGGTAAGCAGGTCGTGACCTTGCACCTCAACCCGAAGGCTAAGTGGAACTCGGGTCGCACCATTGACTACACCGATTACCGGGCTACCTGGAAGGCGAATAGCGGGTTCGCTCCGGACTTTCTGCCGGCCAGCACCGACGGTTTCAACCAGATTTCTTCGGTGGAGAAAGGCGCCAAGGACACTGATGTCGTCCTGACGTTTAAGACCACCTACCCCGACTGGACGACTGTCCTCAGCACGGTGCTGCCGAAGGAGGGCGTCAAGGATCCCCACACCTTCAACGACGGGTGGAAGACGCTAAACCCCGACTGGCTCACTGGCCCGTTTATCCCGATGAAAGTCGATGAGGCGTCCAAGACTCTGACCGTCAAGCGCAATGGCAAGTGGTGGGGCGACAAGTCGAAGCTCGATACCGTCAGTTTCAAGGCGATGGATAGCGCCACCCAGACCAAGGCGTTCGCTAACAAGGAGATTGACGCCGCCTCAAACATCACCACTAAGGATGGCTATCGGACTGCCCAGAAGCGTCCAGATGTCGAGATGCGTCAGGCTGGTTCGTTGCAGAGGCGCCATTTCACCTTCAACACCAAGTCGACGATGTTGTCCGATAAGAAGGTGCGTCAGGCTATCGTCAAGGGCATCAACCGTCCCGCTATCGCCAAGTCGGACCTTGCGGGCCTGCCGGTTAGTCCTGACACTCTGATGCTGGGCAACCACTTGTTTATGCCGGGTCAGGCCGGCTACCGGGATAACTCTGCGGGTTACAACTACGATCCTGAAGCTGCTAAGAAGGGTCTGGACGAGGCCGGCTGGAAGAAGCAGGGTGACTACCGCGTCAAGGATGGCAAGACTCTGACCATTAATTACGCTAAGTTGACTGGCGTCCCCACCTCCGAGAACGAGGGTGCGCTGTTCAAGCAGGACATGGCGAAGATCGGCGTGAAGGTCAATCTGGTCAACACCCCGAGTGATTCCTTCATCCAGACCTTGAGCAGCCACTCCTTCGACGTCATCGCCTTCACCTGGGGCACCGCGTACCCGATGGCTAACATCCGCCAGATCTATGGCGCTGCTGCGGAGGGGTCCAAGCAGCCGTCGCAGTCCAACTTCTCTCAGCTCCTCGATCCAGAAGTTGAGAAACTCATTTCGAAGATCGACACCGAGTCTGATGTCTCAAAGCGCCGCGAGTTGGCTAACCAGGCTGACAAGACCATTTGGGATGACGTCATGACTTTGCCACTGTACCGACGTATGTCCCTTACTGCTGTTCCGAAGAACCTGGCGAACTTCGGTGCCTCCACCTTCCAGACCGTGCGCGCAGAGGACATCGGCTTCCAGAAGTGACGATGACATATCTGTGTTGAGAACCGTGCTGGGAATGTTTTCCCGGCATGGTGTTTCGCAAGGTTCTGCTACAGTTGTGCCGCCGACGTTGGCACAACTACTATGCGCAAGGAAATCTTGTATGTCTACTCAACGAGTTATTGCGCACCGAGGATTGAGTTCTCGTGCGCCTGAGAATACGATGTCAGCTTTCCGAGCCGCTGTGGAAGCTGGTATCAAGTGGATCGAGACCGATGTTGATATCATTGGTGACGGTACCGCGGTACTCATCCACGATAGCTCCTTGGATCGAACCACGAATTGCCGCGGTCGTTATAATGAGTTGACCGCCTCGGATCTACCTGCCATTGACGCTGGCAGATGGTTTTCGCCCCAGTTCATCGGGGAGCCGCTGCCGCGGTTAGCGGACCTTATCGACTTCATGAATGAGACTGGTGTCAACGCCAATATTGAAATCAAGTCGAACGAGGAGGGAGCTCGCAGTTCGCTTCAGTTACGCGATTCCGTGATCGCAGAGCTTGAAAGACTCAAGCCTGGACGTCAGGTGATTGTGAGCTCGTTCAACCATGTGCTGTTATCCAAGTTCAAGGAAGCGGCTCCGCAATGGGACGTGGCATGTCTTTATGAGACGGCGGCGCTCTATGACGATTGGCGTTCCATGCTGGAGCTTGTGGGAGCCACTTACATCCACCCCGAGGATTCTGCACTTACCGAGCGGAGTGTTGCGCAGTTCAAGGACGCTGGTTTTCGAGTCAACGCGTGGACGGTCAACCGCGCTGATCGTGCGAACCAATTGTTCAATTGGGGAGTCGATGGAGTGATATCCGACGTCCCAGATCTGCTGGTCGGCACTGTCGCGGCACATTAAAAAGTGGAAAGCCATGGAGACAACTGTTCCCTTAGCTGACCCGAACGTATCTGAATCGGGAAAAGGTAGCCGACTCCCAGTGTTTTTGCGAGGCGCGAGGGCGGTGCCGTTCCTCACGGTGGTACTGGCGGGTCAGCTGATCTATTCGGCATTCGAGGCTTTCAAGGGGTCACTTATCGTCCCTCTTACGGAGACTCTCGGAATCAGGATCGACCAATTCGGCATCCTGATGGGGTGGCTCGGCATCGCGATGTTCCTCTATGTGCCGGGCGGCTGGATCAACAACCGTTTCACTATTCGTTCGATTTTGTGCTCGTGGTGTGCGTGGCGTCTCGTCACTGGTCTCATTCTGTTCTCGATCCCCAACTTGTCCTTCGACGTCATGATCGTCATCGCGGCGTCGTGGGGTGTGTGGGACGCTATCGGGTGGCCAGCTGTGGTCAATGGCGTCGCCTTCATGTCCCAAGATACGGACAAGAAGGGTCGGGGTTTGGCAATGGGTCTGCTGGAGTCAATTCGCCGCGGTGTCGAGTTTCTCATGAATGTCGTGGTGATTGGTGCATTGGCGCTTTGGTCTGGTCATACGACGACGGTGATGCGCGGATTCGCGATCGCCTACACTCTCGTTCTCGTACCACTCATCTTCGCGTTACTGCGTCGGGTCCCTAAGAATGCCGTGGCTGGTGACGCCGCAGGCAAGGGGGAATCAGCGAATGTGGAGGCGCTCAAGGGTCTGGTAGCAGTGCTGATAAAGCCTCGGGTGTGGCTTGCGGGCTTGGCTGGGTTGTGCGTTTACTGGTGCTACGTTAACCTCATTTACTCGTCTGCGCCCTACCTTTCGTTGGTCTTCAAGGCTTCTGATGCTGTGGCCGGCGCCTTTGGTATCTTCAATACTGGATTGTTGGGGATCATTTCCGGGCTGGTAGCCGGGGTACTCGCTGACTATCTGTTCAAGTCATCGACCAGGATGATGGGTATCGCGTTGCTGATTACTGCGATCGGTACTTTGGCGGTGAGGTTGTTGCCAGTTGGTGACGGGATGATGTGGCCAGCGATGATCCTGTTAATGGTCATGGCGTTCGGTATCTTTATGGGTAAGGCTGTGCTCTTGGCGCCAGTCGCTGAATTGAATCTTCCCGAGCACGTCAATGGGTCTGCGATGGCGGTGGGATCATTTTTGGCGTATGCCTCGATCTTTTGGGCTAACCCACTTACCGCAGGAATAATTGAAAAGCATCGTGGAAATGCCTATGTCGGATATCACCAGATCTTCATGATTACTCTTGTGGTGGCGCTGGTTGGTTCCATGTGTGCGGTTGCACTCGATCTGATGAACATGCGCGTCAAAAAGCGTGATCGTCAGGCGGTTGGTATTCACGCTGTTGGTGATGCCGCAACTTCGCCCGCGGAACTGGGTACGGTGAGCCTCAGACGATGATGACGGTCGCGACGAGCACTACAGTGACGCAAATCGTCATCCAATTGGGGTGCACGTGGATCTCGCCGTCGTAGGACTTCGTGCCTGAGCCTGTCGCCTCGTGTCCCTCAGCCGAAGCTACCGCACCAGATGGGTGACGCTCGATCCGTTCCATCTCGATAAGATGAGCTGTCGAATGAGAGTCGAGGGACCACCTCATGGGTGTCTCAGAGCCGATGATGATCTGCGGGATGTGATCGGCATTGCCCTTCATCGCGGTTGCTGTGCCACGAGCCGGGGCGGCCCACGCTGAGATCGTCCTCGGCTTGCGCATTCCCTCGGCATCCGGACGACGCTCAGCGGTGAGTGACAGGCCCCAACGTCCCGTTACTTCGGTGATCCGACGCCAGGGCACGTCCCAGATGCGGAACTGGTTGACGATATTTACCCCCTCGTCGTCGATCCGAATCTCGGCTACCCCCCAGATGATCCACACCAGCCACGCGAAGAGCAGTAGGGCGGGTAGGTTAGTCAATCCAGCGAGGCCAGACCTGATGAGGTCCAGGACCGTCAGCACGATGATCACCGCCACGATGACCCCGACGCCGATCCGTCCCCGGTGCGAGGAGATGATGATCGGCGGTCTCATGGCGCTCCAGAAGGGGGTCAGATAAGTAACGATAAACGGCGACGTGGGTATTGCCCTCGTAAGTTGATAGGCTACCCCCGCTGCGTCCATGCTCCCAGACATTTGCCAGCAGCGCGTCATGGGGGTTGGATGTGCATAGTCAGTAGTCCACGAGATGGGAGAGGGCCCGGATGCTTTCCGCCTTCGCCAATGCGTTCCGAACACCGGATCTTCGCCGCAAGATCCTGTTCACGTTGTTCATCCTGGCGGTGTTCCGGCTCGGGTCTGTCATCCCCGTCCCGAACGTCAATGTGACGAACATCAACACCTGTGTTACCCAGGCGAGCTCCGGTTCCTCCGCCGGTCTGTACTCGATGATCAGCTTGTTTTCCGGTGGCGCCTTGCTGAAGTTGGCGATCTTCGCTCTGGGGATCATGCCCTACATCACTGCGTCGATCATCCTGCAGCTGCTGACAGTCGTGATCCCGAAGCTGGAAACCCTTAAGAAGGAGGGCGCGTCCGGTCAGAACAAGATCACCCAGTACACCCGTTACCTCACTCTCGTGCTTGGCCTGTTGCAGGCAACGGCCTTCGTCACGCTTGCCACCTCCGGCCGTCTATTCACCTGCAGCTTGCCAGTCGTCTACTCCACCTCGGTCTTCGAAGTCGTCGTCATGATCCTGACTATGACGGCCGGTACGACCATCGTCATGTGGATGGGTGAGCTCATCACCGACCGCGGTATCGGCAACGGTATGTCGATCATGATTTTCACTCAGATTGCGGCGCGTTTCCCTGACTCGCTGTGGTCTATCAAGGTCGCTCGAAATGGCGCCGGTCAGGCTCACGCGTGGTTTATCTTCAGCATGGTGATCGCGATTGGTTTAGCCGTTATGGCTGCGGTCGTATTCATCGAGCAAGGCCAGCGACGTATCCCGGTGCAGTACGCCAAGCGGATGGTGGGGCGCCGAATGTTTGGTGGCTCGACGACGTACATTCCGCTCAAGGTAAACCAATCTGGCGTTATCCCGGTCATCTTTGCCTCGTCGATCCTGTACCTTCCGGTGCTCTACGCAACTTTCCGGCCGCAGACGTCCGCGGCAAAGTGGATCGGTCACTACTTCACGCGCGGTGACCATCCGGTGTACAACATCGCCTACTTCCTGCTCATTATCTTCTTCTGTTACTTCTACGTGGCCATCACTTTCGACCCAGTCGAAATGAGTGACAACATGAAGAAGTATGGTGGGTTTATTCCCGGCATCCGAGCCGGGAAGCCCACCGAGGACTACTTGGCCTATGTGTTGTCGAGGCTGACGGCACCTGGGTCCTTGTACTTGGGCCTCATTTCGATGATCCCGACGCTCGCATTCGTTTCCCTCCATGCGAACCAGAATTTCCCCTTCGGAGGTACGAGCATCCTCATCATCGTGGGTGTGGCGCTGGACACCGTTAAACAGGTTGAAAGCAAGTTGCAGCAACGACACTACGAAGGATTCCTGTCATCATGAGATTGCTGATCATGGGCGCCCCGGGCGCAGGCAAGGGGACTCAGGCCACCGCCATCGCCGAGCATTACCGCGTGCCCGCGATTTCTACCGGCGATATGTTCCGTACCAATATCAAGAACGGCACCGAGCTGGGCAAGAAGGTTAAGGCCATCATGGACGCCGGGGACCTCGTCCCCGACGAGCTAACCGACGCGATCGTTGTTGATCGCCTCAATCAGGACGATGCTGCCAACGGTTTCCTGCTCGACGGCTACCCCCGCAATATGCACCAGGTCGAGGCCCTTGACGCCTACCTCAAAGAGCATGGTCAGCGGCTTGACGCCGTCATCAGCCTTGACGTCGATCCCGAGCTGCTCACTCAGCGTCTGCTGAAGCGTGCTGAGATTGAGGGACGCACTGACGACAACGAGGAAACTATCCGTAACCGGATGAAGGTCTACTCCTCCCAGACTGAGCCGCTGCTGGAGCACTACCGTTCGGCCGGCATCCTTGTCCCGGTGGATGGAGTCGGCGAGATCGACGAGGTGCGTCAGCGCATTTTCGCCGCACTTGATTCCAAGAACTGACGTGTTGGGTCGCAACCGATTCCAGATCAAGACGCCCGACCAGATTCGCACGATGCGACGGGCCGGCCTCGTCGTCGCTAAGGGGCTGGAAGCCATGAGAGCGGTCGCTGTGCCCGGGGCCACCACTGCCGACATTGATAGAGCCGGTCGGGACGTCCTTGAGCAGCATGGCTCCAGGTCAAACTTCCTCAATTACGGGGGTGACTGGGGCCTGCCGCCCTATCCGGGTGTTGCCTGTGTGAGCCCTAACGAGACGATCGTCCATGGCATCCCCGGCGAGCGGGAGCTCAAGGATGGCGACATCGTCTCCATCGATTATGGCGCCATTGTTGATGGGTGGCATGGAGATGCCGCCCGGACCGTCCTCGTGGGAGATGTCAGCGAGGAGGCTCGGACCTTATCCGAGGTGACCCGTGAGTCGATGTGGGCCGGTATCGCCAAGGTCGTGCCTGGAGCCCGGATCGGCGACATTTCCGCAGCGGTGCAAGCATCCCTGGAATCCCATGACCGTGACTACGGCATCATTCGTGAGTACACCGGCCACGGGATCGGTACCGAGATGCACATGGATCCGGATGTTCCCAACTGGGGGCGGGCCGGACGTGGCCCGAAGATCGTTGAGGGCATGGTGCTGTGCATCGAGCCGATGGCTACCCTCGGCACGGAGGTCACCGCGACCCTGGACGATGAGTGGACCGTTGTTACGGTGGACGGCTCGTGGGCTAGCCACTGGGAGAACACCGTTGCCGTAACCAGTAAAGGTTTGTGGGTGTTGTCGGAGCCCGATGGCGGTCAGGCCGAACTCGAGAAGCGTGGAGTGCCATTCGGGCCCCTTGACTGAGGTTGATCTGTAGCGCTGCCGGGGCCGTGGGTTCCGGCAGCACTGTGGACTACGGGCGGGACGTGTGCCCTCTGTGTGAGTTACTGCTGGTGCCCTTTAGCTCCTTTCAATTTGGGGAGACGAAGCTGAAAAGGTATCGTTACCTGCTGGCTTCGTGTGTGCGGAGCCACAACCACGCCCGCAGGGGGTGTGGGTAGCGGACAGATGGGACGTAATGGCCAAGAAAGAGGGAGCACTCGAACTGGAGGGAACTGTCGTTGAAGCTTTGCCCAACGCCATGTTCCGCGTCGAACTCAAGAATGGGCACCGCGTTCTTGCCACGATTAGCGGCAAGATGCGTCAACACTACATCCGAATCCTGCCGTCGGACCGTGTCGTTGTTGAGCTGTCGCCCTACGATCTCACCCGCGGCCGGATCGTCTACCGCCACAAGTGAGCTGCGGCTCATTGCCAAGCGCTTAGCGGCGCACCACCCAGGTTCCCACCAGGGGGCCGTTACGCGAAAGAGAATCTCATGAAGGTTCAGCCGAGCGTCAAGAAGATCTGCGATAAATGCAAGGTCATTCGTCGCCACGGCCGCGTGATGGTCATCTGCGATAACCCGCGCCACAAGCAGCGTCAGGGCTGAGCCCACGCCGCGACGGGATCGCAGATCGTCATCGCGACGGTCAGCAGGAATACAGGGGTTCGGCCCCTGAGGTCCACCGTCAGGCCCATCATCCAGGTGGGAGCGGTGAACACATTAATTCCACAAGTAAATAAACGCACCGCTAACACACGCTGGTGCAGACCTCCCGGGCAATGCTCGGGACACCGTGGAAGCACGTCCCGGAACCCCGCTCGAACCCATCGAGCACGGATTCGGGCTACTACCCCCGGACGAAGGCCGGGGCCTCGTCGGACAGTCAGACACTGTCCATCGTTCTCAGGGATGACGAGGGCGCTCCACGTCGGACACCTTCGCGGCCCGAGCAATCGGGTCGAAAGAACAAGAAAGGGATGCCACATGGCACGCCTCATCGGAGTCGACCTGCCGCGCGACAAGCGCCTCGAGGTCGCCCTGACCTACATCTACGGAATCGGCCGCACCCGCGCCACCGAGACCCTGAAGGCCACCGGAATCAGCGGTGACCTGCGCGTCCACGAGCTGACCGATGATCAGCTCGTGGCACTGCGTGACCACATTGAGGCCAACTACCACGTCGAAGGTGACCTTCGCCGTGAGGTGGCTGCTGACATCCGCCGCAAGATCGAGATTGGCACCTACCAGGGCCGTCGTCACCGCAGCGGACTTCCGGTTCGTGGTCAGCGCACCCGCACCAACGCCCGTACCCGCAAGGGTAAGAGGAAGGCCGTCGCCAAGAAGAAGGCCAAGTGAATCATCGCCTACAGGGCACTCACCAACCGTCACCGACGCGCAGATCACACTGATTTCAGGAGAGACATCACATGGCTACTGCAGGCCACAAGGGTGCACCCAAGACCAAGGTGCGCCGCAAGGAGAAGAAGAACGTCGTCGCCGGTCAGGCGCACATCAAGAGCACGTTCAACAACACCATCATCGCTATTACTGACCCCTCGGGTGCAGTGATCTCGTGGGCCTCTGCCGGCACTGTCGGCTTCAAGGGCTCCCGTAAGTCCACCCCGTTCGCCGCTCAGATGGCCGCTGAGGCTGCTGGACGTCGCGCCATGGAGCATGGCATGAAGCGGGTTGACGTCTTCGTTAAGGGTCCCGGCTCCGGTCGTGAGACTGCCATCCGTTCCCTGGGGGCTGTCGGCTTGGAGATCGGCCCGATCTCCGACGTCACCCCTGTTCCGCATAACGGATGCCGCCCGCCGAAGCGCCGCCGCGTCTGACCCACTCCGAGAGCAAAGGACTGATACACAATGGCCCGTTACACCGGCCCCCTTACCAAGAAGTCCCGTCGCCTCGGGACTGACCTTGTCGGCAACGACAAGTCCTTCGAGCGTCGTCCGTACCCCCCGGGTGTCCACGGACGCGGTCGCACCAAGGACTCCGAGTACTCGCTGCAGCTGCGCGAGAAGCAGAAGGCTCGTTACGCCTACGGCGTCCTGGAGAAGCAATTCCGTCGTTACTACGAGGAGGCTGACCGCGCCCAGGGTAAGACTGGTGACGTCCTGTTGCAGATCCTCGAGTCGCGTCTCGATAACGTCGTGTACCGCGCTGGACTTGCTGCTACCCGTCGTCAGGCTCGCCAGATGGTCAGCCACGGCCACTTCCTGGTCAATGGCAAGAAGGTCAACATTCCTTCCTACCGGGTGAGCACCCACGACATCATCGACGTTCGCGAGAAGTCCAAGGACCTTCCCCCGATCGTTATCGCTCGCGAGACCTTCGAGACCCGCGACGTCCCGGCATGGCTCGAGGTTCGTCCCAATAAGGGCCGTATTCTCGTTCACCAGTTGCCTACCCGTGACCAGATCGTCATTGACGTCAACGAGCAGGCTATCGTCGAGCTCTACTCGAAGTGATCTATGCAGAGGGGCGACCCCTTGCAACCCCGGGCGGGTCAATTCCAGTTCGTGACTTCCTGTTTGGTGGTGGTCGCGTTTTGGCCTGAGTTTGCTGGGAGAATTGCGAGGGGTGACCCCCGATGCGGCGGCCCGCGGGTGTCGCGGCCGCCACCCCTCACAACCGAATATCGCGGCGGGAATCCCCGTCAACGTGTCCCCTGTGCGCCTTCATATAGCGGTTGGCGTGAAAGGTAGAAAATATGCTCATTGCACAGCGCCCCACTCTCACTGAAGAGTCCATCTCCGAATTCCGCTCGAAGTTCGTCATCGAGCCTCTGGAGCCGGGTTTCGGATACACCATTGGCAACTCGCTGCGTCGCACCCTGCTGTCGTCCATCCCGGGCGCCTCTGTGACGAGCATCAAGATCGAGGGAGTCCAGCACGAGTTCTCGACTATTGAGGGCTGTGTCGAGGACGTCACCGAGATCATTCTGAACCTCAAGGGCCTTGTGCTCTCCTCGGAGGAAGACGAGCCGGTCGCCATGTATCTGCGGAAGTCCGGTGCCGGCGAGGTCACCGCTGCCGACATTAACCCGCCTGCCGGTGTGACCATCCACAACCCGGAGTTGCACATCGCAACCCTCAACGACGATGGCCGCTTCGAGATGGAACTTATTGTCGAGCGTGGCCGCGGCTACGTCTCTAGCGCCCTCAACGACGATCCGAATGCCGAGATCGGACGCATCGCCGTCGACTCGATCTACTCCCCGGTTCTCAAGGTCACCTACAAGGTTGAGGCCACCCGAGTCGAGCAGCGCACGGACTTCGACAAGCTCGTTGTTGACGTCGAAACCAAGCCGTCCATCCTCCCTCGCGACGCCATTGCCTCCGCTGGCAAGACCCTCGTTGAGCTGTTCGGGCTGACTCGCGAGCTCAACGCTGAAGCTGAGGGCATTGAGATCGGTTCCGGACCAGTCGACGAGGAGTACGCCGAGAGCCTCGGCACCCCGGTCGAGGAGCTCAACCTCACCGTCCGTTCCTACAACTGCCTCAAGCGTGAGGGCATCCATACTGTTGGAGAACTCGTCTCGCGGTCTGAGCAGGACCTGCTGGCCATCCGTAACTTTGGATCCAAGTCGATCGATGAAGTCAAGGAAAAGCTCACCGAGCTTGGCCTAGCCCTCAAAGACTCGGCTCCGGGGTTTGACCCACTTGCCGCAGCTGAGGCCTACGACGAGGCCAATGACGACGATTACGCGGAGACTGAGCAGTACTGATTTATTAAGTGCAAGGGGGGCGACCTCCCTTGCATCCCCCGCGTGGGTTGGCCTTTTTCGCAGTCGCAAGTGTGTTGTTAGTTGTGTTTGGGGTTGACTTGGTGGGGGAGATTGCGGGGGCGACCCCCTTGCACCGTGACAACTCAAGATTTTCCTCTCTTCGGAGGGGAGGCCAGGGGGGTGGACCCTGGCCGCACCCCCATCCGTCATATGACGGGAAAGGGGAGGGGAGGACGCCCGTCCTCCCTCAGCCGGACTGAGGCGGGTCCACCTGCCCGCCATACCGACACACAAGGAGAAAAGAATGCCGAAACCCACAAAGGGTCCCCGTCTTGGCGGATCCCCGGCTCACGAGCGCATCATTCTGCGCAACCTGGCCAGCCAGCTCTTCGAGCATGGCCGCGTCGTGACCACCGTCACCAAAGCCAAGCGCGTTCGCCCGTTGGCCGAGAAGCTCATCAACCGCGCTAAGACCGACACTGTTGCCAATCGTCGTTTCGTGAACCGCACGATCACCGACCGCGGCATCGTGCACATCCTTTTCACCGAGATCGGCCCCCGCATGGAGGGTCGTGACGGCGGTTACACTCGCGTCACTCGCATTGGCATCCGCAAGGGTGACAACGCCCCCATGGCCGTTATCGAGGTCATCAGCGACAAGGTCGCTCCGAAGACTCCGGCCAGCGCTGCTGACGCCAAGGCGCAGATCAACACCGCTACCGAGGCCAAGGACGCCGAGCCCGAAGCCGGAGACGCTGCCGTTGAGCACAACGCCCCCGCCGAGGACGCCGCTGCACAGGCTCCCGTGGCCGACGAGCAGGAGGCCGCCGAGGCTGACGAGAAGGCCGAGGAGAAGTCTGAGGCCTGATCCTCCTTCAAAACGCCGGTCCCCACTAGTGAGGACCGGCGTTTATTATGCCTGCGTCCCGATCCAACCCTAAGTATCGAGGTTCAGATTCACCGCATAGGCTAGAGAGGTGACCACCTTTCGTATCGCTCAGCTCGCCAACTTTGTCGGCCCGGTGTCCGGCGGCATGAAGGTGGCCATCGACGCTCTCGGAAAGGGGTACGTTGCGGCCGGTCACGAGCGAATCCTGGTAATACCGGGTCCTAAAGACCGCATCACCGAATCAGAATCCGGCATCACCGTCGAGATCGCAGCCCCGCGCGTTTCTGCGGGCTACCGCATGATCGCTACGCCCTGGCGAGCCCTCGACATCCTGGACCGCTTCCGCCCCACCTCCATTGAGTCCTCTGACAAGTGGACCCTCACTCCGGCCGCCGGCTGGGCGTCACGTCGAGGCATCGGATCGGTGCTATTCAGTCACGAACGCCTCGACGACATGCTCACCATGTGGGTACGCAGACAGTTCGGCGTCGCAGCTGCCGTCGGTGCCCTCAATCGTCGTCTCTCCAAGTCCTTCGATGTCGTCGTCGTCACTTCTGATTACTCTGCGGGTGAATTCGCCGACACCGGCGCCCGCCTCGTCAAGGTTCCCCTCGGCGTCGACCTAGAAACCTTCAACCCCAACAAGCGTGAACCAGGACTGCCAACTCCGCGCCCTGACGATATCTTACGACTGTGCTACGTCGGTCGGATGAGCCACGAAAAGAGCCCCCAGCTGGCCGTCGCTGCTGCTCTCGAATTGCATCGACGCGGGGTCCCACTGCGCCTTGACATGTACGGGGTCGGCCCAGACACGGATGCCATGAAACAGCAGGCCGGCGACGCTCCGGTCTTCTTCAACGGGTTCGTCGTGGGCCGTGACGAGGTTGCCCGGCGTTTTGCAGCAGCCGATATTTCGATGTCGGTCTGTCCCGCAGAAACCTTCGGATTAGCCTCCCTGGAGGCGCTCGCCTGTGGCACCCCGGTCGTCACCGCGAACCGGGGTGGCGCCCACGAGATCGTCGATGTGACAAGCGGGGAGGCCGGCAGCCCCGACGCCGTGGGCCTAGCCGACGCCACCCAGCGCCTTGCGGCCAGGCTCGGTCCAGAACTGCGGGACGCCGCGCGACACCGAGCTGAACAGTTCACTTGGGACGCCAGCGTGGAGACAATGCTCATGATCCATTCCGAGATTGCTGCACGCCCCGACGCCAAGCCCTACTGGAAACAGCGCCTCGTGAACCGTCGCAACGCGCGGCGGGACCCCCAAGACCCCCTCGCCCCAACCGACGACTCCCAGGAGCAGTGATGAGGAAGATCCCACTCGTGCTGGCCGGCGTGGCGGCTGCCGTCACCCCCGTCGTCCTGGCGGCTCCCGGCCCTGAGCCGGCCATGCCTGACGGCCCCGCTGGCCGACCTGTGCGCACCGTCGACGACGCCGTTGCTGCGTGCCGGGCGTCCGGGAAGGCGGGTTGGGAGCTTGTCGATGAAGCAACCCAACTCGTGCACCGGATGTACACCCACTACTCGTGTTGGCACCTCTGGCTCAGCCCCGAGACCTCGCTAGCGGCTGGGCACGGCCATTCAGGTCAGTACAACATTGTGCTGGGAAAGATACTCGAGCAGTTGGGGTTTCAGGTGCGTCCAGTCCACGCAGCACGGGTCCGTCTGGATCACCACCCGTGGTATCACACCGGACACAGCTGGCTCCGGGTGATACACCAGGGAAAAGAGCTCGACGTCTGCGCGTCACGACCCGGTAACACCGCTGGTAACGTCGCCTTCGTCCCCGTCACCGAGGTACTCGATCGCACCAGGCTCAATAGCATTGATACCGCCCTCGCTCTGGCCCCGATCGTTGTTGCTAGTGTCTGGAAATCCTGGCTGACGGGATCGGGCATCCAGAGTTGGATGTACCGCCCATTTGGGCTGTCAGCCTGAGCGCCGGGCCCAGGGTCAGGCATGTGACAACTCTCCGGTTGCCGTTTTCGTCAGGGGCCGGTTCATGGTCTCAGGTGCCAGCGTCTGGCCGGTCACAGCGCCAACGACGCATAGACCTGCCGCGATGACCATGCACCACTTGACCCCGATTGTCCCGATGCCAATGGGCAGCAGGTAGGTGCCAAGGAAGGCACCAATGCGGCTGACTGCCGACCCGAACCCTACGCCACTGGATCGAATGTCGGTGTCGAAGATTTCAGAAGGGTACACCGCAGTAAGAATGTCGCTGTAGGAGTTGACCAAGGCGAAAAGAGCCAAGCCCACCACCAGCACCCACGGCGGCGCGTCGGTCCACAGCCCGACAATCAACAAGACTGCGGTCTGCATCCAGAACGGCCCGATGAGCATACGTCGGCGGCCGATGCGATCGATCGCCAGCAGACCGACGACCGCGCCAACGACGCCAATGGTATTGGAGAGGATCGTGCCGCCGGCTTGAGACTTCACGTTGAGGGATTCCAGCACTTTCGGAGCGTAGGTGAAGATCGCGAAATACGGGGTGACGATGCACGTCCAGAAAATACAGACGAAGATCGTGCGCCGCCGTTGACCCTTGCGGAACAGCTTGCGGTAGCCTTTCCCGTCCACCGACTCGTCGCTGAGCTGTTCGGCGGCGAAGTATTTCGGACCCATGTGCTTTTCGACGATCTCACGTGCTTCGGCCTCACGGCCGTGACGCAGCAACCAGCGCGGGGATTCTGGAAGACCGATTCGCAGCCCGAGCACAATGAGGGCTGGGATTACTGAAGTGGCCAAGATGACTTTCCACGACACTCCAGACCACAGCAGCGCATACCCCAATAGGACAGCGATAAGGAAGCCGATGCGCCAGCATAGTTCGAGGAAGGCCAGCTTCGATCCACGCTCCCGGGCCGGAACAAACTCTGAAAGCATCGGTGCTCCGATCGAGTATTCGGCTCCGATGGCCATCCCTAAAAGGAATCTGAGGATCCCTAGGGAGACTCCACCCGTCGCGAAAGCCTGCCCGACGCCGATAACGATGAAAGCAATAATGTCGACGAGGAACATCCTGCGGCGTCCGAACTTATCGGTGAGGAAGCCGAAGAGTGGGGCACCAATGAAGATGCCCAGTAGGCTCGCGGCACCGACGAGCCCCTCCATAGCGGGGGTGAGCTCGAGGTCGTGATTGATGTGCAAGATGACCACGCTAATGACGCCCAGGTCGAAGCCGTCGAGCCCGCCACCGAAAGCGGTGGCGGCTGTGACATGGCGCAGGAAACGTCTGGATTCGGGGGAGATTGGTGCTGACGCCAATTGCGTGTCGGGCGTCAAATTGGCGGTGTTCGTAAGCGGGATGTTGGCGGCCATTGTGGCAGCCCCTTCCGGTGGCGGACAGTGCACCACGAAGCAATGTAGAGCGGACCCGTCGGTCGACCGATATGCCCTTCCGTGGTTCTAGGACCGTTACTGTGGTTTCCGGCCCATCTGTTCACCGTACTGGTCATGGGGGTCGCGGCGCTGGGATTCGAGGGTGATGTGAATCCTGTCCCGGATGCACGACGAGGGGCCCATCGCTGTGACGGGCCCCTCGTAAGACAAGACCGTGTCTCAGCCCGGAAGTGTCGCGGGCGGCTGGGCGCGGGCACTCCGGACACATGGGGACACATCTAGTTGCGCGTGCGTCATGAAAGGAACTCTTGTCCTTAGCGTCCCGTCGCAGGAAGCCTCGTGGGCCTCGTACTTGCCTGGGAAGCGGTACCGGTCGGGGTCGCTGTGGAACCGCTCGCGGGAGTCGCGGTGGGTTGTATCGTGGTGGGGCGCCCCGTGGGAGAAGGTTCGGGCGTCACCTGACAGTGAGCCGGCGGGGCCCACGTGTGCGCCGTCGGATCGTGCCGGGGCTGATCGGCATGGCCGTTTGCGAGGCCAGCGAAGGTCACCTCACCGATCGCCGCGAAGGGCTGGGAGGCATCCTGAGGTGAGGCCATCGTGATTCGCACATACCGTGCGTCCGCCTGTTTCGGAAGGCTGACGATCGTTGGGTAAGAGCTGGAGGGCAGAGCGACTGGTTGTCTGCCGGTCCAATGGGAACCGTCGGTCGAGAACTCCAAGACGAGAGTCTTGACTCGGCCGTTGGGATTGCCCCGGCGGGAGACCCACCTCATCGCCGACAATGCGTACTTGCGACCGAGGTCGACCGTCAAGGTATGCGGATAGGTCGCAACGGGTGCCTCCCAGCGGGAGTGCCAGAACGTGTTTGGATTACCGTCAACGGCGGCCGATGCCCGGCCATTGAGTAGTCGTTGGTGAACAGCGGGACGGTGATGCCGTCGGCCCGGACGTAGCTCGTCAGCGCCTTGAGGAAGGCGGATCGGTCGGAACTCTCGTCGAGCAGCTCGTTCTCCACCTGGTACATGAGCAGGGAACCGCCGCCGGTCGTCACTTGGTGCTTGCGGGCGATGACGTCGAATGCATGCAGCCATTGTTTTGAGCGCGCCAGGTTCGCAGTGCCACGCAGAGGCCCGGGCTGGTTGCTCATGGTGGCGGGGAGGCCGCCCATGGAGATTTCGGCGTTGATGTAGGGGCCGGGTCGGGCGATGACGTACAGACCCTCCTCTTCGGCGATGGTGAGCAGTTTGTCGATGTCTTTAATGCCGGAGAAGTCGAACTTGCCGTCAGCGGATTCTTGGTGCAGGCCCCAGAAGAAGTACAACGAGATGGCGTTGAAACCGTTCGCGCGAGCTTTGCGCATGACGTCGCGCCACGCCTGCTGGGAGGGGAGGCGCCAGTAGTGCAGTTCCCCGAACCAGATCGACAACCGGGTGCCGTCGATGGTGAACGAGTGCTTGTCCCAAGCGACTTTGTGGGCTTTTCCGTCGTTGCCCGGGAAGATATAAGGCGCCGATGACATCGCCTTCGGTGTCTGTGACGGTGACGTTGCCGCAGCTGTGGTAGGTGTGGCGGCAAGGGAGGTTGAGGCACAGGCGACCGCGGTCAGTGCGGCCATCGTCCGGGATAAGGAATGGCGATGCTCGGCTTTGCGCATGGACGGCTCCGTCATGTGGGCGAACCACCTCGTGGTGGGCGCGGGGCCTCAGCGCCTCACGCGCAATCGAAGCTATCAGCGGCATATGGACGCGTGAGTTCAAGCGCTCAGCTCGGGTGCACGTTCATGCAGTCCGATCTGATTCGCCGGACACGTTGGTGCAACCTGGGCACATCGCTGGCCGCGTCCGTGTGGGGACGCGGCCAGCGACGATGAAAAATGTACGGGACCTTCAGGGCCTACGGATCAGAACAAACCGGTGATCGAACGGGCCTTGACGAACCGCTGCTCGGCGTCGGTCCAGTTGACGACGTTCCACCAGGCAGTGACGTAGTCGGCCTTGACGTTCTGGTACTGCAGGTAATAGGCGTGTTCCCACATGTCGAGCTGGACGATCGGGATCTGGGTTGACGGCAGATTGCCCTGGTGGTCAAACAGCTGCATGGTGTTGAGGCGCTGACCCATCACGTCCCACACGAGCATGCCCCAACCGGAGCCTTGAACGCCCTTAGCGGTTTCCTCAAACTGCTTTTTGAAGCTGTCAAAGGAACCGAAGAACTCGTCAATCGCAGCGGCGAGTTCGTTGCCCTCCGGACGACCGCCCCCATGAGGGGACATGTTCTTCCAGAACACGGAGTGGTTGATGTGGCCGCCGAGGTTAAAGGCCAGGTCCTTCTCGAGTTTGTTGATGGTTCCGAAGTCGCCCTTCTCGCGGGCCTCGGCCAGCTTCTCCAGGGCGGTGTTGGCACCCTGAACGTAGGTGTTGTGGTGCTTGTCATGGTGCAGTTCCATGATCTTGCCCGAGATGTGGGGCTCCAGTGCGCCGTAGTCGTAGTCGAGATCGGGAAGGGTGTAAACAGCCATTCTTCCTCCTGTGGAACGAGATACGTCACGACGTCCGTCATGACGTGGCCCTTGGCAGAGCCGCTTACGTGGTGCAACACCGAACCTGTCTCCATGATTCCCGTGTTTGCGAGATTTTCACGTGCTGTGGAGGAACTGGTCCTATTCGGCCGTAGCCTATGGGCGCGGGGGCCTCGATGGGTGTGCTCGGACGTCGCCGATTGGAGGCGAAGGCGACGGTTTGACGCCACGGAGGCACGCGGGGCTTGCCCGGTTCTGCCGGATTTCAGGGCACCGCCCCGGATGGGTTGCCGTGTGTGATGAGACCGATGTTTTACATGCCGTTGATACGGAGAACGCCATGTGATGACCGCAGCACGAGTCGGGAAAGATCTTCTGGGCAGCGTGACGCTAACTTTTGGATCACGCACGGAAATAACTTTGATTCGTGATAGGCGGGTGATCGACGATGGCGTCATCTGTAATAATTCATCACGGCAAATTGTCATTCGCCCTTCGTGTTCATGAGTAGCGTTCTGCATGCTGATCTGTATGAGTTTTGAGGGGGATTTAGTGTCCGCATGAATGTCTCGCCTTGTCGCACCCGGTGTCGTGGTGTTGGTGATGGTTTTTTGGGCACCTCGCCCGGGTCGGCTTCCCCGATCGCTCACAACGACAATATCCATCGTACTGGTATGGGTATAACTAAGATTAAGCTGTTTGAGTCTCGATGGCGGTTAACTGTAAGATTATGCGTCGTGGGGCGTGTGGCCCCATGTGTTGTTATATGTTCCGGTCGCCAAGGATCAAACAAGTTGGATCGGATACAGAGAGACTGTTATGAATGATTCTGACTTTTTCTGAGGGTGGCCTGTAAGACTGGCCCTTTGAGATGATGTGATGAGTAATATGAGTGATGGCCCCACCGGATCCCGGACCATCCCACAGGCAGCTGTTCCCGCCCCTGCGGACACCCGGCCATCGGGCCAACCCGCGGTCATGATCGAGGGACTGACCAAACGGTTTGGGCCCAAGGTCGCCGTCGACAACCTCACCATGTGGGTTCCGCGCGGATCAATGTTCGGCTTCGTCGGTCCCAACGGCGCTGGCAAGACGACGACCCTCTCGATGGTTACCGGACTGCTGCGTCCCGATGCCGGTCGGGTCGAGGTGCTCGGCCATGACGTCTGGGCTGATCCGGCTGCGGCGAAGGCCCAGATGGGTGTCCTGCCCGACGGGATGAAGACCTTCGACCGTCTCTCTGGCCGCGAGTTACTCCGCTTCTGCGGGATGCTACACCGACTTGACGAGGCCACCATCAACGAACGCGCAGAGGGACTCCTTGACGCCCTCAGCCTGACAAGCGCCGCCGACCTCCTGGTGTGTGACTACTCCGCGGGTATGACCAAGAAGATTGATTTGGCCTGTGCCATTATCGCCGATCCTGCCGTTCTCGTTCTCGACGAGCCCCTCGAATCCGTCGATCCACTCTCGGGTCAGACCATTCGGTCAATCCTGCGCCGCTTCGTTGACGGTGGCGGGACGGTCGTCATATCCAGCCACGTCATGGAGCTTGTCGAGTCTTTGTGCGACTCGGTGGCCGTTATCGCCGGGGGACGTCTCCACGCTATTGGTGCCCTCGACGACGTCTGCCAGGGCAAGTCTTTGCAGAATAGGTTCGTCGAGCTCGTCGGCGGCAACGCCAACATGGGGGAGGGTCTTACGTGGTTGCGCAGGTCTTGAAGCACCAGTGGGTCACCACCCTGGTCCCCCTTCGCAAAGGTGCCAAGCCGGCCGAGATCTTCGGACTCATCTTCCTGGTCCTCGTGTCCCTGTTCCTCGGTGGGAACTATTTCGCCTATGTGTGGGCAGCCGGGCAACTCGCTATCGACCCTCGCGGTGCCAGCACCGCCGTAGCGGGGGCGTCGCTGATCGTTTTCTGGATCACTGTGCCGGTGCTTTTTGGTGCTCAGCCCACCTACACAGATCCATCGCGATATGCGGTCTTTTCGAGGCGGGCGAGGGAACTCATGCCCGCTTTCGTTGTCGTCGGGCTATTGAGCTGGGGAGGGGTCGTCACCCTTGTGGCATCGGTCTCGCACGTCCTCGCGTGGTCGAGTGCCAGAGCTGTCGCGATGGTGGCGGCTGTGCTCGGTGTCCTGCTGGGATGGTCAGCTGCCATGATCGCGTCGAATCTCCTGCTGGTAGCGATGTCGGCTGTGATGGCTAAGCGACGGTTCTGTGAAACTATGATGATCCTCGTCATGCTGTTGTGCTGCGGTCTAGGCCTCGGGATGCAGGTCGTGACGAGGACCGCCACAGTCACCCGCACGGTTCCGGTCAACGTTGGGCGAATCATCGGGTGGACCCCGTTGGGCTGGGCATGGTCAATGCCGTGGGAGGTTGCCCATGGCCGCTGGTTAGCCTTCGCCGTTAAGCTCGTCATCAGCATCGCCACGGTCGCTGTCATGGTGTGGGCGTGGCAGGCCATCGTCGCACGTCGCCTCGTCGCACCGACCGGGGACGGCGGGAGCGTTGAGAAGGTAAAGTCGGCGAATGGGATCGACCGGATGATGCCGGACACCCCGACCGGGGCGATTGCTGGACGCACCCTGAGGTACCTGAAGCGGGACCCCCGAATGACGTCTCTGCTCCTCAACACTTTCCTCGTCCCGTTGCTGGCTAGTGCCCCGATGCTCATCCATGGGTGGGGCGAGGTGCACGGTCCGCAGACGGCTCTCATCTTTACCGCGATCCCCTTCGCCGCGATGTTCGTTGCGACGCCGATGTATGCCGGGTCGCTCATCAGCTATGACGGAACGGCTCTGTGGCACCACATTGAGTCGTCGGTTACGGGGGTGGAGGATCGACGCGGTCGCGCGATTGCGTATCTCCTCGTCACCATGCCGGTCAGCTTGGCGCTGGCCGTCATCGCCTCCTGGTGGTGTGGTCAGTGGAAGTTGCTGCCGGTTGTGAGTGCAGAGGCTTTGGGGGTTCTCCTGCTCTCGACCGGGATCGGCTCGTGGACGAGTGTCGTCAATCCGATGCGAGTTGTCGAGAGCCGCAAGGGCAACGGGTTTAACTCAGGATCGTCGGTTGGAGCCGGTTGTCTCGGTGCCCTTCTCGGTATGGGGGCAGGGATTCTCGTTGCCATTCCAATGATTGCCCTCGTGGTGCTGGTGGCAATTTCGGGACATGCGTGGTGGAGTATCCTGCTGACCTTCGTTGGCGGGCTGGGATGGTCTTTCCTGGTGCTGCACTTCGGGATCGTCGTAGGCGGGCGGCGTCTCGACCGCACCTGGGACGAGGTGCTGACGAAGATCACCCCGGTGGCCTGAATCCGGTCGGGGACACCGATTCGCGGTGTTTCCGCGCCAGTTTGTTACCATGAATTGTGTCTCCTGCGATCAACGGTGTTGGAGGAGTGACAATGACTGGATTGCTTGCTGGTCGCACCGCGCTGGTGACCGGTGGAACCGCTGGAATAGGTCGCGGAATCGCGGAGGTACTCGCACTCCACGGTGCCCGTGTTGCCGTGACCGGTGTGACCGAGGAAAGGTGTGCTCAGGCGCGCGAAGACGGACTCGACGTTTACCAACTCGACGTGCGGGACAAGAAAGCCTGCATCCGCGTGGTGAATGATGTTGCTACCGAGTGTGGTGGCCTGTCCGTGCTCATTGCTAACGCTGGTGTGTATCCCCAGGTCCGTCTCGCTCATCTTGACGATGACCGAATTGACTTCATCTTCGACGTGAATGTTAAAGGCATGATGCACGTCGTCCAAGCGGCAACGCCAGCCCTGCGTGAATCTGGTCGCGGGCGCATCGTGGTCACGTCGTCGATCACTGGCAACATCACCGGCTACCCAGGGTGGTCCCACTACGGCGCCACCAAGGCGGCACAGATGGGATTCATTCGCTCGGCCGCGATGGAGCTGGCAGGCGACAGGATCACCATCAACGCCGTGATGCCGGGCAATATTATGACCCCAGGTCTGAAGGCGCTTGGCGATGATTACCTCGCCGAGATGGCGAAGGCCGTGCCGCTGGGGATGCTGGGCGAGGCGAAGGACATCGGTGAGGCAGTGGCGTATCTCGCCTCGGATGGGGCGCGCTATGTGACCGGTCAGTCGATCGTGGTGGATGGCGGACAGATCCTGCCTGAGGGGCCGGAGGCGCTTGCGGAAATGTAGGTTAGTTTTCCTCCGTGCCGAGGCTGACTGCATCTGGCACGAACTGGGCGCGTCGGGAGGCCCGCCGTAATACCCGGAGAATCGGGCCTCCTAGCAATGCTAGGCACACCACGTTAGTGAGTGCGCGTCCCAGATTCCATCCCATGGATGTCGCCATGTTGAATAAGACGAAATGCCACAGGTTCGTCAGTGGAGATGCGTGCGGGTCGAAAGATAGCTGGGTGCTGGTGCCGAGGTTAAAGGGCCAGAAGGCGAAGTCCATCAGCCACCCGTAGACGAAGGCTGACACGAATCCCCAACCACATAGCCAGGCGATTTCGGCTCTTCCCCGCGCCCGGGGGAGCAGCCCCGCTCCCAGCCCGACGAACCCCGAGGCGATCATTTGGTAGGGCAGCCACGGCCCGAAACCTGCGGTGAGCAGGGCGGATGCGAACATTGTCGTGGTGCCAAGGACGAAACCGAACGCCGCACCGAACACCCTTGCCCCGGCAATCATGAGGATGAAGACGAAGGAGATCCCTGCCATTGACGGGCTGATGGTGCGTAGCGCTGCCCCACATGCGGTGAGGACACCAATCATGGCGAGGGCCTTGACGTCGATCCCGTCCGAACTGAGTTGCGAGACCACCACCGCCAACACCACGGGCAGGATCGCGGCGAAAAGAAACGGGGTGCGCGTCTCATAGTCGGCAGCGCCTCCCGGATTGAGGAAGAGCGGCCAGCAGAAGGCCAGCAACCCCATAATGGCGGTGATGATGAGCAGGATTCGAGAAGTCGCTGAGGTGCGGACGGCGACGTGCTGCCTCCTACTCATCGGCGGTCTCCTGCCGGGGTGTTCACGAGCCTCTCGACGTCGGCGATCGTCATCACATCGGCCGGGTGAAAGACCTTGGCGATTTGTGGACTGAATCCGGGCGAGGAGGTGCACACTGAGCGTGTGGATCCGTCGGCAACAATGTGGCCGGTGGCCATGACGATGGTGCGATCCGTTGTTGTTGCGGCGAATTCCACGTCGTGGGTGGCCAGCAATACCGCCGCTGGATCGCCAGTAGCGCCGGCGGCAATACCCTTGACGATTCTGGTTAGCTCGGTTTTCATGGCGTAGTCGAGGCCGCGGGTGGGCTCGTCAAGGAGGACGACATCGGGGCGACTGGACAGCTGGATCGCTAGGACGAGGGCCAGTCGCTGGCCTTCCGACATGTCCCGGGGATTGCGATCTTCCGGCAATTCCACCCTGAGACGGGACAAGATGGCGCGCGTGGTGCCGGCAGGCACCCCGGACTCCTTGTCGGCCTGGGCACACTCCTCAGCGACGGTCGGTAAGTAGAGCAGATCGGAGGCTGACTGCGGGACTAAGCTCACCATTCGTCGAGCGGTCGCGGCGTCGGCTTTGCGGGGGTCAGCCCAAGAACCCTCGTGGTTGACCAGTACCCTCCCTGAGGACTTTGTTGCCCCTTGGATCGCCCACATCAGAGACGACTTGCCTGATCCATTTCGACCCATGAGGCAGGTGATGGTGCCGCGCTCTACGGTGGTCGTCAGGGCATCGACGGCGCGCACCTGGCCGTAATTGACCCCAAGCGTCTCCAAACGCAATACCTCGTTGCCGCCCCCGGGCCAGGTCATCGCTTCGGAGGGTTGCGGAGCACGTGGGAGGCCCGGACGTGGACCGACTCGACGGCGAGCTTCGCGTACTGACAGTGGGACAGTCGGCCATCCCATGGCGCGGCTCAGGGCAGCCAGCGGCGGGACGACGTCGGCGCGGGCCAACACCTCCTCGGGCCTTCCTTGGACGACCGAGCCATCACCGGGTAGCCACCAGAGGGCGTCGGCGGCGTGCATGACGCGTTCTAGACGATGCTCGGCGAGGATCACGGTTAGGCCGACGTCATGGACCAGCGTGGTAATAGAGGCAAGAACGTCCTGGGCTGCCGTGGGATCGAGGGCGCTGGTCGGTTCGTCGAGGACAAGGATGCGAGGCTGGGCAGCCAGAACGGCGGCGATGGCCACCCGCTGTTGCTGACCGCCAGAGAGGCTCAGCAAGGCCCTGCGGCGCAGATCGGCAATCCCCATGAGGTCCAGGATTTCCTCGACCCTCTTGCGCATCACGGACGGCGAAATGCCCAGCTGCTCCATGCCGTAGGCGATCTCGTCCTCCACGGTATCGGTAACAAACCCGGCAACCGGGTTCTGTCCGACGACACCTACGACGTCGGCCAGTTCGCGGGGGCGGTGTGTGCGGGTGTCGCGCCCGGCAACCGTTACGGTGCCATCGAGGCGCCCGCCGCTGAAGTGTGGGACGATCCCGTTGAGGGTCCCCAGCAGGGTTGACTTACCGGTGCCGGTGCGCCCGACGACCAGGGTCAGGTCCCCCTCGGCGACGGTGAGATTGATATTCCTCAGGGTCGGAGTCGAGGCCCCGGGGTGGGTTATCGACACGTTCGACAGGGTGATGACATCGCTCATGACTGGGGTACCTCGTCTTGTCGGGATGTCCACGACGCGGCCTGCTCGGGGTCAGCCTGGGTGGATCTTTGGGGTGCGGGGGTGAAAACCCCAGGTAAGGCGGCTGCCACGACGAGGAGGAGCATTGCTGGTTCCAGTGGCGGCCAAACTACCGGCGATGTAGAGACGGTGATGGCCTTGGGGTTGGCGCGGGATAGCCAGATCATGGCGACTATCGCAACTGCTCCGCACAAGCAGGACGCCGTAGCCTGCCAGGTCCACGGATCGGGGCGGTATCGACTTACCCCGAGGCGACGTCCCGAGATCCGTAATCCGACGACCGACCCGATGATCCCGGCGACGATGAGCACGGCGCCGATGTGCTGACCCATTCGGTCCATGAGGAGCCATGAGCACAGGCTGCCGGGTGCGCACGTTGACGGGTCGGTGCTGAAGGATCCGGTCGGGTTGGCCAGGACGCCGTAGCACCCTAGGGTCAGTGCCATCACGGACACGACGAGCAGAACGCGGGTTCCCGGGCGGACGCGACGGCCGTCACGGGTGCGCCCGTATCCGCGGGACTCCATCCCGCGGGCCAGGGACATCGACATCTCCACCGAGTCTTCCAATACCGGGACGAGCACGGCCCCCAGGGCGCGGATCCCTTTTCGTGTGTTCCCGCGTAGCCGTCGGGCTCGTCGGACCCGCTGCGCCGAGGCGATGAGTTGAGGAAAGACCGATAGCGCGATGACGACGGCCACCGAAATGTCGTGCAGTGCCGCTGGCACGGATTTGAGGACGCGTCTGGGGTTGGCCAACGAGTTGGCGGCACCGAGGCAGGCCAGCATTCCGGCTAGTCGGAGGGCGTCGTAACCGGTGGCGGCCAGCCCTTCAGCAGTGACCGGCCCGCCGAGGCAAATTCCGGCAGCCCAGTTGGGCAGGGACGCTTCGGGAAGACGGAAGAGCACGGTTCCCTTCCCGTCGCCACCCGTAAGAATTTGAAAGAATACGCGAATAATGATGACCGTGAAGGCCATGCCGGCATACACCCTTGCGGACCTGGCCCACGGTTCGTCAGTGCGGCGCACAGCGACGACGAGGGTGACGGCTGCCGTGATGAGGACGACGAGGAGCGGATTATTGGTGAGGCTGATGGCGATACCGCAGCCTGCCGCCCAGGCCCACCACGACCACGGATGGACGGTCCTCGTACTGCTTGGGGTGGCTGCTACCGGAATCCCAACGACCGGGTTGGCTGTCCTCGTCACCAATCTTGACATGGTTCAGCGCCGGTTCCAGTCGTTGTCGGCTTCGCTTCCTAGTGGCACCATTTCAGTTTACGACCAGGTTAGGCATGGACGTCGATGATCCGGAATCCTTTCGCGGAAGCGACTCGGGCTGCGTCGAATCCTTGCTCGCACAGCCAGCTGGTGAGAGAGTCTGCGCCGAGGTTTTTCCCGACGACGAGGTGAGCGACTCCTTCGTCGCTCAGGCGCGCCAGCCACGTTGTCAATATTTCGTGTAAGGCCGCCTTGCCTACCCGGATCGGCGGGTTTGACCAGATCTCGTCGAAACGAAGGTCAGGGTCGACCTCCTCAGGACGGCAGGCGTGGACGCGATCGCCGACCCGGAGGGCCTTGGCATTGCGGGTCGTCAAGTCGATGGCCAGGTCGTTGACATCGACGGCGACGATGTGGGAGCCGGAGCAGGCCCGGGCCAGCGCACAGGCGATCGGGCCGTACCCGCAGCCGAGATCGAGAAACGTGCCGTTGGATGGTGGAGGAGTCACTGACCGCATAAGGACAGCGGTACCCGGGTCGAGTCGAGTCCCGGAGAACACTCCGCCGGCCGTTGTCATAGTCATGGAATCATCCCAGACGTTGACGGTGATAGTGCGGGTGCGGGTGGGTCCCTCTGGGGTGGTGAAGTAGTGGGTGGGGGAATGGTCGTCGTGGCTGGATTGGCTCATCGGTCCCCCCAACAGGTGTCGCAGATGTCGTTGTGGCTTCGACGGGAACGGGCTTGGGCAGCGCGTCGAGCGAGATCCTCGTCGGACGGGTAGCCGACCTCTTCGAGGGTGAGCCCGCAGGCCGGCATGACGAGCACTGATGATGCCCGCGAGGTACTGGCGGCGACGTTGTCGAGCCAATCTTGGCTGCGCCGCCCCGAGGCGACTGCGGTGAGAGCTCCGACGAGGGATCTCACCATGGAGTGACAAAAGGCGTCAGCGCGGACGGTCACTTCGACGGTGCCGCACGGGTCGTCGAGCCGTTCGGCGTGGCAGTCGAGGAGGGTACGGATTGTTGTGGCGCCCTCGCGGTGTTTGCAGAAGGCCGCGAAGTCGCGCAGCCCGAGAAGAGAAGTGCCGGCGGTGTTGAGGCAGTCGAGGTCGAGGTGTCCTCGCACGGGTGCCACGTGGAACCGGGTCACCGGGTCAGGACGGGAGGACTCGTCCCACAGGCGGTAAACGTAACGACGCCACAGCGCCGAGAACCGGGCGTCGAACGTGCTGGGGACGGGGCGTACCGACGTCACGACGATGTCGGGGGTGAGGACCCGCGACAGCCGACGCAGCATCGCCGAGGTGTCGACGTTGTCGGGTAGGTCGACGTGGGCCACCTGGCCGCGGGCATGAACGCCGGCGTCAGTACGCCCCGCGACTGTTAGGGGAGTGGGCTGGTCGAGACGGAGTACGCGGGGAATCCACGTTTCCAGCTCACCCTGCACGGTGCGGCGATCGGGCTGGGTGGCCCACCCCGAGAAGTTCGCCCCGTCATAGGCGATGTCCAGGCGCCAGCGGGTCATGACCCGTCCACGCGACGCCAGGTGAGGTCGTGAATGGTGCGTCCGGCCGTCAGCCCCTTGTTCTCGTAACGGGTCACCGGCCGTTCGGGCCAGCGCGGGCTAAAACCGTCCGGCCCAGCGTCGACCGGCTTGAGCAGCGGCTCGGCTGAGAGTACTTCGAGCATCCAGTGGGCGTAGTCGTCCCAGTCGGTGGCCAGACGCCACAGACCGCCCGGACGCAGCCGGGACGTCACCAGACGGGCTGTGTCGGGGTTGACGATGCGACGTTTGTGGTGACGCTTTTTGTGCCATGGATCAGCGAAGAAGGTCCACAATTCGTCGAGGTCGGCGGGTCCGAAGAGGTGTTCCAGCCCTGCTGTGGCATCGGCCATGATGACCCGGGCGTTACCTGCGCCAGCGTTCTCGAGCTTGTTGAGGGTCGTCGCGATGGAGGGCAGGTAGACCTCGAAACCGATGAAGTCTCGCTCGGGATGGGCGGCCGCTAGCGCTGCCAGCACGTCGCCAGACCCAACTCCGATCTCTACGGTAAGCGGGGCGGTGCGACCGAAGATCGCGGGGAGGTCTAGACGGGATCCAGGTGCGACCGAGGTGCTGGTGGCGTCGCGGGGGACGTCGATGAGGTACGTGCTGGCCAAGGTATTCATGGCTCGTTGCTGAGAGACGTTCATCCGGGGGGATCGCCGCACGAAGGAGACGACACCGCGCCGGACCCGGTCGCCCGAGCGGTGTGCCCCGGCTGACACCTCGACCCCTAGCCCCGGCTGATGGCGGCGAGCCTGGGCAGGGGAAGCGTCGGTCGGATCGAGGGGAGCGGGGTCGGGTCGCACGGGGTCGAATGATAGTCGATGACTCTGAGCGACGCGGTGATTGAAGTGTACGCCGGCTGAAGTGATGGAGCGGCGATCCACGTCAAGAGTTGGTGAACATGAATATTTTGACATTGGTAGTGTTGTGAAAAATGAGACCAGAAAGAGGCCGGGAAAACAGAGGTCAGGCTTCGCTGATTCCAAGCGTCATTCCTTGTCGCTAGGCGGATATTTTCAGTGCTTATTGTTGACGACGTCAGACACGCGGTGGTCATTTATGAAAGGTCTCGACATGTCTACCGCAACTCCCGTTGTTTCTTGTTCCGTTACCGATTGCGCCTTCAATGATTCCGGCTGCACCGCCTTCGCGGTGACCGTCGGTGGAGCTTCTGGGCAGCCCACGTGCGCAACCGTTACCCATCTCGATGCTCGCGCCGGTCTGTCCTCAGCTGATGGCCGCGTCGGTGCATGTCAGCGTATTGAGTGTGTCCACAATGACAAGCTCATGTGCACTGCCCAGCAGGTTGCCATCAGCGACGCCGCGAGCTGCACTGCTTACCAGGCTCGCTGAGCCACATGCGGGTTCTCATGCTCCCGCATTACGTCGCCTCCGGTACAACTGACCGCCGTGATTCAGGCGTGGGCCCCCTCGGGGGAGAGGAGGCCCACGCTGTTCCCGGATCCGGCTGTCAGACACGCGTAGGGCGTACCGGATCCGAGTTCAGGGGGAGCTGGGCCACGGCGGCCTCCAGCTCGGTGAGGGACGTCGCGTCCTGTTCCAAAGGTATGAACATCGCACCCGTCTGGTCAGGGTTGACGTACATGAGGGTCAATCCGGTGCGATCGATGTCAGCGCAGAATACCCGGCCCACGGTGTGCGGGCACGCGTGATGAGTTGCGCGAGACCAGCAACTGCAGCCGAATACAGTTTTCTTGTGTACCCCGTCGCACAGCTGCGAGAGGTGGGCATTGCCGAGTGAGGCAACGATGTCTAAGGCGGAAAGCTCATCCTCGGCAGACGGGAAGACTTTGTCGTCGGGGATGTTGTCAATGAGAGCGGGGACGTCGATCTCGGTACTGCCCATGGCGTCATGAAGGATCGCGCGATACGGGGCGACGACCCCGATGAGGGCGTCGTCGAATCCAGCGATGATCGATACCTCTCTCGGTAGCACGTCCGTGGCCAACAGGTGGTCGACTTGGGCGGGGGCTAGCCATGTAATTGTTCCGAGCACATGGAGGGTGGCTGTCAGGAGGCGGATGGCCGGTTCTGGGGCATCTTTGGAGATCTCCAGCCGGACATCAGTGGGCAGTCCGGCCGGGACTTGGCAGAGGGCCTGGGCGGGATGGGAGCGCTGGGCGACGACGAAACGCCCCGACGCCGTAACGCCGTGGGCTTGGAGATCGCAGGTCCACTTCTCTGGGCTTTCACCGGCAGAGATCATGGTGTGGGCCACCATTGTGGCCATGCCGGCACCGCCGAGGATGCGACGGGCTAGGGAAAAACAGCGCTGCGACAGGGCTGATGCGATGTGATCCGTGTCCTCCTGGGCGTCGGAGTCATCGGAGGCCTCACCGTGTCGTGGAGCAGTCATTGTCACATCCCTTCGCCTTAGGCGAGCCTAATCTAACATATAACTCCATGTCGTGACAGGGGTACGTGCCGGGTTGATTACCCGAGCGCCCTCCGTGCAGAGCTAAATCGATTTATCATGAGTGGTGCTTTCACCGTAGAAAGGAACACCGTGAAACGAGCGCTTATCGCTGGGGTCGCTGCCCTGGTGGGGCTCGCGGCCTTGACGCCCCCTGCCGTCGCCGATGACTCCGTAGCACCCGTGGGAGCCCATGCCCTGGCATCGGCCCAACCCCGCAACGCTGGGCATCGACTTCAGGACATCCGGACGCGGAGTCCCCAGACCGACCCTTACGCCCGGTACCTGCGTGCCGAGGTGCCCCTGCAACCTCGTATCCCTCACGATCCGTCTACCCAGGCCCATCCGGAGCTGGATGCCAGGGCCCAGGTCATGCTCATGCAGGGCGACTACGGAAACTCCTTCTTCGGCAATTTCCGTGCCAATGACGGGTTCGCCCACAACGTCCTCAACTTCTGGCAGTATGCCGACTACTGGAGCCCCTGGCACGGCTCAGCGACCGCACGGACTCCACAGTCCCTCTATGACCCTGCCACCAGTGACTGGCGGACGCGCAATTTCGAGTTCGGCGTCGTCGACATTCCGAATCCCGCGTACACCAACGCCGCCCATCGCAACGGCGTCAAGTCCATCGCGACGATCTACTTCGACCCGGCCTTCCGCCCCGGGCTGACTTTTAAGGAAGCCTTCGACAAGGATCCGACATCCCGGGGGTACATCATCGCCGAGAAACTAGTCGAGATGGCTAAGTACTTCGGTTACGACGGGTACTTCCTCAACGAGGAGGAGGGGAACCTTCAGGACTCGCGCTTCCGGCCGTTCATGAGCTATCTCACGTCGAAAGGCCTCTACACCCAGTGGTACACGAACACTCCAGGTACGTGGTCTTCGTCCAAGGCCAGTCTGCTTGACCACGGCAGGATCATGAACTCAGTGTTCCTTAACTACAACTGGCCCGGGACTCAAGATCGCTCGGTCGAGGCAGCCAAGGCTGAAGGATACGATCCATACCAGTCCTTGTTCTTCGGTGTCGAGGCGAATCAGGCGGGGTTCAACGGCAAGCATCGGTCAGCTACCGAACTTCCGAGTCTCTACGAGTCGAGGCGAAATCACAGCCCCAAGGCCTCGGTTGCACTCTTCACCCCCAGCGACATGTACCAGCGAGGTCTGGCTGATGCGGTCAAACCCAAGGGTGCGGACAAGGACGTACCACTTTTCCAACAGGATCCCTACCAGTGGATGGTGGCTGAGCGTGAGCGGATGTACTTCTCAGGAGTGACGTCGAATCCGAAGGACACCGGAGCCCATCCTGGCCATTCCCGTCCGGAGGTTGGCGTAGCGGACTCATCGTCCTGGGTAGGGGCCGCCGACTTCATTCCGGCTCGTTCGGTCATCGGCGGGAGACAGTTCCACACCGACTTCAATACCGGGCACGGCATGAAGTGGTACTCGGCGGGCGACGTCTCGGCTGCTGCATCATGGACCGACATGGACGCCCAGTCGATCCTGCCGAGCTGGCAGTGGTGGATCGACACCGAGGGGACACGTCCGTCGGTTGACTTCGACTATGGCCCGTCGGACCGACGCAAGGACGTTCATGGCGCTCCGGTCAGCCTGCTGTACCATCAAGTCGGAGCGTGGTGTGGCGGGTCATCGCTCGTCGTCCACGGGATGATGAGCAAGACGACGACGTTGCGGCTGTTCAAGACCCGCTTGGCCATGACGGCAGACACGAGCATGCCCATCACCTTCCGCAAGAGCTCGAAGGACCATGGCACCATGAAAGCCGCCCTCGTCTTCGCTGACGACCCGGGGCGCGTCGTCACGGTTGACGTGCCCCGGTAGCGGTGTCAAAGGCGGCTGGCACACCTCCACCCTGCGCTTAGGCCGGTTCGCAGGCCGAACGCTGACCACCCTCGGATTGCAGTTCGCACCCGCCCCCGACTACCAGATGAATGTCGGTGCCATCTCAGTGCGTGACGGTTCGGGGGTGCCTGCGGCACCGAGTGAGGTGCAACTCGACACGGTGTACGACGACGGCCAAGCCATTTTATCCTGGCACGCCGCGCCCTTCGACGACGTAGCAGGGTACGTCGTCGAGTCGATGGGCCCGGACGGCAAGATCGTCCATCTAGCTTCTGGCTACACCGATCTTGCCTATCTTAAGGCGGTGCCGAAGAAGACCGGGAAAGTCACTTTCAGGGTGCGTGCTGTGGGTCATGACGGCCAAATGTCAGCCCCTCGACGGTGAGCTACGACTACTCCGCTCAGCCTCGCCACATCAAGGTGGCCGAGGCCGCAACGGCGTCGAAGCTGCTTACTGATGCTGTCAGGCCGGGGGTACTCGACGTCACCTGGGACGCCAAGGGTGTGAGAGTGTCGACCTGTCGCGTCGACGTCCACCTCGTCGACATCGCGAAAGACGACATCGACAACCAGCCCTACGGACTCGACGTGCCCTGCGCTGCTGGCGGTGCCAGGGTGCCGGTTCCGATACGCGAGGGGCACCCCTATGACCTCACGGTGACGGCCGGTCACGGATTGGGATTGAGCTATCGCGGTCACACCCATGACTCTTGGGCCGCGCCGGTGACCCTCGACGATATCGTCGTGGAGAGGAAACGGTCAGGATTCCACATGAGGAACCTCACCTCACCCGATTGGTACGGCCTCCAGATTATGTGGAAGGGGACGGACGGTACATCCAGAAAACTCACGACGATTCGTCGCGGCGGATCGGTGCGTGGGGGATGGGGCACTGCCCCGACGACCGACGACCCCACCGCTTTCCATTCCTTCCCCTCGTCCCAGGGGACTCTCATCATGAAAGTGACCGACTATGCCGGCAACACGACTACCCAGCATTTCGCGGTCAAGAACAACGACCTGGTGCGTCCTGCCATCGCTCCCCGATTCACTGTGGTCGAACCGGCACGCCAACGCGTGACGGTCTCGCACCCGATCATTCCGGTGAGGATCTCAGTGTCCGGTGACCAGCCGGTGTCCTGGCGACTTCGCGGTGCGTTGCCTGCCGGGCTGCGCTGGACCAACGACATGTCGGTGAACGGACTGACCTCGTTGGCAGCCACCCTCTCAGGATCACCGAGGTCGGCGGGTAACCACCGGATCGTGGTAGAGGCGAGCGACCTTTTCGGCAACACGGTGACGCGAAGTGTCGTGGTGGAGGCGGCTCGCGGCAGCGCCCCGAGTAGCTCCGGAGGATCGTCCGGCCCATCTGCGTCAGCGAGTGCCGACTCTGCCATCCGGCCTGGGTGGGACTCGTCCTCGTCTGCCTCCTCTGGATCGACTCGGCCGGTGAGGATGCCCCTTACCGGGTGCTGACCGGGAAGACGCCGGGCGGGAATCGACCTCCGCCCGGCGATTCGCTCTTCCCGCGGCACATGTGTAAAATACCCGTGTTGCCTTCGAGCAAACGGGAGTTGACCGCCGCGGTCGCTCCGCCTGTCCGACACAGCGATGTCGTGATGCGGTTCCGGTCTCCGGCGTGTCACGCCGTCGAGTGAAGGAGTCGCCCGAGAGCACCACCACGTTGCAAGATCCCTGTGCGTGATCCTACGTATGGGACCGAGTTCGAGAAGGTACCTGTGACCACCTACAGCCCCAAGGCCGGCGAGGTGCAGCGTAAGTGGTACGTCATTGACGCCGAGGACATCGTCTTGGGCCGTCTGGCTACCACTGCTGCCAACCTCCTGCGCGGCAAGCACAAGCCGCAGTACGCCCCCCACATCGACACCGGTGACTTTGTCGTCGTCGTCAACGCCTCTAAGATTGCGCTGACCGGCAAGAAGGCCACCGACTCACTGCGTTACGACCACTCCGGACGCCCGGGCGGCCTGCGCGTCACCAGCATCGGCGAGATGCTTGCGAAGAACCCGCGCCGTGCCGTGGAGCGCGCGGTGTGGGGCATGATGCCCAAGAACAAGCTGTCGCGTCAGCAGCTCAAGAAGCTGAAGGTGTATGGCGGCCCTGAGCATCCGCACGCTGCGCAGAACCCGCAGCCTTACGAGATCACCCAGATCGCCCAGTGATCGCCCACGAAGGATTGTGACAGTGACTGACACCCCAACCGAGAACCTCGAGAACACCGAGGTCACCCCGTTCACCGAAGGCGACCGTGAGATCGCCTACCGCACCGACTCCAACCCGACCGTGGCTGCCGGTGATTCCAAGCGCCCCGCCATGATCGCCCCCGGTGCTGCCACCGGCCGCCGCAAGGAGGCCATCGCCCGCGTCCGCATCACTCCCGGCTCTGGCCAATGGAAGATCAACGGCCGCACTCTGGAGGACTACTTCCCGAACAAGGTCCATCAGCAGATTGTGACCGAGCCCTTCGCTACCGCTGGTGTTGAGGGTGCATACGACGTCATTGCCCGCATCGGTGGTGGCGGCGTCACCGGACAGGCTGGTGCGCTGCGTCTGGGTATCGCCCGTGCGCTCAATAACGTTGACCCCGAGGCCTCGCGTCCGGCCCTCAAGAAGGCCGGCATGCTGACCCGCGACGCCCGCGTCAAAGAGCGCAAGAAGGCTGGACTCAAGAAGGCCCGTAAGGCTCCGCAGTACTCGAAGCGTTGATCCGGTCTTTCTCTGGAACTCGGGGTGGTTCTCCCCCAGGGGAGAACCACCCCGAGGCGTTTTTCGGGGTCTCACGGGCGTGGGACTATCTGTCGTGGTGACTACCTGTCGTGATTTCCTGGATGGACTGGTGGGGCTGTTGCACAGGGTGACATGGCCTCTACCACCGAGTCACTCGAAATGCCCACGCTCAGCGGGTGTTCCGCTCACTTGGCGTGAGCGGTGGGTAAAGTGAAACTTCATGGCACGACTTTTTGGAACTGACGGAGTGCGCGGTGTGGCTAATCAAGACCTCACCGCCGAGTTGGCCCTTGACCTTTCGGTCGCGGCCGCGCACGTTCTGGGCGAGGCGGGTGCTTTCGGACACCGCCAACCTACCGCGCTGGTAGCACGTGATCCTCGCGCCTCCGGCGAATTCCTCGAGGCCGCTGTCTGCGCTGGGTTAGCCAGCGCCGGTGTTGACGTGTTGCGCGTCGGCGTGATCCCGACTCCCGCGGCGGCCTACCTCGTCAACGAGTACCGCACTGATTTGGGCGTGATGCTCTCGGCATCTCACAACCCCATGCCTGATAACGGCATCAAGTTCTTCTCCCGCGGGGGCGTGAAACTTCCCGACGATCTTGAGGACGCCATTGAGCAGCGTATGGGTGAGCCGTGGGCCCGCCCTATTGGCGACAAGGTAGGACGTATCCGCTACACCCCGCAGGCTGTCGACACCTACGTCGATCACCTGGTGCGCTCGCTGCGCCAGCAAGACACTCTCAAGGGGATGAAGATTGTCCTCGACACCGCAAACGGTGCCTCCTTCCATACGGCGACGGCTGCCTTCACTACTCAGGGTGCCGAGGTCATCGCGATTCATGACCAGCCCGATGGCCTCAACATCAATGAGCGGTGCGGTTCCACCCACCCGGAGAAGCTGCAGGCCAAGGTTGTTGAGGTTGGGGCTGACATGGGATTGGCCTTTGACGGTGACGCTGATCGGTGCCTGGCTGTCGACCACGAAGGCAATATCGTCGATGGGGATCACATCATCGCGATTCTCGCGTTGGCTTTGCAGGAGGACCACCGTCTGGCCTCCAACACCGTTGTCGCGACGATCATGAGCAACCTTGGCCTCATCATCGCAATGCGCGCGCACGATATTCACGTCGATCAGACCAAGGTGGGTGACCGCTACGTCCTCGAGTCGATGAACGCCAATGGGTTCTCGCTGGGTGGTGAGCAGTCCGGGCACGTCATTATGAGTGAGTTCGCAACCACTGGTGACGGTGTTCTTACCGGTTTGCACCTGGCTGCGCGCGTCGCTCGTACCGGCAAGACCCTCAAGGAGCTCGCCTCGGTGATGACCCGTCTGCCGCAGGCGCTCATCAATGTGCGTGGCGTCGACAAGTTGCGAGCTGGTATCGATCCAGACGTTAATAAAGCGGTTGCTGACGCTAACCAGAAGCTCGGTGACGCCGGTCGAGTGGTGTTGCGTCCGTCGGGTACTGAGCCGGTCGTGCGGGTCATGGTCGAGGCTGGTACCCAGGAGGAAGCTGATCAGATCTGCTCTGAGTTGGCCGAGACCGTCAAGATGAGCCTGGCGTTGTGAGTGTCTTTCGTCGCCGCCCAGATGCCGACCTGCCCGGTCTGGACGTCGGGGCGGCGAACCGTCTGCGATCGATGGTCGAGGAGTCTTTGACGGCTATGGGCATCGACGCTGATGTCTCAGGTTGCTACGACTGCTATCGGTGATATCCCGCTAGTTTTGATCGCTGAGGAGTTGGGTGGCCATCACCGCGACGACTGGGAGCTGGTTGCCGACGAGCTTGTCACGCGGATGGTGCGGTCTCTTTTCGACGGTGCCACTCGCCTGACCGACGCCACCCTCGCTGCGCACGTCGTGGTCAAAGTAGTGGGGAATCAGGAGCGCGCCGGACGCAGTTTCGACTACGCGCGGCCTTTCGTCTCGAACGTTACTGGCCAGACCGTTCCCGGGCTGGTTGTCGCTTTGGCCTGGTTCGACGGCGACGTTGAGCTGCTCAATGACGCCGCACTGGCCGAGGTCAAAGATCTTGACGCGGCATATCGTCTCGGCACCGAAAGATTGGCGTCGGCCCTCGTTGGTGAGCTTTCTTTCTCCCGCGACGGTGACGTCCTAGTCGTAGCTGGTTCGTCGTGGCTGGTGTCGTCATGGCCGTTGGCGAAAGGAGTGGGGCGCCCCATCGCCAACGAGTTCGGTGACAGCGTGGTTGTGGGGATCGAGGCGCCGGATCACGTTGTGGTAGCGCCGCCGGGCTGCGAGGGGCAGATCGACCAGGCCTTGGCGGCGTCGCGAATCGCGGATCCGTTTCCCTGGCATGTCATGTGACCGGTAGGGCCTCTGAGGGGCAGACCCGAGGAGACGACACCGACTCAAACCTTCCTGATCCACACATTGCGGACCTCGTGGTCGGGACCCTTATGCAGGATCGCGGTAGCCCGGCCGCGGGTGGGCAGCACGTTCTGCACCAGGTTCGGGCCGTTGATGGTGTCCCAGATCTCCTTAGCGATGGTGATGGCCTCGTTGTCGGGCATTCGTGCGTACTCACCGAAGAACGAGTGGGGGTCGGTGAACGCGGTTTGCCGCAGGGTGAGGAACCGGTTGATGTACCACCGGATGATGTCGGCCTCCTCAGCATCGACGTATACCGAGAAGTCGAAGAAGTCGCTCAGGGCTAGTCCCATTGTCCCACTGCTGCGCGGTCGTGGTGGCTGTAGAACGTTAAGCCCCTCAATAATGAGGATGTCGGGTTGCCGGACGACGAGTTGCTGGTTGGGCACGATGTCGTAGGTGACGTGAGAGTAAACCGGTGCGGTGACTTCAGGCATCCCGGACTTGACATCGACGACGAACCTCAGCAAAGCCTTGCGGTCGTAGGATTCAGGGAATCCCTTGCGGGAAAGCAGCTCGCGTTCCTCGAGTACCCGGTTGGGGTAGAGGAATCCGTCGGTCGTCACGAGGTCCACGACCGGACGGCGCGGGGAACGTCCCAGGAGCTCCCGTAGCAGACGAGCCACGGTCGACTTGCCAACGGCCACCGACCCAGCGATCCCGATGACAAAGGGGGTGCGCTTCATACCGTGGCGGGTGAGTTGGAGGAAGTTATTGGAGGCGTCGAAGAGGGCGCCCGTGTGCATGCAGTACAGGTGGATGAGTTGGGTCAACGGGCGGTACACCTCGACGACGTCGCGGTGACTAGTGGGGTCGCCGAGACCACGGATGTGGTCCAGGGTGGCCTCGTCGATATCGATCTCGGTCGAGTCCGAAAGTGCGGCCCACGATTCTCGCGATAATTCGATGAACGGCCCCGGTTCGGTGTTGTCGTCGTCAACGGGGGTGGTGGGGGTCAAGTTCATCGGGCGCCTCCGAATGGTTGGTCGTAGTGACTGTACTTCACCGCGACGTTGGGGACGTAGTTAATGCGTCATTGGTGGGCACATTTCCGAGTAGCGTCGAACCACGCCCATCGAATGTCTTGCCGGCGAACTACCTGGGCCTGAATGGGCGAATGGTGCAGATGACCGGGGCGGCCCGTTCGGGGTCCAAGGCATTGATGACAATCTGGAAGGTCATCGGGTCATAGGGGATATTCGTGTGGGCGCTGTGGTCTAAGGGGCAGACATCTTGGATGACGATGTTCTTGACTCCGGGCTCATTGATGAAGGTATTCGTCCACGGAAATACTCGGTTGTCGAACCGGGTGGCGATGACGGTGTATGTGATGCCGGGGACGGTCATTCCATCCGCGTTGAGTTCCCTGAGAAATGTGGAGTCTTGCAACTGTTGGGGCAGGGATCCCAGATTGTGAAACTGCGCTACGGCATTGAAAATAGTGTTGAGCGGATTTCCACTGGCATTGAGGAACTTCTCCAGGCCGAGCATGCTTGTTCCTTTGTTGGAAGGAACTAAACCGACGAGATGATGGACCTTCTTGGCGCCTCCGTAATATTTGATGTACGCGCGCGGCAGGGGACCGCCACCCTGCGAATGGCCGATGAGATCGACCTTCTGAGCACCGGTTGTCTTGAGCACCCTGTCAATGAAGTGGGCCATGAAGGCTGCCGTGGAGTAGATGTTGCCGCTGGTCTCAGCAGCTTCCACAAGCGGATGTGTTTCCGGGTTGTAGTTGAACGTGTAGGCGCAGAATCCTGCTGCCTTGAGGTGGGGGCCGTAGTACGACCACGTGATGAAGGCGTCCTCGGATGTGCCCGGGATGAGCACGACGGGATGGGTGCCTTTCCTCGGTTTGCAGGCGAAGTCGTTGGTGCCCGGGACCTTCGCGCCGGGATTCTTCATTGCGAACCTGATTGCAGAGGTCCAGCTGGGCGTACTTGGTCCCTCAATATTCGAGGGGATTCCGTCGGGGCTGTGAGGCGCGGTAACCCCGCCTGGATGTTCGGGAGTGATGTCGGTAGGTGGGCTGGCGAAGGCGGTGGTCGTCGTTCCCATGGCGATCGTCACTGTGGCAAGGAGGGTTGTGAGTAACCAGTTTTTCTTCATGGATCTCCTCAGATGTATCTGTATCTACGGTTGTTGGTTATCGTGCCGACAGGGGGTGCGACGCTGGCCTCACGACAAAGTGTGGGGCCTTCGATATGAAGGCCCCACAGTCGGGTTGGGGCGGTATCAGGTGATTAGCCGATGAACGGCTGGAATACGCATGTCACTGGTTGTGCGTGATCAGGATCCAGGGCATTAACGGCCATCTGGTAGACGTTTACGTCATAGGTGAAATTGACGTGGCTGGCGTGATCGTTCCGGCAGGTGTCCTGAACGAGGATGTTTTTGACACCAGGCTCGTTCAAGAAAGCGTTGGTGAATGGCACGACCGCGTCGTCGTAGCGGCCTTCGATGACTGTGTACTTGACGCCGGGGCGTGTCACCGGACCGTTGCCATAGAGCTCCTTGTTGAAGTTGGAGAAGCCGAGTTGCTGCTCATAGCTGGCGATGTGGGCTTTGGCGAAGGTGGCCTCGATCTTCTTGTGTTTTGCCTCAGAGATGGACTCGTTCACGAACCTTGAGACGGCTCGGGGTCCGACGCCGTGATTCGACGGGGCAAGGGCGATGAGCTTGCTGACCTTTTTGTCACCGCCGAGTTTGGTGATGTAGTAATTCGGCAGCGGGCCGCCACCCTGGGACCACCCGATGAGGTCGACCTTTTTGGATCCGGTGGCCGTGAGGACACGGTCAACGAAGCCGGAGACGGCCTTCGCAGAGACGCGGATATCACCGGTATAGGCGAAGTTTGGCAGCAGCTTGAGCCCGTTGAAGTTGGGGGAGAAGACGCAATAGCCGAGTTTGGTGAGCTTCGGCGCGTACATCGACCATGACGCATAGGCGTCGGAATTGGTGCCGGGAAGCAGGACGACGGGGTTCTGACCTTCGCGCGGTTTGCAGCTGAAATTGTTGGCCCCCTGCGGGTTGGTGCCAGGGTGGGCTAAGGCATAAACAGAAGCAGGATAGGTGAACAGTTTGATCGGGCCGTTGCCGGCAGATGGAATACCGTCCGGACTGCCGGGCATAGTTATTTCCGGCGGAACTGAAGTGTCGCTGTCAGCGGCGTGCGCCGGGGCTGCCGAGATGGTCGCGAAGGCGGTTGCCACGATGGTCGTCAGCGAGGTCAGGGCTGCTGCAATCCTTTTCGATCTTTTCATGTTTTCTCCATATGCGTCGATGCAGGATGTGAGTTTGACGCTATGAATCGTCGGGGTCACGTGAGGCTTCAGATAGCGAAGTAGCGCATACGTGCAAATGGTCGTGCGAGGTGTTGTTCAAACGTTCAGGCGTTTCAAGTCGCGGAACGCTCATGATTCATGTACGTTTCTTGCCATGTGCGGAATTGTTGGTTATTGCGGCCATCGGCAGGCTGAACGCGTCATCATCGACGGGCTCCGGCGTCTTGAGTACCGAGGATATGACTCGGCCGGGTTGGCGGTCGTGGCGGACGGAAACTTGTACCGAGCCAAGAAGTCGGGCAAGCTAACTCACCTCGAAGAGGAGCTGGCAGTCCATCCGCTCCCAGAGTCCACTCAAGGTATCGGTCACACTCGGTGGGCCACCCACGGCGCTCCCACTGACGAGAACGCCCACCCCCACATGTCCTTCGACGGCCGCGTCGCAGTCGTTCACAACGGCATTATCGAGAACTTCGCCGCGCTGCGCGCTGAGCTTGAGAGCGAGGGCATCACTTTTTCGTCGGAGACTGACACCGAGACTGCCGCTCACATGCTCGCTTTGGAGATGCAGCGAAGGTCCTCGCTGACAGAGGCCATGGGGGCGGTGGCGTCACGACTCGAAGGAGCTTTCACACTGGTGGCCGTCAGCCCGGACGCCCCTGACACAGTGGTGGCCGCTCGTCGCAACTCTCCGCTCGTCGTCGGGCTGGGGCAGGGAGAGAATTTCCTAGCCTCTGATGTCGCAGCGTTTATCGAGCACACCCGCGAGGCCCTCGAACTGGGCCAGGACCAGATTGTTGTGCTCACCCCCGACGGGGTCACCGTCACTGACTTCGAGGGCAACCCCAGCCAGGCCCGCCCTTATCACGTCGACTGGGACCTGTCAGCAGCTGAGAAGCAGGGTCACGACTGGTTCATGCGCAAGGAGATCTTCGAGCAGCCACGTGCGGTGGCCGACACGTTATTGGGCCGCTGGTCCGACCGTGGTGATCTAGTCCTTGACGAAGTGCATATCTCGCCGGAGGAGTTGCGCCGCATCAACAAAATTGTGGTCGTCGCATGCGGGTCGGCGTATTACGCCGGCATGGTTGCCAAGTACGCCATCGAGCACTGGACGAGGGTCGCGTGCGAGGTCGATCTGGCCAGTGAGTTCCGCTACCGCGACCCGATCATCGACCCGATGACGCTCGTCGTGACAGTTTCCCAGTCTGGTGAGACGGCCGATACTCTCATGGCCATCCGACATGCTCGTGAGCAGCATGCCAAGGTCATCGCGATCTGCAACACCAACGGCGCGACGATTCCCCGCGAGTCCGATGCTGTTATCTACACCCACGCTGGCCCCGAGATTGGCGTGGCCTCAACCAAGGGGTTCCTCACCCAGGTGGTCGCCTGCTATCTGCTGGGCCTCTACTTGGCTCAGGTGCGTGGCATGAAGTACGGAGACGAAATCCGCGGCGTAATGTCTGAGCTCGACCAGATGCCTGGCAAGATTCAGGAAGTTCTCGACGAGATCGAACCGGTTTATGAGTTGGCTCGTGTGATGGCGAAAGAAGAGGAAGCGGTGTTCTTCCTTGGGCGCCACGTCGGTTACCCAGTGGCCCTTGAGGGTGCTCTCAAGCTCAAGGAGATCGCCTATATGCATGCCGAGGGTTTTGCTGCTGGCGAGCTCAAGCACGGCCCCATAGCCGTCATCGAGGAGGGCACCCCGGTCTTCGTCGTTGTGCCACCGAAGGGGCGAGATCAGCTTCATGACAAGGTGGTCTCGAACATCCAGGAGATCCGTGCCCGTGGCGCTAGGACGATCGTGCTTGCCGAGCGAGGGGACGACGACGTCAAACCGTACGCTGACACCTTCGTCGGGCTTCCGGCTTGCTCGACCCTGCTCCAACCGTTGGTAGCCGCAGTGCCATTGCAGGCTTTTGCCTGTGAACTGGCCACCGCCAAGGGTCATGACGTTGACCAGCCAAGGAATCTGGCCAAGTCCGTCACGGTGGAGTGAGCTCACTCAGACTAGGTGCCCCCGGGGACACCTTTGGTGATGTGCCGTTCGTACGTCGGGCGGCAGTCGCCAGGTGCTCGGAACTGACCGGACCCCTAATCTTGACCCTATGATCATCGGAATCGGGGTGGACGTCTGCGACATCTCCAGGTGGGAGGCTGCTGTACAACGCCACCCGGGGATGGTCCGCAAGATGCTCACTCATACTGAGGCTGTGATGCCGGCGCGCTCTCAGGCTGCCCGATTTGCCGCTAAGGAGGCCCTGTACAAGGCGTTGGGTGGAGGAGAAGGACTCTCCTGGCAAGACTGCGAGGTGGTCACTGACGGTGAAGCTGTGAGGTTCGAACTTCGTGGATCGCTGGCTCGACGCGCCGAGGAGTTGGGTGTGCGTAGGGTTCATCTCTCACTGACCCACGATGCCGGTGTCGCGGTGGCGATGGTGTTCTGCGAAGGTTAAGTCGCGCCTCCCCATCCCGCCCTTGTCATCGTGGTTGAATGAATACCAATCTGCAGCGAGAGCCCCGGGCGGGGCTGAAGGGGGATCGTCATGGCAAGTGTCTGTACCGCCGAGGCCACCCGAGCAGCTGAGCAGAGGTGGTGTGATGCCCACCCGGGACAAGACCTCATGGACATTGCCGCTCAGGCCGTCGCACGAAAAGCTCAGGAGCTTCTGCTGGGCGGAGCCGTCGATGAGATCATGCCTGATTGGGCAGCGTCCCAGTGTGTTCTCGTTCTCGTTGGTGGTGGGAATAACGGCGGTGACGGGCTGTTCGCAGCTGCGGCTTTGGCCCAGCGCGGGTGGCGGGTCGAACTCGCTCAGGTCATGGGCCAACCGCACGAGGCTGGCATGGCTGCCGCGCTCGACGCTGGTTGCATCCGTGTCTCACTCGGAGAGGTCACCAGTCACTCGTACGATCTCGCGATTGACGCTGTTCTCGGCATTGGAGGCCGTCCAGGTATTCCGCAGTCTCTAGAGCGAATCGACACCTGGTTGCGTGCTCGCCAGATCCCAGTGCTCGCGGTCGATCTACCATCGGGCCTAGATGCGAATTCTGGTGAGGTGGAGTCCTGTGTTCACGCCGCATACACCATAACCTTTTCCAGCCTCAAGTGGTGCCATATTGCTCACCCGGCCGCCCGCTATTGCGGAGAGTTGGAGGTTCATGACATCGGCCTCGACTTTGTCGACGATGATGGCGAGTGTCTCGATGATGTCGATGAGTATTGCGACCTCGCCGAGATGGCGTCGCTGTGGCCGGTACCTGGCGCGCTTGACGACAAGTACTCTCGCGGGGTTGTCGGCATCGATACCGGATCCGAGAAGTTCCCGGGGGCTGCTGTGCTCGGCGTTCTCGGAGCGTTGCGCACTGGCCCGGGAATGGTGCGGTTTTCTGGGCCAAGTGCCATCATGGCTTTCATTCTGAGCCGGGCTCCATCCGTTGTTATTGGTGAGGGTCGCGTTCAGTCCTGGGTTATCGGGTCTGGTTGGGGCACTCACGATGGCAACGCCGACCGATTTAGTCAACGGGCGGCTGAAGGCGTCCCCATGGTGATCGACGCTGATGCCCTGGCCCTCCTCCCGGCAGAGTTGCCGGAGGGATGTCTACTTACGCCCCATGCTGGGGAGCTGGCCCGAATGCTGCGGATAGAGCGCAGTCAGGTAGTAGCCGATCCGCGAGGCTCGGCTGTCCGTGCCGCTCAGCGGTTCGGCGCGACCGTCCTGCTGAAAGGCTCTATCCAATGGGTTGCCCGTCCTGACGGGGGCGTTCGTGCCGCTCTTCCTGGTCCCGCATGGACCGCTCAAGGTGGGTCTGGTGACGTTTTGGCCGGAATGTGCGGCACTCTCATGGCCGCCGGACTACCTGCTGACGACGCGGCTCTATGCGCCGCCGGAATGCAAGCCGCCACGGCTATTTCAATGCCAGGGCCGTACGCTCCGGACCAAATTGCCGAATTGCTGCCCGGAACCGTCACAACGGTTCTGTCACGCTGATGAGCCCCGGTTTCGCACCAGACCGGGACGTCCAAAAGGGGTGTCAGAGGACTGCACGAATCCTCGTTGAGCGTCCAGCTAGCCGAATTGCTTCTTTGTAGTGCTCGACGAGTTCGGCGCACAGGTTCTCCCAGGTGCGGTTCTCGATCGACGCTCGTGCTGCTATGCCCATGGCGTGTCGCTTGTAGTCGTCACCGACGAGATCGACGACGCGAGAGCGGAAGTCGGTCATATCGCCAGGCTCGTAAAGCCATCCCGTGCGAGACGGGTCAATGAGGTCGATGGGACCGCCCTTGCGCGGGCTAATGACTGGGAGGCCACAGGCCTTGGCCTCCTGGACAGCCTGGCAGAAGGTCTCGAGTTCGCCCGTCGAGCAAAACACATCCATGCTGGCGACGGCACGGGGGAGGTCCTCCCCGCCGAGACCGCCGGTGAAAACAGCATGAGGAAGCTGCTTTTCCACCTCGGCGCGAGCCGGGCCATCTCCGACGATGACGAGCTTGGTGTTGGGGATGTCAGCGAGGTTGGTCATATCGGCGACCCGTTTCTCGGCAGCTAGACGCCCCATGTATCCGATGACTACCTCGCCGTTGGGAGCCCATTCATCGTGCAGTTGTTGGGAGCGCTTTGACGGATGGAATCGCACCTTGTCGACGCCACGTCCCCAGATGTCTACCCGGGGCACGCCATGGCTGACGAGTTGGTCGCGGGAGAAGGTGGAGGGTGCGTAAGTCGCCACAGCGAGGGAGTGAATCTGACGCACGCGGTACCAGCCGTAGAACTCGAGCTTGCCCAGCCCGTAGCGGCCCGCGTAGGAGGGGATATCGGTCTGATAGATCGCCACTATAGGTATCCTGAGGGAGGCTGCCGCCATGGCGCCCTTATACCCAATCATGAATGGTCCGGCCAGATGCACGACGTCAGGCTCGAACTCCGATAGGTAACGTTCCATCGTCCACTGCGGGCTAGTGGAGACACGGACGTCTTGGTAACCCGGCCAGTGCAGGGAGGCTAACGGAATGACGGGGAATCCGGCGTACTCGTGTGGGGTCTGGGCATCACCGGGGGCGAGCACGATGGCATCGTGGTCATGGGCGCTAAGGTGCTCCAGAACCCGCAGTACTGAGTTCGTCACCCCGTTGACCTGGGGCAGGAATGACTCCGTGATGATCGCAACACGCACAACTTCATGGTAACCGGGACACGCGACATCTTGGCGGGGTCGCGGTGTCGGGGTGGTGAACTCGGGGTGACGAGATCACCTGCGGTTCGCGGGGACGTTGTGTGAGCCTGGTCGTCCTTTGCCACGTCAGATATGCGTAGGTTATCTTAACGGCAGCTGTCTGTCAGGTTGCGAATATCCACAACCTACTCAACGAGGAGTCATCATGATTCGATTGCCCAAATTAGTGAGCGTAGGAGTCCTCATTGTCATGTTAGGGGGAGTTTTGCTGTCGCGCCCTCTGTGGCTCATTCAAGTAGCCTTGAGCTATTCGCTGAGCCAGGTTACAAGGCGCGTATCGGATATCGAACAACGACTGGAAGTTGGAATATTAGCAAGGGTAACAATGATACACTGAGTTCGGTGAAGAATCACACGAACTGGTCAGCTGCATTTTGGTACGATGCACATCAAAGAGGTCATTGTTGGGATTATAGCCCCAAGACTGATGACCCCTATTTCTGGTGGTATGACGACAATCAGGCATCATCCTTCGCTCTTGGGCGCGGGTGTTGAGTCGGCGGTCTCCCTTGGATCGATCCACCGCCATCGTCATGGAGGTTAGTGCTGGCGGTGGATCAATCGTCGCATCGGGGGTATCTCACAATTTCTCGACCACGCACAATCGCAATCTCGTTCTGGATGACGTCACCGTCTCCATGCAGCCTGGGGTAATGACCCTGCTGCATGGGGTGAGCGGATCAGGGAAGACGACATTGCTCAACATCATGTCAGGCTTACTGAAGCCGACCTCGGGAACGGTGTTCGTTGAAGGTAGCGACATTTATTCCCTGTCGACGTCCGAGCGCGACGATATTCGCCTTAATCGCATCGGAATGATCTTCCAAGAGCACTCCCTCATCGTCGATTTCACGGTTCGGGAGAATGTCGAACTCATTCTTCGAGTTCGTGGATTCGGCTCTCGTTCCCGCGTTATGGCGATCGAGGCTCTCGAACGGGTTGGGATCGCCCACCTCCAGGATCGCTATCCTCGACAGCTATCCGGTGGTGAAGCCCAACGGGTCGGGATAGCCCGCGCCATAGCTGGAGACCGTCCAATACTGCTAGCCGATGAGCCTACTGGCCAGCTCGATCGGCGCAATTCCCAGATGGTCTTTGAACTGCTGCGCGCACTTGCTGAAGATGAGAAGGGTCGCACCGTCGTGCTCTCTTCTCATGACCCTACAGCCAAGGAATATGCGCACCGATCCTGCGAATTGGTCGATGGTCACTTGGAGGATTCCTGCTGATGTGGGTGTGGAATCTGGCTGCCTTGATGTTGCGCTCCCGGAAAAGCTGGTTGCGCATGGTTCCTATGGCTGTTGCTTTACTTATCATGACCGTCAGCCTCGGGGTGAATCGTTCCATCAACCTGAGTCCGGAACAATCGGTGACATCGACGCTCGGGGCAGCCGATGGCTTGGTAAGTCCAGGATTTTCAGTTCTTGCTGGGTCGTCATCTCCTACCGTGCCTATTAATCGATGGAAAGTCCGCCAAATCAATCCATATCTCGAAACTCAAGTTTCCGTGAAGGGATTGCCTGAGGAGGTTCTCTATCAGGAATCCAGCATGCCGGGAATCAATACTAAGGGAAGATACGCTTTAATCTCTGGAAAATGGCCTACAAAACCCTCTGAAATTGTTGTTACTCCATCCCTGAGGCAAGGGATCGGTGGCAAGAATAAGCTCGTCCTGGAGCCTGGGAACTACGATCTCACTATCGTCGGAACAGTTGGGGCAACGTTCGATAAGTCTTCTCGTGAAATTCTGGCTCGCTCTGGAACATGGCAGGCGTGGCCTCTGACTCAAAAACAGGCTAAAATATCTGGGTTGAGTGGAAACTATCTTATTTTCTTTACCTCGTCTGATTCAGCTGGAACGTGCAGCAAGGTTAATGACGATTTGGGCTCCGATCCTCTCGATTCTGATGCATGTACAACGAGGGAGCAACTCCTCTCCAAGGAATTTGCACCGCTATCTGGAAAGAAAATCGTCGAGCAGTATCTGGCTTGGTTTCTCGTCGCCGGCTTGGGGGCGGGTTTGGCTGCTGCGGCCGCCACAACGTCGGCGCGCCGAATCATCGCACCTCTTACTGCCATGGGCGTGCCGCGTCGCAAACTAGCTCTGTCGCTGCGAGTCGTCACATTGTTCATGAGCATGGCTACTGCGGCAGCAAGCCTTGTTACTGGTGAGCTGCTCGTCATAGCTATTCGGCCATTATTGGCCCGTTTCTCCGATAACCCGCTGTCACCTGTCTCATCACCCACTATGAGCGCTGTCACCTGCCTGGGTGCCGCCATCGTGACCGCCGTCGTCATGGTTACCCCGAGCAGTCAGCGGGAACGCAAGGTTCATGGCAAACGCATCAATGTGAAAATGGCTCGTCTGTTGGCATGGAGTGGCGCTATCGTGGCCTGCGCCCTCTTGGTATGGGCTTCAGTGGCAGCGAAAGTCTCGCTGATTTCGGTGGCCATCGTTTCCGCGCTCTCGTCGTTGGCGGCAGGACTGGTGACACCGTGGTTACTAGCTTTGGTCTCAGGACGCGACGTTTCACCGGGCCGCAGGCTCGCCGCGTCTCGTGCCCTTCGCTCTCGGGGTTCATGGCACGGACTGTTCGCAGGGCTCACGGCAGGGCTTGTTGCCGCTACTGCGACAGGTCTGCTTATTGTCGCCTCACTGTTCGCACAGATGAATGCCACTAGTTCCACGGGTATCCCGCACGGTATGGCCTACTTTCTGGCAGAGCCGGGGTTCTCCCCTTCCCTGCCCGGCAATCTCGTCAAGCAGTTCGACGACGACTTGCACGGTGCCCGTAAAGTGCCGATGACATACGGTTCTAGCGACGACCGCGCTGGCAATTCTGTGGCGTGGTGGGCCTTTCACAACGTCGACGACGTCGCCAGTATTTTTCCCCTGACTGATAGGCAGCGTCGTCAGTTGCAAACGGCCGGAAGTTTGCGGGTCACTACCGATGAGCAGGCCTCCAGCACCGAAATCACTGTGCCCAGAGATCTTGGCTGGCTTGGCCAGATTAAGGTCATCGGGCATGGGTATACCCCACCAGCTAAGTCCAGTGACTCGTCGGTGAGCAGGGGATTCTTATATGTCGGCCTGAGCCCAAATCAGGAGGACACCGCCTACCACTGGGCTACGACGCACCACATTGACCCGTCTTATGTCATGGCCCCACGAATGGCGCCCAAGGTTCCCTTACCCGCGGCGACCCTCGTCGCTACCGGGCTGTTCACCATGATGACGGTCATCATGGCTGGCTCCCTGGCCCGAGACGAGCGTTTGGCGCAGAGGCGACTCACTGCGCACCTGCGACGCCTCGGACTGACACCGCGCTGGGTGGACGGTGTGATCTTCTTCGAGGTCGCCATGACGTGTGTCGTCGCGGTCATCGCTGGCACGATAGGATCGCTGCTCGCCTTGCTGGCTACCAGTCGAATCATGTCCGGCACGATGGATCTGGTTCACAGCGGATGGTGGGTTGTGGCTGCGCTCGTGGGATCGGTCATGGTTGGTTCCACCCTCGGTGCCACGATCCACCGGCCCTACTCGTGGAACACGACCATCAGCGACTGACGTTCGTTGAGGAATGCGGTCGATTTCGTCGATACGACCTTTTTGGGTAGAGTGCTGACGTTGGCGACGGCCCGATTCGTTCGAGCCTATGATGCGTTTCAGTTGCTCGATGCGCCTTGAGGGCGTGGCGGGGTTACCGGCTCCGGTTCTATTGCATTCACCTGCACGGCAGCTATTTCGCCCAGCCATCGAGACAGACAGCCATCCAGGATTCCATCACCGAGACCCGCTTTGGGTTCGGCGTGCTGCGGTCAGATTCCGCGACCCCCGTTAGTGGCACTGCGCCGTTTGTGTGCAGTGATGCCGGTCGCCCCTGGCCGAGGAGTCCGCTGACCATGAGGGAACACCCCATTGAGCAACAAAAAACGCAATCCCAAATCTTTCAAGGCTGACGGCAGCCCGAAGCGCCGCTGGACCGCAGCTGAGCGAGCTGCCCGCGGGCACAAGCCACGTACTAGGGGAGGTGTCCGCAACGGGCACACCGATTCCCGGGGTCGTAACTTCGAGGCATGGACTCCCCGGGAAGACGTGCGTCGCGATGACGCTGGCGGTAGCAGAGACCGCCGTTTTTCCCAGGATCGACGCAACCATGAGTGGTCTGATGGCCGTCAGGACCGTCGTTACGACCGCCGTGACTGGGATCGTCGCGACGACCGCAGGTGGCCCGATGACGGCGAGTTCCGCTCCCACAAATCGCGTCGACCGGGCCACCACGCTAATCGTGATTGGAAGCGTGACGACCGCCGCGGATCGTCATGGGACCGTGACGATTGGCGCGAGGACCGTCGTGGACAGCGGCGCGACCGCGATGACCACTGGGATCGCCGTAATGGCGGCCGTGACTTCGACCGCCGGGACTCCCGAAACTGGCGTGAGGACCGTCACAGCTGGCGCGATGATCGCCGTGATGACCGCTGGCCAGACCGCTCGGATCACCGCCGCGACGACTGGTCCCGTGACGACCACGACGACGACAATATGGATTGGGAGGCCACTGAGCTGACCGATCTCGACGTCACCGGTATTGATCACGAGGGCGGTTTCTCGGCCCTTGGCGTGCCCGACGAGATCGTTGCTGCTTTGGCCAAGACTGGCATTACCGATCCCTTCCGCATCCAGATCGCCGCCATCCCCGACGCCATCGCTGGGCGTGACGTGTTGGGCCGCGCCTCAACGGGTTCGGGTAAGACGTTGGCCTTTGGTGTCCCGCTGCTGTCGCGCCTGTCGGCCACCCCGCGTGAGGATAACCGGCCTCGAGCTCTCATCCTTTCTCCCACTCGTGAGCTGGCCATGCAGATTGCCGACGTGCTGTCCTCGCTGGCGTCCTCAATGGGGCTATCGACCATCCTCATCGCGGGTGGTATGAGCTACGGCCCGCAGACCAAGGCTTTTAAGAGGGGAGTCGACCTTGTTGTCGCCACCCCGGGGCGTCTGGTCGACCTCTTGGAGACTGGTGACGCCGACCTTTCCGGTGTCGCCGTGACTGTCCTCGACGAAGCCGATCACATGGCTGAACTGGGATTCATGGAGGCCGTTGGCTCGATCCTCGATGCCATTCCCGCTGACGGGCAGCGCCTGCTGTTCTCTGCCACCCTCGACGGTGCCGTTAACAAGTTGGTTAGGCGGTACATGCACGAGCCGGTTATCCACGAGGTCGACCCCGACAAGGGATCGGTCGCGACGATGACCCATCACGCTTTCCAGATCAAGCCTCACGAGAAGGTCGGGCTGATGTGCGAGATCGCTAACCGTAGCGGCCACACCATCGTCTTTGCTCGAACCCAGCGAGGTGCCTCCCGGATGGCCGAGCAACTGCGTGAGGCCGGCGTCATGGCTGGTGCTCTGCACGGCGGCCTGACCCAGGGTGCCCGTGCCCGCGTGTTGGCGGCATTCAAGGACGGTTCCCTGCCGGTCTTGGTTGCCACTGACGTCGCGGCCCGAGGAATTGACGTCGATGACGTCACTCTGGTGTTGCAAGTCGATCCGCCGATGAACTTCAAGGACTACCTGCACCGCTCCGGCCGTACCGCTCGCGCCGGACACGACGGGGCCGTCGTCTCTCTTGTCCTGCCGCATCAGCGTCGCACAATGGCTCGTTTGTACCGTCAAGCCGGGGTGAAGCCGGTAGAGGCCCAGGTCACGCGTGGCGACGACCACGTTGCCGAGGTGGCCGGTTGCAGCCCGGCCCTGGGCGCTCCTATTGACGAGAAGGATTACGAGGCTCTCGTCGCTCCCAAGCAGCAGCGCGGCAAGAAGGCTCGTGACGGAAAGCCTCGTCGTGGCAAGGGCGGACGCAACCGCGGTGGACGTGGATTCGACGGGGGCCGTCATCGCGGTCACGACTCCCGTGATCACCATGATCGTGGGCATGACTCGCGCGGACACAATTTCCGTGGCCGCGATCGTCGCGACATTGAGGCTAAATACGGCCGTTCCGGAAACGACACCTGGTGAGTCGACCACTTACCGGGCGGGCAGCGCATGGTTCGGGCACGTCGAGAGCACCCGAATCATCGCGTTGCGTTCCGCTGAGGTGACCCAGAGATGGTATTTCCGCTTGACAGCGATTTGGCGAGACACGTAGTCACAGCGATATGACTTGTGTGGCGGCAGCCATGTCGCCGCGTCCCCGGCCCCCTTGTTCTGGTTGGCCTGTCCTTCGACGGCTAGCAGATTGAGGGGGTCGTTCGCTAATGCCTGACGCCGGTCCATGGGCAGCTGCTGAGCCCCTGTGACCCAGGCGTTTCCGAGCGCGACAACATGGTCGATCTGTACCACAGCTGAAGTGTTGCGACCGCGCCTCCACTGTATCGTCCGTCCCGTGTAGGGGTCGTGTAACTCGCCGGAGACTATTCGACATCGGCTGCCGGATTTCAGCTTCGCCCCGACGAGGTCGCGAGCCAAGGCGTCGTCGCGGGTACCGCAGCCGTTATGGCCCCAGGGATGGGTGAGGGCGGGGTCAGAGTTGTCGCTCCACGCTGGCCCGAACTGGTCCAGCGAATAGCCGGTCATCGGCGCACGTCCCTTGACAGGGAGGTCACCGAGAGCTTCTGCGGCCTGGCCATAGGCCGTCGATCCTTCTTGTGGAACAGCCTTGCGGTACACCCCGACGATCACCAACGATGCGATGACCAACAGCAGCACCCATGCCCATCTCCGTCGCGGCGTTGACGCCATATCGTTACCTCCCACAGCTTTTGTTAGCCAGCGTGGCGTCGCTGGTGGCATAGTCGCGGACGCTACACCACGGGTCTGGCTCGTGAGAAGGCTTGGGCTGGATCACCTGTCCCGCTGCCTGCCGGAGGACTTGGGACGGCGAGGCTGAGGTGAGGTTCGACGACTATCCTGGGTTCTCGTGGATAAACAGACCAGCCCGCAAGAGGCGATCCCGGAACTTGCCGTCGCAGTTCCGCAGGACGCCGCGGCTCTTGCGCGCGCCCTTGATCTCGAGGCACAGACTGTTTCGACGTGGCTGACGCAGGGTCTCGGCATTGTTGCCCGCGTCGGTTCCCAGATTGTCGGTCTAGCTCACCTGGTGGATGACGGTGGCCACGCCGACGTTACCGATCTGGCCCTGACTACCCCTGACGATGCCGACGTCGTTGCAGCCCTCATCGGTGGGGCTGAACAGATCGCTACGGAGCTGGAGTCGCGCGTCCTTGTCGTCTCGGGCCTCAAGGCTTCCCCCGGCCCGGCCTATCACTACAACAGTGGCTGGGTTCGTGTACTACCCACCCGGGTCGTCGTTCCCACCGCTGAGGCTATGCATGCCTTCGGAGCAGCGCTGGCGGCGCAGTTGCGTGCCGGAGACATTGTGCTGGCCTCCGGAGATCTCGGTGCCGGTAAGACCACCTTGGCGCAGGGGATAGGTAGGGGGCTCGGCGTCGATGGGCCCGTTATCTCCCCGACCTTCGTGCTGGCGCGCCGCCACGCCGGATCTGAGGGGCGGCCCGGGTTAGTCCACGTTGACGCTTACCGTCTCGGCTCGGCCGCCGAGCTCATTGACCTTGACCTTGACGAGACTATGGACCAGGCGGTTATTCTCATTGAGTGGGGAGCTGGCATAGCTGAGGATCTCGGTGGCTCCCACCTCGACGTCGACATCCGTCGCAGCGGGGACCCTGCCGACGAGACCCGTGTAGTTTATTTGGAAGGCTTCGGCCCGCGCTGGCAAGACGTCGACCTGTCGCTGCTGTCCGAACTTCCCCTCGACACCATTTCTCCCGACCAGACCGGAGACAACAACTGATGAACACCATCGTCTTGGGAATCGACACGTCGACGGCTGTCAGCGTCGGTTTGGCACGTGGATCTGAGGTGCTCGTCAGCCTGCACTACGACGATCCTCGTGCCCATGCTGAGCAGCTCATGCCCCTCATCCATCGCGGCTGTGAGGAGGCCGGGATTGCTTTAACCGACATCGCAGAGGTCGCTATTGGGGTCGGCCCTGGCCCCTACACCGGCCTGCGGGTTGGGGTGGCAACAGGAAGGGTACTGGCACACCTGGCCGGTCTTACCCCGCACCCGGTATGTTCCCTCGACATCCTGGCCCGGCAGTGGGCTGGGGTCGATGGGGAGTTCGTGGTATGTACTGACGCTCGTCGCCATGAGCTGTATTGGGCTCGCTACGACGCTTCCGGGCATCGTCTCGACGGCCCCAATGTCACTCGCCCTGAGGACCTGCCGAAGGATCTGCCCATCGGTGGTCCGGGATGTCTGGTTCGCGGTCTGACGCCGACCCCGGGATCGCCTGAGCATCTGGACGCCGGGGTGCTTGCGGCGTCGTGGCAGGCTATGCCTGACGTCGGGCTGGAGCCGCTCTACTTGCGCGATCCTGATGCCACCGTTCCGACGGCGCGTAAGGCCACCTTGACCCCGACCCGCCTCACCCTGCCCGGCCTCAGGTGATGACGAGACCCGCTCGCATGGCCGACCTTGACGCCGTTATGGCTGTTGAGCAGGCCAGCTTTGACCCAGCGTGGTCGCGTGCCTCCTGGGCCGAAGGGATCGCCCCGGCTGATCACCGCCTCACCTTAGTCGCTGGGGATGACGAGGTTGCTGCCGTCGCGACCTTCCACGGTTTCGACGTCGCGGACCTCGACCGGATCATGGTGGCGCCCGCAGCGCGTGGGCGCGGCCTGGCCGTCGAACTGCTCGCCCGTGGCCTGGATTGGGCGACGTCCCGGGGGTGTCACACCATGATGCTTGAGGTCCGCCGCGATAACGACCCGGCCATTTCTCTCTACCGACGCTTCGGCTTCGAGACGATTTCGCAGCGACCCAACTACTACGGCGGCGGGATCGACGCCCTCGTCATGTCCGTTGATTTGCCCCGCGCCGAGACCACAACCCCATCCGAGGAGAACCATGTCTGAACCGCTCATTCTGGGCATCGAGTCATCGTGCGACGAGACCGGAGTTGGCATCGTTCGGGGCAATGACTTGCTCGCCAACGAGGTCGCCTCTTCGATGGAACAGCACGTGCGCTTCGGTGGAGTCGTGCCGGAAGTGGCATCCCGAGCCCACTTGGAGGCCATCGTCCCGGTGTTGGACAAGGCCGCCTCGACCGCCGGGGTGGACCTGTCCGAGCTCGACGGTATTGCTGTGACAGCCGGTCCAGGCCTGGTTGGGGCACTCGTCGTCGGCCTGTCGGCGGCCAAAGCTTTAGCAAGCTGGCTCAACAAGCCTCTGTACGGCGTCAACCATCTGGCTGGACATGTCGCCGTCGACCTGCTTGAGCACGGTGAGCTGCCGATGCCATGTGGGGCTCTGCTCGTCTCAGGCGGCCATACCAGCTTGCTGCGGGTAAACGACATCGCCACAGACATTATTGAGGTCGGCTCGACGATCGACGACGCTGCTGGCGAGGCCTACGACAAAGTGGCCCGCGTGCTTGGCCTGCCGTACCCGGGTGGGCCGGTCATCGACAAGGCTGCCGCCGAGGGGGACCCGACAGCGATTCGTTTCCCACGCGGACTGACGGCTCGCCACGACATGGTTAAACATCGCTTCGACTACTCCTTTTCCGGCCTTAAGACCGCGGTGAGTCGGTGGGTGGAGACCCAGCAGCGTGACGGAGTTGAGTTCCGCATCGCTGACGTCGCCGCCAGTTTCCAGGAGGCCGTTGCCGACGTTCTCACTGCGAAAGCCGTCGACATGTGCCAGGAGTATGGCCTCACTCACTTCCTCATCGGCGGCGGAGTCGCGGCGAACTCTCGTCTGCGGACTCTGCTTGCTGAGCGGATGGCGGACGCCGGCGTTGAGTTGCGACGGCCGCGTCCGGGCCTATGCACCGACAATGGGGCCATGATCGCGGCCTTAGGTGTGCAGGTTGTCAAGGCGGGGCTGCCTGCGTCGGCCATGGATATTTCGGCTGATTCAGGATTGCCCATCGAGACGGTGCTCGTCTGAGTCGGGGTAGGAATGTGAACGTGCGACCCGCTGGAGTTCGCCTACGAGATCGTGCCGCATGCCTTCGAAAGTGGACATGATCTGATCTTGCTGCCGGGTGGGAGGATTAGTCCATGATGACCCCGATCCTCACCACCCTTGGTTTCGTCATGCACCCCGACGGCGAACGTGTCCTCATGGTGCACCGCATCGCCCGTCCTGGGGATGAGCAGCTCGGTAAGTACAACGGGCTGGGTGGCAAAGTCGAGCCGGGGGAGGATGTTGTCGCCGGTATGAAGCGCGAATTGCGCGAAGAGGCTCGCATTGAGGTCGATGCCATGAGGCTGCGTGGCACTGTCTCTTGGCCTGGGTTCGGCAGACACGGTGAAGACCATTTCGGATTTATCTTCCTCGTCGACTCGTGGCATCCCATTGCCGACGCCATCCCTGACGCCAATGAAGAGGGGCCACTGACCTGGGAGCGCGTCGATTCGCTCGACGAGTTACCGATGTGGGAGGGGGACCGCTACTTTCTGCCGCTGGTTTTTGATCCTGATGTTCCGCAGTTCCACGGCTGTCTGCCCTATCACGATGGTCGACCGACCGGGTGGTCATACTCGGTGTAAACCTTTGACGCTGGGGGCTTCGTGGATGCGCGGCGTCATGCTTGCACCAAGGCTTAGGTAAAGCTAACCTTAAGCCCACTTTGTATTGACGCTGTACGCCCCCACAGGAAGGCCCGCCACCATCATGAATGTCACAAGAACTCTCGGCGCCATTGCCACGATTGCTCTTACGTTAGGTCTTGGTGCCTGCGCCGGTGGTGCCCAGGAGAAGGCGTCGAGTGGCCATACTCCCGCTCTGAGTGTCACCGATGTTGCAGGGCGCACGGTTTCCTTTGACGCCCAACCTAAGCGCATTCTTTTGGCTGAGGGGCGCGCGCTGATGGCCACCAGTGTCCTGAACAAGGAGAATCCGGCTAAGGATGTGGTAGCCATCGGCGCTGATTTACACAAGGCGGCGCCCAGCTTCGAATCTGCATTGCGTCAGGCCCGCCCACAGGTGAGCAAACTTCCAATGATTGGCAGTATCGCGAAGGGGGACGTCACTGTGGAGAATATGCTGTCGTTCAAGCCCGATGCGGTGGTCATGACTCTGGACCAGAAAGAGGCTGCGGAGAAGGCTGGATTTCTTCAGAAAATGGACCAAGCCAAGCTTCCCCATGTTTTCATCGACTTCCGCAGGAAGCCTCTAGAAAACACCACGAAATCGATGGCGACACTCGGTAAAATCTTTGATGGAAAGGCTATTTCCCGAGCTAAGGAATTCAATAAATTCTATCAATCAAAGGTTGATGACGTGTCACGAAGAGTCTCCCGGGAAAGTGACAAACCTCGCACATTTCTGTGGCGTGCTGCCGGGCTTAAGGACTGTTGCTCCACCTATGCGAATCTCAATCTGGGCGACGTCATCACCGCTGCCGGAGGCCACAACCTTGGGGCGGACCTCCTCCGGACATCTGCAGGTGACGTCACCCCAGAGAAGATTGTGGCAACCCAACCCGAACACATCATCGCCACCGGTGGTTCGTGGGCTAAGGATCCGAAGAAACCGGAGTCGGTTCCTCACGTCGAACTTGGATATAACGTCACTGATGACGATGCACAGAGGACCTTGGCTGGCCTGCTCAAGACCCCGGGATTTTCCTTACTCAAGGCCCCGAAGGACGGAAAGTTGCATGCCGTCTATCATCAGTTCTACGACTCTCCCTTTAATGTTTTCGCACTTGAGCAGTTCGCGGCATGGCAACATCCGAAACAATTCAAGGGTGTCGACCTAACGAAGGATTTCGCTAAATTCCATGAGGACTACTTGCCTTTTGGCTACCGCGGCGTGTTTTTCGTCACGCTGAAGAAGTGAATCCGACGTGAGTAACACTGACATGTCCCTTGCCCGGGAGGATCCTGCCACCGGAATGGTGGCTGTGGTGAGGGGATACTACCGGCGTGCCCGTTGGAAGCGCTGGGCCATTGTCCTGCTTTCGGTCATTGCGGTGGCTGCTTTCCTAGTCACCATCGTGGTTGGCCCCGTGGACATCACTCTTCCCCAGCTGCTGAGAGCACTGGTCAATCCCTCCACGGTGGATGCTCAGACCAGAATGGTGCTGTGGCAATTGCGCATTCCGTCGTCGGTGATGGCGGTACTCATTGGGGTGTGCCTTTCGCTCGCAGGCGCGCACATGCAGACCATCCTGGACAACCCGCTGGCAGAACCTTTCACGTTAGGGATCTCTGCAGCAGCGGCTTTTGGGGCGGCCGCCTCTATCGTCTTGGGGTGGACGATCATTCCCAATTCCCAATTCAACGTGGCGGTCTGCGCAGCAGTGGCATCCCTTGTTGCGGTTGCCATTGTTGCCGCTGTCTCACGCCGCCGTGAAGATGGCCGGGAGTCCATGATCCTGCTTGGTATCGCCCTGGTATTCGGATTCCATGCGCTCCTGGCGCTCTTGCAGTACCGAGCCACCCCGGAGGCCCTCCAACAGATCGTCTTCTGGACGATGGGCTCCTTTCAACGGGCTACGTGGACTTCGAATGCCATCATCGCCGCCGTCCTGGCTATCGCTATTCCCATCACGATCAGGCATTCGGGGCAGCTGACCGCGTTGAGACTCGGAGATGAACGTGCTGCCGCCATGGGGGTGAATGTGCCCCGGCTGAGGTCGCGAATCCTTATTCTGGCGTCACTGCTGGCAGCAGTTACCGTCGCCTTTGCTGGGGTCATCGGATTCGTCGGTCTGGTCGGTCCCCATGTCGCCCGCATCCTGGTTGGCGAGGAGCAGCGATACTTCGCGCCTGCCTCCGCAGCTACTGGGGCCTTCCTACTAGCCACCGCCCATGCCCTGTCGATCACCATCATCCCTGGGGTGGCGATACCTATTGGGATCATCACCGCGCTAGTGGGGGTGCCAGTATTCGTTTCCCTCATCCTCACTCGGCATCGTGTCTTCGGAGGGGCATCGTGAACATCCGCCTGTCTAACCTGCACTTGTCTTACGGGCAGCGTCACGTACTCGACGGGGTGAGCCTCGGTCCGCTGGAGCGGGGGACGGTCACTGGGCTGCTCGGACCCAACGGAGCGGGAAAATCCACGCTCATCAAGGCGATCGCCGGGCTGAAGACCCCTACCTCGGGAGAGGTGATCATCAGCGATGACGATGGCCATGTCAGCGGAGCCCAACTGCGCGACGTCGTGGGTTACCTACCCCAGGACGTGCTTGCCACCGCATCCCTGACCGTCCTTGAGTCGGTCCTGACCTCGGCTCGCAGCAGGAGCAAAGCGACGGTGGAACGTGCCGCTCATGTCTTGGAGCGCGTCGGTATTGCCCATATCGCCCACCGCTTCATTTCCCAGCTGTCTGGCGGACAACGGCAATTGGTGGCGTTGGCGCAGATGGTAGTTCGAGATCCTCAGGTCTTGCTGCTCGACGAGCCCACCTCTGCATTAGATCTGCACAATCAGATCGAGGTGTTGCGCCTAGTGCGCAGAGCCGTTGACAGCGGGCACAGGATGGCAATCGTCGCCCTCCACGACCTGAATCTGGCTGCCTGTTATTGTGACCGCCTGGTGTTGTTACACGAGGGCGGGGTGCATGCCGAAGGATCACCCTCGGAAGTCCTCACCCCGGACGTGTTGGAGCGCGTCTATGGGCTCCGTGCCCGGGTGCTCAGCGACGACGGCATCCCCGTCGTTCGTCCAGTGGTAACCGCGTAATCCGTCAATTGCGGGCGTTATCTTGGTCAGCTGGCTAGCCTGACGATACACAGAATGAGGCAAACCACCGGAGCCACCCAGCGAGAACTCCACGCTCCGTAGTGAGTTTCCGTAAACATACTGTCTGCTCGAGGGTTGCTCCCTGGCAGGCTGCATGGGGCAATGGCTGTGAGCGCGAGGCTTACCGGCAACAGGATCGAGAACGGTACCGGTGTTGTCACGATTGGGGTATCCGCGAGGACCCCCATCGTGATAATCCCGCCGAGAGCCAGCATGATGGTGACCCCAGCGACGACGTCCTGCCCAGAACCGTCCGGTTCAACGAAGGATTCCACAAAGGTCAACAAGCCGGGAATCACGATGATCGCAATAAAGAGCAGCGCCCAGCTGATGTTCGTGTGGGCGTCCCAGTTGAGAGGCTCGGTGCGCGACGCGTAATAGGTCGTCGCCATGGCGCCCAACTGGAATGCCGAACCGATGAAATGGTGGATGTACCACCCTGCTGAACGGCGCGACGGATCTCCCCCGGAAGTCGTGTTCTTTGACCCCCGGGACTGCAGGCGCTGGGTAAATCTTGATCGATTCTCGTAGGTGGTGACGGCCACGACGGTACTGGTTGCTCCTCGTATAGAAAGCGGTGAATGCGAATGCAATGTCTCGACCGAAGATTCTACCCACACTGTCAGAAAGTACGTCTAGGGTGACAACGTGGATTACACCGTGGCACGGCGTCTGGTTAGTAGCGAGGGGCGCAAAGCTCTTGACTTAGCGGGTGCTGAAGCTGATCCCGACTCGTTGTTGGCTGCCACCAGGTTGCGTCAACAGATAGATGGCGATCTTGCCGCAGCGGTACTAGACCAAATCAGTCTGAGGCGTCGGGCTGTTGCGAAAATTGGGCCGGTTGCAGCGTCAATGTTGTGGACCCGTGACGGTCTAGAGCAGGCCACCCGTGGAGATGTATCGCGGTGGCGTGCACATCGCCTCAAAGAAGCCGGATTTACCCACGTCGTCGATCTTGGATGCGCCTGCGGGGCGGATGCGCGGGCATGTCTTGATGCTGGCCTCGAGGTGACAGCCGTCGAGGTCGATCCGGTAACAGCTGAGCTAGCGCGCCACAATCTGCCCGAAGCGCACGTGATGTGTGCTGACGCTATGGCGGTCTTCGCTGACTTCCGGGCTCATGGCGACACAGTTGTCATGCTCGATCCGGCTCGGCGCACGGGCAGGGGGCGAACTTGGCGGTTAGAAGATGTGCAGCCGCCATGGCCATTTGTTATGACAGTGCTTGAATCGGTGCCTGCGGTCGTCAAGCTAGGGCCTGGCGTCGACCGCTCGCAGCTGCCAGACCTCCCCGTCACGTATGTCGGACATCGTGGAGACCTGGTTGAGGCGACGGTGTGGTCTGGATTTGAGGACCAGCGGGCGGCGGATCGAGCAGTGCTGGTTGGTCCTACGGGTATAGAAGAACTCCCCGGTAGGTGTCCTACCCCTGCACCTGGTGAACTTGGCCCTTTCGTGGCTGAGCCTCACCCAGCAGCAATCCGCGCTGGCAGCCTCTCGGCGATCGATGGATCGTTGCACGCGGTGTCGGAGGGTATCGCCTATCTCACTGCAGAAGAACCCGTTGCCTCGCCGTGGCTGACATGGTTTGCGGTCAAAGAGGTCCTGCCCTTTGACGTCAGAGCGTTGCGTTCCTGGGTTCATCATCACCACGTCGGAACGGTGGAGATCAAGAAACGCGGTGTCGACGTAGACCCTGTTACATGGCGACGCAAGCTTAAGCTTTCGGGGCCGAATCGCGTGACGGTCATATGCACCCCGACGACCGGAAGAACCAAGGCGCTGGTATGTGATCGCGTGAGACTGCCATGCGGCCTGTTCGGAGCAAGCTCAGATGTGATGTCATGAATCCATGTTGACCATACGGCGCCCAGCGACATACTTCCTTGCCTTGTTGCTGGCTCCGCTCGTCCTGCTGTCCGGCTGTGGGGAGTTCAATGCTGGCTTCGTTATTAGGGACGAAGACCATATTGACGTCACCGTCGCCTTCGGAGTCCTCAAATCTAGCTTTGGTCGGGATGGAAGTGGTCAGTCTGAAGGATTTGCCAAGCGGCTTCGCGGCTGTTCCGAGTTGACTCCACCGAATGCCAGCCTGACTGGTAAAGCGAAGGTTAAGCCATTCGACGACGGTACGTATGTCGGCTGCACGGTCACTGGCACCATGACGGCAACCGATATCACCGTTCAGTCAGGTTGGCCTCGTAGCGTTGCGAATCCGCCCGCAGATGTGTTTAGAGGGCACAAAGAAAATGGCCCAATCGGCATCACTTTCGACGACGAGATAATTCGGTTTCATCTTGACAGATCGGCTTTGTCTGATTTCGTGCCAGGTGTTAATTCTTCTGGCGTCGGTGACATGGCTGGCATCGGCGATTTTAAGGTGTCGGTGACTTTTCCCGGCACGGTGCTTAGCCATTCTGGATCGAGCAAAGTTGACGGGGGCACTGTGACGTGGACTGACGTCAACGATCTTCTTTCCCCAGATGGGTTGACGGCGTCGGGCAAGAGCCAGGGCGGCCTGCCCGGCTGGGTGTGGGGTATTGGTGCGTTGGTGATGCTGGCTATTGGTGGTGCTGTGGCTGCAATGATCATTAATAGGAGGTGGTGGGCCCGCCCGCGTGATGGGGACGCAGCGCCGGGATGCTAATGGAGGTTTGCGCGGGGCCTAGCTACTGGTTCTAGGCATTCCGTGCGCCTTGGGTAGTTGAGAAACTGTCAGCACATTTGTACGGAAGTTACCCCTACCGCTCCCGTTCGTGGTTTTATATGCTCATGCTGAATGTTTCGCGTCATATGAGACGCTGTCTCGTTTTGATTATCGCGCCCCTCTTACTGCTTGCCGGGTGCGCAAAATTTGATACTGCCATGGAGATCAAGGATGAGAATCACGTCCACCTCAAAAGTACGGTTGGTGTCTCCAAGTCAATAGCCAGTACGTCGGCTGGCTCCCTCGCCTCTGAGTTTTCCGACTGCAACAACTCGAAGGGGTCCGCCGGTACCGGCTCGGACGGCACGGTCGAGAAGTTCGAGGACAATAGTTACATCGGGTGCATCATTGCCGGGGAGACCACCGCTGCTGATCTCAACAAAGAGGATGGCATGCAGATCACCTTCGACAAAAACAAGGTGTCTTTCAAGATGACCTCGGACTTGTTCCGCGATAGCGGGCGCTCCGACCGTACTCCTGACGCGAGTATGTTCAGCGACTTTAAGGTGTCTGTGACCTTCCCGGGCAAGGTCCTCAGCCATTCTGGATCGAGCAAGGTCGATGGGAACACCGTTACCTGGACCGATCCGAGCGATTTGTTCTCCAGTTCGGGGCTGACCGTGACGAGCAAGCGCTCCAACGGCATACCGATCTGGGTCTGGATCATTGTCGCCGTCGCCGTCCTGGCCATTGTCGGCGTTGTTGTGGTCATCCTTAACAAGAAAAAGGGACAGAAGGCAGGACAACCGGAGAATGGTGGTGCTCCGTGGACCATGCAGTACCCAGGTGACGGACAGCCACAGGGGCAGCTGCAGCAGTGGAACGGTCAGCTTTACCAGGGCGACCCCTACGCGCAGCCTCCTTACCAGGATCCGAGGCAACAGGAGCCGGGTCAGCTCTGGGGCAATCAGCCTCTAGGTCATGTCTCGGGCGGCGCGACGAGTGCGTCTCAGACCGGCCAGAACCCGATCCCTAATCAGGGCTCGCAGCCGGGTCAGCAGCCCCCGTCAGACCCTGATGACTTCTGGAAGAACCACGGCTCTTACTGAGGTTGCTGACTTTTGCCGGGGCATTTCTGGCACTCCCGTTGCCTGAGTGCCAACTCCGGGTGTACTTTCGTGGTTGGCACTCTCGTGGTGAGTGTGCCAACGGACCTGAGGCACCCGCGACGCCGACGGCCCGTCGCGCTCGGGGCTCGCAACCCCTGGCGAGAGACAACGACATAATCCGTCTTCAGTAGAAAGGGGTCTTGACGTGGCAACCACGATCAAGCCGCTCGAGGACCGCGTCCTCGTCCAGCCTCTCGAGGCCGAGCAGACCACCGCTTCCGGGCTCGTCATTCCGGACACCGCTAAGGAGAAGCCGCAGGAGGGCAAGGTCATCTCCGCTGGCCCCGGTCGCGTCGACGACAAGGGCACCCGTGTTCCCATGGATGTTAAGGAGGGTGACGTCGTCATCTTCTCCAAGTACGGCGGCACCGAGGTCAAGTACGACGGTCAGGAGTACTTGCTCCTCAACGCCCGTGACATCCTCGCCGTCGTCGAGAAGTGAGGCGCTGATACATGGCAGCTAAGCAACTTCAGTTTGACGAGGAGGCCCGTCGCTCCCTCGAGCGCGGTGTCGACACTCTCGCCGACACCGTCAAGGTGACCCTCGGTCCTAAGGGCCGTTATGTTGTCCTCGACAAGAAGTGGGGAGCCCCGACCATCACCAACGACGGTGTGACCGTCGCCAAGGAGGTCGACCTCACTGATCCGTATGAGAATCTTGGCGCCCAGCTCGCCAAGGAGGTCGCCACTAAGACCAACGACGTGGCCGGTGATGGAACCACCACCGCTACCGTGCTAGCCCAGGCTCTCGTCCACGAGGGGCTGCGCGCTGTGGCCTCTGGGGCAAACCCGGTCGGCCTCAAGCGCGGTATCGAGAAGGCTGTCGACGCCGTTGTGGAGGAGCTCCGCTCTATCTCGCGCGCCATCGACACCACCTCGGACATGGCCAGCGTTGCCACCATCTCCAGCCGTGACGAGACCATCGGCGCCCTCATCGCTGAGGCCTTCGACAAGGTTGGTAAGGACGGGGTTATCACCGTCGACGAGTCGCAGACCTTCGGCACTGAGCTTGACTTCACCGAGGGCATGCAGTTCGACAAGGGTTACCTGTCGCCTTACATGGTCACCGACCAGGACCGCATGGAGGCTGTGATTGAGGATCCTTACATCCTCATTCACTCCGGCAAGATCTCGTCGATGAACGACCTGCTCCCCTTGCTGGAGAAGGTTATTGCCGCCCACGGCAGCCTGTTTATCGTGGCCGAGGACGTTGACGGGGAGGCTCTGAGCACCCTCGTCGTCAATAAGATCCGCGGTACCTTCAGCTCGGTGGCAGTCAAGGCTCCGGCGTTCGGTGACCGCCGCAAGGCAATGCTGCAGGACATCGCCACTCTCACCGGTGGTCAGGTCGTCGCTCCCGAGGTTGGGCTCAAGCTCGACCAGGTGGGCCTCGAGGTTCTGGGCCGTGCCAAGAAGGTTGTCGTTACCAAGGACAACACCACCATCGTTGACGGCGCCGGTGATAAGGCCGACGTCGAGGGTCGCGTCATCCAGCTGCGTGCTGAGTACGACAACTCGGACTCCGAGTGGGACCGCGAGAAACTCCAGGAGCGTATCGCCAAGCTCGCTGGTGGTGTGTGCGTCATTCGTGTGGGTGCGGCCACAGAGGTCGAGCTCAACGAGAAGAAGCACCGCATCGAGGACGCTGTCTCCGCGACCCGTGCAGCCATCGAGGAGGGTATCGTCGCCGGCGGCGGCTCTGCCCTTATCCACGCTGCCCATGTGCTCGACGGGGATCTCCACCTCGAGGGTGACGAGAAGGCCGGCGTGCAGATTGTCGCTAAGGCCGTTCGTGAGCCGCTGCGCTGGATTGCCGAGAATGGTGGCGAGCCCGGCTACGTGATCGTCTCCAAGGTTGCTGAGATGGAGCCCGGACACGGTTACAACGGCAAGACCGGACAGTACGTGGACCTCATCGCTGACGGCGTCATTGACCCTCTCAAGGTGACCCGTTCGGCCCTGGCCAATGCCGCTTCTATCGCCTCGCTGCTCCTGACGACAGAGACCCTCGTCGTCGATAAGCCCGAGGAGGACAACGAGGACAAGTGACCTCGTCGCGTCGAGGGCCCCGGACCGTCGTGGTTCGGGGCCCTCACCATATCTGGGTTGATGTTTGTCACAAAGAAACGGAAGTATTGAGCGGATTAACTCGAAAGACTGGACAAGTCCATCGGGGGGGGGGGGGGATACCTTTTCCCCGTCGAGATTGGCATTGGTGATGGCGTACGAGTCATCCCGCAGTGCATATTTGGAGTTAGATCGTGAGCAGTCCGTACCAACCCGGTTTCCAGAGCACGCAGCAGGGAGACCGCAGCAAAAGTGAATTCAGTTTCGCTCCTGGGGAGACGAATGTCTTTGTCACCCACTATTCCCCATCATTGATGACGGCTTGGCTCAAGACCGAGCTGACCGTGACGAGCCGGCGCCTTCTGGCGCGAAAGTCCAATACGCTCCTGGGTGTGATTCCGCTGGGGCATGACGATGCCGCCATGCCCCTCGGCTCCATCAGCGAGGTTGGCGTGAACAGCAAGTTCCACCCAGGTCGCGCAATCATGGCAATAGTCTGGCTCGTCCTCATGATTTCCATGTTCAATGCGCATCAACCGGTGCTGGGCGTCCTCGCCTTGCTCCTGTTAATCGTCGCGGTTCTTACGACGATGGACGCCGAGCTGAGGGTCGTTAACAATGCTGGTTCTGTCACGAGCCTGACCGTTTCTGCTCTGGAGAAGGCCAAGCTGCAGAGCTTCAAGCAGGAGGTCGAACAGCGTCTGTACGCCGATCAGGCCCTTCTCATGCACCGTGAGTCGATGAACCAGGCCCAGAATTTCGCGACCATCCAGCAGGCCCAAATGTCCGCTCTCCTGGCGCAGGGCCAGTTGCAGAACCAGCTCAGCAATGACAAGGGTCAGCAGCCGCCTACCCAGATGCCGAACCCGAACACCCAAGGCTGAGAATTATCGGGCAGATGCCCACGACGATTGGCCGGCCGAGCCCTTCGGGGTTCGGTCGGCCTATCTGTGTGCGGAGTGGCGGTCGCGCTTGCCGATGGGGGCCAGTCCGTCACGCAGAATAGGCCACCAGAGGCGATTCCGTCCTCGTTGATGACGCGGAATTTCATTCTAAGGAGGCTTGGTGCTCAGAAAGTAGTCCTCGCAGCGCCGTGAAGCTTTGCGGATTGCGAGGCGCCCCATTTCCAGGCTCTACGACTCGTGACGCTGGTCTTTGAGCGGTTTGCCTTCCCGGTCCATGGTGTTAAAAATCTCATGGTCTTCCGGCAGGTGTTGCAGGTAGTCGCGCTCGGTATCGGGGGCAGTGTGTCCTAGCTGAAGCTCCTTACTGCGAGCATCCTGGGCTGCGGCACGCAGGGCATACTCGGTATCGGCATTCTCGAGCTGTTCGGGGGTTGCCTCATTGACCACCATCATGCCCACTTGGGCATCCTCGGGAACCTGCGGGATGACTCCGGCGTCGATACGCTCCCGGTGCCCCTTAATCTCGCGCGCCACGACGCGTGCTAAGAAGTACATTCCTAGCACGTTCGGCAGCGCCATGAGGAAAAGCATGGCGTCGGCCAGATCAAGAATCGATGCCATATTTGTCGCAGCTCCGACTACCAGCAAGATGAGGAAGAGTGCGTTGTAGATGCGCTCGGCGGTGGTCGAATTGCCGAACAGGTAGCCTACGGCCTTCTTGCCATAGAACGAGTAGGACAGCATCGTCGAGAATGCGAATAACACTACGGCTAGCGTCAGCAAGGAGCTGAACCACGGGGCAACGGTCTTTAATGCCTGGGCGGTCATTTGCACGCCATCGGCACCACTGTTCCGATAGACCCCGGTGATGATGATGGTGATGGCCGTCATGGTGCAAATGACGACTGAGTCGATGAAGGGCTCCCACATGGCAACGAAGCCTTCTTGGGCTGGACGACGCGTCTTTACCGCAGAGTGGGCGATGCCAGCGGTACCGATACCGGCCGCATTCGAGAATGCCGCACGCTGGACGCCGACGATCAGGACTCCGAGGATTCCCCCGGCGACACCGTGACCGGTGAAGGCGCCGGACCAGATGGCCTCAAAGGCACTGCCGACCTGGGAGATGTTGGCGCCAATGACGGCCAGGCACATGATGACGTAGAGGATGCCCATGAATGGCACAATCTTGGAGGTCGCGGCGCCAATCTTGGAGGCACCCCCGACGATGACAATCCCGACGAGTATCGCGAAGACCACGCCGACGACCCACATGTGGGTGCCGATCCAGGAGTCCTGACCGCCGGCGAACATTGCGAGCTGATAGGCAGCTTGATTGGACTGGAACATATTGCCGGCGCCAATGACACCGAAGGCAGTGCAGATGGCGAAGAGAGAAGCAAGGACGCGGCCCAATGTGGGTTTACCGATCGACGCAAGACCGTCACGTAGGTAGTACATCGGGCCACCAGAAGTGGTTCCGTCCTCGTTGATGACGCGGAATTTCACTCCAAGGGTGGCCTCAGCCATTTTGACGCTCATGCCCACCAATCCGGCTACCGCAATCCAGAATGAGGCTCCCGGGCCGCCGGTTGCGATCGCGATGGCAACACCGGCGATGTTTCCCAGGCCGACGGTTCCTGACAACTCGGTTGCGAGGGCCTGGAAGCTGGTGACGTCACCGGGGTCTGTGTGTCGGGAGAAGTGGCCCCGCATCACGTGGCTGGAGTGACGGATCGATGCTGGACGCAGCTGTTGGAAGCCCAGGTAAATGGTGAAGAAGAGTCCGGCTCCAAGTAACCAAGCCAGAATGAGCGGGAACTCATTTCCCCCGGGCAGTGGAATAGCCCAGAACACCGCGTCAGAAATAGCAGTAGCGATGGGGGAGACAATGTTGTCGATGGCTTGATCCAAGCTCAGTGGAGTTGGGACAAGGGCCTCGAGATTCGCGGAAACGGGAGATGTCATGATGTCAAGTGGCACGAATGGTCCTATCCGTTGACGACATTGGACACCAAGCCCGGCAACACCACGGTGTGGTACCAGCCATCTGTGATGACCGATCTCAGCGCGCACCGGCACCAGCGACTCGGCGAGCGCGGCCGCCCAGTCATCACCATGACCGCGGGCAAGGCCGCGCCTGCGGCGGAGCAAAACCGCCTTGGCTACCTTAGCGGGTGGGTGTGTCACATTGTCCAAAACCTTCGACACTGACGCGTCTTCGCGATGTCTTACGGTGTGGTTCCCTTACGCTGAGTGGTGATGATCGCGACCGTTCCCCCCGATGAGCCTCAGCCTGTCCTGGCGCATAATCAGCCGGATTGGCGACGTCTGGTTGAGGTGTTGACGATGGGGTTTGTCGGCTCTGTCATGGTGACGTTGTGGGGGTGGGGATCTCCGCAAGGTGGTGTGCCCACGCACGTGCGTCCGGTCGGTGTGGCAGTGGCTGTCAGCGGTATCGCAGGACTGATCGCCATCATCATTGCGTGGTTGCGTTCTCGTAAACTCGTGGGACGCCGCGTGCTGACTTTGGTCGTCTGGTCCTTGCCACTGCTCTTTAGCCCGCCGCTGTTGAGCCAAGATGGCTGGGCTTACGCGGCTCAAGGTTGGATTCTCACCCAGGGGATGGATCCATACCGCGTCCCACAAGGTTTGGCTGAAGTTCTCGGCAAGGCTGTTGACACGCCGTGGCAAGCAACGACGGCGGTGTATCCCCCCGGGTCACTGTGGATTCAGGCAGCCGTGGTGAAGATCGCTCACGCAGATCCCACGTGGTCAGTGATGCTCATGCGAGTACCCGCCCTCATCGGTGTTGCACTCATGGTTTGGGCCGTCCCTCGCTTAGCACGCTACGCCGGAACCGACCCGGATCATGCCCTCTGGCTGGCGGTGTGCTGTCCATTGACGACTTTGAGCGTGGTGGGGGGCATGCACAACGACGGACTCCAGGTGGGTTTGTCCCTCGTCGCACTCGTTGTGGCCATACGTCTGGCGTTGATTGGCCGGGGATGGCTCGGGCTCGTTCTTGGTGGGGCGTTCGTCGGGCTGGCTGGCAGCGTCAAGCAGCCTGGCGTGTTGGCCGGGGTTGGCATCGTCGCCCTGGTTCACGTCAATGCGGTGCGTCATGGCGGCCGTCGGTGGTTGACGCGCAATTGCTGGACGGCGCTACTCGCGCGTATCGCAGCAGGTGCAATTCCTGCCTTGACTGTATTCGGCGGGATTTCCGCGATCCATGGGTTAGGCATGGGCTGGCTCAATAGCACGGCTGGTAGCCCGGTATCGGTGACCAGCGACTCTCCGATAGCGCTTGTCGTACAGTTTTTGCGAGGCAGCGGAGGTATTCCGTTGAATAGGCTCATTGGGCCGGCGACTGGTGTCAGCCTGACCCTTACCGTCGCTGCCATGATGTGGTGCTGGGTGCGGTGGGGCCCCATTCCGCCTTGTCATATCCGACTAGGCCGAATTGCATCGCGTAGCCGTAACGCGGTCAATGTCGTGACCGGCCGTATTGGTAGCCCGCTTCGGCTGCAGGCGGGCGTCATGATTGTCTTTGCCGCTTTCGGGGCATCTTTGCAGCCCTGGTATCTCATCGGTCCACTGGCGTTGCTCGCCTCGGTTCAGCTGCGGCGAACCCATCGCGATGCTGTCATTGGTGGCGTCGTTGCTACCGCCATACTCACCATGATGCAGTGGTACTGGTCGCCATACGTGTGCCTGCCGCTGGTCATCGTGGGGTATCTCATCGTCTGGCGGATTCCGAAAGCATGGGCTTTCGTGACAGCGGCGAACTGACGGGGTCACCTCGCTTAAGGCCGGAGACCAGGCTACGGGTGAAGACCGTCGACGCGAGCGGCGATAGGATAGCGAGCATCCCGGCGAAAGGTGGCTTATGACCTCGGATTCCCGCCCGACCACGATTGAGGAGTTGGCACCGCTGGCCCTCACCTTCGATGACGTCCTGCTCCAGCCAGTTGAGAGTAACGTCATTCCCTCCCAGGTCAAGACGACGACGAGGGTTTCCCGCAACATTTCCATTGCGATTCCGCTCGTCAGCGCGGCGATGGACACCGTCACCGAGACCCGGATGGCGGTCGCTATGGCGCGTGAAGGTGGCCTTGGCATCCTGCACCGCAACCTGTCCATTGAGGATCAGGCTGCCATGGTCGATCAGGTGAAGCGTTCTGAGGCCGGCATGATTGACGAGCCCATCACGATCTCCCCGAATGCCACCCTGGCTGACGCCGAGGAGCTTTGCCACACCTACCGGATATCCGGGGTGCCCGTCGTCGACGACAAGGAAAACCTGGTCGGTATCATCACGAACCGTGACATGCGCTTTGAGGACAATCCACAGCGTCCTATCCGCGAGGTCATGACCGCAGCCCCACTCGTCACCGCTCCAGTGGGAACCAGCCCGTCTGACGCTCTTTCTTTGCTGGCTGCCCACAAGATTGAGAAGTTGCCGCTTGTCGACGCCGACGGTAAGTTGCGTGGGTTGTTCACTCTCAAAGACTTCGTCAAGACTGACAAGTACCCCAACGCCACCAAGGACCCGCAAGGACGGCTACGTGTGGGTGCTGCGATCGGGTTCTTCGGCAACTCGTGGGATCGCGCTATGGCCTTGGTTGAGGAGGGGGTTGACCTCATCGTCGTCGATACCGCTCATGGTCACACCCAGGGTGTTTTTGACATGATCGCCCGGCTGAAGGCCGAGCCAGCTGCCCAGGGGGTTGACGTCGTTGCGGGCAATATCGCTACCTATGAGGCTGCTAAGGTGCTGTGCGCGGCCGGGGTTGACGGCATCAAGGTCGGTATTGGGCCGGGGTCAATCTGCACTACCCGCGTCGTTGCCGGGGTGGGCGTCCCGCAAGTGACCGCGATTTTTGAAGCTTCCAAGGCTGCTCGTCAGTATGATGTGCCGGTTATCGGTGACGGTGGGTTGCAATACTCTGGTGACATCGCCAAGGCCCTGGTCGCCGGAGCTGATTCCGTCATGCTTGGCTCTTTACTGGCTGGTTGCGAAGAGTCTCCGGGCGAGCTCGCCTTCATCAACGGTAAACAGTTCAAGACTTACCGTGGTATGGGATCGATGGGAGCCATGTCGGCGCGCGGCGAGAAGCTGTCCTACTCCAAGGACCGCTATTTCCAGGGCGATGTCACGACCAACGACAAGATCGTCCCGGAGGGCATCGAGGGCCAGGTCGCTTACCGCGGGCCCCTTGGCGCAGTGGCCTACCAGTTGGTTGGTGGGCTGCGTCAGTCGATGTTCTACACCGGGGCTCGCACTATCGACGAGTTGCACGAGCGGGGCCGCTTCGTGCGCATCACCTCGGCGGGCCTGCGCGAATCTCATCCGCACGACATTCAGATGACGGTCGAAGCCCCTAATTACTCTGCCCATTGACGGGCGAGCCGGATATCCGGCAGGAAAGGAATCATGTACGACATCGGACGCAGCAAGCGTGCCACCCGGGCCTACAGCCTGGACGACATCGCCCTCATTCCCTCCCGGCGCACCCGTGGCACCGAGATGGTGAACCTGGAGTGGCGCATCGACGCACTCACCTTCGACTTCCCCATCATGGCCGCCCCCATGGACTCGGTTATGAGCCCTGCAACGGCTATTGAGTTTGGGCGTTTGGGCGGCCTTGGTGTGCTCAACCTTGAGGGTTTGTGGACCCGTTACGAGGATCCCACCCCGTACCTCGAGGAGCTAGCCGGGTTGAGCGACGATGTCGCCACCACCCGTCGGATGCAAGAGATTTACGCCGAGCCGATCAAGGCTGAGCTCATCACCGAACGGATGGCTGAGATCCGGGCCGCCGGGGTGCCGGTGGCGGGGTCGCTGTCACCGAAGAATGCCTCGCGTTTCTCCGAGACGGTGGTCAATGCCGGGGCGGACTTTTTCGTCATCCGTGGCACGACGGTGTCGGCGGAGCACGTGGCCAACGGTGACGACGTTCTCGACCTGCGTAAGTTCATTTACGATCTCGACGTCCCCGTGATCGTTGGCGGCTGCGCCACCTACCAGGCAGCCCTGCATCTCATGCGCACCGGTGCTGCTGGCGTCCTCGTGGGTTTCGGTGGGGGAGCGACCCATACCACCCGCCAGGTGCTGGGCATTCAGGTGTCGATGGCATCTGCGATCGCCGACGTCGCTGAGGCGCGTCGTGACTACATGGATGAGTCGGGGGGACGCTACGTCCACGTCATCGCTGATGGTTCGGTGGGTCGTTCTGGTGACATTGCCAAGGCCATCGCCTGCGGTGCTGACGCTGTCATGGTCGGTTCTCCGTTAGCTCGGGCTACTGAGGCTCCCGGTAGGGGTTGGCACTGGGGAGCGGAGGCATGGCACCCCGACCTGCCGCGTGGTGCTCGGGTTCACTTTGAGCCGGTGGGGACCCTCGCTGAGGTCCTTAATGGCCCTTCTCGTGTCCCGGACGGCACCATGAACCTTGTTGGTGGGCTGCGTCAGGCTATGGCCACCACTGGTTACTCGGAGGTCAAGGAGTTCCAGCGCATCGAGCTGACGATTCGCTAACCGTCCCACCACGCAGAATGTTGTTCCGGTGAGCGGGTGGATAGCTAGCCTTCGGCCATGAGTGAAGTGCCCGATGAATTGGTCGTGTTGCGTGGCGCGATTGACAACATGGACGCCGCCCTCATCCATCTGCTTGCCGAAAGGTTCCGGATTACCCGCGAGGTAGGCCGTCTCAAGGCTGAGTGCGGTCTACCTCCGGCCGACCCCGCCCGTGAGGCTGAGCAAATCGCGCGGTTGCGGCAGTTAGCGGTCGAGTCGAACCTCGACCCCGAATTCGCGCAGAAGGTCATCACGTTCATCGTGGCCGAGGTGGTGCGTCACCACGAAGCTATTGCTGACGAGTCTGGCGACGACTCTAGAGTGGCGGATGCGGGGGAGGCGGATGTCCCTGGGTCGGGCAGCTGAGCTACAGATCAGGCGATGACGTCGCCCTGGTGCACCTTCGACGGGATTCCGACGACGACTGTGCCGGGGGCGACATCCTTGACGACCAACGCGTTGGCGCCGATCTTGCAGTCGTCGCCAACCGTGATGTTGCCAATGATCTTGGCTCCGGCACCGATGAGGACACGGTTGCCAATCGTGGGGTGACGCTTGAACTGTCCGCGGGCGCGGCCGCCGAGGGTCACCTGGTGATACATGAGGACGTCGTCACCGACGACCGCCGTCTCACCAATAACGACGCCCATGCCGTGGTCGATGAAGAACCGGCGTCCAATCGTCGCTCCCGGATGGATCTCAATGCCGGTGATGTGGCGAGACAATTGTGACAACAACCGCGCTAGTGGTCGCAGCGCGGGCTTCTTGACCCACATGGCGTGGGCTAGGCGATGCGCCCAGATGGCGTGAACACCTTGGTAGGCGATGGCGACCATGAGCTTCGAGGTAGCGGCGGGATCCTCGCGCATGGCGGCGTCGAGGTCCTCGATCGCACGTTCCTTGCATCGCTTGAGGGTCCGGAGCAGGGCCGTCGTCTCAGTGCTCATATGTCAACCTCGGTTCTGCCGGTGAATACTGCCGGTGGATGAACCAAACCATATCGAGCCGTGGCCCTCCGGCCAACGGGGACAGGTGGTTTGACGCCATTGTGCGGCATCGTGTCACACGGTCGATGAGGGATCCACGCCGATATGGGGACCGCGAGTGGCGCCAGGTGGGGTCGTGGGCCATAGACTCGCCTTCATGGAACAACTTCACGACGTCGTTCTGGTGGTCGACTTCGGCGCGCAGTACGCCCAGCTCATTGCCCGCCGGGTGCGTGAGGCGAATGTTTACTCCGAGATCGTCCCGCATAACATGCCAGTGCGCGACATGCTCGCTAAGGAACCCGCCGCCATTATTCTTTCGGGTGGTCCGGCCTCGGTCTACGCAGAGGGCGCCCCGAGCGTCGACCCGGCGTTGTTTAACGCTGGTGTGCCGGTGCTGGGCATCTGCTATGGATTCCAGGCCATGGCCCAGGCTCTCGGCGGTCAGGTGGCTCATACCGGAGCATCGGAGTATGGACGCACCAGCCTGTGCATTACGTCCGCGGGGCAGCTTCTGTCCCGTATTCCCCACACCATCAGCGTGTGGATGAGTCACGGCGATTCCGTCTCCCGTGCCCCGGAGGGATTTTCGACGTTGGCCCGCACTGCGGGTGCGCCGGTGGCGGCGTTTGAAGACGTTGAGCGCAGGCTCGTTGGCGTGCAGTGGCACCCCGAAGTGCACCACACGGAGTCCGGACAGACGGTGCTCGAGCACTTCCTTTTCGACATTGCCGGATGCCGTCCTGACTGGAATGCTAGCTCGATCGTCGGCGACCAGATCGCGCAGATTCGTGGTCAGGTTGGTGACCGGCGCGTCATCTGCGGACTGTCGGGCGGCGTCGATTCTGCTGTTGCTGCGGCTTTGGTGCAGCGCGCTGTGGGCGACCAGCTCACCTGCGTTTTCGTCGATCACGGACTGCTGCGTCAAGGGGAGGCTGAGCAAGTCAAGAATGACTTCGTCGCCGCCACGGGCGCTGATTTGGTGGTGGCTGATGAGTCGCAGCGCTTCCTGGATGCCCTCGCCGGGGTCACCGATCCTGAGACCAAGCGCAAGATCATTGGACGCGAGTTCATTCGGACCTTTGAGGATGTTGCCAAGCGTCTCAACGCTGACCAGCCGATCGACTTCTTGGTGCAGGGAACTTTGTATCCCGACGTCGTCGAGTCTGGTGGCGGCGAGGGCGCTGCCAATATCAAGAGCCACCATAATGTTGGTGGGCTCCCCGACGACCTCCAGTTCAGTCTCGTTGAGCCATTGCGCACCCTCTTTAAGGACGAGGTGCGAGCCGTCGGACTCGAACTTGGTCTGCCCGAGGACATCGTGTGGCGTCAGCCCTTCCCGGGCCCGGGGCTGGCTATCCGCATTATTGGCGAAGTCACCGCGGAGCGTCTGGAGGTGTTACGCACTGCCGATGCCATCACACGTGAGGAAATGGGGGCCGCGGGCCTGGATCGCAAGGTATGGCAGTGCCCGGTCGTCCTCCTCAGTGATGTCCATTCGGTAGGGGTACAGGGTGACGGGCGTACTTATGGTTCTCCCATTGTGCTTCGCCCGGTGACGAGCGAGGACGCCATGACTGCGGACTGGGCACGTATCCCGTACGACGTGCTGGAAAAGATCTCGACTCGCATTACGAATGCGTGTCCGCAAATCAACCGGGTGGTACTCGACATCACATCTAAGCCGCCGGCTACCATCGAGTGGGAGTGAGTCCCGTCTCACCGTGAACATGACATGGCCCGTACCTTTTTTGGTGCGGGCCATGCTGTGTTAGTGCGGTCATGTCGGTGAAATCGATGTTTCGGGTTAGTCCGCGTTCGGTAAACGCCGCCATGAGAATGCCACCCTTAAGTACGTGGTCTGTGTCGTGCAATCCGAGGCTGCAAGCCGTGCGAGGAAACGCTCAAGTGCGTACGGGGTGAGGTACTCAGCGGGGTTATGGTAATGGTTCCGGGCGACGTCGCAGGCCCGACCGTCAATCCTTGTACGGGTCGAAGGGGGCGCTGGAACCTTGCGTGCCTTCAGGTTTGTGCGGAGAACGGGTCCGGTCGGCCAGGTCTGTCACCATACTCGATCCGCTGCCCTCGTCGGGGATGATGGCCCATAGGACGAGGTAGATGAGCGGTCCGGAACCTGCCATGAGAATGAGGAGGGCCGCGACGACGCGGACGACGGTGGGGTCGAGATTGAGGGAGTTAGCGATACCTTGGCAGACGCCGCCGATGATGCGCCCCTCGCTGGGGCGTATGAGCTTGGTCATGTCATTCCTCCTGAGGGGTGTGCGTGATCGTGATCATGTCGATCTTCCAGATGGTCGATTTTCACCCATGATGCCACGTCAAAGCTGTTCCCCAACTCTGGCGAACAGCGCAATGCGAGGCTTACACTCCGCGTGGCCTCCCGTGCCGTCTTGACGACGGCGGGTAATGCGCGATACGCAACGAGGCCCCGTCAATGACGAGGCCTCGCCGGAGTAGAGGTAGGCCAGGTGATTACTGTGCCTTCTTCTTGGTGATGATGCCCCAAATCCACAGGACGATAAGAGCACCAACGATTGAAATGAGCCAGGTCCAGGGGCTCCAGAATTTACCGAGCGGTTTGTGGAAGATAGCGGAACCGAGCCAGCCGCCGAGGACCGCGCCGATGACACCGAGAAGCAGAGTAACGAGGAACCCGCCGCCCTGCTTGCCCGGCATGATGGCCTTAGCGATGGCGCCTGCGATGAGGCCGAGAACAATCCATCCGATGAATCCCATGGGCCTATCCTCCATTGCAGAGGGTCAGCCGTCCAGTAACTACCGTCGAAACGGATGAAAAATACTGTAAATATAGTCATATGTGACTAATGTCAACTATACCTTGACAAGGGATTACGTATTTTTATTACGCTGCAGACGGAATTCTAGAAAAATGGTCGCCAAGGTGACAGTAGAGCTTCAGTGAGTTTCGCTATGTGAGAGCGCGACTGCCATTCGTCTAAGGTCAGTTCCACACAGTTGGCCATGTCGATCTCGAAAATCTCAGCCATTCGTTGGGCGACGGTGGAGTCAGTGATAGCGACGTTTACCTCATAGTTACCTTGGAGGGATAGCCGGTCAAGGTTCGCTGTACCAATCGTCGACCAAATGCCGTCAATAGTGCAGGTCTTCGCGTGGACCATAGCTCCCTGGTAAAGGAACAGCCGCACACCCTAGTGGAGGAGACGGTCGTAATAGCCCCGGCTCAGCCAGTCGGCGATGACATGGTTCGATTCAGCCGGAATGACGATCCTAACGTCAACCCCGCGAGATGCAGCTTGGTGGAGGGCTGCGACAACGTCGTCATCGGGGATGAGGTAGCCCTGGGTCATCCAGATCCGCTCACTCGCGCGATCGATGGCCTCCAGGTACATGTTCCGGATGGGATAGACCGCCATCCGGGGGGAATTGCGGTGTACAGCGAAAGCGGTATCCCAATAGCGGACGCCGGGAGTGGGTAGTACGGGCTGGTTGCGCCGGGGGATGAGGGCTCCCTTGGGGCGTTGATTCCACATGTCAACAAAGACGCTTTCGAGCTCCCCGACGGCAGGCCCGGTAATACGAGCATGGGTGTCACGCCAGCGGTCGGCGTAGAGGGAGCCGATGTTGTACCCACCGATGTAGGCGACTTTGGAATCGACGATGAGGAGCTTGCGGTGGTCTCGCCCCAGATTGCGTAGCGTCGGTATCCATGAGGGAGTTACGAGAGGTTGGGCTCGCACCTGCACCCCCTCGAGCTGCCGAAAGAATCGTGGGTCCACAACGAGGTTGGCGAAGGTGTCCCACATCGCATAGACCTTGACTCCGCGTGCGGCGGCTTCTACGAGTGCCTGCCGAAAATGACGCCCGACTTCGTCGTTTTTCCAGATGAAGGTCTCAAGGTAGACGGTGTGTTGAGCTGACTCGATGTCGGCGATCATCGCCGCGTAAAGATCACGTCCGAAAGCGAAGATCTCGACCTGATGACCAGACACCTTGAGGGGCTCCGTCGGCGCAGTGGGGAAACGGTATGGGCGACGGCCTCGTCGCTTAATGCCGTTGAAGGTGACTAGTCCGACCATCGTGGCCATCTGGGCGGCAACTATCCCGCCTGCCACCCAGTGCAGTGCGCGGCGAACAGTGAATCTCTGGCGAGGGGCCCAGGTCATGTGCACAGAGTATCGGGCCCTCGTGCACTGGCGACGAGGCGGCCGGCGGCAGGGTCCGGAATTGGTATGTGGTGATATAGGTGGTCGCCACAGTGCTTACCGCCGTAGCGCGCGGCGAGCTAACCAGTTGCCCAGGAACTGCGCCAACTGTACGACGATGATGATCGTCACCACTGCGACGGCTGTGACTGCCCAGTTGTAACGCTGGTAACCGTAAGTAATAGCGAATTGACCTAGACCACCGCCACCCAAAGCGCCGGCGATGGCCGTCATATCGACGATCGCAATGAGGATGTAGGTGTAACCGAGAATCAGCGGCCCTAGCGCCTCCCGGGCAACGACGTCAAAGAGGATCCGCCACGGCCCGGCCCCCATCGCGCGGGCCGCCTCAATAACCCCAGGATCGACGGTGACAAGATTCTGCTCAACAATCCGGGAGATGGCGAAGGTCGCTGCGATGCACAGAGGGAAGGTGGCCGCCCGCACCCCGATGGTGGTGCCGATGACCTTGAGGGTGAGGGGAGCGATCGCCGTCATAAAGATAATGAACGGGATCGGCCTGATGATGTTGACGATGACGTTGAGGATGGTGTGAACGATCTTGTTGGCCAGCAGGCCACCACGCCGGGTGGCATACAGCAAGATTCCCAGTACCAGGCCGCAGATTCCCCCAATGACGAGGGTGATAAGGGCCATGAAGAGGGTTTCCCAAATCGACTGAAGATAGATGGGGCGCAAATAGTCGTTCATCAGTGGGCCTCCTCAGTGGGCGTCGGGACGGTTGCGGATGCGGTTGGTGCCGCCGAATTGGATACCTCGTCGAGGATCCGAGCCGCCTGCTCGACGGCCTGAGCTGGACCAGACAAGGCCACCGTGTAATTGCCCAGCGAGCCGTCGTGTACTTCAATGACGCCGCCGTGGACGATCTGGAAGGACGCCCCGGTACGGCTTATACGGGCTAACGCGTCACCGAACGAGTGACTGGCCACCGAACTGACGTCGACGAGTCGTGCATCTGGGTTTTCCGACTGCAACCGTGCCTGTTCCTCCCCACTCGGGTGCTGGCCGATAATCGTCGCCAGGAAACGCTGGGTGGTCTCTGACTGTGGATGAGTGAAGACCTGCCGGGCGCTTCCAGACTCGACGAGATGGCCAGCTGCTAGTACCGAGACCTGCTGGGCAATCGAGCGGACGACCTCCATCTCGTGGGTGATGACGACGACCGTCACCCCTAGTTCCGCATTGACCCGCTTGAGCAGGGATAGGACATCAGCTGTCGTTTCTGGATCCAGCGCCGAGGTGGACTCGTCAGCCAACAAAATCGATGGTTTAGTTGCTAGCGCTCGGGCAATACCAACCCGCTGTTTCTGTCCGCCCGAGAGCTGGTCTGGATGGTCCCAGGCTTTGCTCGTCAACCCGACGAAGCTCAGCAATTCGGTGACGCGCTTCTTCTCGTCTGCTTTCTTCCAATGAGCCAGCTTGAGTGGATAGGCAACGTTGTCGTAGATGGTCCTTGAGCCGAATAGGTTGAACTGTTGGAAGATCATCCCGATGTCTGCGCGTAGCGGGCGCATCGCTTTGTCCGAGAGCTGCGAGACGTCGGTGCCGTCTACCAAGACGCGGCCACGCGTGGGAGTCTCTAATCCGTTGATGAGGCGAACCAGGGTGGATTTGCCAGCTCCGGAGTGCCCGATAACGGCTGAAATGGAACCCCTCTTAATAGCCAGGCTCACATCGTCAAGGGCTCGTACTGTGCCGGAGCGGGTACGAAATTCTTTAGTGACGTGTTCAAAGACGATGTGGTCGGGACACTGCGGCGCCGAGGAAGGCGTGATATCTGTTGCCATGTGGAAGGCCTCGCTAGAAATCGGATGTGGATCAGGAATTCGACTTCTTGATGTCGGTAGTTAGGCCACTAAGTATCTTGTCTAAATCGGCCTTGGAGTGGTTGGAGACGATCTTGGCGGTGCCGCCAGATTGTTTGACGATAGCATTTTTGACGTCGGGATCGGACCACAGCTTGGCGACCTTTTTATAGGTCGGGTTGTCCTTGTCAGCGTCCTTGACTGCGATGATGTTGAGGTATGGATCGGCCGACTTGCCGGCGGCATCATCTTGGTAGAGAACCTTGTTGCGGTCCAGTCCGGCATCTGTGGCAAAGTTGTTATTGACGACGGCACCATCGACGCCTTCGAGGGAGGCAGCAGTTTGGGCTGCATCGATCGCCTTAACCTTCACCTTGGACTGGTTGGTGATGACATCAGCGGGGGTGGATAACGCTGAACCGTTACCCCGTAGCTTCAACAAGCCAGCTTCCTGCAACACTAACAGGGCGCGTCCCTGATTGGTGGCGTCATTCGGGATGGCGATAGTTGCCCCGGCGGGCAGCTGGGAGAGCCGCTGGTACTTTTTCGAGTAGATATTTAGCGGGACGATGTAGGTCGCAGCTAGCGCGGTGATGTTGTCGTTATTTTTGACGTCGTAATCAGCCAGAAAGAGCAGGTGCTGGAAGGCGTTGAGGTCGATCTGTCCCTGGGACAGCGCCACGTTAGGCTGGGTGTAGTCGTTAAAGCTGACGACTTCGATGTTGATGCTCTCAGCAGCGGCCTTTTTCTTGATGACGTTCCAGTAATCGTTGGCTGCCTCAGTCGTGCCGATCTTGACGGTCGTCTTGCCATCAGCTGCGGAGTCCTGTCCCGTGTTCTTGGTTACCGCGAAGATAATGCTGGCAATGATCGCAAGCACGATGATGATTGCTGCGATGATGAGGCCGGTGTGGCGTCCTCCGGGTTTTTCGGGAAGTGCCTCAGGGGTGGAAGCTGAGGATATAGGCGTGCTCATAGTAGGTCTCCTGGAAATGTCGCAGAGAGGTGTGGCGAACGGTCATCGATCGTGGGATCGTGCAGGGTGACATGTCGGTATGCGTAGCGACGCAGACATGGGCATAGATCGACTACTGGCTCAAACCAGTGGGAAAGGAGGCGGAAGTCCTGCCAGCGGAGATGAATCCGCCGTCAGCAGGTGCCGAGCATTCGCAAGCAGCACAGGCGGCACATCATCATCGAGGCCGCGCGAAGGTCGGCGTCGACGGTGTGGCTGATGGCCGCGGTCATGGTAGTGCTCCTGGATTCGATGACGGCCCTCATCGGGCCGAATTACCCTTGAATCTAGGACCTTTGAGGATCACTGTCAATACGGGGCCGCTGGTTTGCCGTGTGAACATGCGATGGGTTATGTCATCTGCGGTCGGCTGAGGACGGCTATGGGCCGGTAGGCTGTGAGTCGCCATGACGACACCGGATCTGTTTTCGTTTTTCGAATCGGCTCATGAGAGACGCAGCTCTGTTGAGCCAGGGGTTTTGCCGACCTATGCCCCCGTGACGGCCGGAGCAGCCTCTCCTGCTGACTTACTGGTTGATCTCAACGAGCCCCAACGTGAGGCGGTGTTGCACGCCGGTTCGCCGGTCCTCGTTGTCGCGGGGGCAGGCTCGGGAAAGACGAGAGTTCTCACGCGACGCATCGCTCACCTGGTGGGGGACCGAGGCGTTCATCCTGGGTCGATTTTGGCGATCACCTTCACCAATAAAGCGGCGGCCGAGATGAAGGCGCGCGTCGTTGACCTGGTGGGAAATCGCGCTAAACCGATGTGGGTGTCAACCTTCCATTCTGCTGCGGTGAGAATACTACGCACCGACATTGACCGTCTGGGCATTTCCCGTAATTTCTCAATCTATGACGATACGGACGCTAAAAGGCTTATCACTCTCGTTACCCGTGACCAGAATCTGGATCCTAAGAAGTTCCAGCCTCGCGCTATCATGAACTGGATCTCACATCAAAAAAACGAGCTCATTGCCCCGGATCAAGCAGTCGCGGCTGCCAAAAGCGGAAATGATCGAATTAATGGTGACGTCTATGTCGAGTACCAACGCAGACTACGAGCTGCCAATGCGCTGGATTTCGATGATCTTATTATGTGTACCGTCACCGTGTTGAGGCAGTTCCCTGAGGTTCGCGAACAGTATCGACGTCGGTTTCGGCATGTACTCGTTGATGAGTATCAGGACACTAACACCGCCCAATATCAGTTCATTCGTGAGCTGTGTGGGGATGACCCAGTCGAGCTAGATGACGGTGCTCGCAGTGTCGATCCGCCGGAGCTCATGGTGGTTGGCGATTCAGATCAGTCGATTTACGCATTTCGTGGCGCGACGATCCGTAACATCATTGACTTTGAAAAGGATTTTCCGGGGGCTAGGACGATTCTCCTGGAGCAGAATTATCGCTCGACTCAGACGATTCTTACCGCTGCAAACAATCTCATTAAGGTCAATCTAAATCGTCCCGCCAAAAACTTGTGGACTGATCAGGGCGATGGCGACAAAATCGTCGGGTATGTTGCTGATACTGAACATGACGAGGCCGCCTGGGTGGCCCGACGTATTGACGAACTCGTCGATGAGGGACGTACCAGCTATGGACAAGTAGCCGTTTTTTACCGTACCAACGCCCAATCGAGGGCCTTCGAGGATGTCTTTATTCGCACTGGCTTGCCCTACCGTGTCGTCGGCGGTGTGAGGTTCTACGAGCGCAAAGAAGTCCGGGACGCCGTCAGTTACCTGCGCGCGATCGCTAACCCCTCCGATGACGTTTCCCTGCGTCGCATCCTCAATACTCCGCGCCGTGGCATCGGGGCGCGAGCTGAAGCAGCCGTCGAGATGTTTGCTACTGCTCGCAGAATTAGCTTCTGGGAAGCTCTGAAACGGATCGATGAAATCGACGGTCTAGCAACCAGATCGGTCAATCAAATTCGAGCTTTCGTTAGCCTCATGGATGACCATATCGCCATGGTGGGGCAGGGGAAACGGGCCGACGAGATCGCCAACTCGATCCTGAAAGAATCCGGTTACATCACCGAGCTGGAGAACTCCAAAGACCCGCAGGATGAGACGAGGCTGGAAAACCTCGTCGAGCTTGTTTCGGTGGCTCAGGAATTCGTTGCCAGAGTTCATGCTGTCGATATTGACGAGGCTGAGCAGGGCAATGTCGAAGACCTCGAATTGTCCGGCGACGACTCTTTGCCGGCCTTCCTGGAGCAGATCGCCTTGGTCGCCGATTCCGACCAGGTACCAGCCGACTCCGATGGAGTCGTCACCCTCATGACCCTGCACACCGCCAAAGGTTTGGAGTTCGACACAGTTTTCATCACTGGATTTGAGGACGGTGTCTTCCCTCACATGAGGTCTCTTG